>DATEHT010000011.1:0-217914 GCA_035279425.1 Terriglobales bacterium | reverse complement strand
CGACCTGCTGAAACCCAGGATGAAAATCACAACCTATAATCAGCATGACGTTGGCTCCTTTGCCGAGCCTTGGTCGATTTCGCAGCTTCCAACTTACTCTGCGATCGAGCCAACGTCGTTATGCAATCAAACCGCTTTAGCGGTGAGGAATCTTCTTTTCGTCCGGGACCAGCAGATTCCTCGCTCTACGCTCTGCTCGCGCTTCGGAATGACAACATTCGGCCCGAAAGCCGGTTTCCACCCATGCTTCAAACCAATGCTGGATCCTTTCGCATCGTCCGATCCCTCTCGTCCACCTGCGGCGAACAAGTTCGGGATGACATGCTGAATGGAAGTCCAATGGAGGTTGAGACGCGAGGCACGATCAATTCCATTCTTACTGGGCAGCGCCGAGTCAATAAAGACACATCGTTCTCGTTGACTCTACGCATCCTATTTTCAGAATTCCTCGATTTCTGGTAAACAGGAATATTCAGCTGGAGGAGACTTGTGGGCAGATGTGTCCTGATTGCCGGGCTGTGCTGTAGGTTTTTGGCAGCGCTCGGGTGCGGTGGAAGCAGCAACAGCACGACGCAGCAAATGCGGGTAGTGATGGCTTCGGCAACCACTCCTCCGGTCGACATTTTGATTGACAGCGCTCAGGTTGCGACCTCGCTCGCTTTCACCAACTTCATGCCTTATACGCCAGTCAAAACTGGGCAACACCATGTGCAAGGACTGGCGGTGGCCAATTCGGCGTCGCTTTTTCAGCAGACGGTTGCGGTGACTGCCAGCTCCAATCTCTCGATTTACGTGACCGCAACCGGTTCAAAGCCGGCAACGCTGGTGCTGACCGACGGTGCAGGGACGGCCACCAATATTGTCACCGGAGACGGGTCGGTGCGAATCATCAATGCATCGTCTAACATGGGGCCGGCCGACGTTTACCTGGTGAATGCAGGAAGCGGCATTGGCGGCGTGACGCCGGTCTCCGCGAGCCTGCCATTCAACCAGACCACGGGTTACCAACAAGTTGCGATTGGAAATTACCAGGTGTTCATGACGGCCCCAGGTACGAGCAACGTCTTTCTGGATACAGGGCCATTGGCCCTAACGCAAAGTCAATACCAAACCGTGGTAGCAGTTGACGGAGCAAACGGCGGCTTTAATTACATTGTGTTGCCGGACCAGTAGTTAGGAGTACTGAGCAGTGAGCTATGCGCCTGAGTCAGAGTGAATTCGGCAACCGCAGGCGAAGCGGTCGACTCGGACGTTTGCTCACCGCTCGCGGCTCGCGGCTCCGAGTTCGTTCCTCACATTTCTTTACATCAGCAAGATGCGGCATCAACAACACTTTTCATGGCTGCCGCGTCTAACCACAGAGCGTCAATCGGTTCTCCTTTATGCCTGGTTTCCGGGCTGTATAATCAGACGTTTGGAACTTGGAGGCAAGTCAACTCATGGAAGCGCACGCCAATCTGTGGGGGCGTTTTAAAGCGAACCGCGTCGGTTTTACGCTGGTCATATTACTCACTCTGACTGTCGGCATTCTCATCGGAACCGTCGTTTCTTATGGCGTGAAGGGCCAGGAGAAGGACAAGAAATCGGCTGATGTTACGCCGCTCTCAATACCTTCAGCTCGCCAAACTTCGAACCAATTTTCGCAGATTGCGAAAAGCCTTGAGCCCGCGGTCGTGAATATCAATACGGAATCGACCATCAAGCCGTCTCGCCGCCGGGGTGGTGGTGACGAAGAGGGCGGAGATCAGGAGAATCCTTTCGGCGATTTCTTCGACAAGTTCTTTGGCCAAGGCGGCGATCAGGGGCCGATTCGCGAGCGATCCCTGGGTTCTGGCGTGATCGTCGATGCGAAGGGTTACATCATCACCAATCGGCACGTGGTGGAGAAGGCCGACCGGATTCGTGTTCACCTACAGGACGACGCGGCCGGAGTGCAGCACGATGCCAAGGTGATTGGCAGTGACCAGGAAACGGACCTGGCGGTGATTAAGGTTGATGTCGACCGTACGCTGCCGACGGCAAAACTGGGCAATTCAGACGGAATGCAGGTGGGAGATTGGGTGCTTGCGGTTGGCAGCCCATTCGGGCTGCAAGCGACGGTGACCGCGGGAATCGTTTCCGCGAAGGGACGCAACATTGTCCCGAACCGGCAGTTTCAGTCGTTCATTCAGACGGACGCGGCAATTAATCCTGGGAATTCGGGTGGGCCGCTGGTCAATATGGACGGTGAAGTAATCGGAATCAACACCGCTATTCTTACCGACACGAACGCATACGCTGGTGTCGGCTTCGCGCTTCCCTCGAATACAGTTGCTCAGGTTTACAACCAGCTCACCGGGCCTGAACACCGAGTGGAGCGCGGATCGATCGGAATCGAATTCAATGCGCAGGAGAATCCGGCGATTGCGCGGGTGTACGGCGTGCAGGGCGGCATCACGATTTCAAGCGTCGTTCCGGGAAGCCCGGCAGAGCGCGCAGGTTTGAAGGTCGGCGACACGATCATCTCTGTCGATGGCAAGCCGGTGAAGAACGGAGATGAATTAGTTGCTGATATCGCTGGCCGTAAACCTGGGTCGAAGGTGGCGCTCGGATACTATCGCAATACGAAAAAAGATGAAGCTCAAGTAACGGTTGCAGATCGCGCGAAGCTCTTTGCCACCCGGCTGGGAGAGGACGAAGAAGGCGGCGAGCAAGCTGCACCGAAGCAAAGCAGGTTCGGGATTACGGTCCGCGACTTGACGCCTGAAATGGCCGACCGGCTGAACGTTCCTTCGGGCCAGGGAGTTGTGGTCCAGGACATTAAACCGGGATCATTCGCCGACGACGTGGGCCTGACGCGAGGTGACGTTATCCTCGAAATTAACAAGCAAAAAATAAATAGCGCGGAAGACTTCGACCACATACAGGCAACGTTGAAGAGTGGTCAGGATGTCGTGTTCCTGGTGCGTCAGCGGGGTGCGGGACGTAACGACGGCACGATCTTCCTTGCCGGAACACTTCCGTAACTGTTACTTGCACCAAGGGAACTGGCGCCAGTGGGGCGCTCCGCGAGATCATTACTAGCGCCGGAAGCAGAAATGCTTAAGGCTAAAGCGCTGCTATGACTAGAAAAGGCACACACATGCGAAGGATGGCTGGCGTAGCGCTGCTTGCCGCGCTCCTGTCGTTTACGGCCAATTCCGGCGCGGAAACTCACCCGGCAGCCCCCGGTACAAAAACGAAGTCACACCACATCATCCATCGCCGTAAATCCCACAAGGTACGCGGACAAAAAGCCATTGACGGTGATCGCGTTCGCGAAATTCAGCAGGCGCTTATTCGCGAGCATTACCTTAAGGGTGAGCCTTCAGGTAAGTGGGACGCAACTACGCAACAAGGGATGCGACACTACCAGGCCGACCAAGGCTGGCAAAGCAAAACCGTCCCCGATGCACGCGCGCTGATTCGGCTAGGCCTGGGACCAGACAATCAACACCTGCTCAATCCAGAGAGCGCGATGACGACTGCGCCGGGCCAACAAAGCTCCGCTGCCGGCAATGCACTGGCTTCTGCTCCGGAAACGAGCGTTCCTTCATCTGCTGCGGGAACCGCTGGCGCGGCGGCTGTCTCAACACCCTCATCCGGAGTTGTCTCGCCCGCGCGGTAAATATCCGTTATCAAGCGAATCGGTAAGCGGCCGGTTGTTGACGACCGCAGCTGGATTATTTTCCACCAGGGCGGCTGCAACTTGTTCGCCTGCTTGTTTTGCGATCACTTTTCGCGCTTGTGAAAGATTTGGTTTCCGCCGCTCGGTCTCGTGAGCGTCCGAAGCAAGAAAATGAACTGCGTTGGCCTTCAGCAGCCAATCGGCTATTTCTCTCGCGCGCGCTCCCCACGATCCGGTAAAGACTGAAGCCGTAACCTGAACGGTGCATCCGAGGTCAATCCATTTGAGCACGCGTTTGGGGTTCTGTTGAATGACCGGGTTGCGCTCGGGGTGGGTGATAATCGGCGTGATGCCGCGCTGCTTCATGCGGGTAAACCATTCATCGATTTGAGGGGAGATGCTGAAATTACTGAACTCGACCAGCATGTAACGGCTATCGCCAATACAGTACTTTTCGGGCGCTCGCAGCGCGGACTGCATGTTCTCGAAAGAAAGATGAAAGTCGCAGCCCAGACTCAGCTTGGGCCGCGTGCCGATGCGCTTTCGCAACTCGGCAATAACGGTTGAGAGATATTCGCGATCATAGAAATAGCGATCGTTCGAATGCGGAGTGGCGGCGATGTGCTCAATGCCATCGTCGGCGGCCATGCGGCACATGGCCTCGGCAATTTGCCAGGTTTTCGGGCCGTCATCTACCTCGGGCAGGATGTGGCAGTGAATATCGATCACTCAGATGATTAGAGCAGATAACCACATCGTGCTCCAAGATGACCATGCGTCGAGTACTAACGATTGACAATAGTAACGGCACGCGATAGTATCTGTTCGTGATCGCAAGTTTCCGTGATTCGGAAACTGAGAAGTTATGGCGCAACGGCAGAAGCCGCCGTTGGCCACCTGGCATCCAAAGGCGTGCATTTCGCAAGTTAGCTTTGCTCAACGCTGCGCTGACGCTGGATAACTTGAGAGTCCCTCCAGGAAACAATCTGGAAGCGCTTCGCGGGAACAGGGCAGGACAACACAGCATCCGAATAAATGAGCAGTTTCGGATTTGCTTTCGATGGCACGAAGGCAACGCTTACGCGGTCGAAATTGTCGATTATCACTGAAGTCGGGTCAACCATGGTTAAGCGAAATAAAGTCTTTGCGATCCATCCCGGGGAGATTCTCAGAGAAGAATTCATGCGCCCTCTGAACATAAGCGCCTATAAATTGGCCAAGGCACTTAAGTTTCCCGGCATATACGAAGTAGTTAGGGGAGACCGCGCAATCAGCGCGGATACAGCTATTCGACTCTCCAGGTATTTTGGGTTGCCACCACAGTTCTGGCTCAACCTGCAGAACGACTACGATCTCCGGCTAGCTCAACGGGGCGGAGCGGGAGAAGGAATCAAACCCTATAAATCTCAAAGCTCAACCTCGCCCACGCATGAAATCGCCAATTTCTGAATAGGCCTGCCGCAAGGTTTCCTCCTGCGGGAGAAAGACGATGCGGAAATGCTTGGTCCCGGGCTTTTGACCGAAGCCTGAACCTTGCACGGTAAGAATGTGCTTCTGCAACAACAGTTCCTTTACCCAGGTTGCGTCTTCTTCGGGAACGTCGATGCGAGGAAAGGCATAGAACGCGCCGCGCGGAGGGACGCAGCTCATTCCGGGGATGGAGTTGCAGGTTTGAACTGTAAGGTCGCGCCGGGCTGTGAGCTTGCGGCGAACTTCGACCAGGTGACCTTGCGGGCCTTCCAGTGCGGGCTTGATCGCGTACTGCTGGGGATGATTTGCAGACAAGCGCGCGCGCAGCATTTTGTGGATGCCTTCGATGTAGGGCCTCACTGCAGCAGCCTCTCCGCTGACGATACCCCAACCCATGCGCCATCCGGGAGCGAGATAATTTTTCGACAAGCCGCCGATTGTGACTACGGGCACATCAGGCGCGACCGTCGCGATTGAAATGTGCTCGCCGCCATCGAGGATCAGCTTGTCGTAAATTTCGTCGGCGATGATCAGCAGGTTGTGCTGGCGGGCAAGCTCGGCAAGATCTTCGAGCATCTGCCGCGTGCAGAGCGAACCGGTCGGATTATTGGGGTTGATAAGAACAATTGCTTTCGTCCGCGAGTTGATCTTTTTCTTTATGTCGCTGAGTTCGGGCTGCCATCCGTCTTCTTCGTTCAAATAATAAGGATTCGCTTCGGCGCCGATTTTGCAGAGCACGGCGGGATAGAGCGGATAGTCCGGGCGCGGGGTGAGCACGTTATCGCCGGGATTGAGCAGTGCGGTCAGTGAGAGATCGACCGCTTCGCCAGCGCCGTTGGTGATGAAAATATTCTGGACGCTGCTGAAGCCGTTCCGCTCGGCTTGCGCGCGGATTGCGTCGAGCGCCTCTGGAACTCCGGCGGAAGGCGCGTAGCCGTTTTTGTTGTCGCGCATGGCGCGATACGCAGCTTCGACAATGTGCGCCGGTGGCGCGAAATCGAAGATGTTGGGATCGCCAACGTTCAGATAAAGAACTTTGTGGCCCTGGCGCTTGACTTCGTCGGCGGTCGCGACGAGGTCGCGAATGGCGTAGCGCAGGTTATCGAGACGTTGGGCGGCGGTGATTTCGCGAGTTTGGGTTGCTGGCATGACTTACATTTTAACCGCCTAGCGCCGAAGACCAAAAGCAATTCACTACGGAGACACCGAGGCAATGGTGTTTCGTGTCGCTCGTGTGCTCTGTTGTCAAGTTCTTCGAAAAGCTCAACCACAGAGAACACGGAGTCGCACAGAGCAATCCCACAGAGGCCAGCTTCCTTTAGCTCCTGATGTACGAGTAACTTGCTGTCAACTCTATGGCTTTCGCCAACGACCAACGACGCACGACCAACGACGGGCTTATTATTCCGGCCTATCAATCTGAGCCCTCTGTAGCCGATCGGAGTAATCCACATACACCGATTTCCATTCCGTATAGAAATCGATTGCTCCGATTCCGCCCTCGCGGTGGCCGTTGCCGGTGGCCTTCGTGCCGCCGAACGGAAGATGGACTTCGGCGCCGATCGTCGGAGCGTTGATGTACGTGATCCCAGCATAGAGATCGCGCATGGCGGTGAATGCCTTATTCACGTCGCGGGTATAGATCGCCGATGACAGGCCGTATTCGATGTTGTTGGCGATGACAACAGCGTCTTCGAAGTTCTCGCATGGGATGATCGACACGACCGGCCCAAAGATTTCTTCCTGAGCGATGCGCATTTTGGGATCGACGTCAGAGAAAACCGTCGGCTCCATGAAGTATCCGTGCTTGAGATCGCCTTTATCGAGGCGATTGCCCCCGCACTGCAGCTTCGCGCCTTCTGTTTTTCCGATATCGACGTACTGCAAATCGCTTTGCAATTGACGCTCATTAATGGCCGGTCCCATCTCAACGATCTCATCCAGCCCGTTGCCAACGCGCAGCTTCCGTGCCCGTTCGACCAGACGGTGAACGAAGTCGTGGTAAACGCCCTTTTGCACGATGATGCGGCTGGTTGCGGTGCAGCGCTGGCCGGTGGTGCCGAAGCCTCCCCAGAGCGCGCCTTCGATGGCGAGCTCGAGATTTGCGTCGTCGAGGACAATCATGGGATTCTTGCCGCCGAGCTCGAGCGAGCAATGTTTGAAACTCTTCGCGGCTGTGGTGCCGATGGTACGGCCGACCGCGCTCGAGCCGGTGAAAGAGATGGCGCGCACTTCCGGATGCTCGAGCAGCGGCGCGCCCGCATCCGGACCGAATCCGCTTACGACGTTAATCACGCCTTTCGGAACACCCGCATCGCTGAGAACGCGGACCAAATTAAAAGTTGAAAGCGGCGTATCCTGCGCGGGCTTGATGATGCAGGTGTTACCACAGACCAGCGCCGGCAAAAGTTTCCACGAGGGAATTGCCATGGGGAAATTCCAGGGCGTGATCATGCCGCAGACGCCGAGTGGCTGGCGAATAGCCATGGCAAATTTGTTTGGCAGCTCGGAAGGAGTTGTCGGGCCAAAGAGGCGCCGGCCTTCGCCGGCCATGTAGTACGCGGTGTCAACTGCTTCCTGAACATCGCCTCGAGTTTCCTTCAGGACCTTGCCCATTTCGCGAGTCATGTCGCGGGCAAACTCTTCTTTGCGTTCGGCGAGCATTTCGGCGGCGAGATAGATCATCTCGGCGCGGCGGGGCGCTGGGACGAGACGCCACTTCACGAAAGCACGTTTCGCGGCATCGACCGCAGCATCGACATCGGCCTTCGCCGATTTCTGAAAAATTCCGATTACATCGCGAGTGTCGGCAGGATTGCGATTCTCGAAGGTCTCGCCGGTCGAGGACTCGACCCACTCTCCGTCGATAAAGTTCCGGTAAACGTTGGGACGAAAGGCATCGCCTTCTATGGTGGGGCGGGTCAGAGTGTCGGTGGCCATCGAATCCTCCTGCGACTTTCATGCTATCGCTCGGCCAGAGGTGGGGCAAGCGAGTGAACTCCCGCATCCGACAAGCGGCCAGCTAGCGAGCCGCAATTGTCGTGATGCTTAGAGGTCAAGACGCAGGAGAATCCAGCAAAAATTATCTGTGTATGTATACGGTCTTAGTTCCGTCTGGGGAATGCATCTCCTCCACGCGTGGACGGTGGTTGACGGGAGCTCCCGAGGCAGGTTGTCTTAGGTGATTTCCGACCCCAACACGATGGATGTTCAACGCATAATCCTTTTGGAAGAGCAATGCCCATGTGTACCCATTTCCATCCGGCATGCTATCAAGGAAATCTTCCAAAATTTGCCCAGCGGGAAGTCCTTCGTATCCTGCTTTCGTATGGAATTGGGCCATATCGTTGGTTGGGATGGTGCCGACGAAAACCCGATAGCCGGTCGCGGTTGTCAGTGCGTCGCACATTTGATGTAGAAAGGCAATGCCATCGCGATCACCTGCGGGCAGACTGATGACTGTGCTTAGTAGGGGCTGGCTGGGCTGTAACTGGCCGTCAGAATCTCTCACTAATCCCGGCAAGACATGTAGGCGAGTCGTGGATTGAGAGACGACGAACGTGTTTCCTCCATCCGTAGCAGAAGCATCGGCAAGTCGCTTTGCGGCCTCCAACTGTGCCGTCTTATCGCTTGGACTGTTTGGTGCCGTGTACGCGACTGAAATTCGCCGTTCACGCGCAGAGAGAATTCTTTTGCTGGGATCAATTGACTCGCCCGGCATAACATCCCTGCGCACCCTTTTGGTGATATCTTCCACGTCGCCGGAATACACTAATCGAGGATCCTCGTAAGTAATTACCCAGCCGTATTCTTTCTCCCATTGAAGGATTACATCACGGACTGGACGCGGACCTAGTCCTGATTTCGTCTCCGGCACCCCCTGCCCGAGCGAATGCAAGAACGCCACCAGAATTAATGTAAGTAGGAAGGGTGATCTCGAAGCGGTTGGCATGGCATTCTCTCCTGGTCACCAGCTTGTATTGTAGGCGGTTGACCCGGCCCGAATGCTACTTACGGAGGACCGCCGATTTCCCCGTGACCTCAGTAACGTAACGTGCGCGGTTTGGGTGCGCCACCTTCCGCCTTCGCTGTAATAATTTTTGTGTACATTCCGGGGACTCTCTTGTCCTCGAGAGGATATTCGTGTCCGCGAACCGTAAACCAGGAATTCAGATCGCCTGGAAGACCGTCACCTACCGCAGCGTGATTACGTTTATCTTTGCAGTCGTTCTTGCGATCGTTGTTGCCACGCGATTTGCATTCCCCGAGTTCAGCGCCAACACCGGGAAGGCCGTGAGCAGTCTGTTCACCAATTTGCTCGAGCGAGTCGCCGCAGAGCCTTCAGCCAAGCCAGGGATTGTTTCGCAGCAGGCGCACATCACTGCCCTTGACGGCACGGTGCGGGTGAAGAAGGCAAACAGCAACGAATGGGTTCGCGCCGACTATAGCCTTCCGCTTGAAAAAGGCGACGTGATCCAGACCGGCTCCGAAGGCATGGCAAAAATTGTCTTCAACGATGGCACGAACTACACCGTTAAGCAGGATTCGCTGATCGTCATCGAGGAAAACTCGGCCAATGAGCGGCAACAGACGAATGTTACGGTCGCGGTAAACACAGGAACCGTGGACCTTGCGACCGGAACGTACTCGCAGGGTTCGAGATCAGAGGTCATCATGGATGGCGCGACCGCATCGCTGGCGCCTGAAAGCGCGGCGCGGGTGAGCAAAGACGCCAAAGCTCAGAAAGATGAACTGCTGATCACGCGAGGAAGCGGAACAGTTGAGCGCAACGGTGAAACCGTGCAATTGGCCAATTGGGAAAAGGCGACGTTCAGGCCGGAGTCGCAGCATATAGAAAAGGTGAAGGAGATCGGGCCCCCGACACCGATTTCGCCAGCGAACATGATGCCGATTTTTATTTCCCATGATCCGAAGCCGATCGAGTTCTCGTGGACGGCGATGGCGAATGCCAAAGGATATCGCCTGATGGTCTCGCGGAACCCATACTTCTCGTCTTTGATACTCGACCACAAAGTGAATTCCGCGAATGTGATGGTTTCGGGGCTCACGGAAGGGCCGTACTACTGGCTGGTGAAGTCCTACGATGGTGAGGGAAAGGAATCGGCCGAGAGCGAAAAGAACCGGTTCACGATCATTACCAAAGAAATTGATTCCGGAAAAATTGCGTTACAGCTTGATCCTTTTATTCAGCACGGACGAGTCATCGAGCTGACGGGAAAAACCGAAGCCGGCGCGCGAGTGATGGTAAATGGGCACGAAGTACCGGTGGTGGGCGCCGATGGTACTTTCCATTTTTTTACTCCTCCGCTTCCGACCGGCGAGACCTTGATCACAGTTACGGCGCAGGATTCAAAGGGCGGAGTGAACACGGAGCAGCAGAAAGTGGTGATTCAGTGACGGTTACCCTCGCTGTCACTTTGCTTGTGCAAGCCGTGGCTTTAATTTTTAGCGCTGGGTCGGAAAAATCCTTACAATAGGATCAAAGCCCAGAGACAACTTAGGTTTTGCGGGGCACTGCCCGAGGCGGAGTTGTGCCCGATGTAGTAGATCAACAAAAGGGACAAAGTATGTCATCCAACGGATTTCGTAATGGATCATCGAATGGGCACAACGTAAGGTCGCTGTTCAGCATTTTTTCGAGCGACCTGGCGATCGATCTGGGGACCGCCAACACCCTGGTTTACGCCCGCGGCAAAGGCATTGTAGTGAATGAGCCTTCAATCGTGGCGCTGAACAAGAACAGCGGCGAAGTCGAAGCCGTCGGCAAAGAAGCGAAAGAGATGCTGGGCCGCACGCCGGGAAATATTGTCGCCATTAAGCCGATGAAAGATGGTGTGATCGCCGACTTCAAAGTCACCGAGAAGATGCTCAATTACTTCATCCAGAAGGCGCACAACCGGAAAATGCTGGTGCATCCGCGCATCGTGATCGGCGTGCCTTCTGAAATTACGCAGGTGGAAAAGCGCGCCGTCATGGACTCGGCCTATCGCGCAAAGGCCAGCGAAGTTTATCTCGTAGAACAGGCGATGGTCGCGGCGATTGGCGCTGGGCTTCCGATTACCGAGCCGTCCGGCAATATGGTGGTCGACATCGGCGGCGGAACAACCGACATCGCTGTGATTTCGTTAAGCGGCATAGTTTATTCGCGATCGGTACGCATGGCGGGTAATCAGATGGATGAGGCCATCATGAATTACCTGAAGCGGAAATATAACCTGCTGGTCGGCGAGCGCACGGCGGAACAGATCAAGATGGAGATTGGCTCGGCGTATCCGCTGGATAAGCCGCTGACGATGGAGATCAAAGGTCGGAACCTAATCGAGGGCGTTCCGAAGACGATCACCGTAGATGACAGTGAAATTCGCGAAGCCTTGAGTGAGTGCGTTTCGACCATCATGAACGCGGTGCGGGTTGCGCTGGAGCGTACGCCTCCAGAGCTCTCGGCGGACATCAGCGATCGCGGAATCGTGCTGACAGGCGGCGGCGCGCTGCTGAAGAATCTGGATAAGCGAATCCGCGAAGAAACCGGACTGCCGGTTTCAATCGCCGATGATCCGCTGTGCAGCGTGGTGCTCGGCACGGGCAAGATGCTCAGCGATTTCAAGCTGCTGAGAAAGATTTCGATTGAGTAGCTCTCAGCCATCAGCTTTCAGCCCTCAGCTAAACCGGCTGAGTTCGTGATGGCCGGCTGCTTAAAGCTGCAACCACGAAGGTACACGAGAAATTTTCCCAGGGTAGTCGGTGCTAACACAACTGTTGACTTCCTGATGGCTGATAGCTGATTTTATGGACACTCTTATCGGCCGCTATCGTAATGTCAGTATTCTCGCGGCGGCCATTTTCATCCAAATTCTTGGACTTGCCGTGCAGGTCAAGCGCTCGACGGAAAACAAAACCTCGCGTTTGATCCGCGTCTGGGCGATTTCAGCCATTACCCCATTCGAGAGAGCAATCGTTTACCTCCAAACCGACGCATCGACGCTATGGCACAACTATTTTTACCTGCGCGGCGTCCGCCAGGAGAACCGCCAGCTGAAAGATCAAATTGAACAATTGCAATTGGAACAGGTTCGTTTGCAGCAAGACGCGAACCAGGCACACCGATTGCAAGCGTTGCTCGGATTCAAAGAGCAATTCATCGCTAAAACGCTTGCCGCGCAGGTAATCGGCTCGAGCGGCAGCGAACTGTCGCGCACGGTTTATCTTGATAAGGGTTCCCGTGATGGAATTCAGCAGGACATGGCAGTGATTTCGGCAGATGGGGTTGTTGGGCGGGTCATCAGCGTCTTCAAAAACACCTCGCAAGTGCTGCTGGTAAACGATCAAACCAGCGGAGTGGGCGCAATCCTCGAACAATCGCGCGTTCTCGGGGTCATGCAGGGTAAACCCTCGGGTGGTTTGGTAATCGACAAAATCATGGCCGACGAAGATATCAAGGCGGGCGACAAAGTGTTGACCAGCGGTGGCGATCTGATTTTCCCCAAAGGATTGTTGATCGGAACGGTTGCAAAGGTCGAGAGAGGATCTGAATTCCTGCAGATCTCAGTCAAACCCGCGGCAAGACTAGATCGGCTGGAAGAAGTTTTGGTGATCTTGAAGAAAGAAGAACGTGAGCCGGTTACACCGGGAGTTCCGCTGCGGGCGGCGGATATTCTTGCGCAGCGATTGCCTTCGGTTCCGGACAAACCAGCAAGCGCGGCAACGGCGAACGCCACGACCGGACCGGCTCTCCATCCTCCGATAAAGGCAACTACTCGCCCAGTCGTTTCCGACAACCAGTCATCTCCGGGAGTGCCGCTCAGAAGGCCCGCCACGCAAACTGCCACACCGCCGCCGACAACGACGGGGGCGAATGCCGGCCCCGGCGGATTGCCAAAGCCACAACCTGCTCTCTCGACTCCGGGAGCCACACTTAACGGAAATCCGCCACTCCCCGCCGCAACAAAGCCGCTCGTCCAAACGCCGACGCCGGCGCCAGCGCAGTCGAATTCTTCCGGGAACGCCCCTCAATAAGTGAACCTTACCTACACATCACGCGAGCAGATTGAGGTTTACCGGTTCAGTTGGCCGGTAGCGGTGTTTGTGCCGCTGCTTGCGATCGCGCTGCAGTCGTTTCTGCCGATCTGGCTGCCGTTTTTCCGGATATTCGATCTGCCACTTCTCATCGTGATTTTTTTTGCGATGGCGCGCCGCAATCCTGTTACCGGGCTGATCACAGGGGCGGCGATTGGCCTGTTGCAAGATTCACTCACACACCAGCCAATCGGCTTATACGGAATTGCGAAAACGTTTGTGGGATACGGAGCGTCGTCGCTCGGGGTGAAGCTCGACGTGGAGAGTGTCGGCACGCGGCTTATCGTTACGACAGGCTTTTACGTGATCCACGAAGTGCTTTATTTCAGCGTTGCCCGCGGCATGGTCCGCTTGCCTCTAGTGTGGAGCTGGCCGCATGAACTCGAGTCAGCCATTGCGAATGCCGTGTTGGGAGTATTTCTGTTTGCCGCGATGGACAGGTTGAAGCAGAGGGCATGAAACAAGGCTTTAGGCTTTAGGCTTTAGGCTTTAGGCTTTGGGCTTTGGGCTTTAGGTTCTAGGATTCAGGCTCGAGGCTTCGGCTGACCGAGCAGGTCCAAAGTGGGAAGACCGGAGTAATTCAAACGAAATTTCTTGTCACATTCGTATTTTCTTGAATTATGCTCAATGCACTTTCGAGAGGCAATGAGCGGCACATTCAGAGATCTGAAGGCATGGCAGAAGGCGTTTGAGCTAGCACTAAGTGCGTACGATCTCACTCGGGCGTTTCCTCGAGAAGAAGCATACGGACTATCAGGCCAAATTCGCCGGGCGGCAGTTTCTGTCGTCAGCAATATTGCGGAAGGAAAGGGTCGTGCATCGGATCGGGACCTGCTGAGGTTCCTCGGAAATGCCAAAGGCTCCTTGTTCGAGTTAGAGACGCAGGTTGCGTTGTCGGAGCGCCTTTCCTATCTGAGCCCTGCCCAGAGACAGCACTTGATCACACAAATAACCGAAACTGGCAAACTCGTCAGCGGCCTGATGCGTGCGCTTGATCCGGATGCTCGGTCGAGATCAGTAGCCTGAATGCTAGAGCCTAAAGCCGAGAGCCTAAAGCCTCTCGCGTGACCTTCGTTATCCCCTCTGCTGTCCTAGCATCCAGAGAACCTTTACAATAGAGTAACTTCTACTCCGATGTTCGGCCGCGACGAAAAACCCTCCCATGTCCGCCTGACCGCGGTGCAATACGTCATCCTGGGGATATTTCTTTTTCTTACGTTTGGGTTATGGCGGCTGCAAGTCTCGCAAAACGATTATTACTCCGCTGCAGCGGAAAGAAACCGGATACGCGAGGTGCCGATTCTCGCCCCGCGCGGCAATATCTATGACCGCAACGGCAGAGTGATCGTCAAAAACTACACCTCGTACACCGCGCTGCTCATGCGTGATTCTTCACGCGACTTGAACGCCGACGCTGCCCTGATCGCGACGGGCCTGCACATGGACCCGAAGGAAGTGCGGGAGAAGATTCGGCATTTTGCATCGCTGGCGCAGTACCAGCCCATTTACTTAAAAGAGGACATTACGCTCGATGAAGTCGCGTTCATTGAAGCCCACAAGAACGAACTTCCCGAACTCGATACCATCCGCGCATATCGACGGCTTTACCCGCTGAAGGGATTCTTGGCGCACCTGATCGGATATGTCGGAGAAGTCAGCGAAGATATGCTGAACCAGCCGCAATTCGAACTCTATAACCCAGGCGATGTGGTCGGAAAGTCAGGGGTTGAACTCGAATACAACTCGCTTCTGATGGGCACGAATGGATCGCGGCAAGTTTTGGTGAACAGCCACGGCAAAGAAGTCGGCGCGCCTCTCGATGAAAAGGCTGCGGTGCCGGGCAAGCCGTTGAAGTTGACAATCGATGTTGACCTGCAAATCGCCGCCGAGGAAGCCATGGAAGGCAAGAACGGCGCGATCGTAGCGATGGATCCACATACGGGCGAGATTCTTGCCATGGCGAGCCGGCCGACGTTTGACCCAAACAGCTTTGCCATCCGAATTGGGCGGGCGGATTGGGAGAAGCTGGTCAATGATCCAGACAAACCGCTGCTGAACAAAGCGATCCAGGCGCAACTCGCGCCCGGCTCGACCTTCAAGATCATCATGGCGACGGCTGGTTGGCAGGAAGGCATTGCCCAAAACATGCACGTTATATGTAATGGCAGTGCGAATTTTTACGGCCGAAATTCCAAGTGTTGGGTTTACTTCGAACATCGAACTCATGGTGACGTAGATCTCACGAAAGCGATTTACCAATCCTGCGACGTTTTCTTTTACACACTCGCTGACAAGCTCGGAATCGGACGAATTGCTAAATACGCGACCGCATTCGGCCTAGGACAGAAGACGGGCATCGACCTGCCCGACGAAGCGAGCGGCGTAATGCCTTCGGAGGAATGGAAGCTTCGCAATTTCCGCCAACGATGGTTCCCGGGCGAGACGATTTCAGTAGGAATCGGGCAGGGCGCGATCGCGGTTACCCCGGTGCAATTGATACGGGCAATTTCCGCGATTTCAATGGGCGGCCGCATGGTCGTGCCGCATGTGGTAAATCCGACAAACTTGCCGAATGGTTATGTCGAGGTTGGCCGGTACAATCAAGTACGCGAAATCCCCGTCGATCCAAATGGCTGGAACACAATTACTGATGCGATGGATCGTGTTCTAACGCCCGAAGGTACGGCGTTTTCCGCACACATTCCAGGCATTGACATTGCCGGCAAGACCGGATCGGCACAGGTGGTTTCACTTGCGCTGCGCGCGAAGCACGAGAACGACGAGAACTTCGCGCAAAACGGGTGGTTCGTTGGGTTCACTCCGAAGCGAAATCCCGACATTATCGTCTGCACGCTCTTTCAGGGTGGTGAGCATGGCAAGTTAGCTGCAAGAATTGCGACCCAGGTTATCAAAGCATATGTGGACAAGCAGCGCCGTCAACCGACGGGTGTTGCGGATGCGCGGCCCGCGAGCAAGCAAGTTGAAATGCGCGCGCTCTGGACTTCAGCGGATGAGGACCGAGGCGCAGATAAGCTGAATGGCGGAAAGTTCCGGCTTGATTTGTCGAAACACCCCGTACCGTTGGCGACGGCGGCGCCGGGGCTGAATTAATGCGTGGCACCAAATGCATAGGTCCTTCGACTGTGTATGAAAATTCGCAAGCGAATTTTCATATTTCGCCCAGGATGACGGAGGTTTTCGATGATGAGGAATTTTGAAGAGACTAGAGGTTAAGAGCTATAGGCTAGGAGCTAAGAGCTAGAAGCTGTTCTTATGGCCCGCAACGTTTCATTCCGTGACTTCGATTGGGTGCTGGTCGCCTTTGTGCTGATCATATGCACACTGGGCGTGATTGAAATTCGCAGTGCGACGCTGCACACCAAGTTCGCCGGGGTCCATGTCAAGCAGATGTATTGGGTCTTAGGCGGACTCGGCGGCATGTTGCTGATGAGCGTATTGAATTACCAAGTGCTGTTGGAGCGCGTTCATTGGATGTACATCGCCGCCATCGCATCGCTTGGTGCAGTTCTCGTGCCCCATATCGGCCAAAAATATCTGGGAGCACGGCGATGGATAAAAATGCCAGGCGGAGGCCATTTTCAGCCGTCGGAGTGGGTGAAGTTGATTCTGATCCTGGCGGTAGCAAAGTACTTCGCCGATCTTCAGCATCGCGACCTCACCTGGACAGACTTCATCAAAGCGGGGGCGATCGTCGGAGTGCCGATGCTGATGGTCCTCGCGCAACCCGATCTCGGCACGGCTCTGACCTATCTTCCAATTGCGGTGGTCGGCCTGTTCCTCGGTGGAATTCATTGGAAACAGGCTTTCGTGATTGTGATGCTGGCGGGGTTGGCAATGCCCCTTGCCTGGCACCACATGAAGGACTACCAGAAGCAGCGACTGGTGAGCTTCATGGCTCCCGACAACGACCCGCGCGGCGCGGGGTACCACGTCAGGCAATCGGAAATTGCCGTCGGTTCTGGCGGAATTTGGGGAAGCAGTTCGGGATCGCAGACACACCTGGCGTTTTTACCTGAACCGCATACGGACTTCATTTTTGCCGCATTCTCAGAGGAACATGGTTTTGTAGGAGCTCTGGGTGTGCTGCTGTTATACTTTATTGTGTTGATGCGTTTGACCCAGAACGCACAAACGGCGCCCGATCGCGCTGGCACTTTTATTGTGATGGGCGTAGTGGCCGTGCTGACCTTTCATATTCTGGTCAACATCGGCATGGTGGTTGGCTTTATGCCGGTCACCGGAATACCGTTGCCCCTGATGAGTTACGGAGGGTCATCGGTTCTGTTTATGTTTCTTGCGCTTGGGATGGTGATGAACGTCCGCATGCGCCGCTTCGTGAACTGAAGCGAGAAATTTGCCCGGGTCGCCGACACTCTTGTCCGCGGATGCGGGTGAACAAAGCTGTAGATGTGAATGGTTTGTCGGACAAGAGTGTCCGACCCACATTAAAAAATTACGCTCGCCCTCGCGTAAAAAGGGGCAATCGCCGGCAACGGAGACAAGCCGGACAGGATTTGAAGTAAGCCACGGGCAGGTAACGGCCCCCTCAGAGCACCCCTTAGTCGGCGGAACTGAGAGAGCGGTCACAAACCCGGGCAGATTGCGATCAGTGAAAAAATTTCTGCACGTTCAGAACTCAGACAGTCCCGCACAACCTAAAGCGCGGAAAAACACAGGTCTGTTTCGACGCTTCTCGCAACTTCAAACGTCCGTCTATAACTGCGTGTCTCTGATCCGGTGAACCCGTAGCCGCAACAGGCTTACGGGCCGGAGTTTCAATGACAAAAGAATTGTTTGTGTCTTCCACGCCTCACGAAACCAAAGTGGGGTTAGTTGAAGACGACCAGTTAGCAGAAGTGTATCTGGAGCGCGAGAACGAATACACGCTCGCGGGTTCCATCTACAAAGGCCGTGTGACGCGGGTTTTGCCGGGAATGCAATCGGCATTCGTCGATATCGGCCTCGAGCGTGACGCCTTCCTTTACGTCTCCGACTTTATGGAGCTAGAGAATCAGGACGAGGACCTGGACGAAGTTCCTGCAATCCGGACCGCTCCCCAAGCAAGTCCGACAGCGCGATCTTCCGGCGGCGAAGAAGCTGCTCCGGAGGAGACAGGTACAGAAGAAGTAAAGGAAACCCCTTCCGCCGCCGCGAATGGAGGTGCCGGCTCTTCGCGGGATGAACGCGACCGCGGTGGATGGCGCGGCCGCCGTCGGCGGGGCCGTCGTGACCGCTTGGCGCGGCCGGCGCAAGCCGAACCTCGCCGCGAAGAGCGCGAAGACTACGGACCACCGCCGGGATACGAACCGATCCTTCTGCCTGGTGAATCGATTTCGAAGTATCGCGGCCGCGGTTCGGCAGCACCTGCAACTGCAGCCCCTGCCGGATCTGCCCGCGTCGACGAGACTCACTCGGCAGTTTCTGAAACGTTTCCTCAAGACGAGCCTCTTTTCGCGGACCTGCACTCCGACGAAGAGAACGCGAGCGCGCATGCGGAACTTGTCAGGTCGGAAAATCGGACAACGGACATCCCAATCCGCTTGCGAGATGAGTTCGACGATTTTCAGGAATCTCACTCTGAAGCCGGATCTGAACAGTGGGACCGCGAGCAGAAGCGTCTGCACGAGCAGAATGTGGCCGCCGTCTTCGGTCAGGTGGCTGAATCAGAACCGGAACCGCAGGCTGGAACGGAAGAAGCAAGCGTTAAGCCGGCAGATACTCTGAACAAATCGAAGGAACCCTATTCGGCGAACCTCACCCAGGAGCAAACCTTCGAAGAAGAGGAAATTGACGAGGAAGAGGCCGACATCTCAGCATACGTCGAAGAACTCGAGGAAGAAGGCTCATTCGATGAGTTTGAAGAGGAAACGCACGCTGCTGGAGAGCGTCCCGGCGTTGAATCGGAACAGATCGCTGCATCGGCGGAGACCGACGCGAATGTAGTTCCCTTCTCCGGAGAGCCGGTTTCAGAGGAAGGCTCGCAGATCGAGCCGTCCACGGAAGAAGTGGACGAAGCCGCAGAAGAAGAGGCTGAACTCGAAGAAGCGCAAGCGGAAGCTGAGGCCCTTCTGGCGGCCGAGGCCGTCAGCAACGGCACGGTTGATGCGCGTGCAGAAGTTCGCGCCCCGGCGGCAACCGCGGGCTACACGCAGCGCGCTTATCGGCCCGGTTATGATCGCAACCGTCGAGGACGCCGGACCGGTAACCGGCGCTTTCGTCGCCATGAGCCGCAGAACCTGCCGCAAATCACTGATCTTCTGAAAGAAGGGCAGGAGATTCTGGTGCAGATCGCGAAAGAGCCAATCGGCAAAAAGGGCGCACGCATTACCAGTCACATTGCCCTTCCTGGTCGTTTCCTCGTCTATATGCCGACGGTGAACCACACCGGAGTTTCCCGGAAGATCGCATCGGAAGAAGAACGCCAACGGCTGAAGCGCATCATTCAGAGCGAGCGCGAAAATGGCCACGGCGGATTTATTGTTCGCACGGCTGCTCAAGGTGCGGATGAAAACGAATTGCGTGCAGATATCCGGTTTTTGAAAGGCCTATGGAATGAAATCCGCACCCGCGCCGAGAACGGCAAATCCCCGGCATTGATCTATCACGATCTCAATGTTGTGGAGCGAATTCTGCGCGATCAAGTCACGGCGGACTTCTCCGCGATTTGGGTCGACACCGAACAGGAGTATGAGCGCATTCTGCGCTTTGCCAACCGGTTCCAGCCCGCTCTCGTACGACGAGTCAAGCTCTACACAAAAGAAGCACCGCTGTTCGAGCAGTTCGGATTGAGAGACGAAATCGACAAAGCGTTGAAGTCGAAAGTGTGGCTGAAGAGCGGCGGGTATATCGTCATCAATCAGACCGAAGCGTTGGTCGCAATTGACGTGAACACCGGCAAGTACGTCGGCAAAACCGCGCGGCTTGAAGACACGATTGTGAAGACTAACGTGGATGCAATCAAAGAAATTGTGCGCCAGATCCGGCTGCGCGATCTTGGTGGCATCATCGTGATCGACTTCATCGATATGGACGAGCGGCGCAACCGGCAGAAAGTTATGCAGGCTTTGGAAGAAGCGCTGAAGAGCGATCGCTCGCCGTCAAAGGTGCTCCAGTTCAATGATTTTGGACTGGTGGCGATTACGCGCAAACGGGTGAAGCAGTCGCTCGAGCGCACCATCGGCTCACCTTGCCCATATTGCGAAGCGACGGGTTTCGTAAAGAACGTGAACACTGTCTGCAACGAGATCTATATCGAAATGCGTAAGCTGGCAAAGCACCTCGAGCAGTCGGATGTGATGTTGCGGGTAAATCCGGAGGTCGCGAAGGCGCTCAAGACCAATAACGGGCGCTGGCTGAATGAACTGGAAGAACTGACGAAGAAAACGATTATCGTGAAGAGCGACGCGGCGCTGCACCAGGAGAAGTTTGATATCAATTGAGCGCGCTTTCCGCGGCGTCTGAGCCGCGGGGGCCCATCCCGAGCGCGGCGAGGGATCTCAGTGACATTCACAAATTTCAGGAGACGGGCGTCATCTCCCGTCTTTTCGATTGAACACACGGCTACTCCATGTCGAAACTGATCTCTTCGAGCATCGTGAGGCAAAGCCACACTTCATCAATCCTTGCTGTTTTGGCGAGGATTTCGCTACGTAGCTGATTCAGGAGATCTCGTACCAAAATGCTAGGTTTCCAATGTTCTGACCCGATCCAAGAAGATCATGGCTGGGCTTCTGGGTTGGCGTTTCCTATGTAGGCAATGGGCCGCAAGAAGCTCCAGCGCGATGGATGATTTCGGTTGTGTCTGATCCGGGGCTGAACTTCTTTAAAGCCCCTTCAACAGAGGTAAGCTGAAAGCTCGTTGCATTTACAGGACTCTGTGGGAAAAGCGATAAGATCAATGCTAGGAATCACGATTTTGCGTGATCCCCACAATGCGCATCAATAAACAAAAACGCCGGAAGGGTAGAAATCCTGAATCAGCGGCCCAAGACGAGTTTCGGAAGCGAGCACTGCTTCGGTTCCTGCGAAGTGACGAGCCTGCATGGAAACAAGAAAATCATCCTGAGTTGGCAGGCGGATCCGCGAAATGGGTTCGCAAGATTCGCGCAGAAAGTGAAAGGGCTTCACAGAAGCGCATAGGGAAGAAACGCTGACTTTTCCTTCTTTACTCGCGTACTCTGTGGTTCTAGTCGTCGCCTGCGGCCGCGCCCTTCGCTTCGGGTGCACCGCTCAGGCTCCGCTCGGCGATGGCGCTGTACTCGCGCAGTTTCTTGAGTGAGGCCTGAATCTCTTCTACATGCTGTCGATGGCCACGCTGTGATGCCATCGCAGACACGCGCTCGGCATTGGCTGCAGCATTGGTCCCAATCTCCAACAGCGTAGCCAAAGAATCCGCGTGCAGTTTCCAAATCGAAGGAGAGTTCGTGGCGCGCTTCAGCTCTTCCCACTCGGTGATAATTCGCGCCGTAACCGCGACGATGCGAAGGAGTACCCGTGCCACTCCGGCGCGCAGGCTTTTTTCTTCCAGATAGTCCGCGCAATAGGCATCGGCTTCAGCCGGCGTTAACGTCAGGTTGAAAAAACGCATTGGCACAACCTGGCGGAATTTTGGGTCAGCCACGCGGACAAAGATTCTGACCGACTCTTCCACCTTGAGAAGCTTTGTTTCTTCTGCAGCAACTTGCTGTGAATTCACTGCCTTGCGGGCCGTGTTCAGGTTGAATGGCTTGACTGTCGTAGCGGCCTTGACCGCAGGCTTCGAGGCCGGCCCCCCCCCTTTCCCTCCATGTCTCATCGGCGGCATCTGCTCGAGCGTTTGCTTCAATCTAGAAACGCGGCGAAATTTATCGAGCGCCTGCCCGTAGTCGAGTCCCAGCAGGTTATTCTCGTCCATCGCTTTGACATGGTCGACGGTTACATCGACACCATCGACGCTGCCCAGGATCGTGCCGCCCTGCTCTTCCAGGTCTCCGGCAAATCTCTTGATGTGTTTGGTCGCGTCGCGAAACAACTCGTCGAACCGTATTCCGAACATCGCATTGTAAGGCGCAATGGTGGCGAGCACAGCCGGATGGAAAAAAGATTCATCGAGGTTTTGCTTGATTTGGCGAACGGTTTGAATTACGCCGGAGTCAAGCAAAGCGTTGAAATCGCGAAATTGGGAGACTTCTTCTTCCAAAGAGTCGAATCGGCGCAGCACCTGGACGTGTTCCTCAGGAAGCGGCAGCAGGTCGGCATCAGCAAGGATCTCGATGAGCGCGATCTCAAAAGGCGAAAGCGGCAGCGATCCGTCCAGGCCATATCCGCGCTGCTCCCACTGTCCCGGGACGCGCGGATGACGATAGAGAAAAGTTACGATTATGTCGGTTTTATCACGGTCGAAATCGCTATGGTCTTTTTTGCGAACAAAGTAGCGCAACATGGCTTCGGCGATCTCAGGGTCGGTGTCATCACAGAATGCACGGCGTAGCATGGCCGGCGTGATCGCCATATCGAGCAGGCGCAACCAGCGGCGCATGGCATTGAGCGTGCCGGTGACCTCGCTATCCCCTTGCAGCGAGACGGTCTCAAGACCCGCAGGGACCGGGACCTCGCCTTCCACAGCTTCCTGCAAGAGCTTTTCGTAAAAGCCCTGCACAGTCGCCAGGATGGCAAGTTCCCATTTGGGATCTTCCACCAATTGGGTTCCCCTCGACGAAACGGTTTACAAATAAATTTCCAGACTAGATATTGCCAGAGCGCGCGATTACCGGATAGTTACCTTGGTAAGAGCGGAATTGAGGGATTAAATCATCGCGGGATTGAATCATCGGGGGATGGAAGCATTGAAGGATCACGTCATCCAACACTCAGTAGGACAGCCCTCAAGTAGAAGAGATTGGATTGTTGAAGGCGACATAGCGTCCGGTTGCTGAATGATCGAAATGAGTCAGTCAGTCAATCATCTCATCCCCCGATGATTCAACGATTCAATTCCTTCTGGATTTCGCGCGCGGCATTAGCGCCGGAGCCGCCGGTAAGGCCTATTCCGGGATGGGTTCCTGATCCACAGAGATAGAGATTTCGAATCGGCGTTCGGTAACGCGACCAATCAAGAAATGGACGCATGGTGAACATCTGATCGAGCGCAAGCTCGCCGTGAAAGATATGCCCGCCGGTCAGGCCGTAAGTTTGTTCGAGGTCGAGCGGCGTGATGATTTGCCGCGCGAGGACCTTGTCTGGGAGATCGGGCGCATATCGGGCGATCGTTTTCACGACGGTTTCCCCGAGCGCGTCTCTTTGATCGTTCCAAGTTCCCTGTTTCAATTTGTAAGGGGCGTACTGCATATAGACGGAGACAACATGCTTGCCGGCAGGGGCAAGCGACGGATCGATTAAAGTCGGAATCGTGATCTCAAGATAGGGCGCCCGCGAAAAGTCTCCGTACTTTGATTCGTCGAAGGCGCGTTCGAGGTAATCGATTTCAGGTCCGATTTGAATGCGGCCTTTGAGGGCCTCGTCGTTCCCGTTCAGTGCGGTGAAGTTGGGCAATGCCGATAATGCGAAATTCACCTTTGCTACCGTGCCGTTGGTACGGTAGTTCTGCAGGCGTTTGGTAAAAGTAGGCGAGAGCACAGAGGGATCGGCAAGTTCAAGGAATGTGCGCTTCGGATCAGCGTTTGAAACGACCGCTTGCGCTTTGATCTCCTCACCGGTGGCGAGCACCACGCCTGTTGCGGTTTCCGCGTCGATTGTGATTTGGGCAACTTCGGCACCGGTGCGAATCTCGGCGCCAGCCTTCTGAGCGGCAGCTGCCATCGCCTGAGTGATGGCGCCGATTCCGCCGGCAGCAAAGCAATTCCCACCGGCAGGGTTCGCATCAGCAGCCGCGCGCAACAGCAAAACCAGACTGCTTCCCGCAGACCAGGGTCCAAGTGATGTACCAAAAATTCCACGCGCGGCCATGGTCGCGCGCAAAAGCTCAGTCTCGAAGAACTCCGAGACCAGATCGGCGACAGCCATCGGTCCCCAGCGCAGCAGATCGTACGTGCTCTTCTTGCCGAGTCCTCGAATGGATCTGCCGATCTGGAGAAGACTGAAGAGGTCAGATTTCGTGGGATCAGCCACATCAGGCGGTGTGGTCGCGAGGATCTTCGAGACCACTCGCGAAACTTTGTCGAGGGCCGCATGGAAGTTGCCGTAGTTTGTGGCGTCTTTCGTTGATAGCCGTGATATTTCTTGGGCAGCTTCCGCGATGTTGCGATGTAAGACCAGCGCCGGTTTTTCGGAAGAAAGCGAAGTGGCTGCGATTTCTGTCGCGATGATCTTTAGCCCGTGTTTTTCCAGCTGCATGTCGCGAGTAACATCTGGCCGGAGCGGGCCCGCCGAGTGGGCGAGAGTGGAGGAACGAAACCCGGGATGAAATTCTTCGGTGACTGCCGCACCGCCGACCTGCTCGCGGCGCTCGAGCACGAGCGGTTTGTAACCAGCCTTGGCGAGGTAGAAGGCGGTAATCAAGCCGTTGTGGCCGCCGCCGACAATGATGATGTCGCGCGAGTTAGGCATTATGCTCTGTGGGTTTCCTCTGTGTAACTCTGTGTCCTCTGTGGTTTAGGTTTTCACTTGTTTGAAGCACAATCCTCACCACAGAGGACACAGAGTTACACAGAGCAAAGCCACGGAGAATTTAGCTGAGGTCTTTCATTACCTCCATTGCGGCCAGTCTTCCCGGCGCGCCCATGATTCCGCCCCCGGGATGCGTGGCCGAGCCGCACATATAAAGGTTCTTAATCGGAGTGCGAAAGCGCGCCCATCCTGGTGCTGGACGCAGAAAGAAAAGCTGCTCCAGCGAAAGCTCGCCCTGAAAAATGTTCCCTTCGCTCAGGCCCCATTCGCGTTCGAGATCAAGCGGCGTGAGCACTTGCTTATGGAGAATGATGTTCTTCAGATTCGGAGCGTACTCGGCAATGGTGTCTATTACCGTGTTGCCGAAATCGTCGCGAAGCTGGTCCCAACTTAGACCCGGTTTCAGCTTGTACGGCGCATACTGCACAAAGCACGAGAGCACATGCTTTCCCGGCGGAGCAACGCTTGGATCGGTCAAAGACGGAATCACCATATCGATGTATGGACGGCGCGAGAACATTCCGTATTTAGCATCGTCGTAAGCTCGCTCCATGTATTCGACCGCGGGTGAAATCGAAATCGCGCCACGCAAATGAGCGCCCGCGCCACGCATGCACTTGAAATCCGGCAGGGCGTCGAGCGCAAGATTCACTTTGCCCGATGATCCTCGAAATTTGTAGCGCTTTACTTCATCGACGAACTCGCTCGGCAATTCTTCGTTGTCGATGAATTCAATGAACGTATGGCGCGGATCGACGCTTGACGAAATCACTCGGCCATTGATCTCATCTCCATTCGTCAGAGCAACTCCAGTTGCACGGCCATTCTTCACGATGATTTTCGCGACTGCGACCTGCTTTCGAATCTCAACTCCAGCTTCGAGTGCGGCTTCGGCGATTGCGTTTGAAATTCCTCCGGTACCGCCGCGGGCAAATCCCCAGGCGCGAAAGGCGCCGTCGATTTCGCCCATATAGTGATGCAACAGAACATAAGCCGTCCCGGGCGAGCGCACACCGAGAAAAGTCCCGATGATTCCCGAGGCTGACATCGTCGCCTTGAGCACGTCCGTCTCGAACCATTGATCGAGGAAATCGGCGGCGCTCATGGTCATGAGCTGGACAAGGTTGTAGCGGTCGTTCGACTGCAATTTCTGAAAACGCCGCGCCATGAAGAGCAACTTCGAAAGATCTTTGGGATTTAACCCGGTTGGGTCAGGCGGCACCATGTTGAGAATCGGCTTCACAAAGTGGCAAATCGGCTGCATGGCCTTGCCGAAATCTTCGTAGGCGTCGGCGTCGAGGCGTGAGTGGCGGGCGATCTCGCGATAAGTCTTGCCGTGGTCGTTCACACGCCACAGATAGTCGCCGCTCGGCATGGGCGTAAATGTGCCATCGAGCGGAAGAATTTCGAGACCGTGACGAGGAAGTTCGAGGTCACGAATGATCTCCGGACGCAGGAGCGAAACGACGTAGGAGCAGACGGAAAACTTGAAGCCGGGAAAAACTTCTTCGGTTACGGCAGCACCGCCAAGGACGTGACGGCGTTCGAGAACCAGCACCTTCTTGCCTGCGCGTGCAAGATAGGCCGCATGTGTGAGCCCGTTGTGCCCGCCTCCGATGACGATGATGTCGTATGTGTTCATAAGCGTCGAGTGATGAGCGGTGAGCTATGAACAACCAGACCTTGGTAGCCGCACATGGCTGAAAGCTTGCTTGAAAACAGGAATAATACTCGCGAACAGAGTTATGGGCCGGCTCGGATCAGAGTCCGCTAGGAAGAACCTGCCATCGTAGAAGGCGAGACATGGAAGAAGTTATTTTAGCTCAATCCAGTTAGGATCGCGCGGAAAGGCCACCCGGCAGAATAGAACTATTTGGAAGGAGGAAAGGGGTCGGCCAGGAAGCTGATATTTTCGATTCCGCTTGAATGGGCAGCATCGATGACTTGTTTCACGTTTTTGTAGTACGACCGCTTATCGGCGTTGATGTAAACGCGATGCTCCGCGCCTTTGGCTAGAAATTCATGGATTTTCTGAGGTAGCAATTCCGGCACGGTCCTCTCGTTATTGAAGAAAATGCTTCCGTCGCGTGTTACCGAAACAAACATTGCGTCGTCTCGAGCAGCATTCGGGAGAAAGGTGGGACGTTTCACTTTGATGAGATCTACGGGCATTACACGGTGATAGTCGATAATGCCAACAGCGATTCCGCCTGGAATCGCGAAAAGCCCTAACAACACAACCAGAATGGCCGCAAAGGCGCTCACGTCCATCCGGAAGATCAACTTCTCAGTCCTGTGCCGCATGCCACGCCTCTTGCCCTTAGACACCGTACGCCTCAGTGTTCGCCAACATAGGCGCAGAAAGTAGGTCACCATCGTAACTAGGGAAGGACAGCTACTAAGGGATGCAATCAAAGAGAGTTATGTCACACCGAACAGGTCAGTGAGCGACGGCGATTGGGGAGTGAACAGCTCCGCGCCGTTTTCCGTTATGTGCATATCATCTTCCAGACGTATGCCGAATTCGCCAGGGATGTAGATTCCGGGTTCGTCGCTGAACACCATATTCGGTTCGAGCGGCGTTTTGTTTCCACGCACAAGGTATGGCCACTCATGAATGTCCATCCCCATTCCATGCCCCACGCGATGGGGGAAATATTTGTAGTCGGGACCATAGCCGGCGTCGGTGATCACTTTTCGCGCGGCGGCATCGACGTTTTCACAAGGCAAGCCGGCACGCGCGGTCTGAAGCGCTGCGGTCTGGGCTCGATGAACAATGTCAAAAACTCTCTTCATTTTTTCGCTCGGCTGGCCCAATACAAATGTGCGAGTAATGTCGGACCAGTATCCGTCGACGGTGCAGCCGTCGTCGAGCATCACGATGCTTCCCTCGCGGACCGTCTGGGCCTCCTTAGAGCCGTGCGGCGAAATAGAACTGGCCGCAATCGACACGTCTGCGTCCCCCTCAAACCCGACTTTTTCGTAAGCGGACTGAACCAGCTGACGGATATCGGAATCAGTCATTCCTTCGTGCATGCTTTTGAAGACTGCGTCGTACACCGCCAATGTGGCTTTGCAGGCCAGACGCATGAGGGCGATCTCATGGGGGCTTTTGATCATTCGACATCCGGCGGTAACCGGCGTTGCACTCGAAAACTTCACCTGCGGCGCCGATTGCGAAATTGAGTTGCTAAAGACGAATTTCACAGTCTCTTCAACGCCCAGCGTGCCTGTCCCGATGCCGAGATCGCGGAGCCCTTGCGCGAGTTTCTGGTAAGGGCTTTCATCCTCCTGCCAAATCCTGATATCAGGCGCACTGGTCTGCAAACTGTTAGCGATCAGCGCACGGGCGCGGCCTTCTTCGAACGCGGGACAAACGAAGAACGGTTTTCCATTGGCTGGAAGAATGAAAGCGAACATCCGCTCGCCTCCCCACCATTGCATGCCCGTGAAGTATTGCAATGACGTGCCCGGCGCGAGGAGGATCGCGTCGAGGCGATTTGTTTGGATCAGCCGGCGGGCTTTCTCCTGGCGCTCGCTCCGCTCTTGAGCGGTGATTGGCTGCACCTGATCTGTCAGTGATGTCAGCTTCGCAATGGCAGGCGGAACCGGCTTGCAGTCGGGGCGATTTTCTGCGGCTCCGGCGCTCGAAAGTGCTGCGGCGCTGATGGTTGAAGCTTGCAGAAAGCGGCGGCGCGAAATCATGTGATCTCCGGAGTGAGAGCGGAACATTATGGCATGGCGGCCAAACTTTTTGACCTTTCACATTCCTTGGCCCCGTTTATGTCAATGCCAACCAATTGCGCATCGTCAGGTCCCTCTCTTGTCCGTCTTTGGCGAACGAGCTCGAGATGACACCAGATCGGTATAATCCAGGTTCTGGAAATTGGAGCAGCAGAAACTAACATGCCTATCGGAACCGCATTTCACGAACGGACCTTTCCCCTCTGCCAAAGCTTGAATTACCGCGAGTGGTCGGGATACTACACGGTCAGTGCATACGAGACTCATCATGAGCATGAGTACAATGCCATTCGCAATGCGGCAGCGATGATCGACATTACGCCGCTATACAAATACCTGATTTCGGGCCGCGACGCGACGAAACTGGTGAACCGCATCATCACCCGCGACATAAATAAAGTTGCTAAAGGACAGGTCATTTATTGCTGCTGGTGTGACGAGCAAGGGAAGGTGATCGATGACGGCACCATCACACGGCTCGATGAAAAGCGCTATCGATGGACTGCAGCCGAACCCAATCTGCGCTGGTTCCATCAGAATGGCTTGAACATGGATGTGCAGATCGAAGACATCTCCGAGCAGGTTGCGGCGCTCGCGCTGCAAGGGCCAACGTCGGCAAAGCTGCTTAAGACACTGGCCGATGCGGACATTTCAAATCTCAAATATTTCCGGATGACGAATGGCAAAATCGCGAGCGTAACGGTGGATATTTCGCGCACCGGCTACACCGGAGATTTGGGCTACGAAATTTGGGTGGATTGGAAACACGCGTTGAAAGTTTGGGACGCAATTACCGCGGCGGGACGGGCGTTTGATCTGCATCCCACCGGAATGCTGGCGTTAGATGTGGCACGCGTTGAGGCCGGCCTCCTTCTTCTGGATGTCGATTACACCAGTTCGCGCCGGGCCCTGATTGCATCGCAAAAATATTCTCCATATGAGCTGGGATTCGGAAAAATGGTTCATCTCGACAAGGAATATTTTGTCGGTCGGGCTGCGCTGGAAGAAGATCACAGGAAGGGTGTCTCTCGACAGCTGGTGGGGTTGGAGCTTGACTGGAATGAGATCGAGGCCCTGTACGAGGAACTGTCACTGACCCCTACCGCGCCGGGCCAAACATCGCGCGTTCACGTGCCGGTGTACTCGGGGAATCGGCAGGTTGGAAAAGCAACTTCGACCACGTGGTCACCGGTACTGAAGAAACTTATTGCGCTGGCGAGCATTGAAACAGCACACGCGAAAGTTGGCGGCAGGCTGCAGATGGAAGTCACAATCGAGGCAGTTCGAAAGAGAGCAGCGGCGAAAGTTGTGAAGCTGCCATTTTTTAGTCCGGCAAGGAAGACGGCAGTCCCGGTTTGATGTGATCAGACAACGAACGCTTCTCTACTTTTGGAGCATCAAACCATAAATGTTCCACATACCTTCATTAGCGCGGCTCGCGGCAATTTCGGCATCGGTCGCACTCTGCTCTTCCCTACTGTTTGCGCAAAACCCCCAGCTGCAGACGAAAAACGGACGTCGTTTCCCGACGGTTGTTTTCACATCGGTGCTGTGGAATGCCAACCCCTCCTCTTACTCCATCGCCGTCGATTCCATCGGATCGGCGACGTATCAATCGACGCCGAACTCCGTCGACAGCACGGGAGTTCCCTACACGCTGGTGTTCCAGTCGAACGACTCGACGCGAAGAACGATTTTCAACGTGGCCAAGAACCTGGATTTCTTCGCCGGGGAGTTGCCGCTTACTCTGAGTTCCCCGCAGACCAACCCGGTCAGAACTCTCACTTACCACGATCTCACCTTTAATAACCTGATTACGTACAGCAGCTCCACGAACTCTGAGGTCGAGGAGTTGACCTCGATTTTCGAAGAAATCTCGACTACGCTGGAATTCGGGCGAACCCTTACCTACTTTCACCAGCACGATAAGGGCGCTCTGGCTTCGGAGCTGAAAGTGATGCAGAAAGAGGCCGAACGCCACCACCTGCGGGAGTTGCAGGCGGTTGCTCCCACGCTGAGGAGCATAGCGGCGGATGCCAGCGTCGATGAGAGCACTCGTGAGCAGGCGAGAGCAGTGTTGAATACAACCCACTGAACCGGGGCTTCCCGATCCAGTTCCATCTCCACATATTATATCGCAATACGATATTTCTCTTCCCTGCAGGCCACCCCTATCCAGCAGAACCTCATCGCATAGTACAGAGGGAAAGGAGGAAGAAAATGGCTGATACTGGTTATCAGACCGTAAGTATTCGACCGGGAAGAACGCTGAACTGGTCGGCAATCTGGGCAGGAGTATTTAGTTTCGTAGCGGTATGGTCGGTGTTTGGTTTACTTGGGATGGCGATATTCGCCAGCGCTGCTAATCCCAATGCGCAGCAGCCGGTGACTGGAATGAATGTTGGCATGGCAATCTGGGCAATCATCCTTACCATCATTGCGATGTACGTGGCGGGACGGATTACCGGCAGTCTGGCCAGCATAAACACGCGGTACGAAGGAGTGAATCACGGCTTGATCATGTTCGGGCTTTCTGTGGTTGCGGTGATCGTACTTTCTACGCTTGGCGGCGCAGCTTTGAGCGGCGGAGCAGGCGTGAGCGGCGCACACAATCCGTATGTGCTCGGGGTATTTGCCGGCTTTGGCTGGGCTGGATTTCTGAGCCTGTTCCTGGGCTGGCTGGCGGCAATGGGCGGAGCCTCAACAGGATCGCACTCCCGAGAACTGCCGGCGCGAAGCACAACTGAGCCCGAGAACGTACAGCGGATTAGACCCGCAGCATAGATTCCACGAAGCTCTGCTTGCAGAATGCGGCCGCGATTTCATTTTGCGGCCGTTTTTTTCCATGCCTCACTCGGTTGTCATCATTCGGATAGTTATGGCGTTAGGAAACTGCAGATCCCTCATGGCTGAAGCCATTCGGGATGACATGGTAATTGTGGTAGTTAAAGCGGAATGCCGAGCAGAATCTTCACCGCGACCGGTTTGTTATCGAGCTGGGCGGGGCGGAAAACCCACTTCGCAAGCGCCTGGGTAATTGGGACGCTCACGTGCGGATCGGGACTCTGCTTCACTGAAAGATGTGTCAATTTCCCATCTGTGCCGAGAATCGCCGCGACGACGACTTGCTGTTGCGAATAAGCCTTTTCGAGATCAGCCGGAATTTGCGGCCACTCGCGCATCACTGGAGTTGGCGCGATCAGCTGGCCGCCGGAGTCGGACTTTGAATCTTCAAGAGCGTATTGCAAAGTCCATGTCGGATCGGCTTCTTGCGGAGTGCGCTGCATGGGAACGTAAACGGTGTAGACGCGCTCATTCTCGAAGACTCCGTAGTCGGCAAGGCCGCCGCCACTGCTGGCGGTTGCGACGATGGTCATCTGATACGGCGTTTGCTGGGCGACGCTGAAGGAATGTGCATCGTTAGCGCCCTCGTTCCCTTCTCCGCCTTGAATGGTGATGCCGGGGAACGAGCCGTTCCCCGCACCGCTGCCCGCGCCAGAGCCAGTTCCGGAGCCGCGGCCTGAGCGGCCAGCGCCCGCGCCTGCGCTGCCGTGACCATTACCGGTTCCAACAGCCGCGGTTCCTGCGCCTACGGTGTTGCCAGAACCGCTGCCCGCGCCAAGAGATCCGCCGCCGGAAGCTTCAGTTGATTTTCCGGTGCCGCCACCGGCCGCGGGGTTGTGCCCCGTGCCCGTACCGGCATTCGAGGCCAGTTCAGAAGTGGCATTCGCGGACTTTGAAGTTTCCTGTCCGGTAGCCGGAGATTCAGACTGCGTTCCGCTGGGCTTACCCGGCGCGACCGCATTCGGATTCAGTTTTCCTCCCGGAGCGAGCGCAAAACGGCCACGCGCTTCGCCCGCCGGCACCTTCGCCATAGTGGGTAGCGGAGCCGGGCTCAGGGAGAGCAGCGGCTCGGATGACTTGCCGTGCATTTGCAGCCTCGCGACTTGGGCCGCCGAGGGAGGAGCTGCTTCTTTCTCCGACTTGTCCGCTTGCTTTTCTTTTTCCGCGCGAACTTTGATCGGCGCAGGAGCGGGTTTCGCCTCTGCCTTCGGCGGAACGGGTTTCGGTTCCACTTTCGGCGCCACGGGCAACGGCTGCTCGGCTGCGGCCAGCTTCGGCATATCGGCTTTGGCGATCAGCTGAGGTGCTTTCACCGGAACATCAAACTTGGCATTGCGCCGCAGAATATTGTCTTGGCGCACCTTGATCGGTTGCACTGGCGCTTGATAATGCGGCATGGCAACCTTGGTCGCGACCAGGTCAGAGGGCAGCCGCGTCTCAGCCATCTGAACAATGTTCGGCAGAGGAACTAATTTCTTAAGCGGCTCGGGACGAACGGCAAGCGGATGCAGCACAGTTTGAAATGCATTCGTTGGGTTCGGCGGATTTGAAAGAATCGGCTGCGCGCCGGGATAAGCAAACCCTTTGCTCGCACGAGCAGGTGCTGCTGAAGCCTGCAGCGGTTTGCTCTCTCCTCCGCCGGCGCTTTTCGCGCCTTCTGTGCCGCCGCCGACATCTGGCAAATAAACAATGTGATCTTGCGGATTCAGAGAGCCGACGATCAGCCGCTGCTCGCGGATGTTCGGGATGATGTATGTGATGAGGAGGAACATGGCAAACATCGCGACTTCGTGTCCGATGAATGAGTACAGCAGGCCGCGGCCGGGCAGCTCGCCGAATTTGAATGTGGCGAAAGATGGAATGGGGTCGCGTTGGATTTGTGGAGGCGCGGACACTTGCCGGGAGGAGTTCGAGCCAAGACGGGCGAGGACGGCCGTCTCCCCACGATCTTTGTTTGAAACCTCGCCAGCACCCGCCAGCTTCTTGCGAAGTTCTTCCATCACAGGCGAAAGAAATTCAGGAGCCAGCGAAGAGACGAACTGGCGCTCAGCTTCGGTGGTTTGCGGCGCGGGTGCTGGCGTCGAGACCTCCGATTTCGCGGTTGCTGTTTGCTGTTTTGCAGATTCGAGTTCGAGGGCTTGCGCGGATTCGGTTTTCGCGGGTGCTTCCGGCGCGGGTTGTGCCGCGGCAGCGGAGCCCGATGCGTCGTCTACGGTGGAACGGGCTAACACGCTCCTCGCACCAACATCCTCTTTATGGTTGTTCGATTCCGCGGTGGGCGACGTTGCTATACCTTCGGCGATTTTTCGTAGCTCTTCGAGATCGGGCAGCTCGGGGAGTTGTTCGACAGGAGAATGTCCGTTCGACGGATCAGGCGTCGGATGCCGTTCATTTTCGGAAGCGTTCGATGAGGAAGCGGTTTTCTTTTCCGCCTCGCGCAAAACCGATTGAATGATTTGCAGACCGGTGTCGGACCAGTTGTCGTTGGAAATCTCTTGGTCAGCTTTTTGCTGCGCGGGATTTTTTGGCGAAGCACCGTTTCCGTTTGCGTGATTACTGGAGAGCTGAGGCCTTTCCTCTGCGCGCGATTTTTCGTCGGTCGCGTCTTCAGCCGCGTTAGGGCTCGCGCCGTTCGCGAGCTGCGGTTCGTCGATATTGAGCCCAAGAGAAAGAAAAGCCATAAATCACAGCACCCGGAAACAAAATTCGTAGTCGATCGTGCGGGTCGTTTGAGCCGCGCCAGTTCCCTCCACGTTAGAGAAAAAGTTCATTGCAGCAGAGATGCCTTTAGTACGTAATATTGGGGGTTGGGACTCAAAGAGACGGTAATATTCGAATTTGCCAACAAAGACAACTGATCCGCTACTATGTCGCCGACTATGTAGGCATTCGCGCCGCTACCAAGCGTGAGCGTGTCCGTGAAAGCACTCGAAATACAGTTCGCGCCCGTACCGGTGCTGGTCGATGACTGACAGTCGTGGAAATACAAATTGCCCACAAGTGCGAATGATCCAGCGGAGTTCCACACAGGTGCGGCGGACACCGCCTCCCGATCCTGAAAGAACAGCATTCCTCTCGCTATCCCAGCACCCTGAGGGTCACCGTAGGTTCCGGCGCACGGAGCCAGCAAGACATTCCCGGTTAGCTCTGTGACGCCTACAGCGCCTAATCCCAGACTGCCTCCTGGACATGTTGCCGCTGATGACACCGAAACGGCCCAACTAGGATTCGTGCTCGCACAATCGAAATTTGATCCGGGATTTGATCCGCTGGTGGGCAGCTTTAAAGCTCCCGACGTGGAGACGACACTTAGGGTCGCGGAACCAGAGAAATAAAACATCGTACCTCCGTTACCGTCTCCTTCCGTGATGCCGGATCTAAGGCAGGAATTCGTGCCCGCTGACAGATTTCCGCCCAGGTAATAAATACCGGGGAGGAAAACTGCTAGTCCTGTTTCATTTGCAAATGCGCCATTCTGCACCGTTATTCCGGTCGGATATCGTCCCGGGCTATAAATGTCGCATCCGTCAACAGCGTCAGGGCAGTTGGAATCGCCCTTACTCCCATACACGACGCACGGGCTAGGTGAACCAGTGCAATCCGATAGACTCGCGCTAGCTGGGCTGTCGATTGTGGCAAATGGGTCGGAGACGACACCGGCGGCGGTCACCCATTTTCCTGAAGTTCCGTAATCAATAGTTGGTGAACCTCTGCCGGTGGGCTGAGCATCGCGCGCTGCTACCGCAAAGTCACCTCCCTTGCCATTATTAGCTTCGCTCAAGTCAATCGTGCCGGAGTCGAGATCTGGGACTGATGAGACTGAGTTAATCTGAATACTTTTTTGCGGTCCGTTCAAAACCTTGAGAGAAAAACCTGTGTCAGTAGCAAAGGTATTCACGGCACTAGGGCTTGCGTCGTTTGGATTGAGGACGAGAATCGGTACGGGCGAAAGGACGTTACTCAAGCCGCATCGTGAGCGCGCGGGAACTGTCGAGCTAGCAGCAGCACCGACGAGGCGCATAAATGTCGTTGGAACGCTGTCATGGACTTCCACTTGCATATAAGGGGTGGCAGCCAAGTCATCGGCAGCGCACGCGGTTTGAGAAAAGGGCGGCGCGGTCGGGCATGCGGTGACAACTGAAAGTACGGGGAAACTGACCAGAACGTCTTGCGAGGCGCTCCCTGAGTATCCGTTCAAATTCGCATACGCGCACGGCGGAAAACTGCTATTGGAAGTCGAGCCTCCAGTCGTGCCCGAACAGTGGAATAGTGAACCATCATCGCTAGTAGGAATCCAAGGTGTAGTTGGAGGCGTAACCCCCGCAACCTGTGAGAGCAGATCCATTGCGCCTGCGGTGCAGGCGGCATCGGCGGCGGTTTGGGCTGATTGGTGATGGAACCAGAGGTTCGCGCCATCCACGATGAACCCTACCCCGCCGATCAGAAAAAGTCCGAGCGCGAGCACGAGGAACACGGCGGCTTGACCGCGTTCGCGCCCGGGCCGTATTTTCTCGTACCCCAATCTCCTGTCATCCCGAGCGGAGTTTTGCGCTCGGCTTTGTCGAGAGTAAGGCGGAGTCGAGGGACCTGCTTTTGCAGCCGAAAAGAAACAGCAGATTCCTCGACTGCGCAGGACATTCCACTCCGTGGAACCTCCTGCTTCGCTCGGAATGACAACGTTTGAATATGTCGAGATTCGCATGCCAATGCTCAAAACTGAATCCTACCGACCGAAGTTGCGGAAATGGGAATGCTCGCCCAGTTCGTCAGGAATAATGGGGCGTACGAATAACTCACCGTCACTTGAACTCGGCTTCCAGGAGCCTGGCTGCTGTCGTCAAGATAACTCACATTGAGAGTCCTGCCCGACGTCCCATGGACCGACGCGGCCAAAAGCCCGTCGACAGTACTTGTGACCCCTTTCGAACAATGCACAACCGCGCAGCGCGCGCCGTCCTTGGCAGCGTCGGTCAACACTGCGTAGTTGTATAAAAACAGCGACATCTCCAGGATGCTTACGACCAGAATGACGAGAAAGCCGATTACCAGCGCGAATTCAACGATGGCTTGCCCGCGCTCATCTCTCCGAATGCGAGATTGGATTGCTCGATTCATGATCCCATTGCCCGCATTTCCGCGTGGCGATTAAAAGTGCAGCTCCCGTCGGTCTTGCATGGCGGTAACGCTCCAACAACTAAGTTGAATGCGGCGGTCGGGACCAGAGTATTGAACTTGTACCAGACATCAACTCGGTTTAAGGCAAAACCGGAATACGTGCTGAATTCGGGATCGGCGTGGGGGGTGGGCAGCGGAGTAACGTCTGCAGGAATGGTTCCAGCAGTGTCGCACTGTGTGAGCCACGGTGAGCTGCCGCTTGTGCCTTTACTCAGCGAGCAAACCTGCACACCGAGAGTACCTGAATTCAAACCGCCCAAATCCTGCACGATCAGAGAACTCACAGTATTCGCGGTGGATAGCGATGTTCCGCCGGCTGGCAATGCCGAGTTCGCCGGCGTTGACGATCCTTCAATCGCGTACTCGATGCCGTTGCGCGTGGCTGAGGTCAGGTTCAATGTCACTAGAAGGAAGTAGCCGAAGTTGATGGCGTTCAGGATGAGTACCAGCAGCAGCGGAACCAGGAGCACGGTTTCGACGAGGCTCTGCCCGCGGGATTTTGATCGTGGCTGTTTGCAGTGAAACATTTCCGGCTAACCTTGGCGGCCCCAGTCAAACAAACACAAGCTCCCCATTCGACTCGCTTTCTTCGTTCGCTCGCTCAGGGCAAGCTCTCGACTCCGAGCAATCATTCGCATCGCGAATGATTGCGCTTCGCTCGGGATGACAATATTTTGGTAGATCTTCATAAGTTCGCTGACCACGATTGCGCTTCGCTCAGGATGACAGTGTGTGAGTAGATCGCCATAATTTGGAGACGCTGAGTGGCTACGACCAAACCTCCCTACGCGATGCGGACGGCGGAGCGGAACACTTTGGCCGGCTCAGGAGCGCGGCCCGCGTCTTCGCGAGCTTCAGCGCGAGCTTCGACCGCCGCGACCTCTTCGGACTCCTGCAACTCGGTTTCCTCTTCACGGTCGTCTTCTCTATCAGCTTCACGCGCATCAGGAACTTCTAGTTGGTTGAGGAGGCGGTGCAAATAGCAGCGACTGATCCCCAGTTCCTTGGCAGCTTTGAGCTTATTGCCGTTGTGCAAGCCAAGCGCCACGCGAACCAGCTCCTTCTTAAAATTACGGACCGCATCGTGGAAAGAACCTTTGGGCAGCTCGTCGGAGATGCTGAGTCCTTGCAATTCGGGCGGCAGGTCGTCAATGCCCAGCCGCTCGTGGCCGTTTCCCAAGACTATGCTGCGCTCAATTACGTTCTGCAGCTCGCGCACATTGCCGGGCCACGAATGGCGGCCCAGTGCTCCCATGAAGCCCGGAGTCATGCTGCGGCACTGCTTTTTGTGCAACTTGGCAAACATGCGCAGGAAATATTCGGCAAGCAGCGGAATATCGTCGCTGCGTTCGCGCAAAGCGGGCATGGCGATTTTGACCACTGAAATTCGGAAATACAGGTCCTCGCGGAAGGTGCCCTCGCGGACCATCTGCTCGAGATTGCGATTGGTGGCGCAGATGACGCGAACGTCGATCGGATGGGAAACGTTTGATCCCAGTCGCGAAACTGTGCGTTCTTGTAAGGCGCGCAGAAGTTTGGCCTGAAGCGGCAGGGCCAGGTCGCCAATTTCGTCGATGAAAATCGTTCCCCCGTTGGCCTCTTCGAAACGTCCGCGGCGGGCCTGGCTGGCCCCGGTAAAGGCGCCGCGCTCGTGGCCGAAAAGTTCGTCGTCGATGAGCGATTCAGGGAACGAGCAAACCGAAAATGCAACGAACGGCTTGTTGGCGCGCGGGCTCAGATTATGGATCGCTTTCCCGACCATGCCTTTGCCGGTTCCGCTTTCGCCGGTGATCAGAACCGTGGTAAAGACGCTGGCAACTTTGTGAATCACATCGTTCACGCGGTCCATAGCGACGCTGCTGCCAAGCAGGCCGTCGACCCGGCGGCCGCAGAGCATTTGCTGCGCGGCGGCGAGTTCGCGCACCATCGCCGTGCGGCGGCAGGCGCGGTTGATGGCGAAGCGGAGTTCCTGAACGTCGAGCGGCTGCTCGAGAAAGTCGACCGCGCCATCGCGGAAAAGTTGCAGCGCGGCGGCCACCTGGTTGCTCCAGCCGAAGGTGATGATCGGCGGCGCGAACGGCAGCTCAGCCGCCATCCGCAGCAGGTATTTTTGTGATTGTTCGTCGGCGGCCAGGTTCAGCAGGATAGCGTCAGTATCGGTGCTGCCGATTTCCGCTATGGCCTGTTCCGGTGTGAAGACCTGCCTGATGTTGTAGCCGGATTCGCCGAGAACTTCCTGAAGGACGTTGCCGAAAGCGTCGTCCTGATCGACAAGCAGGACACGCTTAACTCGTTCGCTGATGCTTGGGCTTCCCAAACCTACCTCGTTTCTACTGCCGTGCTGAATACTCCAGCACACAATATAGGGAGCGACGACTGCAAAAGGTTACAGTTCAACGCGACCTGAATTGGCTGGTGCAGGAGGAACCTGGGTTTCAGAGATAACGTGCGCTATAACTACTCTGAACGCCGTGTGGGGGAGAATAATACAGGAAATCCTGTATTGCAATAGTGTAGCCAAAAATTATCAGGGAAGCTAGATGTAAAACAGATAAATTTTGGATGAGTTGTGAGTCGCCGTGTAAACTTTTGCAAACAGCGTTGCATAATGGATGCGCCGTGGGTGATATCTTATACGGTTAGAAACACGCTTTTCCGATTGTATTATTAAAGCTCGACCTCACCTTTTGATGGGTGGAAGGCCGATTGCACGAGAGTTATAGCCGATTCCTCGGCGTTGATCCGCGTGACCGTACTCGCTCCCGAAAGAACTGAATCTCCTGAACCTGCGGCCTCCCTGCCGAAAAATGGTGATTTTTCCCATTTTGGGCCTGGCCTCGCTGGTCGAACGAAGCTCGCGACTTCGTTCCTCGCCGTGCTTACATTAACACTCGTGGGCCTGCAATACGGTCTCACGATGGTACATGCGAACTTCAACGATCCCGATATCTGGTGGCACATTCGGGACGCGCAATATCTCGTCCAGCAGCATCATTTTCTACGGCGTGACCTTTACTCGTTCACGGCCGCCGGGCATGCGTGGGTCAATACCGAGTGGCTGGGCGAAATTCCCTTCTACCTGGCGTACCGCGCCTTTGGGCTCTCCGGAATCCAGGCGCTTATATTCGCTCTGCCATCGGTGCTGATGCTCCTGCTGCTCTACCTTTGCTACCAGGAGAGTCGCAACTTCAAGGCGTCTGCGACCGTTTGCGCTCTGGCAAGTTTCCTGGCCGTGGTGTCTTACGGCCCGCGGACGATTCTTTTCGGATACATCTTGCTGGTAGGGCTGCTGATCGTCCTGCAACGGTTCCGGCAGCGTGGCGAGGCGCCGCTGTGGGTTATCCCAGCGCTTTTCCTGGTGTGGGCAAATACACACGGCTCTTGGGCAATTGGGCTGATCGTGTTTTTCTTGATCGGGGTAGCCGGGCTGGTTGGCTGGGAGCGCGGACGGATTGAATCGACGAAATGGACGCCCGCACAGCTTCGTAGGCTGGCGGTAACGGCGGCGGCGTCCGTAGCGGCGTTGTTCGTCAATCCTTACGGATGGCGGCTGGTTTATTACCCTTTCGATCTCGCCTTCAAGCAGAAGTTGAACGTTGCGCACGTAGCTGAATGGGTATCCGTGAACTTCCAGGACGCGCGAGGCCACATTGTTTTCTTGCTGATTATCGGCCTCTTTGCCGCTGCGCTGGTCCGCGGGCGGCGCTGGAACCTGGGCGAAGTGCTGGTCCTCGGATTCGGTTTGTTCGCCGGGCTTGAACATATTCGATTTTTGGCGTTGCTCGGAATCGTCGTGGCTCCGGTGCTGGCCAAGCTGCTCGACTTCTTCCCTCCTTACCGGCCGGAGCTTGAGACGCCTCGGGCTAATGTGGTGGTCATACTGGTAGGCGTGGCGGCCATGGTCTACTTCTGGCCGCGCGAGGCGAAGCTCGAGGAGTCGCTTGCGAAGGGATATCCGACGGGCGCGGTTGCGTATCTCGAAGCCCACCCACCGCAGGGGAATGTGCTGAACTATTACCTGTGGGGCGGGTTTCTCGATTGGCACGCACCCGATGTGAAAGTATTCATTGACAGCCGCGTGGATATTTTTGAGTACGAGGGCGTTCTGCAGGATTATCTCGACCTGCTTGGGTCGGATTCGCTGGTGAGAAGGCTCGATCCGATTCTGCAGAAATACAAGATTCGTTATGTGCTGTTTCCGCCGAGCGACAATAAGAATCCATTGCTCGGGGATAGTGGGCTTACTTACTTGTTGGAGCACGATTCGCGGTGGAAGGTGTTGTATCAGGATAAGGTTTGCGTGCTGATGGAGCGCACTCCTTAAACACCACTGTCATTCCGAGCGCAGCCGGACGGCTCGCTTGCGAGCGGTTCGGCGGAGTCGAGGAACCTGCTTTTCCGATCGGCCTACGAAGTGCGTTCTACTGCCGGGAATGCACAGGTCCTTCGACTGCGTTTGTGGTCGAACTTTTCAAATCCAACCACAGAGAACACTGAGTCACACAGAGCAAAGCCACCGAGGAGCCAACTGCATTGCGTGCCTTACTTCACTGCCTCTGTGGCGTTGATTGGCGGGCGAGGGCGCCCGCCCCACATGGCCCACATCGCCCCACACTCACCGCACACACGCCTGCGAATCATTTCGCGCAGACTTCCGCGAGACTATGCGCGGCGTAGGTGACCTGCTCTTCCGTCATCTCGGGAAATAAGGGCATGCTGAGAACCTGTTCACAGGCGCGCTCTGTGCATGGAAGGCTTCCGACCTTGTAGCCGTAGTCGGCGAAGGCTTCCTGCAAATGCACCGGCACCGGATAATGCACCGCCGTCTGCACGCCCAGCTTCTCGAGCTCCGCGCGAACCCGATGGCGGTCTTCGACATAAGCAACAAATAAGTGGTAAACACACTCGGCTTCGACCGGATCCTGCGGAAGGCGGAGTTTGGCGTCTACGAGTAGCTGGCGATAGAGATCGGCGCAGACCTGGCGCTTAGCGGTCCATTGGTCGAGATATTTAAGCTTTACATTAAGAACCGCCGCCTGGAAGCCCTCCATGCGGTAGTTGTAGCCAATGTACTTGTGATGATAGCGGCTCGACTCGCCGTGGGTTCGGAGCGAGCGGGCCATTTTGGCGACCTCGTCTTCGTTGGTCAGGAGCGCGCCGCCTTCGCCATAAGCGCCCAGGTTCTTGCCGGGATAAAAGCTGAATGCCGCGGAGTGCCCGAATCCGCCGACGCGCTTCCCGCTAAAGCGAGCGCCATGGGCCTGGCAGGCGTCTTCGATCACGATCAGGTGGTGGCGGGAGGCGATATCCGTTATCGCGTCGAGCTTCGCGGGCCGCCCGTAAAGGTGTACCGGTATGAGGGCGCGGGTCTTATCGCTAATGGCGGCTTCGATCTGATCGGGATCGAGGTTGGCCGTGGTGGGGTGAATGTCTGCGAAAACCGGCCTGGCTCCCGTGTAAGCGATGGCTTCGGCCGTGGCGATGAATGTGTTAGCGGTGGTAATGACTTCATCCCCCGCGCCGATGCCCGCCGTGAGCAGCGCCAGGTGCAAGGCGCTGGTGCCGGAGTTAAGGGCCACGCAATGTTTCACCTCGCAGTATTCGGCAAAGGCCTGCTCGAGGCGCTCAACCTCGTCGCCTAAAATGAAAGACGCGTTCTGGCAGACACGGTCGAGCGCGGCCTGAATTTCATCGCGCAGTAGGCCATACTGGGCCTTGAGGTCGAAGTAGGGGACGGTGATGCTTGCGGTGTTCACTAAACCTCCGGTTGTTTCGCGCTATATGTTAATAGAAGATGGGCAGACGAGTAGATGACCACGTAAGTCTCGGTATTGATTAATCATGTTTCTCGCCCTCGAACTTTGCCTAAGCGCAATTTGCCTTGCATTCGCGTACACTCGCCCACCGCTTGGTGACCAATTTTTCGCCCCTTTCGAGCGGCGGTTTGCAGCTTACGCGAACCGACGAGTTGCTGCCGTCGTAACGGTCGGCGCACTTGCCTTGGGAATCCGTTTAGCGCTGCTACCGATCCTCCCGATCCCCGTTCCCGAAATCCATGACGAATTTAGCCACCTGTTATTAGCCGACACGCTCGCACACGGAAGACTCGCCAACCCGACGCACCCGATGTGGATACACTTTGAGACCTTCCACGTCAATTGGCATCCGACCTACGCGTCCATGTACTTTCCGGGGCAAGGAATCTTTCTGGCATTCGGGCAAGTCATCTTGGGCCATCCCTTTTGGGGCGTTTGGTTAAGCTCTGGTTTGATGTGCGCGGCTATTTGCTGGGCATTGCAGGGCTGGATGCCACCAAGCTGGGCGCTGCTCGGTGGATTACTCGCCCTGATCCGATTAGGAACCTTCAGTTATTGGGCAGATAGCTATTGGGGCGGGGCGGTAACCGCTCTCGGTGGAGCTCTAGTCATTGGAGCGTACCCACGGATCAAGAACAATCAGAAGGTCTTCGATTCAATCCTGTTGGGCTTAGGCATGGTGCTCCTAGCCCTGAGCCGCCCCTACGAGGGCGCTTTCTTCTGTGTGCCGGTTGTGATCGCTTTGGTGGTCTGGGCAGTAAGACAAAAATCTAGGCCATGGGGACTTCTTCTTAAACGAGTCGCTCTTCCCTCGATGCTGTTACTCGTGGCCGGATTGACGTGGTTGGCGTTTTACTTCTGGCGGGTCACAGGTAGTCCGTTCACAACGCCGTATCAGGTGAATATGCGCACTTATGGTCTGATCTATTTCCCGTGGGAAAGAATGAAGATGGTGCCGACGTTTCATCACGAAGTGATGAGATTGTTTTATCGCGATATCACGTTGACGCGAGATTACAACTTCGCCCATAAACATCTACTTCGATTACAAGCTCTTAAAATCCTGCCGGTGTGGCTATTTTATTTCGGGCCGCTCTTGACGATTCCGTGGCTCGCTTGGCTGGGTACACGTAGGCGCGGTGTTTTTTTTAAAGAGATCAGTCCGCATCTTCGATTCTTGCTGCTGGTGTGCCTCACGACTTGGGTTTCCATCATGCTGACCATCTACGTGGGGCAGCCACACTACGCAGCTCCGCTCACAGCAACTTTTTATGTGGCGACGATGCTGGTAATGAGGGATTTGAGGTTCTCCTCGTCTGGCAGGTGGTTAGTTCGGTCAATCGCTCTCGTTGCCGGTGGATTATTCCTCGCCGCGCTCGTGTCCCGCAGCGCCCATCTGGTAGACAGACCAAGCTGGGTACGTATTTGGTGCACCCCCACTTTTCAAAACCTACAGAGAGCACAGGTACTCAATCAGCTCCAGCAAATGCCTGGACAGCAACTTGCGATCGTACGTTATCAGCCGCATCACGACTTTGCCTACGATGAGTGGGTCTTCAATGGGGCGGACATTGATGGCTCCAAAGTTCTGTGGGCGCGAGATATGGGGCAGCAAAACACTGAACTCCTCAACTATTTCAAGAACCGGCAAGCGTGGCTGGTCGAGCCCGACTATCATCCGGCAAAATTGTCGAAGTATGTTCGCTAGCTCAAGAGCCTCTCGGTCGGAGTTTTAATCAACGCAAACCGAATCCGGTTGCTCGATCTGTGCTGATTTTTCTCTCAAGAGAATACGCCTGCCAGCGTTCAGGGACTGCGGAAACTCGTTGATGAGTAAAGCTATCGCCGCAACAATCACCCCACCCACGAGATCAACCACGTAATGCCACTCCAGCAACAAGATCGCTGGAACGAGCACGACATCATAGGCAGCAAGAGCATAAAAAATACGCTTCCAAGGGCGCATAAACCACAACACCACAAGCGGTAATGCGATGTGCAGAGACGGGAACGCGAAGAAAGAGTTTGCGCTGATTCGGACTAAACCCTTCAATGGGCCGGACAAGACCTTGGCGTTCGCGATCAAGTTTTGTTGAAATTGGTAGGTTTGCAGCCAGTGAGGAAAATAAGTGAAATGATCTGGGCTTGTGTAAAAAGGACCCATGCTCGGCCACAGGTAGAAAACGAGCAGCGAGATGTAGTAGGCGCTGAGCATGCTTCCGACAAGGCGCAGTCCGCGCTTTAAACCTTGACAGACCGACACCAGCAGGATTGCCGCTCCCATTTGATCGAACATCCTGTAATAGACGGTTTCGGCAAGGGCGAATACGCGTGGCGAAAGGCTCGATGAGGCTTGTCGTACGAAATCCGAGATGGATCGGCCATGCAAGAGATAGGAATCCATTCGCAGGAATACCCAGTCGTACGCGCTCGGATCCTTAAGGGCCGCAATAGCATCGTCGTAGGCAAAAACCAGAATGAGACCCAGGAAAAAATAGATAGCCGGAAGGATTGCTGGTGAGATCCATGTCGTAATAGCCCAAAGATCTCCATGATGGCGATCGTATAGCTCGGTAGACACAACGGCTACAGATATCCAAATCATTGCCGCATAGATGCCGAAACGCCAAAAGGCCCAAACTACGAAGGGACCAAAGATGAGCAGGCGGGCTTTCTGTCTTGCAAAGTGTTGCCAGACAGGCTTGACCGTTGCGCTCGCAGGTAGTCCGATCAATGCCAAGAGCACCGCCGCGAATACCGAATGGAGACCAAGGCTTACCCAGTACAAAGGAATAAGCCGCGACCAGTCCACTGAGAAAGGTAAGTGGACGGCCCTATAGACTGGAAAGCAGACGGCAAAGAGAACGATGCTGGCCAGGTAATGGGCGTTTTGCCGAACTTTGATAATTAGATGACGCAAGGCACAGGTCTAATTCTGAGCGACGGTAACAAAGTTAAAGCCGCCTGAAAGCAATTGGAGCAATCTGAATACCGCTCCTGCGATTCAGTTTTGGAGTTTTCTTTGGGGAAGAAATGTAAACGGAAGTATCCAGTCCTAAGAAGAGAGATATTCAAAAGTTTTCACTTTCCCTTGGAAACCTGTTACCGGCTTTACAGATTCACTGTCCTCGAAGGGTCTTTGGCACTGCGTTCCTCGATCTAAGCTGCACATTTTAATGGACAATTGCGACCACCGCGTTCATTTCAGGTAGCTTCGCCTCTTTGGCTACGTAGGTGCTTTCGATACTCAACGCGCCTCCTTTTCGCGCAAACGTGTTGAGCAAGCATTTGAAAACTAGGAGATTGAACATGGTGAAATGTCTTCGCGATTGCTTCGTTCGGTTGCACCGTGATGAAGCCGGACAGGGTTTGGTTGAATATGCCCTTATCATGGGACTTGTGGTCCTCGCGGCTGTGAGCACGATGAGCGGCTTGGCAACCGAAATAAATGCAGCATTCAGCCAAGTAACGTCAAGGCTTGTTAACGCTCTATCCAATACCTAAAAACCTGCGACTCGCTCCGGGAGTGTACACGCGGACATGGGCATGCCAGCGATACACCTTCCTGTGCAATGGCACCTAATTCGGGGGGTGATTTACGCCTTTACAAAGATTACTGGCCGCCTTTGTCGTCGCGGCTGTTCTGGCCGGCGCAGTCACATTTCTGTTCTACCGCCGCCTGGACAATCGTCCATCGGCGAAACCGTCGACGCAGATCGTGGTGGCGGCGAAGGACTTGCCGGTTGGGGTGACGCTCGCATCGGACGATGTGGCGCTGCTTGACTGGTACAGTACTACCCTTCCTACGGGTGCCTTCACAAAGACGGACGCCGTAATCGGGCGGCCGCTGCTCTATCCTCTCGCGACAAAGCAGCCAATCGTGGACCGCAATCTGGGGGTTGCGGGGGCGGGTATCGGGCTCGCTGGCAAGATCCCGGAAGGAATGCGTGCGATCGCGGTGCGGTCGAACGAGATTTCTGGCGTTGGGGGCTTCTTGTATCCAGGATCGCATGTGGACTGCATGCTGACGTTTACACCGCCCGGCGGAAAAATTCCCGAAACACGAACGGTGCTGCAAAACGTCGAGGTTCTTGCCGCTGGACAGACCATCGAACCTGACCCGCAAGGCAAACCTCAGAAAGTAAACGTCGTCACCGTGCTGCTGACCCCGCAGGATTCACAAAAGCTGCAACTCGCGAGCGCACAGGGCAACATTCAGTTCGTGCTACGTAGCGGCGCCGACACAGCACAGGCCAACCTGCCGCCGACGAATCTGGACGATCTGTTCGGTATTAAACAGCCGCAACCCGTGGCAGCGAAGGTCAAACGAACTCCACGCCAACCAAAACCGATGTACATGCTCGAAGTAATCCAGGGAACCAAGCGGTCAGAAGAGAAGTTTGCAAGTGAAGCCACGGCCTCGGCGGCTAAAACCGCCGAGTGAAGCAAAGGAACTCTAACGCAGCGCTGAAGCGCTGCTCACCCAAGAACGGAGCAAGACAGCTAGTAGTTGCGAGCTGAAATCAAGCACGATGAAAATCTTCGCAAGGGGCAAAACCAGGGGCTGGCTTTTTGTTCTGAGCCTCGCTGTTCTATACCGAACAATTCTGGCCGCGGCCCAGTCTGAGGGTCAGGCGTTTCATGTTTTCGTTGGCAAGTCGGTCGTAATCAATATGCAGGCGCCAATCACACGGATCTTGTCGAGCAATCCTGGCGTCATTGACACGCTGGCGACTTCGCCAACCCAGGTTGTTGTCGAGGGAAAGACTCCTGGCGTAAGCAATCTCATTTTGTGGGACTCGGGCGGACACTCGCAAATTCTGGACGTAACCGTTGATGTGAACATCTCGCAATTGAAAAGTGCTATTGCCCAGACCTTCCCGGGCGAGAGAATCAATCTTCAATCCGACGGCGCACACTTGATCCTGACGGGAACGGTTTCGGATACGAAGGTTTCTGACGAAGTCGGAAGAATGGCGGGTGCTTACTCGGGCAACGTCGTCAATTCGTTAGTTGTAGCGCCAGTGCATGAGCAACAAGTTTTGCTGGAAGTGAAGTTCGCGGAAATCGACAGATCGAAAATCCAAGAACTTGGCTTCAACATATTCAGCAACCGCGCCGGGCCGGGCGGGACGGCAGGCACAATTTCAACTCAGCAATTCGGAGCCCCAAGTCTGAGCGGAACATTGACCACGCAAACGCCAGGCGGGGCAAATCCCATCACGTTCCAAATCCCGTCACTGCTGAACGTATTTCTTTTTCGTCCGGACCTGAACTTGGGAATGTCGATTCAAGACCTCGAGAACAAAAACATCCTGCAAATTTTGGCGGAGCCGAACCTGCTGGCGCTCAACGGGCAGAAGGCGGACTTTCTCGCCGGCGGCGAGTTTCCTTTCCCGGTAGTGCAAGGTGGGGCAAACGTCGGCGCGGTTACGATTCAGTTCCGGCCCTTCGGAGTCAAACTCGACTTCACTGCTACCGTTGGGCCTGATCGCGTGATTCGCATGCACCTCGCGCCGGAAGTGAGCACGCTTGACTTCACGCAGGCGGTGCAAATTTCAGGGTTTACCGTACCGGCGATTTCAACGCGGCGCGCCGAGACAGAAATTGAATTGAAAGACGGGCAGACGTTTGGGATCGCAGGATTGCTCGACAACCGCGCGACCGTGCAGCTCAGCAAACTACCTGGCATTGGCGATATTCCGATTTTGGGGCAATTGTTCAGGTCGAGGTCGGTAAACCGAAGCAACAGCGAGCTGATGGTACTGGTGACACCGCGAATCGTTGATCCGGTGCAATCGAATACGCCGTCGGCGCTGCCGCCCGCGAACCCGATAAAGTTCCTCGATTTAGGGCATTTTGATAAAGGGCTGCCCGATCCCGCAATGCCCAAAAGTAACGCAAGCCAGCAATCATCGAGCACCAAATGAATCCGATGTCACTGAAAGACGCGCTCAATAACGAACCGCGCGAAAGCTTCTCGGGCAACCAGCCATTATCGGTCGTTGGTATTTGCCTCGATGACGAGACGTGGACCGTACTGCAGTCGTTTGCGGAGTCTGCGCCGCTGATCCGGCTGCGCTCGCAGGTATCCGAATATCGTGTGCGCGAGACGGACACAGCAACCGAATGGCTGGGCGACCCGCCGCCGGATATCTGCATTGTTGATTTCGACCGTGACCGGCGCAAAGCAGCGGCGGCGGCGGAGAACATTCACAGCACCGCGCCCGAGACGGCCATCTTTGCGGTCTCGGCCGACGCGCAGCCAGACTTGATCATCCAGGCAATGCGCAGCGGATGCAGCGAGTATCTGCTCAAACCGATCGGACGAGAGCAACTGTTGAATGCGGTGGCGCGAGTCGGTGGACGCAGGAAGGAACGCACCCAACCATTCCGCGCTCAAGTGCTGGCATTCATGGGAGCCAAGGGCGGATGCGGCGTAACGAGCATAGTCACGCAGCTCGGGGCTGTGCTGGCAAGTTCGTTTTCGAAGCGAACGCTGGTGGTAGATCTGCACCCAGATTTTGGCGATGCGGCGTTGTATCTCGGCGTAACACGGCATCGTTATCACTTCTTCGAGTTGGTCGAGAACACCGACCGCCTCGATGCCGAACTTTTGCAGAGTTTTCTGGCGAGGCATTCGAGCGGATTGGAGCTCATCCCCGCGCCAGAAGGAAATGACAGCCCGCGACGAATACTTTCGGGGGCGGTGTCGCAGACAATCGACTTCCTGCGGATGCGCTATGACTACATTCTGGTAGACATGCCGCTTGGCTTGGGTGACGAAAATCTGGAGCTGATCCGGCACAGTGACTATTTGCATATGGTCACAATCGCGGAAGTGTCTGCTTTACGCAACGTGGCGCGACAGTTGAGCTATCTGACCCGCAAGGAAGTTCCGCCCGACCGAATCCGGGTAGTGCTGAATCGTCACCAAAAGAAATCATTGATCTCCGAGAATGAGATCGAAAAGAGCATCGGACAGAGGATTTTCTGGAAAGTCCCGAACGGGTATGCGCACGTTGTAAAAGCTATCAACGGTGGCGACCCAATTGCACAACTGACAAGTTCTGAGGTGGCCAGAAGCCTGACTGATTTGGCGATACAAGTCGGCGCCAAGCCGGCTGGAGCTGAGAAAAAGAAAGAAGGCGGGTTCCGGTTTCTGGGCCGCTAGTTGAAAAGAGTGACGTATGGGTGAATTTAACTCGCTTTCATCGCAACTGGGAGGCACAAGCGGGCTGCCTGCCGCTGAGGTCAAGCGAACCGGCCTAAGCTTCAAGGAGTACCAGGAACTTAAATCGAGCGTACACCGGGACCTCATTAGCCGTGTTGACCTGGAGCGGGTGGCCAATCAGCGGGATGATCACACGAGAGCGCAGGTGCTCTCGGTCATTCAGGACCTGGTCGCGAATTTAAAAACTCCCTTGAGCGGACGCGAGCGTGAACGGCTGGCGCTCGAGGTGCTGGATGAGGTCTTTGGTTTGGGTCCGCTCGAGCCAGTGCTGCAGGACCCAACCGTAAATGACATTCTGGTGAACGGGCCGCGTCAGGTGTATGTGGAGCGCGCGGGAGTTCTTGAAGAAAGCAACATCATGTTCAAGGACAACGCACACCTGATGAACGTGATTGACAAGATCGTGGCGGCAGTCGGGCGGCGCGTGGATGAATCCTCGCCCATGGTCGATGCCCGATTGGCTGACGGCTCGCGTGTGAATGTCATCATCCCTCCGCTGGCGATCGATGGTCCGCATATCTCCATTCGCCGCTTTGGTCATATCCCAATCACGGAAGAGGACCTGCTCAGAAATGAGACACTCACCAAACCGATGCTCGAGCTGCTGCGCGCGGCAGTCACAGCGCGAATCAATATCGTGATCTCCGGCGGAACTGGCGCTGGCAAGACGACGCTGCTGAACGTGCTTTCGGGATACATCTCCGAAAAAGAGCGAATCGTAACGATTGAAGACTCTGCCGAATTGCAGCTTAAGCAGCGGCACTGTGTGCGGCTTGAAACCCGGCCGCCGAACATCGAAGGCGAAGGCGCCATCATGCAGCGCCAATTGGTGATCAACAGTTTGCGTATGCGGCCAGACCGAATCGTGGTGGGTGAGGTCCGCGGCGAAGAAGCGCTGGACATGTTGCAGGCGATGAACACCGGTCACGATGGCTCGATGACCACGGTCCACGCCAACAGCCCACGAGATGCTATCGCCCGTGTCGAGACCATGGCACTGATGGCAAACCTGAATTTGCCCGAGCAGGCGGTGCGCAGGCAGATCGCCTCCGCCGTACAGCTGATCGTTCAGATCGCGCGCTTCAACGACGGTTCGCGGCGCGTGACCCATGTGACTGAGATCAGCGGCATGGAAGATGACGTGGTCAGCATGCAGGACATATTCGTATTCGATAAGCAAGGAATTTCTCCGGACGGCCGCGTGCTGGGTACATTTGCGGCGACCGGAGTGCGGCCGGATTTTGCCGACCGGCTGAATGCTTCTGGCGTGAATGTGCTGGCGTCATGGTTTGAGCACTCGCATAGCGTGAATTAAAGGAAAAATTTCAAGATGCCTCCGTTCTTGTTTTTCATGTTGCTGCTGATCATCTGCTTCGGCGTGATCTTTTATTTGGGCCGCCCGACAAAGATGGAGAGGGACGTTCAGCGGCACCTGGAAAGCATCAAGGTGACCGAGACAGAAGATAACGAGCAACCAGTCACCATTTTGAAAGAGGAAGGTTACGGGTCGAATCCGGCAATCAGCGACATTGTCCGCCAGGTCCCTGGCGCGAAAGAAACTCTGTATCTGATTCGTCAGGCTGGAAAATCCTGGTCAGTGAGCACGGTGATGGGTTTGGTTGTGGGGTCGATGATTGGGACGGCACTGATTACCTCGCTTTTCCTGCCGGATGTTCTTCCGCTGGTGGCGGCGTTGGTGATCGGCTGCATTCCCTATGTCTACTTGTTCATTCTGCGGGAGCAGCGTTTTCGGCAGTGCGATCGACTACTGCCGGATGCGATTGACCTCATGGCCCGCGGGCTGCGTGCAGGACATGCATTGCCTGCCGTGTTGCAGATGGTTGGCGAAGAAATTGCCGAACCGCTGGGTGCGGAATTTCGCAACCTGCACGAAGAGCAATTGCTGGGGCTGCCGTTACGCGAAGCCGTCATGAACATGATTCGCCGCATTCCGCGGGATGACACTCGTTTTTTGGCGACCGCCATTTTGTTGCAAAAAGAAACCGGCGGAAATTTGGCTGTGATTCTCGACAAGACTGCGGCCGTAGCTCGGGAACGCGAGCGATTGCGAGGACAGGTGAGAATTTACACGGCGCAAGGGCGGGCCACAGCATGGATCCTTTGCGCCATGCCATTTCTCATGTTCGTGATTCTCAGCCTCATCAGTTGGAAGACGGAGAGGTTTCTGCTCACCGATCACATTGGGAAAATCGCGATGTATGTGGGTGTGTTCTTCATGATCTGTGGTGTTTTAACGATTCGAAAGATTGTGAACGTAAAGGTCTAACGCATGACGTTTGTATTTTTGGGCATTTGCCTATTCTTTGGTTTTCTGTTCCTTGTCTTGTTGCTGATGCCACGTCCATCAGCGGCAGGCGCTTTGCTGGACCAGGTGACCAGAGGAGGCCGTGTGACGGAGGACGTTCCCCTCTGGCGCGCCGCCCTGAACGTCGACTATCTTGCGCGGCCGTTCACGCTGATTCGCGGTCTGTTTTCGCCAGAGCCGAATCCCGACCTGGTGCACCGGCTCGCGCTTGCCGGATATCGGAAGCCGGCCCACGCGGATGTGTTTCTCGGGTTACGCCTGGCGCTGCCCGCAGTGCTTGGACTGCTCGTGGCAATGTTCGTTCCCAGTGGCACCGTGTTCGTCTTCCTGATGGCGATTGTGATGGGATTCTTCATTCCCGATTTCTGGCTGTCGAGTGCGATCACTCGTCGGCGGCAGCAGATTAAGCTCAGCCTGCCAGACGGACTAGACTTCCTTTCGATATGTCTCGAAGCCGGACTGGGACTTGATCAAGGTATCGTGCGTTTGGGCAACGAAATGCGCGTGAGCCATCCTGAACTGAGCGAAGAGTTTCTGCAGATCAACTTCGAACAGCGTGCGGGCGTGCCGCGCGTGCAGGCGTGGAAATCTTTTTCTGATCGCGTCGATCTTGAGAGTGTCCGCTCATTCGTCGCCATGTTGATTCAAACCGAGCGTTTCGGAACGCCGATTTCAAAGTCGCTGGGCATGTTCTCAGACGCGCTGCGCACGGCACGGCGACAGAAAGCAGAAGAATTGGCGGCAAAGACTACGATCAAGATGGTCTTCCCGCTGGTGTTTTTCATTTTTCCCACGATGGCGATCGTCGTCATGTTGCCGGCGTTCATTTCTATCGTGCGGAATTTGGAAAACTTTTTAAGGTAGTCGTTTCTAGCGTTGTGGCTAGGGAGTTCACTCTAACGAGAGGTGGGGTAAGTAAATGGACAACGTAACACTGATTCGAGTGGTATCCGGCGTTCTGGCCGTGGTGGTGTTTTTCACTCTGCTCTACAGAATGAAGAAGAAAGCACCACGCTAACGCAGTCACTTTACCCGAGAGAGGGTGTGTATGTTCAGTAAACAAAGGCACGTCTTCGTCTATAACAAGACGCGAGAGACCTTTTTGGCTTTCCGTGTCGCGGTTGCCGATTCTATTCTGGGCCGGCTCGTCGGACTTCTGGGCCGAAAATCTCTCCCCCAAGACAGTGGTGTTTGGATTGTCCCAGCCAATGCGGTACATACGATTGGGATGCTGTTCTCTTTTGACTTGGTTCTGATTGATAAGAATTTCAAGGTAGTGGGACTGCGAGAGTTGGTCCGCCCTTTTGCGATTACCTGGCCAAATCATCGCGCTGAAAGCGTGTTGGAACTGCCTGCGCACACGATTTTTCGCAGCCGGACAAAGATTGGGGACCAATTACTCATCGAACGATACGAAGCGAAAAAACCGCCGAAGCCTGGCCCCTCAGACGGTGAGGGAGTCGCCGGTCACGAACATTCTCCATTAAACGTCGCTGTACCCAGTTCTCGCCCTCAGGTCACCGTGGCTCAGCAAAGTTCACAGCCAGGGCTGCCACGTTCGAGTTACGCCGCTGAGAACTAGATTCAGTGCGCCTAAATTTTAATTACCTTTTCTTTGTGCCTGCTCTCATACCAACATGGCGAACACCCCGCATGTGGCAATAATGAATTGACGCAGGCTTCCTGCTGTGGCGGTTGGAAATCGTATTCAGTCTTGCCGTTCTTCTCACCGATCGCGTAGTAATACTGCACAGTCAAAGTTCCATATGCATTGTGATTGGTTGCAGCTCGGTAGCGCCAAATCAGGTAATCGCCGACGTAGACGCATGCGGCGAGTGCCAGAAATACGGCCGCCATGCTGCCAAATACTTTTTTCATCAGAATCCAATTTCTCGCCACAACTCGGTTCCGCGGTTTCTTTGTCTCACGCGTTGGGTTTTGGTCAAGGACTGACAACTCATGACGCAACTCCGAGTTTTCCGTTGGAGAAAGCCCGCGCTTCAATTTACAGTTAAATAACAATCAGCTTCGCCTTGCCGCATCCGATTCAATTAGTACTACTAATTTCATTGGCCTATAGAAAATAAGCTTTTCTGAACTCGGAAGGGACCCCCGAATGTTCGAATGCCGGATTTCTGCGCAGCCAAAACAATGCCGGCTGTTCAGTTACATTGCGCTAGCCCTGTTTGCATCAGTCAGCGCTTTTGCCCAACCGCAGGAATTGCGGCTTGAGTTTACGCCGGCAAATACGGCTGTCAATTTCACTTTGGGGGACATTCTTCATACCGTCCACGGTTCGTTCAAGCTGAAGCAAGGCGAGATCAATTACAGCTTCGGAAGCGAAGCCGTGCACGGACAACTGGTGATTGACGCAACATCAGGGGAGAGCGGAAATCATAGCCGGGACCGCAAGATGCACAAAGAGATCCTGGAGAGCTCACAATATCCTGAAATCATCTTCCGGCCTGACCACGTGCAGGGTGCAGTCGCTGCGTCCGGCACGTCAACTGTCCAAGTGCATGGAATGTTTGCGATTCACGGAGCGGACCACGAGCTGACAATGCCTGTGCGCGTCGAGGTCTTCCCCGACCATTGGATTAGCGACACGCATTTCTCTATCCCTTATGTGAAGTGGGGAATAAAAAACCCAAGCACGCTTTTTCTTCGAGTGAGCGAATCGGTTGAGATCGACATCCACGCAACCGGCGGCAATCCGTTTTCTGGCGGCCCGCATTAAGGCTCAGCGCCAGGCAAGTCGACGAATTCAGTATGCACGTCACCATCTGGAGTGATCGTGTGAACTGCAAAGCCGAGTTCCCCGCCCCAGGGAAGCCAGCTGGTTGCCGGAGCCACGTGCCAGGTGATTCCCTCACGCTGAAAGACGCGACCGTTGTGCCAATGTCCAACCAGCATATGCTTCACTCCTAACTTTTTCAGCGCATCCATTTCTTGCGATCGATAAGGTTCGCTGATCACCCAGTACGGCTTGGGATCGGGAAATTTTCCATCGTGAAACACCGGAATATGCTGAACTCCGACGACGACTTCCTGTTTAGCACTTTGCTCGTCGTGTAGTCGGTTCAGCCAGGAGAGCATTCTTTCGGATTCGTCTTCGGTCTGAGGCGGCAGCGGAGGCGGGGTTTTCGATTCATAAAGGTCGTAATTACCGAGCAGCTCAGAATCGATCACGATGAAAGCAGCGAATTTCACATGAAATTCGTAGTAATCCTTACCAAATTCGTCGCGGTAACGTTCGACGTCGTTGGTGTGGACGTCGTGATTTCCCGGCGCGTAGTAGAGAGGGGCTTCCAACGCTTTAAGAATGGACTTGGCGTTCTGCCACTGCTGGGGCGATTCGCCAATATCACCGGAAAGAATGACGGCATCGGGATGACGATCGTTGATCATATCGACCGCATGCCGCAAATTTTCGGCGGCATGAGGAGCACGTTTTTCGCCGAGGTGGGTATCGCTGAGTTGCGCGATTGTGATCTGTTCATGGTTCGGTCGAGGTGCAGACTGCGGAAGCGCTGGAACTGTAATTGCCAGCATGGTGATCAGAACCATCATGCTGAGTATGCGAGAGTTCATAAGATGGTAGAGGCAAAGGCCACGCAGAGGGTTGTTTCCGTGTACGGGCTGCGCTCGGTACAGGCTATGCTAGCCTTTTTGCATTATTGATCGTCTCGCGTCTGACAGATACATTCGCTTGAGTTCATTTTCATGAGCAGCGAACCAGCGATCTCGCAAGTACCAGCGAAAAAGAGCCGTTGGAAACACATTACTGGCACGGTTCTGCTGACCGTTTTTGTTCTATGGGTAGTTTTCGTCAGCTTCATGTGGCGGATCATGCACAGGTCGCCAGAAGACTTCGCGCGAGTCATGAAGCACATGCCATGGGAAGTTTTCCTGGTCGTGCCATTCGAGACGCTTTGGACTCGCGCACGCGCTGGAAATCTATCGATTGGCGACCCCGCGCCCGACTTCTCTTTGGTAAAACTCGATAAATCAGCAAACGTGCGTTTGTCGGAATTGAACGCAAAACAGCCGGTGGTAATGATCTTCGGCAGCTACACTTGACCGCCATTTCGGCGGGAGGTTCCCGCCCTCAACAAGCTCTACGATCAGTACGGCAGCCAGATCGCATTCCTGGTGGTGTACATCACGGAAGCGCATCCGAGTGACATTTGGCAGATGCAGAGCAATATAAAAGACAAGGTTGTGTTTGCGACGCCGAAGAACGAAGAAGAGCGCGCATTGGTTGCGGGAGCATGTGTGCGTAAACTGGGAATCAAGATACCGGCCGCGCTTGATGAATTCGGCAACTCTACCGAGCGCGCCTATACGGGATGGCCGGACCGGATTTATCTTATCGATCAGGCGGGGCGGGTTGCATACAAGAGCAAGCCGGGGCCGTTCGGATTCAAATCGGAGGAGTTGGAGGCGGCGCTGAAGAAACTGCCGAAAGCTGCCAATACACAGCTCACCGCTATTCACAACTAGATGCGAGAAGAGATTGTAAAGAAGTTTTTTCGTGGTGAAGTGAGCACATGTGACCTTGCCGCCGATCTCGCGGGTTCGACGAAACATCTGAGCAAAACCATCTCCAAAGTCCACATCGAGGAAATGGAAGGCCAATTTGTCGTCACCCGTCGTATGCTGGTCGCTTTATGTGACGCTGTGCTCTCCGGTTTACTGCCTGGGAACGAGCTTAGAACGATCGGGTTCTCGTTAGGGGCGTCAGATCATTTTGAATGGGACAGTGATGCGGAACGAGTTGGTCGCTAACGTTATTGCCGACTGGTCATGTCCGGAGGTGAATTACCCGCTCACAATTGAGAATGTCGTTAGGTTTCGAGCCTGGCTCACCAACGCAGAACGTTATCCGAGTCGCCCCAGTCAAACCGCAAATTACGAGGGAAAGATAATGTCAGTTACGGAGAAGAAATCGATAGACCGTCACAAGCGACGCCGGAATAGATCCGCTTGAAATTACGGGTTCGTCTAATTTCTTAACGTCTTCCCTGTTTTCAGCGTGTATTGAATTCGCTCCTGCGTTTTCTTCTCTCCACACAGTGACTTGAATGCCTCGCGTTCAAGATCCAGTACGTATTGTTCGCTGATTGGCGTGCCCGGAGTGATGTATCCGCCACATAGGACTTCCGCGATTTTGTGTCCGAGCTTCACCTCATATTCGGTAATGAATTCACCGCGACGCATCAGGTGTACACCCATTTTCAGCGTGGCAAGGATGTTCTCACCGGGAGCCGGAATGTCCTTACGCGGCGTGGGAGGTTCGTAACCTGCGCGCGCAAGTTCCAGCGCACGCGCCTTGGCGTCTGTGAGAACGCGATCGCGGTTCATCGTGATGCCGTCTGCATGTGAAAGAAATCCCAGACTTCGCCCTTCATATGCGGAAGTCGCAACCTTCGCAGTGGCGATTACTTCAAACGCCTTCTTCATCGCTTCGAGAAGTTCGACCGACTCCACGAGGCCGCTCGGCGCGCCGCGAGTGCCCTGCCGCAATGCAGCGGCGCTATCGACGGCGCGGAGCAGCATCTCCTTACACCCGCCACCGCCGGGAAGCAGCCCGACGCCAACTTCAACGAGCCCTATGTAGAGTTCGGCGTGAGGCTGGCGCGACGGGGCATGCAGTGTGATTTCCGCACCACCGCCTAGAGTCATTCCGAAGGGCGCAACTACAACTGGTCTAGGAGAGAACTTAATTGCCTGTGTCATTCCCTGAAATTGGCGGATGGCAAGATCAACGTCGTCCCATTCCTGCTCCTGCACAGACATCAGCAGAAGCATGAGGTTCGCGCCAACCGAAAAATTGCCGGCATCGTTGGTGATCACGAAGGCGTCGAAGTTCTCTCCAGGCCCATTTGGCTTCAAACTTTGGGTGATCAGCGAAACAATGTCGGCGCCCAACGAATTCATTTTGGAATGAAACTCGATACAGCCGACGCCGTCCCCTAAATCAACCAGCGAGGCTCCCGAGTTTTTCTTGACCACGTTATTCGACTTCTTGGCAACCGTAACCGACCAAACACCAGCCGGAACCGCAGCCGGTGCGTAGTTGCCGGCGAGCTGCCAGAATGCGCGCCCAGAAGGCGTTTTGGGATCGTCGATGTACCATGATTTCTTCCCCGAGCCGAGCAACTTCTCCACGTTTGCCGCAACGTTCCGGCCTTCTTTTTTCATACGCGCGACTGTCGCTTCAACCCCGGCGGCGTCCCAGAGTTCGAATGGCCCGAGCTCCCAATTGAAACCCAGCCGCATGGCCCGGTCGATCTCGACGATAGAGTCAGAAATCTCTGGCACGCGATTGGCGGAATAATTCCAGAGATCGCACAGCGCCGACCATAAAAATGCTCCGACTTTGTCTCCTTTTGGCGGCCCTCCACCCTCGAGACCCAGCAACATGCGCAGGCGCGTGGCGAGATCGTCGACATTCTTCGCCATATCGAGCGAAGAAAATTTTGGCTTTTGTCGCGGATGATATTCGAGCGTCTTCCAATCTAGCGCCAGGCGTTCCTCTTCACCCCCGGTCGCGCTCTTTACTTTTTTGTAAAAGCCGCCCTTGGTTTTATCGCCGAGCCATTTGCGCGCGAGCATCTGCTTAAAAAAGTCGGGGAGAGTTGCGTTGTCATCGACGCCGGTCTTCGCCATATTGCTGACCACGTGACCCAGGATGTCGAGCCCGACGAGATCAATGGTTCGAAAGGTAGCCGACTTTGGCCAGCCCACGGCCTGTCCTGTAAGCGCGTCAACTTCTTCGATGGTGAGGTCCATCTCCTGCATGAGGCGCATTACGTTGAGCACGGAAAATGTGCCGATGCGGTTGGCAATAAAATTCGGCGTATCTTTAGCGCGAACGATGCCCTTTCCGAGACGAACGTCGGAGAACCACTCGACGCTGTCTATGAGCACGCCGTCAGTATCCGGAGTCGGAATGATTTCGAGCAGGCGCATGTAGCGGGGGGGATTGAAGAAATGCGTGCCGAACCAGCAACGGCGGAAATCTTCAGAAAACCCTTCGGAGATTTTTGCGACCGGCAGGCCACTCGTGTTGGTAGTGATGATCGTACCAGGCCGACGCACGGCTTCTACTTTTCTTAGCAGTTCGCGCTTGATCTCGAGATTCTCGACGACAGCTTCGATGATCCAATCAACCTCGGCTAATTTCTTCAAATCGTCTTCGAAGTTTCCGATAGTAACCAGTTTCGATAGCCCATCTTCGAGGAATGCCGCAGGTTTTAATTTGCGTGCGGCTTCGAGGCCGGCGGCGGCGATCCTGTTTCGCATTGGGCCATCGGCGTCAGGCGGAACAATATCCAACAAATAGCTGGGCACTCCGGCATTGGCGAAATGTGCGGCAATGCGGGCTCCCATGGTTCCTGCGCCGAGCACTGCTACTCTATGAATGCGCTTCATCAATAATCCTCCACGCCGTTAATTCTCCACCCCAGGAATCCTCCCGCCTGAGTAGTGTCGACGCATGTTCGCGAACTGGCAAGTGACTCGATGATTCCGCGGACCCAGTTGCTTCATCAAAATCATAGTAGTCTTGTGAAAGAAGTGTGTGGAGGTACTATGCGCGAGGTTTTCATCGTTTCATCCGTGCGCACCCCGGTTGGACGGGCCAATAAGGGCACGTTGCGAGCAACAAGGCCAGACGAGCTGGCTGCGATCGCCATCCGAGGCACATTAGAGCGTGTGCCACAGCTCGATTCGAAAGAAATCGAAGACGTGATTCTCGGTTGCGCCATGCCTGAGGCGGAGCAAGGAATGAATGTCGCGCGAATCGCGTCGCTGCGAGCGGGGCTGCCGGTCGAAGTTTCAGCAATGACCATTAATCGCTTTTGTTCCTCGGGATTGCAGGCAATTGCTATGGCAGCTGAGCGGGTCGGGTCCGGCGGAGCAGAAGTCATTGTGGCTGGCGGCACGGAATCGATGTCGATGGTGCCGATGGGCGGACATAAGATTTCTCCGAATCCATGGCTGGTAGAGAACCGGCCGGATGCTTATCTTTCGATGGGGCTCACAGCTGAGCGATTGGCCCAGAGATTCGGAATCACGCGTGAAGCAGCGGATGAGTTTTCCTTGCAGAGTCATCAGAAAGCACTTGCGGCGATCAAGGCCGGAAAATTCGACGATGAAATCATACCGGTGCCGGTGAGCTTTACGACGCCGAACGGAGCGAAGCCGAAGAGGCAGGAAATTGTTTTTAAAGTCGATGAAGGGCCGCGTGCAGACACGTCGCTCGAAGCATTGCTCTCGCTCAAGCCGGCGTTTCACACGAAAGGAACCGTCACTGCCGGCAATTCGTCACAAATGTCCGATGGCGCCGCGGCGGCGGTGGTCATGTCGGGCGGGCGCGCGAAACAACTAGGCTTGAAACCGTTGGCACGTTTTGTTTCGTTTGCGACGGCCGGGTACAAACCCGAAGAAATGGGACTCGGTCCGGTGTATGCAATTCCGAAGGCGTTGAAGCTTGGAGGATTGAAACTTTCTGACATTGACCTGATCGAATTGAATGAGGCCTTTGCGACGCAATCGTTGGCGGTGATCAAAGAGGCCGGCCTCGACGTTGCGCGAGTGAATCCGAACGGTGGGGCGATCGCGCTTGGCCACCCTCTTGGTTGCACGGGAGCAAAACTAACCGCCACGGTGATTCGCGAATTGAAACGCCGGAATGGCCGCTACGGAATGGTGACGATGTGCGTGGGCGGTGGAATGGGCGCGGCGGGAATATTTGAAAACGTGAACTAAAGCCTTAATGTCATTCTGAACCGCTTTAGCGGTGAGGAATCTGCTTCTCGCCGGGACCAGGAGATTCCTCGTTCTCGCGCAAGCTCGAGGATCTCGGAATCAACGTACTGTCGGAATTAATAACGGTGAGCCGAACCTCCTACCATCCTGCTCATCCCGCGATTTCAAATTGCGGCTGCGCGACTCTCTCCTTCGTCATTTTTCCATCGACCAGCCGCCAGATCCCGAGCGGGTTCGAGTCTTTCAATTCCTCAGGCAACGCCGCATCAGGAAATCCCTGGAAGCAAACTGGACGCGTAAAGCGAAAGATCGCCTGAGTGCCCACTGACGTAGAGCGTCCATCGGAAGTCGCGGGAAATGGCCCGCCGTGCACCATTGCATGGCAAACTTCTACGCCAGTCGGAAAGGCGTTGAAGATCAGCCGCCCGACTTTGTGTTCGAGAATCGAAACCAGATCCGCGAACTCCAGCAGATCTTGTTCGGTCCCTTGAATGGTTGCTGTGAGATGGCCCTCGAGTCCCTCGGCGACGCGCAATACATCTTCGCGCCTGGAGTGATTTATTAGCAGTGTTGCCGGCCCAAAAATCTCCTCGGCGAAATTTTCCTCTTGCAAGAATGATGTGACACTCGTTTCAAACAATGCCAGACCGACGGCGAGCGGACCTTCAGCTTTGGTTTCGCCGAGCATCTTCATTTTCGGATTGGTCTTTCGCGAAGAAATGCCGGAAGTGTACGAAGACCTGATTCCTTCGGTGAGCAGATTGAAGGAAGCCGGCTGCTCAACCAGCTTTTGCAATGCACTCTTGAAGCGAGTCCCATCCGGCCCTTCGGGTATAAAGACCATTCCAGGTTTTGTACAGAATTGGCCCGCGCCGAGAGTGAATGAAGCGTGCAGTCCGGCGGCAATTTTTTCTGCGTTCTGCTTCAGCGATCCGGGAAGAATGAACAGCGGATTCGTGCTGCTCATCTCAGCGTAGAAAGGGATTGGCTCTGGACGCGAGGCGGCAAGGTTCATCAGCGCCTTTCCTCCGATGCGTGAGCCAGTGAAGCCGCCGGCCTTGATCAGTGGATGCTTGATCAGAGCGGCGCCGACTTCAGTTCCGCTCTCGAACAGCAGTGAGAAAACTCCTTCCGGTAGATTGCACTCGCGCACAGCGTTTCGAATTGCCTGCCCGACAAGTTCGCTCGTTCCAGGATGAGCAGGGTGCGCCTTTACCACCACCGGATTGCCTGCCGCCAATGCTGAAGCCGTATCTCCGCCTGCGACTGAGAAAGCTAATGGGAAATTGCTTGCGCCGAATATCGCCACAGGCCCGAGCGGTCGAAGCATGGATCGAATGTCGGGTCTGGGGAGCGGTTTGCGATCCGGGAGTGCGCGGTCAATTCGCGCCATGAGCCATGAGCCTTCTTCGATCAGCTCTGCGAACAAACGCAATTGACCGCAAGTGCGCGCTGTCTCTCCCTGCAGACGTGCTTTGGGGAGCGCAGTCTCGAGCGTGGCCCGTTCAACTAAGTCGGCGGCAATTGCCTCAATGTTCGCAGCGATCGTCCGCAGCAACTTACCTTTGGCGTGGCCTGAGGTGCGAGAGTAACTGGCGAAGGTATCGTGCGCTGCCTGGGCGGCCGCATTCACGTCGGCCGTTTCAGCGGAGAAGAACTCCGGGGCAAGAGACTCCCCGTTCAGAGGATTGCGGGCCCGAAATGTTGAATGTCCATTCGAAACCGGACTGCCCGCGATAAGCGACTTCCCTTCAATTTTCAACTTTCGCTCCCAGCAATTGCGTTTAGATCTTTGATGCTTTCGAAGGTTAACAGATTGCCGAATCAAGGGCGGAGTGATGGGATTGAGAAGCGCCTCGGAGTTTCACCAGGCAGTTAGGAAGCCATGGGCACGTCGTCTTCGTTCATCTGATTCAGGTATCGCGTTGCGGCCAACATCGCCTCGCGCTCCCTATGGCTTAACTCGGGCAGTTGAAGCCTCTCATCGATCGTCACGAGGGCGGTCTTGATGTAGGCCCGCGATGGCAGGGTCGGTTTCCAGCACAGCCTGGCAATATAGCTTGAACCATTCGGATTCGAAGTCGACCAACACGACACTTCTCCGAAATAAAGCGCGCCGCCTGACCGGGACGGGGTAAAAGGTGAGTCGCCGAGAAAGGCGGCGCGGTGTACGTGGTGCCTTCATACTCGACCCGCGGCTGCGAAGAAGCCAAGCGCCAAGAAACGACAGTCGAGACCATTGCGGACAAAAAAAGGCGGCAAGCGCCGCCCCGAATCTTCGAATTGAAGAGGAAATCACAGCATCTTGACGCTATCGACGTGAATGGAATCGCCACTCACCGTGCCAGTGACGGCTACGTGATGACCTTCGTGGCCAGTGAGGGCGTCCGGATTGTCAACGGTCAAAATTTTCTGATCTTTGTCGGTGACGACTACCATCTTGGCGCCAGCCTTGAGGCACTTCTTCGTGCATTCAGCTGCCTTTGCGTTCGCGCCCTTCGCGCCGCACTTGGAATCAGAAACGTATCCCTTTACGGTCGTATCCTGCGCAAAGGAAATTCCAACATACATGAACGTCATTGCGAACATCGAACAAACCAGCAAAAGCTTTTTCATAACAGGATATCTCCTTGATTAAGCGGCTCGGCCGCAGTTCACCAGACCCTCGGCACCCTCTTCATGGCGAAGGATGCGTTGGAGCGGGCACCGCAATTTTTGGGAAATATACCACAATCTGAGTTGCGAGTTGTTACAACGTTTATTTTCGAGCGGAGCGATTTTCGGGGGAAGCGGCAACCGTGGGCTGAGGTGCAACATAGATCACCTCTCCGGGACGGGCGTAATGGAATTGCTCGCGGGCTTCCTTTTCGATTCTGCGGGGGTCCGTTTTCAGCTCGTTCACCTGCTTTGTGTAGTCATCGTTTTCCTTCTGCAGGCCGTCGATTTCTTTTTGCAAGCTTTGATATTCGGCATGCTTGGCGCGATAAACTGCAAACCCATTGGCCCCAAACATCACGTGCACAAAGAGCCAGACGGCGAGAATGGCGACTGCGCTGGTCGCGAGCCGTCGCCGAATCCCATATAAAGTTTCAAGGAACGGTTGAATGCGCGCATGCACCTTCGCCGCCCAGGCTTCGGCCTGATCTGCGCCGTCGGTAAGGGTTCGAATTCGCTCTTCTGGCGTGGGCAGAATCCGCAGCTTCGGAATATTTACTCGAATATCCATTGCTTGGCAGCGGCGCTTAGCTTCTGCAACTCCTGCGCGCTAGGCGCTTCGGAATAGACCCTGACCACCGGCTCGGTCCCAGAGAGCCGATAGCAGACCCAGGAGCCATTCGCGAGCACCAGCTTCAACCCGTCCTTGCGAACGGCTTCGCTCACGCGCTGACCGCTAAAGCTTTGCGGATCAACACGTAACTTTTCAGTAAACTTCTCCTTTACCTCCGGGGTCAAGCGGAAGTTCTCGCGCAACGGGTAAAAGGAACCAACTTTGGCAAACAGGTCCTGCAATTGCTGCCCAAGTGATTTTTTTCTTTGCGCCACCATTTCGCAGCAAAGCAGTCCCGCAAGAACGCCGTCTTTCTCCGGGACATGATGGCGAATGGAGAGACCGGCGCTTTCTTCGCCGCCAATGGCGATTTTGTCCTGCTTGATCAGTTCGCCAATGTACTTGAATCCGACCGGCGTCTCATGCAACTCGACTTTGTGATATTTCGCGAGGGCGTTGATGAAATTCGTAGTGGCAACAGATTTACCCACTCCGTTTTTCCAGCCGCGGCTTTCGACCAGGTAGTCGAAGAGCAGAGCGATTATGTAATTCGGTTGAAGAAACGTTCCGTTTTCATCCACGATCCCGAAACGGTCAGCGTCGCCGTCGGTCGCGATTCCGAGGTGCGCTTTCATGGCGCGCATCTTCTCGCGGAGAGGTTCCAGCAGATGATCGTCCGGCTCGGGCGCATGATTTCCGAATAGGACATCGCGATAGTCATGCACGGTGGCGACGTTCACGCCTGCGTCGCGCAGTAGCGCGTCTGAATATCCGCGGGCTGCGCCCCACAGTGGATCGAAAACCACGCGCAGTCCGGCCTTATTGATGGCTTTTAGATCGATGACTTCACGAAGGCGAGCAAGGTACGTAGGCTTAGGATCGAGAGGGGTTGACCTGTTCCCACTTCCGGCAACAGCGGGCAGAAGTGTGGCACCGCCTGAAGAAGACTCATCGGCGGCGGCAATTTCTTTTTCGATGTGCCTTGTGACTTCCGGCAATGCCGGCGCGCCGTCGGGAGTGGAGAATTTAATTCCGTTGTACTCGGGAGGATTATGCGAAGCGGTAAAGTTGATCGCGCCGTCGGTTTTTTCGTGAATCACGGCGTATGAAATTGCGGGCGTAGGCGCTGCATCGGCGATGACCAGAGGTGCAATTCCGTAGCTGGAAAGGATTTCGGATGCGATTGAGCAAAAAGTTTCGCCGAGAAAGCGCGGATCGCGGCCGACAATTACTCGCGCACCATTCGCCTTCTGCGATTTCACATGGCGCGCAATTCCGTGGACGGCGCGGCGCACGTTTTCAAACGTGAACTCTTCCGCCATTACTGCGCGCCATCCGGATGTGCCAAACTTGATTTGAGTGGTCATGATGTGGTGCGGGCGCCCTCGCCTGCATGCATGACTCAGTAGCAAACCGAACCACGCTTGGATGCCTTTACTCCTTACCGCGAGTTGAAAATTATATGACAGATAAAGTGCTCGTCCTTACAACTACGGGGAACGAAAGCGAAGCGCGGACAATTGCGCAGGAAGTCGTCACACGGAAATTAGCTGCATGCGTGAATATCATTCCGCGCATTCAATCTGTTTACCGATGGGAGGGTAAAGTTGAAAGCGGGGAGGAGTTCCTGCTGCTGATCAAAACCGTAGGTGCGCGCACAACCGAACTGCAGGCCACGATTCGTGAACTGCACTCCTATGAACTGCCCGAGTTCGTCGTGATTTCAATGGAAGACGGCAGTGCAGAATATCTGAACTGGATTGCAGAATCGGTCGGCTGATCTCCGGCTGCTCAGGCGAGCGCCTGATCCAGGTCGGCAATGATGTCCTCAACGTCTTCAATGCCTACCGAAATCCGCACCATGCCGTCGGTAATTCCGATGGCCGCTCTTCCCTGCGGGCCGAGGCCGGCGTGAGTCATCGTCGCGGGATGGGAGATCAGGGTCTCAACTCCGCCGAGCGACTCGCCCATGGTGCACAGACGGACGCGCTCAAGCACTTTGGCCGCATTGGTCCGCGAGCCGGTTTCGAAGGTGATCATTGCGCCAAAGCCGGACATCTGCTTCTTCGCGAGTTTGTGCTGCGGATGATCTTCGAGCCCAGGGTAGAAGACCTTTTTTACCTTTTTATGGCCGACAAGAAATTCCGCAACTTTGCGCCCGTTGCAGTCGTGCTGCAGCATGCGAACGGCTAGCGTTTTTGTGCCACGCAGCACAAGCCAGCACTCAAACGGAGAGAGAATTGCGCCGGCCGCTTTCTGCACAAATGCAAGCTGCTCAGCCTGGTCCTCACGGGTGCAGACGACGACACCGCCGAGGCCGTCGCTGTGGCCGTTAAGGAATTTTGTGGTCGAGTGCACGACCATGTCTGCGCCGAGCGCGAGCGGCTGCTGGAAAAACGGGGACATGAACGTGTTATCGACCACGAGTTCAACTTTTTTGTTTTTGCAGAGTTTTGCGACCGCAGCAAGATCGGTCATTGCCATCAGGGGGTTGGTCGGGGTTTCCACGTAGACCATGCGCGTGTTTGTGCGCAATGCTCGCTCGACGTTCTTAGAATCTGAGGTGTCGACATAGGTAAATTCGATGCCGTATCCGGAGAGGATACGGTCGAACAAGCGCGGGACGCCGCCATAGAGATTGTGGCCGCAGATGACGTGGTCTCCGGTCTTGTACATGGTGCAGAGGGCGTTGATTGCCGCCATGCCGCTGGCAAATACTCGGGCAGCAATGCCGCCTTCAAGCGACGCCAGATTTGTCTCGAGTCGGTCACGCGTGGGATTCGCGCCGCGAGCGTAGTCGTAGCGTATGTCTTTGCCGAGTTCCTTTTGAAGGTATGTGGAGGTCGCGTAGATGGGAACCGTGACCGCGCCGGTTAAAGGATCGGCTTCCTGGCCATCGTGGATCGAGCGGGTGGAGAAACCTAAAGCTCGTGAGTCGTGGGACGTGAGTCGTGGGGAAATTCGTCGCTGCTCGTTAGTCGTTTGTCGTTGGCGAGAATCGCTTTTCATTAAGTCGAACGGGCGAGGACGCCCGTGCCCCCAAGCTCAAATTTGTGATTGAATTCCACATCGTTCGAAGTTAACCAAGTCTGCCAAGACCAACAACCGAGAACCAGCGACGATTTCAAATTCCACCCTCGAAGATCTTCTTTGAAAGATAACGTTCAGCAGAATCCGGAATTATCGTCACAACTCGTTTCCCGGTTCCCAATCGTTTCGCGACTTGCATCGCAGCGAAGACGTTCGCACCTCCGCTTGAACCGGAAAGCACGCCTTCTTTCGAGGCAAGCGAACTGACTGTATCGAATGCATCCTTGTCGTTCACCATCAGGATTTCGTCGCAGACGGAACGATCGAAGTTCCCGGGAATGAAACTCGCTCCGATACCTTCTACTTTGTGCGGGCCCGGTCGACCGCCTCCTAGAACAGACCCTTGTGTCTCAACCGCAACCGTGAACACCTTCGGCAGCTTTTTCTTCGTGAACCGGGCCACGCCTGTGAACGTGCCAGCTGTGCCGGACCCGATTACGATCGCATCCAGCCGGCCCTCCATTTGCTCGAAGATTTCTTGTGCCGTTGTTTCGCAGTGATAGTCGGGATTCGCGGGATTGGAAAACTGTCCGGCCATGAATGCGCCGCTCGTTTTCTTCGCGTAGTCCTGGGCGCGGGCGATTGCGCCTTTCATACCTTCTTCATCCGGCGTGCGAGTTACGGTAGCGCCGAGCGCCTGCATTATTTTTACCTTTTCGATCGAAAAGTTTTCGGGAACGAAAAGCGCGACTTTGTAGCCACGATTTACCCCTATCAGCGCCAGGCCAATTCCGGTGTTACCCGCCGTAGCTTCTACGATCACGCCTCCCCGCCCGAGCCGCCCTTCCTGCTCGGCACGTCGAATAATGCCGATGGCCGCGCGGTCTTTTACGCTGCCGCCGGGGTTCAAATATTCGAGTTTTGCAAACACGTCAGCCGAGTTGGTGGGAGTAATCCGCTTCAGGCGGAGCATTGGAGTCTGCCCAACGAGCTCTGTGATGTCATCTGCAACGCGCAGGTAGGGCTTGGACGAGATCGGCACATTACAGGGTACGGAAGGGAGCAGGAAGCGTCAATTACATCGGGTGATCTGGTGATCGGGTGATCTGAAGATTTGACTCCGACCCTGCCGATCTGAGGCTGAAGCAATTTTGTAGTCGCCTGATGTGTGCTCCGGCAAAAGCCGTCCGTAAACACTCTTTTCACATCACAAGATCACAACATACAAGATCACTCGATGGCCAGATCACCCGATCAGCCGATGGCTAGATCGGCCGATCAGTATTCGCCCCCCGCTCCCTGCTGCTCCTGACCGGGATAGTAGCCGCTGCGGGTACGCACGGTGAGCTTCTTATACGGCTTGGCATGCGCCTCTACATGGATCTTTCGGAAGCCTTGCACTGTTTTCGGAGTTGAGGGAGCGTAGGTGATCGTGTATTGGTTGCGGATATCGTGAGCGATCGATTTGCTAATCTCATCCACCTCATCGAGCGTAGGCGGAAAGAAAGACTCGCCGCCGGTGCGCTCTGCCAGCAACTCTAACGCCCGTTTCGCCTTACGAGACTTCTCTTCCCCGAGCAAACCAATCGAGTAAACAACGGGTCCGTTTTCCTGTTCCAAGTGATGAATGGCTTCTTCCAGGCTCTCCTGGCTGGCGTCATCTTCGCCGTCGGTCACGACCAGAATCGCCTTCCGCTGTAAAGGCGAGTGGGTCAGATAATCGGCGGATGCAACAATTGCGTCATACAGGGCGGTGCCGCCGCGGGCCTCTACGTGTTCAAGGGCGGATTGCAGCTTCTTAATGTCGGAAGTGAATTCCTGATCCAGATAATATTCGTCGTTGAAATTCACCACGAAGACCTGATCGTCGGGATTGCTTGCCTTAACGAGGTCGATTGCAGCTTTGTTGACTGCGTCGCGCTTCTCTCGCATTGAGCCGGAGTTGTCGATGACAATGCCGACTGCCACGGGGTAATCTTCCTGGTGAAAATGGCTGATCTTTTGCGGTTGATTGTTCTCGAAGACGGTGAAGTCGGTCTTATCGAGATTTGTGACCAAGTGGTTTCGGTCATCAACGACAGTGGCGTGTAGGGTTACCTCGCGAGCCTCAGAGTGAAAAACGAAAGTGCCGTTGTCCTCTCCTGACGGCGCTTGGGCTTGATCGGCAGGATTGGAAGCTCCGGCGGCAGGTTGATTCCCGGGAGGCTGATTCGATGCAGGTGCAGTGGTCGCCGGCTGGTTCGCCGGTGCTTGCGATTGCGGCGGCGTGCTAGCCGGAGTCTGCGCGCTCGGAACCGGAGTTGTGGTCGCGGGTTTATTTTGGGACGAAGGAGTGTTTTGCTGCGGGGCAGTCGTTTGGGCTGCCGCAAGCGCGACCAGCAAAAAAACTCCTGCAGACACTCTGCTGAGTGAAAACTTATTGCGTAGAAGCGTAGTACCCAGTTCTGGCATAGACATGGAGCGGTGGCAGTCCTTTTGGCGGCAATAGCTTTACTTTGATTTTATGCCATTTGCCGTCGTGCCCTGGGTTCTTTGGACGGTATCCGAGTACATATTGGTTGCGTAGCTCGATTCCAATTTTTGTAGCCACGTCGGCCAAGTCGTTCGGATTATCGATCGTAAACGCTCGGCCCCCGCTAAGGTCGGAAATATCGCTGAGGAGGGCTGGACCCAAACGCTCCTCTTCGGTCTGGAAGTAGTGGTCGTAAATGCCGATCGAATAGATCATTACATCGGCTTCCTTCACCAAAGACTTGATCTCCCCCTCGGTATATCGGCTATGGTTGTCCCCACCATCGGAGATGATCAGCAGGGCCTTTTTTGGATATTTCGCCTGCCTCATTTTGCTGATTCCGAGATAAATGGCGTCGAGCAGTGCGGTACGGCCCTTGGGGACCGTGTATATCAGCTTGCCCTGTAAATCGTCGACCGATTGCGTGAAGTCAGAAACTTCCTGCGGTTTATCGGCAAAGGCAATCAGGAAAAATTCATCTTGCGGGTTCGCTGTCTTGAAGAACTCGCCGACTGCCTCGCGCGCCCGTTCGATCTTGCTGCTCATGCTGCCGCTCATGTCGAAGATGATTCCAAGCGAAACCGGCGCGTCTTCGCTCGAGAAGTTTCGGACTTCCTGTTGCTCTTTCCCTTCGAAAACCTGGAAATTCTCTTTATCCAGGCCAGTAACCAGCCGGTTCATCGGGTCAGTGACTGTTACCGGCACCAGCACCAGATCAACTTTCGACTTGATCATGGGCGCACGCAGGCCCAGGCTCTTCTCGAGGGCATTTTCTTGGGGCTTAGGAGCTTCCACTCTCGGCGCCAGGTGAATATCAGTAACGTCGGAATCCTGGGAAAAAGCGGCCCCGCCAACCAACAGAGCGAAACATAACAGGGTAATCAGGTGCAACAGGGAGTGAGACAAATAGCTCTGTGCTGAGACCGGGAAAGGGTTCTGGGCTGATACGCTGCGGATTAACGCCCGGGGTCGGGAGGACCCGCGCCCATTTTGGCGCGCCATAAAATCCTCGTACTTGCGGCAGATGTTATCACATGTTTCAGCAAGCGGTGTTAAATCTTTGTCATCTACTCGCGTAACGAAACTTGGATTCCCCTCTTGCGCAAAAGTTTGTCCATTTCTTGAAGCATACAGCTCTCCACTAGGCCATCTCAGGCCGCAACGTGCCTGCTTGATACAATCTGATCGCTTCTCTGAAATGGCCCACATAGAACCTTTCCGCGCGTTTCGCTACGATCCTGCCGAAGTTCCGCTATCCGAGGTCGCGACCCAGCCTTACGACAAGATAACGCCCGAAATGCAGGAACGTTACTACATTTCCAACCCGCACAACCTTGTCAGAGTTATCCTCGGCAAACGCGAGCCGAACGATAGCTCAACCAATAATCCTTATACCCGAGCAGATACCTTCTTTCGCGACTGGCGGCATCGAGGCGTTCTCTGCCAGGACCGCGAGCCATCCATCTATCGCTATGTCCAGCGCTTCTCTGCACCTTCCTCGCAGCGCAATCATCGGTTGCAATTTGAGCGCCAGGGTTTCGTCGCAGTTGGGAAGGTCGAGGACTACGCTAGTGGTGTCGTCTTCCGCCACGAAAAGACCCTGGCAAAGCCCAAGGCCGACCGGCTCGATCTACTTCGCGCTACCCGCGCCCACTTCGGCCAGATATTCATGCTCTACAGCGATCCTGCCGGTGAAATCGATCTGTCTCTTGCTTCAAATCGCCCGCCCGATATGGAAATGACCGACGAATACGGGGTCCTGCATCAGGTCTGGCGAATTCCCGATCCGGGAATCATTACTCGTCTGCGAGAGAAAATGCGGGACAAGAAGCTGATCATCGCTGACGGCCACCATAGGTACGAGACAGCGTTGACTTACAGAAATGAGCGGAGAACGCAGGCGGGCCCAACCCATTCGGCTGAAGGAGCCGACTACGAGTTTGCCATGATGACCTTCGTCAATATGGACAGCCCGGGTTTGTTGATCCTTCCCACGCATCGTGTGGTCCACAGTCTCGGGAACTTCTCGGCCGAGCAGTTCCGTGACCGCGCGAGTAAGCTCTTCAGCGTGGAAGAAGCTGATCCGGGGCTTACAGCCGACCGAGCGACTTCGATCCTGAAGGAGGCTGGCCAAACCGGTACCGCGATTCTTGCCGTCTCTCGAGATCGTGCTTTTCTGTTAAGCAGGCCTCGAAATCCGGAGCAGGTCTTCCAGAACCTTTCTGTGCGTCAACGCGCTCTCGATGTCGTGCAACTGCACAAGGGCGTGCTTGAGAACGCGCTCGGAATTTCGGAAGATGCGATCCGCGAACAAAAAAACATCACGTATGTGCGTGACGCCGCCGAAGCTTTAACGCTCGTTCGATCAGGCTCGGCGGACGTTGCGTTCTTGATGAACCCCGTTCCCATTCAGCAGATGCGCGATATTGCTTTCGCCGGTGAGGTCCTTCCGCAAAAATCGACCGATTTTTATCCCAAGCTGCTCAGCGGGCTGACGATTTATGCGCTCGAATAGGTCCCGGTTCCCGTTTTACCTGGCTGCGACGACGGCGCTTCTTACACTTTCATTGGGATTGATTCTCGCGCAGACCACCACCTCGCCCTCGAATCAGGCCGGTCCATCCGGTACTGTGGTCGCCCCAGTCGCGCCCTCTCGCCCCATGGTCATGATCGATCCAGCCCACGGCGGCACAGAATCGGGCGCTGTGCTAAGTCCGACGCTTCTCGAAAAAGACGTGACCCTTGCTCTGGCACACCGCCTGCGGCAAGACCTGACCGCGCGCGGCGTTCTAGTCGAACTAGTGCGTGATAGCGATGTGAACATTTCAACCGACGATCGAGCAGGCAAGGCAAATGCTGAGCATCCGGTTCTCTACCTTTGTTTACATGTTAGCTCGGAATTGGGAGGTGCCCGAATTTTCTCGGCCTTATTGCCCGACGCTCAAGAAGCTCACGGTGCCTTTATCGATTGGGACATCGCGCAATCTGGATCGTTGCCAAAGACTCACATTGCAGAACAGGGGTTGGTAGCTGCATTTCAGAAGGTCGGACTTTCAGCCCAATTGTTGCAAGCTCCACTCCGCCCACTGAACAATATCGTCTCTCCCGCAGTTGCGGTCGAGTTCGGACCACCTACAGCGGACGTTTCCCAACTCATGTCCAATAATTTCCAGCAAACCGCGTCGACGGTGCTGGCGAACGGCATCGCCTCGATCTTGCCTGCGGTCGAAGGAAGACAGGATTCCATTCCGTGAATACGCGGCAATTCGTAGTTACGACGGTAGTGTTGTTTGCGCTGGTGATTGCAATGTCGGTTTATGTCTCGCAATTGCGCCGGCGCGAGATTGCCGCTCTGCGAGTGCATTCGGTGCCGAAGGTCGAGCATGCTGCACCTCCAGCATCCGGGAAGATGGAACAAGTATCAGTTTTGGTTGCGTATGATGACCCCGGAGTACTGCGGGCGCAGTCTCTTTCCATCCCACTCACATCGGGCCGCCAGCAACGTGCCGAAGAACTGTTGCGCGCACTGATTGGGGTTTATACGGCGAAAAATTCGCCGCATCTACTTGCCCTCGGCTCAGACGTTCGAAACGTCTTCCTGGTAGATCCCGGCATTGCCGTCGTAGACCTGAATTCCACGCTCGTGGATAGTCAGGTCTCTGGTGTGCTTTCCGAAGAACTGACGATTGCATCGATGGTCCAGATACTCGCCAACAATCTTCCAGGACTGACGCGAGTGAAATTTCTGGTCGATGGCAAACAACGAGATACGCTGGCAGGGCATGTGGAGTTGTCTCAGTTCTATGAGGTTTCGCAAGTCAACCAGATGGTAGAGGAACTGTCGCGGTAGAAGGCCGCTCAAACGGATGTCATTCCGAACCGCTTTAGCGGTGAGGAATCTGCTTCTCCCAAACAATCAGGGATTTCTCGCGGTCGCTCGACCCCCACGGCCCGCAGGTGGTTGGGAATGGGAAGTGGTGCTCGCTTCTACGCTCCGGCAGAATGCGCACGGCTCTTAGCGCCTGGACCTTTGATCTCCAGAATCTTGGTGGCCAGAGTGTCTACCGTGAAAGGTTTCGAGAGCAGGACTACATCCTTCCCAAGCTTTGCCATTTCGAGAGCGGAAGTTTCCGTGTAGCCGGACATGAGAATCACCGCAAAATCGCGTCCGGATGCTTTGAGACAGCGCCCCATCTAAACAAGTACGGGGAACCCAGAGCGGACGACGTATTAGTTTTCCGGCCAACTAGGTCTATTCGTAGCGAAGCGCCATGACCGGATCAACTACTATGGCGCGCCGCGCGGGTATGTAACATGCCAACAGCGCGATTACGACCAGCAGGGCCGCTACACCGGCAAACGTGAGCGGATCGTGTGCGGTTACACCGAACAAGAGGTGTGTCATTAACCGGGTCAATCCGAGTCCAGCGCCGATTCCAATGCCTACCCCCACCAACGCCAACTGCATGCCCTGCCTGACAATCATTTGCAGCACATCCCGGCGCTGTGCTCCGAGTGCGAGGCGAATCCCAATTTCGCGTTTGCGCTGCGAGACTGTATAAGACATCACGCCATAGATGCCAATTATTCCAAGCGTAAGTGCCATGGCGCCAGCAATCGCGAGCATGACCAGCGTAAAAGAGGTTCGCGCCAGCGATTTGTCATAAACTTCCTGCATCGTGCGCACCGATGCGAGCGGCAAATTCGAATTCACCGACCACACCGCCTGGCGGATTTCATTCAGAAAACTCACTGTGCCCGCGCGCTCGCTGCGGATTGCAAAGGTTACTGTCCGTGGGGTTCCAAAACCGCCCACCACTATCGGAGGCCAATACACAATTTCAGGCGTCTTCTCTTGCACTCCCCTCTCGCGGACGTCCTGGACCACGCCGATGACCTCATGCCATGGCATCCTCGGATACTCGCGAAGGTACTTGCCAATGGCTGCCGACGGCGTTCCCCACATTTCGCGGGCCAGGTTCTCGGAAATCATTACAACCGGTCGGAGTCCATAGACTTCGCTCCAGGTCATGTCGCGTCCCGCGACCAATCTGGTTCCGGCTGTCTGCAACGAACCGGGCGAGAGATGCTTGTATAGCCGCAACGGCGGTATGGTGCCAGCCGGATAGAATTTGTCCTCGGCAAAAATCTGGTCCCAATCCGAGTCGAAACCTTCCATCGGCATTTCGGTTATGAATCCGGCGGACTTCACACCCTGAATTGCTTCGAACTTGTCGACAATTTCGTTTTGTAGCCGCGTTACTTTTTGCGGGTCGACGACCAATAAATCTGGAATTGAAATTCGCAGAAGTTGTAAATGCTGAGGATCGGCAAATCCTGGATCGACATTTCGCAAGGCTTGGAATGTGCGGACCATCAAGCCAGCGCTCACAAGAAGCACCAGTGCCATTGCCACCTGACCCGCTACGAGCAAATTTCGTGCCCGGTGCCGTTCGCGGCTTGCGCTAGTCGTTCTTCCTTCGCTTCGCAGGGCCGATCCGGTGCGTGGCCAAGCGTATTTCAGTGCGGGAATTAATCCGAACAACAAACCTGATAGCGCGGACAGAAGCAAAGTGAACCCCATCGCTCGCGCGTCCAGCGAGATTTCGTTTAACCGCGGCAGATTCGATAGATCGCTCGCGACGAGAAAGCGCACACCGGCATACGCCAGGCCGATTCCCAACACGCCGCCTAGCAGCGCAAGCATCACGCTTTCGACGAGAAGCGTACGCATGATTCGTGCCCGCCCGGCGCCGAGAGCCGCGCGAATCGCCAATTCCTGCTGACGAGCCTCGACCCGTACCAGCAACAAATTGGTCACGTTCGCGCAGGCGATCAGCATTACAACGGCAATTGTTCCCATCACCACCCAAAGTAGCTCGCCTATGTTGCCGATAACTTCTTGTTTTAGCGGACGAATGGTTGGCGTGATTTTCCAAGTTTCGTAAATGTGCGAATCTTGTCCGGGGCCATTCGACCAGGAATCCATCCAGATCGGTAGCATTCGTGAAATGTCCGCATTCGCATCCGCGATCGTCATGCGTGGCTTGAGCCGTGCGATTCCGTGATATCCGAAACCCGCAAGATCCAGTTTGCCGCGTTCGAAAGCCAGAGGCACCATCACATCGAAGTCCGCATCCACGATCTGAAATCCCTTCGGCATCACGCCGACAATTTCGCGCGGCTGCGAATCAATCATGATGTCCTGCCCAATTGCAGTCGGACTTGTGCCGAAGCGCTTCTGCCAATATGAGTAGCTCAGCATCACTCTTTCAGGACCATGCGGCACCTGGTCGGATTGGAGAAGCCAACGGCCAACCACAGGCTGAACCTTCAACGTCTGAAGCACGCCATCGCTCACAAAAATTGCGCGCACCTGTTCTGGTTCGGCTCGTCCGGTGACATTTGCGCTACCCGCGATCCAGACACCTAAGGATTGGAATGTCCGGTTGTGATCCGCATACGTGAAATACATCGACGGCGAGAGGAGCAGACCATTCTCGAAATCTGCAAGTCCCGCGGCTCCGGGAGCGATCTGATGAAGCGAGACCAGTTGCTCTGAGCGCGGATAATTAAGTGGCCTCAGCAATATGCTGTTCACAACAGAAAAGACCGCTGTGTTTGCGCCGATACCTATAGCAATGGTCAACAAGGCGACCGTCGTAAACACGGGATTGTTGCGCAGAGTGCGCAGGCCATAACGGACATCTGAGAGAAAATCTTCAACTGGAAGCCATGCCCAAACGTCGCGGCCCTTCTCTTCCATTAAGCCGACGTTTCCGAATTCGCGGCGCGCGACATGCGTCGCTTCTTCGCGTGACATCCCATCCGTAACCAGTTCCTCGATCTTCTCGTCGAGATGCGACTGGATCTCTTCGGATAATTCGCGATACCTTCGCGGTCGCGACGGCAGATTTGTTAGCCAACTCATGATTCACCCGGCGCCAAGACTCGTGTGATCCCTTCCAGCATGCGCTCAAAGCTCGATACCTCACGTTCGAGGTGCCGGGCGCCGGCGGCCGTCAATCTGTAAATCCGAACCCGGCGATTGGTAGAAGACGTTCCCCACTCAGCCTTGACCAGCTCTTGCTTCAGCAACCGCTGCAGAGCTGGATACAACGATCCTTCTTCGATCTGAAGCAAGTCGTCGGAAGTGCGCTTGATGTACTGCGCCAGCGCATAGCCGTGCAACGGCCGGTATTTCAGGGTGCGAAGAATCATCATCTCTAAGGCACCTGGGAAGAGATCGCGCTGTGCGGCTTTGGTCATGAAACAATCTGCCTTCGTCGGGAGGGTATTTTTGTCTAGGCCTAGAGCAAAATAGTATAGAACGCTTGGGAAGTCAAGTGGTTTTCGGATTTGCATGGGTGGGCGCCGCCGCTCAGCAATGTTCGCTGCCTGCTAAAATCTCCGCATGTTCTACCGCTCGGACAACCGCGCGCCGGACCAGATGCGGCCAGTCAACATCGTGCCGGAGTTCATTTCGACGGCTGAAGGCTCAGTTCTGATCGAGGTGGGCAACACTCGCGTCATCTGCACTGCCTCGATTGAAGAGAGCGTTCCCGTTTTCCTGCGCAACACCGGCAAGGGCTGGGTGACCGCGGAATATGGAATGCTACCGCGCTCCACGCTGACCCGAACGCCGCGCGAGGCTGCCCGAGGAAAAATTGGCGGGCGCACCCATGAAATCCAGCGATTGATTGGGCGTTCACTGCGAGCAGTCACTGATTTGGAGCAGCTCGGAGAACGATCTGTGCTTCTCGATTGCGACGTAATTCAGGCCGACGGCGGAACCCGGACAGCGTCGATCACCGGTGCCTTTGTCGCGCTCGGGCTCGCTCTTGGAAAATTGGTTGACGCCGGAACTCTCACCTCAGTGCCGCTGAAGGATTTCGTGGCCGCGGTCAGCGTGGGTATCGTGGATGGCGAGCCGCTGCTGGACCTTAATTACGAAGAGGATTCCCGCGCTGATGTGGACATGAATATCGTGATGACCGCGGGGCGAAAATTCGTGGAACTGCAGTCGACTGCCGAACACCAGGTCTTTGATGAGCTCGAACTCGAACGGCTCATGGATCTCGGAAGACGGGGAATACAGATGCTGCTCGCCAAACAGCAATCGCTGCTGAAAACACTGGCTTTGCTGCAGTAGCGCAACAGCTGCTCAACTCTGGCAGCTTACTCCCAAAAACTGCTATCGCTTGTCGGGTCGGTTTTGGTTTTCTGGCGGACAGTGGTAGCGCTCAGGGTTTCACCTTACATTTTGTTCCGTTTTCGTAACAAAATACGATTTTACGTTTTCTGTTTCTGAACACATGGCAATATCGCGAGTAGATCAACAGACCGGCCGGATATGGCGGTGCAGCATTATCCCCTCGAGGTGCTGCCTAGGACGTTATGTCCGGCTTTGGATTCTGCCGTCCGGTGCGGGTAGGCCCTCCCCTGAGCTTCCTGCGGCCCAAGCATCCTGCGGAGTCGAGGAACCTGATGTCCGATTCCAACCCGTCGACTACAACTTCCTGCTAAGCTAAGTCGTCTAAGTTTGCTGTCCCTTAAAGTCCTGCATTCCAGGAGGCAAACTGTGCTCACCGAGCTGCTCTCCCGCTGGCCGCTCATTCAGCAAATCAAGACCGGAGCAAACGGCAATGGCATCGAGTCGATGTCGGAGCACACGCGTAATTTAAAGCCTAAAACTCACGGAGCAGAGGTCGCGCGCTCGATCTGTCCTTATTGTGGGGTCGGCTGCGGACAAGTTGTCTATCACAAGAATGGCAAGCTGATTTCGATCGAAGGCGATCCTGAGTCGCCGATCTCGCGCGGCCGTCTTTGCCCCAAGGGAGCAGACACATTCGAGCTGCACACCCATCCCGGCCGCCTGCAAAAAGTAAAATATCGTCGGCCGTATTCGACCAAGTGGGAACATCTCGACCTCGAAACCGCCATGGACATGGTGGCCGACCGGCTATGGGAATCGCGCGAGCGCACATTCGAAGAAGAAAAAGACGGCGAGACGGTGATGCAGACCAAGGCCATCGCCCATCTCGGCGGCGCCACGCTCGACATCGAAGAAAACTACCTGATCAAAAAACTTTTCGCGGCCGGGCTGGGAATGGTTTGTATTTCCAACCAGGCCCGTATATGACACAGCTCCACGGTGCCCGGTCTGGGCACAAGCTTTGGACGGGGCGGAGCGACAACTGCACAACAAGATCTGCGTAATGCCGACGCGATCCTGATCATGGGATCGTCGATGGCGGAGAACCATCCCGTCGGCTTTCAATGGGTGATGGAAGCGCGCGAGCGTGGCGCGAAGATCATTCATGTGGACCCGCGGTTCACACGTACCTCGGCGATGGCGGACATTTGGGTACCACTGCGCGCCGGGAGTGACATTATTTTCCTCGGCGGGATCATCAATTACGTTCTCGCGAACAACAAAGAATTTCGCGATTACGTGGTTCACTACACCAATGCAGCGACTCTGCTGCGCGACGATTTCAAAGACACGGAAGATTTGGACGGGATGTTCTCTGGGTGGAACGCCGAGAAGAAGCAATACGACCCGGAAAGCTGGCTCTATCGCGGCGCTCCAGTAAAAGGGGGAGGAAAAGGACAAAAACCCGGACACTCAGGCGCGGGCGGCGGGCACGGAAAAGACCGTGGTGGCGAAGCACAGGAGGCGAACAAGTTCCAGTCAGACACGTCGCTCGAAGATCCCAGATGTATTTTTCAAGTTTTGAAGCGGCACTTTGCGCGATATACACCCGAGATGGTGGAGCGCTACTGTGGCGTTCCGAAAAATATTTTTCTGAACGCGGCGGAAATATTCTCTTCGGCATCAGGGCCGGAGAAGACCGGCGCGATCTGTTACGCCGTTGGATGGACGCAGCACTCGAAAGGCGTGCAGATCATTCGCTCGGCCGCTATATTGCAGCTGCTGCTAGGAAATATCGGCAGGCCGGGCGGAGGAATTTTGGCGCTGCGCGGCCACGCCTCTATTCAGGGATCGACCGATGTGCCTACGCTGTACGACATCCTGCCTGGATATCTGCCGATGCCGTTTTTTGAGGCAGACTCAAATGATTTGAAGGGCTACCTCAAGAAGCACAAGCCCTCGACCGGGTTGTGGGCAAATTTTGATTCCTATTTTGTCAGCCTGATGAAGGCCTACTATGGCGACGGCGCGACCAAGGAAAACGACTGGGGATTTAATTGGCTTCCGCGCGTGACCGGCGACCACTCCCACTTCGGCTATTGGCTAGAAATGAAGGACGGGAAGATGGAAGGCCTGTTCGTGATGGGGCAGAACCCGGCGGTGGGCGCCTCGAATGGCCGCGTGGAGCGAGGCGCGCTGACGAAGCTGAAGTGGTTAGTGGTGCGGGACATGGTTGAGACGGAAACGGCGTCCTTTTGGCTGGATTCGCCTGAAATAAAGCGGGGCGAGTTGGATCCGAAGACGATTGGGACGGAGGTGTTCCTCTTCCCAGCTGCCGGAACCGCAGAGAAAGCTGGAACCTTCACCAACACCCAGCGGCTGTTGCAATTCCGCGAGAAAGCTGTCGATCCACCCGGAGATGCGCGAAGCGAGACCTGGTTTATGTACCATCTGGGGCGACGAATAAAGGAGAAAGCGGAGAACGACACCCGGCCGCGAAATGCCGGGCTGAATGCGCTGACGTGGGATTATCCGGTACAGGGAAAACATCGTGAACCGGACGCAGAAGTTGTGTTGCAGGAGATCAATGGTTGGGAGTACAGCGAAAGTCAAGAGCTAGAACCACAAAGGACACAAAGGATCACGAAGGACACCGAAAAGCTTGAGCCACAGAGGACACAAGGTTACACAGAGGGAACGCCACGGAGAAATACGCAGGGAAATCGCAAGGGCAAATTGCTTTCCCATATACAGGATCTAAGAAAAGACGGAACGACCGCGTGCGGCGCGTGGATCTATTGCGGTGTTTATCCTGAAGAAGGAAAGAACCGCGCCCGTGAGAGACACCCGAAGGATTTGCTCGGGCATGGCTGGGGGTTTGCCTGGCCGAACGATTGCCGGATTATCTATAACCGCGCGTCGGCGAAGCCGGACGGAACGCCGTGGAGCGAGCGCAAGAAATTGGTGTGGTGGGATTCCGAGAAAAAAGAATGGGGCGGGCTCGATACCGCCGACTTTAAGAAGAATCTCGCGCCTGACACTCCAGACAAATTGGACGGCGGCAAAGGCGTAGAAGCGCTAGGCGGAGCGCGGCCGTTCACTTTGCATCCCGATGGCGTGGGATGGATTTACGTGGCGAGCGGGTTAAAAGACGGGCCGCTGCCCACGCATTACGAGCCGCTCGAATCGCTGATTCACAATCCTTTGTACAAGCAGCAGGACAATCCGGCAGCGCAGAAGAAGGCGCGGCCGGACAATCCGTATGCGGATTCGCCCGGAGATCCGAAATATCCCTTTGTGCTCACCACTTATCGCTTGACCGAACAGCACACGGCAGGCGGTATGACACGCACGCTTTCACACTTGGCGGAGTTGCAGCCGGAACTATTTACGGAAGTATCGCCAGAGATGGCAGCCGAGACTGGGTTGCAACATGGTGATTGGGCGACGATCTCAACGCCTCGCGCAGAGATTGAGGCCCGAGTGCTGGTCACGCCGAGGATGCGTCCGGTGTGGATTGATGGAAAGAAAATTCATCAAGTGGGACTTCCCTATCACTGGGGCTACAAGGGGATGGCGCAAGGTGATGTCGTGAATGATCTGCTGGTGATCAGCGAGGAGCCGAATGTGCGCATCATGGAGACGAAGGCCTTGGTGTGCAATGTGAGGGCGGGAAGGCGTAGTCAGCGTCGAGAGCGCCGAGAAGAGATGGCGATGTAAAAGTTAACGAGAAAAGACTTTCACCACGAAGGACACGAAGGAGCGAAATGGCGACGACAGCGTTCCTGACAGACTCGACGTTGTGCATTGGCTGCAAGGCTTGCGAAGTGGCTTGCAAGGAGTGGAACGGTGTAGGCGACGACGGGCTGAACTGGAGCGGATATTCTTACGACAACACCGGTGCGGTCGGCGCGCAGACGTGGCGGCATGTGAAATTTGTTGAGCAGGGGCCGGAGCCCGGACTGGGCGGCAACGCTCCGGAGCTGAATTCGTGGTCGTTTTCATCAGACGTTTGCAAGCATTGCGAAAACGCCGGGTGTCTCGAGGCCTGTCCGACGGGCGCAATTGTCCGCACGGAGTTTGGCGGGGTCTACATTCAACCAGACGTTTGCAACGGCTGCGCTTACTGTGTTGTCGCATGTCCTTTTGGAGTTGTGGAACGGAACCAGGAGGACGGCCGCGCGTTCAAATGCACCTTCTGCTACGACCGCCAAAAAGCTGGAATGCGACCAGCATGCGCAAAGACCTGCCCGACGGAGTCGATCAAGTTTGGCGAGATTGAGGAACTGCGGCGCGAAGCGCAGACGCGGATCGCGGTGTTGCAGGCGCGAGGGATGAAAGATGCGCGGTTTTACGACGCGTCCGATACCAGCGTAGGCGGCACGCACGCGATGTTCATCGTACGCGGAGATCCTCGCCAATATAATTTGCCACCGAAGCCGGAGGTGCCGACCGTGTACTTGAAGAAAGCATGGCGCTCATCGGCGATTGGAGCGTTGATGCTGCTGGGTGGGGCGGTGGCGGCGTTTATGGTGGATGGACGAAAGTCGTCGTCGATCTTGCGTCGCTAGCAAAACCCTTTACCACAGAGGACACTGAGTTACGCAGAGGAAGACACAGAGTAAATCTGATGAGTGATTCTGCACGAATAACGTCACGCATTCCGGATGAGAGAAGCGAGCGCCGGCTTTTTGAAATCAGACGCGAGGCGGAGACGAGTGGAAAGGTCGCCGGCAAAGGCTTACGGCCCGGGGGCGCGCCCTTTCCGATGGCCTCGCCCGAAGCTGGATATTACGGCATTCCTCTGCTGAAAAAACCGGCGTGGACGTGGGAGATTCCACTGTATTTCTTCGTCGGAGGCGCGGCGGGTGCGGCTGCGGTCCTGGGATCGGTCGCCAGTTACACCGGAGCGGACCGTAAGTTGGTACGCGATGCGCGCTGGATTGCGGCTGCAGGTTCGGTGATTTCCCCGGCGCTCCTCATCGCCGATCTCGGACGGCCATCGCGGTTTTTGAACATGCTGCGGGTATTCAAACCGCAGAGCCCGATGTCGGTGGGCGTCTGGACGTTGATGGGATTTTCTGCGGGAGCATCAGCAGCGGCGTTTGCACAATTTTTGTCGGATCGATATGGCCCGTCGTTTCCGGTTCGCGTGATCGAGCGCGCCGGCGATGCCGCTTCGCTGCTATTCGGACTTCCCTTCTCGAATTACACGGGCGTGCTGATCGGTGCGACTGCTATTCCCGTGTGGAACGAGAGCGTGGCTGATTTGCCGATCCACTTCGGAATGTCTGGCTTGTCGGCAGCAGTCGGGCTGCTCGAACTGATGGGAAACGACAAGAGCAGAGCTTTGCAAGCGTTAGGAATCGGCGCTGCTTTATTCGAATGCTGGGAAGGATTGAGAATCGAGAGCCGGCAAAACCCCATACTCGATCCGCTGCGGCAGGGCGGAAGCGGGCTTGTGACGCGAGCCGGAGGAGTGCTTTCAGGGCCGGTTCCCGCAGCGTTACGGCTTCTTAGCTTGTTTACGCGATCGAAAGATCTGCGTAAAGCAGCGGCGGTTTCAGCAATAGCCGGTTCATTGCTGACCCGTATCGCGTGGATTTACGCCGGGCATGAGTCGGCGAAGGATTGGAAGATCCCGCTAGGGATAAAGTCGTAAAACATCTCGTCGTGCGTCGTTGGTGCCTGGTGAACGGCATGGCCTGCCGCTGACGTAAGGTCCCTCTGCGTTCGCCTACCGCGAACGAGTTCGGGATGACGCCGTCATCCTAACCACATGGTGATCCCAACGACATTGTCATTGCGGAACACCATCGTCATCATGACATCGCATCGTGAGGACATGAGCATTATCGTGATCTAGTGTGACTTTGAAGTGTAATAGCCCGTGCGGTTGCGGGCTTTGTAGTTGGCGGAGTCGGGAATGCCACCGAGCCTTACTTCGATACGGCGGAAATCGGAGTCGGCGAGCCGCTGCGCGGGATAATACCCGAGAAGATACTGCGTACGAAGTTCGTCGCTGATGGCGTGGAACGCCTGATCAAGTTGAGCGAGCGATGAAGCGTAGTAGTACTTGCCGCCAGTATCTTCGGAAAGTTGGATGAGCGCGTGCTCGCCGCCGGTATCCCGCCCGGCGCTGGCCTCTATAGGTACGTCGATGATGCTATAAACGATCGCCTCAGCCTCTTGTGCGGCACGCACCGCTTCGTTATAGCTCACTTGGCTGACGGTATCGCCACCGTCGGTTATAACGACCAGCACTTTTCTTCCCTGCCGATTTTCGAGCGCTTCCGCTCCAAGATAGATTGCGTCGTAGAGCGCGGTTGCAGCGCCGGTGTGCGGGTGGTCGATACCGCGATCGATCACTTTTAGGTCGCTCGTGAAAGGCAAGTCCTGGCTGACGGTTTCGCTGAAGTCATAGAGGGAGAGCGCGTCGACCGGCCGGATGATGGTGTGCGCAAAACGGCGTGCGGAAGCCAGTTCGAGCGGAAGGTCCTTGCGCGTGCTCAGGCTGGTGTCGATGTCGAGCACGATGGAGAGCGGCAGCTCGGACTCTTTATCAAAGATAGAAATTTTTTGCGGATTGCCGTCTTCGAAGACCTGAAAATTTTCTTTGCTCAAATTCGCGATCGGCGCTCCGTGATCGTCGGTCACAGTTACGAAGACGTTTACCAGTTTGACATCGACTTTGAATGAAGAATCGTCTGAGGCGTTGGCACCCTTTGACGCAGAAGATTTGGCCCAGGGCGGCTTGGGCACAGTGGAGGAACTCTGTGCGTGACACACGCATGCAGCGAACAAAACAAGGAACGGGAAAAGCTTCATTTATGGACTATTCGGTTGGATGCAAGCTTCTCTGGATGGGTGCCTGCGTTCTCATCATCAGCTTGAAGTCTGCTGGAATGATTTCTGCTTTCGACAGGCGGAGAGGTCCGCTGCTCCACGTTCGTTCTTAGATCGTCAGGGAAAGGTTCGCCGTCGGACCAAATAGCCCCATCTTCGAAATGCTCTTTTTTCCAAATGGGAACTGTGCGTTTTAGGTTATCGATTAGCCAGCGGCAAGCGTCAAAGCCGGCGGCGCGATGCGCAGACGCAACGACAATAAGCACGCTGGTTTCGCCGACTTCGAGCCGGCCAAGTCGATGAACAATGATTGCGTCACGAATCTGAAATTTCTCAAGTGCGTGTGAAATGAGTGATCCCAGTTTGTTTAGAGCCATCTGCTCGTAGGCCTCGTATTCCAGGAACAGCGTGGCCCGGCCGCGGCTGTTATTACGCACGACTCCTTCGAAAAGCACGGCAGCGCCATCCTCGGAACGTTTGATCAAGTCGAGAGTGGCCGCACTGTCGATTTTGTCCCGGGAGATGAAGGCCTTGGCTGATTTCGTCGGTAAAGCATTCGCGCCACCGCTTACTGGAGGGAGAAGCGCAACCTCATCTCCCGCGCGCAAAGGATTGTCGGGGCGGGCGTACTCCTGGTTCACTGAGATTGCGATCGAGCTGAGCATTTGCGGAGAGTTGGAAAGCTTTTTCGCGTAGTGGTCAATCACGTCCGCGGCAGTGGCGTGTTCGGGCAGTGACAAGACCTCCGAGCTGCGACCGGCAAGGTCCTTCAAGACTCCAAAGAAAAGGACGCGCACTTGCATGCAGCTAGTGTAGCGCGCTGCTCTGTTGCTCGCCTCGACCGACGCCGGGATCAATCTCTCGGCTTTTCTTCGTTGACCGGAGCAACTACACCGGCTAATATGGCGTCATACGACATATCAGAAAACGCCGTATATGGGAACTTCGCCCTTAACTGAACCCGTGCTAATGGTTTTGCTCAGCCTGGCGGAACAACCCCGGCATGGGTATTCGATCTTGAAAGACGTTGAGCAAATCAGCGGCGGCAGAGTCGTGTTAAGCACAGGCACCCTTTACGGCGCACTCCAGAGGCTACTCGCCCAAGGTTGGATTGAACGTGTAGAGGAAGAAGACACTCCCCGCGACCGGCGTTCGTACCGGCTAACCTCGAAGGGCCGCCGGAACTTGCAAGCGGAAGTCGAGCGCATGCGAGGGCTCACTAAGCTCGCCGGTTTGCGTATTGCGCACAAGGAGGCATGAAGCGATGGTGGCCCTGTATGGCAGGCTTCTCCGACTTTATCCCGAAAGCTATTTTCGGGAATACGCTCCTGAAATGACGTGGGTGTTTGGCCAGGCGAATGAGGACGTGCGCAGGAAAAAGCTGAGGCTACGAGCCTCGTTTTTCGTGCGCGAGATTTCGGGCCTCATCGCAGGCGCGCTGCGGCAACGATTGTTCGGCGATACCGATTGGAATTCATTGAGGAGATGCAATATGCGCCCAGAGTTTCGCTTTCCGCGTTCGACGATTTTTCTGATGTGGGTGATCTTGGCTGGGGTTCTATTGGCCATCGCAGAGGCGAAAGAGATTGCGCTGCCTTACGGGCCGACCGAAACCAGGTCAGTCTGGAATATGCTGCCATGGTTCATTGTGATGTCCGGGCTTTTAGTCTGCAGCGCCGGTGCTGCGGTGTGGGGAGTACTGTTCGCGTTGAAGCGAACCGGCATGCACAGAATCAGCGAATTAGAACCCTACTCGCACCCGAGTTCGCCACACGGAAAGTAAGCGCGTAAGACAGCGCTCCTCATGCTGGAACTTCGAAACGTAAGCAAGCTTTATTCGGCCATTCCCGTCGTCAATGACGTCAGCTTTTCCGCACGGGCAGGCGAAGTCACCGGCTATCTCGGGCCGAATGGCTCGGGAAAATCCACAACTCTGAAAATGATTACCGGACTGATTGAGCCCAGCGAAGGCGAGATCCTATTTGATGGCGCCGCAATCGGACGTGATCGAATTCGATATCGTCAGCGCTTCGGCTATGTTCCCGAAGAGCCGCAGGTCTATCCCCATTTGACGGGCGCTGAATATCTGCAGATGGTTTGCGATCTGCGTGGAATGACAGCCTCCTGGCCGAAAATTGAAAAGTTGCTTCGCTTATTTTCGCTGCACGAGGACCGTGACGTAGCAATGTCCTCATATTCAAAGGGGATGCGGCAAAAGATTCTGCTCGCTGCTGCCTTGCTACATAACCCCGATTTGATTTTGCTGGATGAACCGTTTTCTGGGCTGGATGTCGGCTCGGCACTGATTCTGCGCGACCTCATAAAGAACCTGGCCGCGCGTGGAAAGACTGTTCTCTTGAGTTCTCACGAGATGGACACAATCGAGCGAGTCTGCTCGCGCGTCGTGATTTTGAGCAAAGGGCGCGTGGTGGCCAACGATTCGATTGAGCAGCTGCGCTCGCTGATGTCTTTATCCTCACTCGAGCGCGTGTTTTCCCAATTAGCGCTCGAGCAAGACACGGAAAGTATCAGCAGCGAGATTGTCGAAGTAATGGGGTCTTGACCGTGCAGGACGAGCGCCAACAATTTCGAATTCTTTTCACGGCAACCCGACCCGCTGGCAAAAAGAAGCCAGCCCGTTCTGGGCTGGCCTTGAACTTTGCGAATCAGCTAGTGCTTGTCTTTCGGGGGCTTCTCATCTTTCTGCGGTCTCTGCTCGTGCGGTGGTGGCGCCGGGCGGCTCTCGTGCTGCGGAGGCGGAGCCGGACGCGCTTCTGAACGACCGGGGTTTCGCTCTTGTGCCGGCGGAGGCACTGGACGGCTCTCCGGTTGACGCGGCTCCGGTCGAGCCTCAGGAGTACGGTTCGGCGGTTGTGGCGCCGTACGCGGCGTCTCTTCCGGGGGGCGCGTATTTTCCGGACGCGGCTGCGGCTGAGCTTGCCGGTTCGGTTGCTGAGCCGGAGGGTTGTACTCGGGACGATTATTCTCCGGACGTGCCGGCGGCTGAGCTTGCCGGTTCGGTTGCTGAGCCGGAGAGTTGTACTCGGGACGATTATTCTCCGGACGCGGTTGGGGAGCGACTACCGGCCGCGATGGCTGCTGCTGTTGCGGCGTGTTCTCGGGGCGGTTGTTTTCAGGCCTGGTGCCGGGATACTGACGCTGCGGCTGCTCGGGAGCCTGGCCTTGCGGATTCGAAGAGGGCGGCCGTGGCACGTTGCGGTTGTTGTATTGCGGAGCGCCGGGGCGTGCCGTATTTTCCGGACCGTTCGGCATAGCTCCGTTCGCCGGCCCACCCGGACGTGGCGCGTTCGGCTGCGCACCGGGCGTTCCGGGCCGTGGATTTGCGCCGCGATTCTCCGGACCGTTCGGTGGCGTGGCTGGAGCTCCGGGTCGCGGAGCGGCTCCACGATTTTCGGGAGCATTCGGCTGTCCGCCAGGAGCCCCGGGTCGTGGCACGTAACCGCGATTTTCTGGAGCATTCGGTCGCCCGGCAGGTGCGCCCGGCCGCCCGGCGAAGCCGCCATTTTGCGGCGCATTTGGCTGCCCGCCTGGTCTCGGTCCGCCATTTGGCTGCCCGCCTGGTCGTGGGCCGGCGTTTGCCGGACCGCCACGCGCGCCCCGCTGTAACGGCTGCGCCTGGGCTGGCGGTGCGGCGCGAACCGTCCTGACCGGAGGCGGCGCCGTTGGACGCGCAAAGGCTGGAGCGCCGGGCCGATTGTAGACAACCGGTTGACGCGTGACCACTACCTGACGGCTCAAAACTGGAGCAGGAGGATGGTAATTGACCGGATGCGCAATTCCGACAACGCTTTGCCGCGCCGGCTGAACTCGCGTGACGACTGTCGGACTAACTCGCGCAGAAGCCATTTGCCGTGCATCGACGCGCACCAGATTGTTGTGGACCGGGCGTGCGTTCACGAAAGTGTCACGGTTCACGACCGTCACACTATTTGTGACTCGCTGGTTCACGTAGGTCACATTCGTGACGTGGTTCACGGTGTAATTGTGGTAGACGTTCGTGACCTGAACTACCGTCACGCGCGTGTTCGTGACGTTGACATTTTCAACGTAGCGAGGACTTGTGCGATACCACGGGACGTAAACTTCCCGCGGCGCAAGCGGAAACCATCCGACGGGCGCCGTCCCGACGCTGATGCTGATTCCACCAACGAAGGCAACTAGCGCGGGCGCGTAAACTGGACGGACCGCAACTGGTCCGGGAACCCAGCACCAGCCGCTTCTAACAAATGCCCACCGGCCATAGTGAAATGGAGCAAAGCCCCAGGGTTCATCTTCGACCCAGGTCCATCCCCACGGATATACATACGCCCAGTGTCCGTAACGGTACGGCGCCCAACCCACCGGAACAGACGCTGGCGCCCACACCTCACCATAGTCAGGATCGGAGCGCCATTGTCCGTAATCATCCAGGTCTTCGTAGCCGGTCATTTCATCAGAGACATATTGACGGCTGGGGGCGCGGTCTTCACGCGCATCGCGCGATTCGCACCATTGGGTGAATGAGTCGGCCTGCGGAACTTCTGCTACGTCATAAGTAAGCTGATCGGTACCGGAGAATGTTCCTTGTTGGCCTTCGGTCAGGCGATAAGAATTTCCAGCGCCGGTGATTTCGCCTGAGCCACGAAAAACAGTGGCAAGAGTTTGATCGCCATTCTCATTGACGTCGAGTCGAAACTCCCCAGGCTGATCGACATTGAACGCCAGGTTGGGTGTATCAACTTCGAAGCTTTCGCCGTCGTCGAAATGCCGCACGCGGAAGGAAACCGAACCAAGTGAGAGCCGAAGTTGCGTAACGTTGTTTCCGAGATCGAGGAAGGTCACGCTTGTCTCAGGACCGAGACGGATGGATGTGCCGCCGATCTGGATTTCGGCGCGGGAATCTTTGTCGACCCACAAATTGTCGCCGGTAGTCAGCGGGCGATTAGCAACAGCGTCGACCCAGTCTCCCTGGCCGCCGGGTTGAAACGAAACGGAACCCTCCTTGAAGCTGAGACGACCAGCGCGCGTCGGCGGGTCTTGGTCGGGCTGACCCTGATCCGGTAGGGCCTGGTCCGGTGGACCCTGGTCTGGCCCGGGCTGGCTTGCATTCGGCGGTTCAGGTGGCGGACCTTGTTCCTGTGCGATCGCCGGCTGAACGACTTGGCAAAGCAACAGAATTGCCGTCGCAAGCACTGCAAGGAAGAATCCTGTGCGTTTATTCATAATTTGTTCCTTGTAGCGGCTTCGATCCTGAAAGGCCGCTCTAAGTTGCTCTTCTATTATTCATGTTGATTAAACACATCTCGTAAACACAAGTTCCATACGGTCGAGCGGGTAAACAGACCGACGGGACAGGGTACGGTTAAGTATATGAGATTGCGCGGGTTAAGAAGATGACGATTGGGGTGCCGGTGCGACTTCTCCTAAAACCCAATGAAAGCACATTGGCAATGTCTTCATCGAATAACGATCCTATAATAGCGCCGTCTATACCTCTGGCGAGACGCGATCCAGAAAGCCCGTGCCACCCGTCTGAGCGTTGTTGCCTCTCGACGATTAGTCTTAAATCGGGCAGCATATTTAAAACCATGAGGAATACAGCATGAGTTCGATCAATCGGCGGGAGTTCACGAAGCTGGCCTTGGCAATCGGCGCTACCGCGGCGTTTGGAGATGCATTTGGAAAAGAGTCGACAACCTCATGGCGTGAACGTCGCGATCTGTTTCCCGAAGGCGTCGCCTCAGCAGATCCGGACAGCAACAGCGTTTTGCTGTGGACTCGATACCCGCGACCGGAAGAGGAGAAGTCAGCGGAGCTTGTCGTTGAGGTGGCTGAGGACGAGCGTTTCCAAAACGTAATCGCAACCGCCAAGCCGCGTGTGCTCGCAGCTTCTGATTGGACATGTCGTGTGCTGGTCGGGCGGCTTAAGCCGAGGCAAGTCTATTGGTACCGCTTCATCGATCAAGAAGGAAACGGAAGCCGGGTTGGGAGGACCAGAACTGCCCCGGATGAAAACGATCCGCGCCCGGTGTCTTTCGTATTTGTCAGTTGCCAGAACGCGAATATGGGCGCGCAGAACGCGTATCGCCGAATGATATTCGAGGACGAGCGTGCGCCGGTAGAAAAGCAACTCGGGTTCGTGCTGCATCTTGGCGATTTCATTTACGAAATTGTGTGGTATCCGGAAGACCGCCCGCAGGGCTATTACGATCGCAAGGTTCGTGACATCGTCCGTTATCCAACCGGCGAAAAGATTCGTGACTTTCATATTCCAACTGACGTGAAAGATTACCGGGCGATTTACCGCTCGTACCTGCATGATCCCGAAGTACAGGATGCGCGCGCACGATGGCCCTTTGTGAATATGTGGGACAACCACGAGTTCAGTTGGTTGGGCTGGCAATCGTTGCAAATATTTGAGGGAAAGACGCGCCCGGCGCAGACGCGTAAGGTGGCCGCCAATCAGGCGTTCTTCGAATTCCAACCGGCGCGAATGGCGCGCCCGAACAGCGACTCGCTCGAACAATTCGATGGCCCCAAGGTGGCGGACACGCCCATCACTAAATTCGACGACCATGGCTTAGGCGAAGAAGAAAACAATCTCAAAGCTATCCGCAGCCTGAAGGGTTACCGCGCGTTGCGCTGGGGACGCAATTTTGAACTGATCATCACGGACCAGCGCAGCTACTGTTCCGAGGAGCCCACGGGGATGGAGGAAGCCAATCGCCTCTCGAGCGACGATTTTCCCGAACTGATGCCGCAAGAGGCAATCGAAGTTCTCGATGGCGGTCGAGCCTACAACAACGGAAATCCCCCAGCCAGCGTCGGCTCTGCTGATGGAACAGAAATTCCCAATGCGTGGAAGGACAGGCCTTCGCACACGATTCTCGGCGAAGAACAGAAGGCGTGGTTCCTCGATCGGCTGAAGACGTCGAAGGCGACGTGGAAAGTCTGGGGGAACACCACGGCCACGCTCGATATGCGCGCCGATCCACAGAATTTGCCGGCGGGCACCGGTAAGCCCTGGCCGTTGAAAGGCTATGCTGCGGTCCCGATCGGCGATTGGAGCACGGCGTATTCCGAACGAGGCGAAATATACGATTTTGTCCGCGCGCACGGGATTACCGGTTTCGTCAGTGTTTCCGGCGATCGGCACAGTTTCTGGGCAGGGCTGTCGGCAAAGTCTCTTCCGCCGAATGCATTCACTCCGGTCGGGATCGCATTTGTGACGGGTTCTATTTCCGCGCCGGGACTGATCGAAGCCCTCGAGCATTCGTTCCCCAAGGATCACCCCTTGCGGGCGCTTTACCTCGGGCAGGGCCCAAATGATCAAGCGCCTCAGCCGACGTTCAACATGCTTCTAAAGCACGGCGTAAGGTCTTGCCTGGAATACGCGAAGACCGGAGATGTGCACAAGGCGCGATCACTCTCCAACCCGGAGTTGTCACCTCATGTGACATTCGCCGACATGGGAGGGCACGGCTATTCTGTGGTTCGCGTTGCGAGCGACACGCTTGAAACCGAGTTTGTCTGCATTCCCCGTCCGATCGAGCGAAACAGCACGGCGGACGGCGGACCTCTTAAATACCGTGTGAAGTTTCGCGCTCCGCTCTGCGCAAAAGGGCAGGCGCCGAAGCTCGAGACTCAAGTTTTAGAGGGAGACCCGAAATTCTCGATCTAAACTGCGTGGGAGTTTTGCTTCGGCAAATTTATTTTGAAATGCCGGACCAACGTTGGGGGAAATTTGACCCCACGGCTCAAGCTCAGAGCAACAAAGAGCAAACCGCGAAAGTCGATGTTCACTTAGCTAACGGGCTGTTCGGCGAGGACTTTCTCGCGCTCCTCGGCATCGAGTTGCTCTTCTGCAATTGACGACGGGAGCGCGAAGTCGAGCACCTCGCGGATGGTCTTCACATAATGGACCTGAAGGTTTTCGAGTTGCTCGGGCGTTAGGTCCTCGTCCACATTCATTTTGTTTTCCGCCGGAAGGATAACGTCGCGAACTCCGGCGCGCTTAGCGGCAAGGACCTTCTCCTTGATTCCGCCGACGGGCAGCACGTTTCCACTGAGAGTAATTTCGCCGGTCATGGCGGTCAATGGGCGAACGGGTGTGTCTTTAAGTAAAGATACAAGTACGGTCGCCATGGTGACGCCGGCTGAGGGACCGTCTTTCGGAATCGCGCCTGCGGGCACATGAATGTGTACGTCGTGTTCCGCGAAAAAGCTCTCCTCGATGCCGAGCTGACGAGCGTTTGAGCGGACCCAGGTCAATGCCGCTTGCATAGACTCCTGCATCACCTGGCCGATTTGTCCGGTCATGGTGAAGCCGCCCTTGCCTTTCATCACATTCGCTTCGACGAACAAAACGTCACCGCCGGTAGGGGTCCAGGCAAGGCCGACTGCCACTCCCGCGCGCTTGGTGCGCTCTGCGATCTCGCCTTCGCTTCGGACTTTGATTCCGCCCAGGAACTCCTGAATAATTTGTTCGCTGACGATGAGCTTTTCGTTCTTCCCTTCTGCGATGCGACGCGCCTGCTTGCGGCAGATGGTGCCGATGTTGCGCTCGAGATTACGGACGCCAGCTTCCCTCGTGTAATGCCGGATGAGATAGCTCATCGAGTCTTGCGGGAACTCGATAGTTTCGGCGGCGATGCCGTTCTCTTCAATCTGCCGTGGTACGAGATATTGGAATGCGATGTGGACTTTCTCTTCTTCCGTGTAGCCCTGAAGCTCGATGATCTCCATGCGGTCGCGCAACGGCTCGGGGATGGGATCGAGCATGTTGGCGGTGGTAATGAAGAGCACCTTCGACAGGTCAAACGGCACGTCGAGATAGTTGTCGCGGAAGGTTGAATTCTGCTCGGGGTCGAGAGCTTCGAGTAGCGCTGAACCGGGGTCGCCACGAAAATCGCGACCCACTTTGTCGATTTCGTCGAGCATGAAAACGGGATCTTTGGTTTCCGCGCGGCGAATGCCCTGGATGATCTGGCCGGGCAGAGCGCCGATGTACGTGCGGCGATGGCCGCGGATTTCGGCTTCGTCGTGAACGCCGCCAAGCGAAATGCGGACGAACTTGCGTCCGAGCGCTCTGGCGATCGAGCGGCCAAGCGAAGTCTTGCCAACACCCGGAGGTCCAACGAAGCAAAGGATTGGACCTTTCATTGCCGGCTTTAGACGACGAACTGAGAGGAAGTCCAGAATGCGGTCTTTCACCTTTTGCAGGTCGTAGTGATCGGTGTCGAGAATTTCTTTGGCTTTTGGGATATCGACTTCGCCGCCAGAGGTTTTCGCCCACGGAAGCACGGCAAGCCACTCGATATAGTTGCGAGTGACTCCATAGTCGGCGGCCATCGGCGACATGCGAGAGAGCCGGCCGAGTTCCTTGAGCGCCTCTTTCTTTACTTCGTCGGGCATGCCTGCGTTTTCGATTTTTTGGCGAAGCTCTTCGGTATCGCGCTGGCCTTCATCCTGCTCGCCGAGCTCTTTCTGAATCGCTTTCATCTGCTCGCGGAGGTAATACTCCCTCTGGCTCTGCTGGACGCGGTCCTGAACTTCGGACTGGATCTTGTTGCGAAGCTGCTGAACTTCGAGCTCTTTCGCCAGGTGCTGATTGATTTTTTCCAGACGCACGCGCACGTCGGTAGTCTCGAGCGTGTCCTGCTTGTCGGGCGTTGAAAGTGATGGCAATGACGAGGCGATGAAGTCGACCAGACGTCCCGGCTCTTCAATGTTCATGGCGACGGTCGAAAGCTCGTCGGACAAAGTCGGCGAACCGGCTACGATCTGCTGAAACAAGGTCAGAACATTGCGCTGAAGAGCTTCGACCTCCGAAGACTTGGGGGGAAGGGCTTCAGGTACAGTCTCGACCCGGGCCATCATGAACGGCGCGAGTTGCGTAAATTCAGCGAGACGTACGCGCTCCAAGCCTTCGGCGAAGACGAAAAGGCTCTGGTTCGGCATCTTGACGACTTTGTGGACCACGGCCAGACTGCCGACGGTGTAGAGGTCAGAGGGCTGCGGAGCGTCGATGCGGGCCTCGCGCTGGGCGACGACCACGATGGTCTTGTCGTCCCCGAGCGAGTTAATCAACTGCACCGAGCTTTCGCGGCCGACCGTCAGTGGAAGGACCGCATGCGGGAAGAGGACGGTGTCGCGGACGGGAAGGATCGGTAATGATTTTTCTTTTTCTTGCGCCATATTTTTCTCTGCGCCAAGCGCGGGCCTTGTTGTTTGCGCCGCGAGAACGATGCGCTATGTACGATTTTCGTGAGTTGAGTGTACCTTACTCAACTTTGATGTAATGCTACTGCAAAAGATTCATCGGCAGCGATGCCGGGGTAAGTTACTCCCGAAGGTTCAAGCACTTGGATTCTAAACCCGGCTTCGGCGTTTGTGAAAAACCAAGGTGATGTAAGGGGGTGGACGAAGGTGTTTTGGGCGTGCGTGGCCAAACGGAATTAACCACGAAGGGCACGAAGTCGCACGAAGGAAGAAAAAAACTCTGATTCCAGAAAACAGTGCCAAAGTCGGGGAGAACTACTGTTATCAGCTTTTCTGGTTTAAAGTTCTTGGACGGCAAGATCGCTGTCAAACATTCTCCGCTAAACAAGGAAGCCCATGAAGCTGAACGGCTATTTAGCAAAGAGCACGCTGGTGGCGGCACTGGGTGGGTTGCTTTTCGGATTCGACACGGTGGTGATTTCGGGAACCACGAGCGGGCTTACAACCGCATATAACCTCTCGCCATTCTGGAAGGGGTTTACCGTAGCCGCTGCGCTTTGGGGGACGGTAATCGGGGCACTGCTGGCTGGAATTCCCGGCGACCGGTTTGGGCGACGCGACAGCCTGCGGATAATGGCAGTGCTCTACTTGATCTCGGCGATTGGCTGTGCCGCAGCATGGAACTGGACCGCGCTGGTGATCTTCCGGTTCGTTGGTGGGTTGGGGATCGGCGGATCGTCTGTGCTCGGGCCAATGTACATTGCGGAAATTTCGCCGGCCGGCTGGCGCGGCAGGTTGGTCGGGTTCTTTCAGTTCAATGTAGTCTTCGGAATTTTGGTCGCTTACTTGTCAAATTATTTGATCGGGCTGCAGCAGTTCGGTGCTGCCGAGTGGAGATGGGACCTGGGCGTAAGCGCAATTCCCGCAGCTTTCTTTTTCGCGATGTTGTTCACCATTCCGCGCAGCCCGCGCTGGCTGGTGAAGAAGCAAAGGATCGACGAAGCGCGGGAAGTGTTGAAGATGACTGGAGAATCGGACTACGAAACGCAGTTGCGAGAGATTGCCGTCTCCATCGATGCCGAACACGGACACGCGGATGAGCCGCTGTTTTCGGCAAAGTATCGGCTGCCGATATTTCTTGCGGTGACAGTGGCGTTCTTTAATCAATTCGCGGGAATCAATGCCATTCTTTATTACCTCAACGACATTTTTGCGAGTGCCGGATTCAGCAAGCTTTCGAGCAGCCTGCAGGCGGTGTTCATCGGTGCGACGAACCTGATTTTTACAATGGTCGCGATGTCGGTCATCGACAAATTCGGACGAAGGAAACTTTTGCTCATTGGGGCGGTGGGAACCGCTGCGTGCCTGGCGGGCGTAGCTGGAATATTTGCAACCGGCACACACACAGACCTGCTGATCTGGTTATTGATTACCTACATTGCGTTCTTTGCATTCTCTCAGGGAGCGGTGATTTGGGTGTACATCAGCGAGGTGTTCCCAAATCGCGTGCGGGCAAAAGGACAAAGTTTGGGGAGCTTCACGCATTGGATTTGCGCCGCGGTGATCTCACTCGGCTTCCCTGCTGTGGCGAAGTGGTCGAAGCCGCTGCCGTTTGTGTTCTTCGCCGCCATCACGGTCGTGCAATTCGTGGTGGTGCTGGTGTGGTATCCGGAAACTAAGGGGGTTTCGCTGGAGGAGATTCAAAAGGAGTTGTCGGTGGCATGAACGAGAAGTGCGCGACAATTCTGCGCCACTGTCATTCCGCCCGCTTTTGCGGTGAGGAATCTGCTGTTTGCGTGAAAGCAGCAGGTTCCTCGTTGTCTCGCGAAGCGAGAGCCTCGGAATGACACTCCTTATTAGTTGGTCTGTATGGCTTAAAGCCATTCCACCTTGCGAAGCGCCTCACGCCGCCTTATAAATCCCCAGCACCTTCACCATATCCGCCACAGCTTTGAGTTGCAGCAAGGCGCCGCGGGCGAGTTTGTCATCGCCGCGCAGGAAGTCAGCGTAGAAGACATATTCCCAGGGACGGCCGCGAATAGGACGCGATTCGATTTTGCTCAAACTGATGTCGCGATCAGCGAATACCCGCAAGGCTTTGTAGAGCGCGCCCGGGACATTTTTCAATCCGAATGCGATTGAGGTCTTATTCGCGCCGGGAAGAACGCGGCGATTGCGGCGAACCAGAAAGAAACGGGTGAAGTTGCGCTTGTCATCTTCAATGCCGGCGGCGAGGACCCTTCCTTTATAGACCGAAGCGGCGTGACGGCTGGCAATTCCGGCGGCATCGCGCAGCTTTTTTGCGATCACGTGCTTCACACTTCCCGCTGTGTCATAAAAGGGGTTTGCCTGGATCTTCGGATTGGCGCGAAAGAAATCGCGGCATTGGTCGAGCGCAACAGGATGTGAGTAGGCAAGGCGAATATCAGATTTCTTCACTCCACGTGGAGCGATCAGGTTATGAATAATCCGCAGGTGAAAGTCGCGTTGAATGAACACATCGCGGGCGAGCAAGAGATCGAGATGCTCGGTGACCGACCCGGCGAGCGAGTTCTCGATTGGAATGATCGCAACGGGAACCTTGCCAGACTCGAGTTGATCGAAAACTTCTACGGAACGGGCACACGGGACAATTGAGCACCCAAGAACCATACGTCGTGCGGCTTCGTGGCTGAATGATCCGGGCTCGCCCTGAATGGCAACTTTCATTTAAGCAAGTTAGCTGGCCGACTTCACGGAAAGCAAACTCTTCTCGAGCAGCAATGCATCGACGCTATTGGAATAATAATGTGGAATGACACGAATAACGCCGTACCCATGGCGCTTGTAGAAAGACAACGCAGAAATGTTATCTACCGCCGTCTCGAGATGGACGGTCAGGGATTTCGCAATGCGCAATTTCTCTTCGGCAGCGGACAGCAGAGTTGCCCCTACGCGGTGGCGCCGGGCCTCGGACCGTACGTCGATCGTAATGATGTGGCCTGTCCCCCGACGGCTGGTTTCGGCAACGAGGAAACCGAGAATCCGGTCGTGATCTGGCTGGGGACCTCCATCTGCAACCAGAGTAAACGCTCCGGGACGGCGCATATAGGTCAGTAATTCGTATCGGCTATAGGCAATTCCAGGCGCAAAACAGGACTGATCAATAGCCCATAGGGTCTCGAAATCGCCCGGCCGACAGTCGCGAACTGTGAATTGCACTGGGACATTGTAGACGCCAGCAGTACGGAATTCGGATCGTGCTGTGGCGCAAGTACTTGCACCAGCTCTGGAATTTTCAAAAAATCTACGTTGAAGGTCTTGCCCGTTGACACCCCAAGTCGTACCATTCGCATCTGAGGGTCTGGTGGTGCTTCGGATTGCCATAGACGCGGTACTCGCTGCGACCGCAATGGTCGTGGTCTGGTATCTGTTGTTTTCTCGCTACAACCGGCGCAGAGGAACTGTTGTTCTGCAATGGGTTGAGTCCGCCTGTGCCACGCGCGGGCGTTTGGTTGAGACCAAATGGTTAAGCGCAAGCCGCCTACAGGCTCACTTCAGCTTTGCCACGCATTGGTTTGAAAATGCAAAGATTACTATCAAGCTTCTGCCCCGCCCGATTCCCGTGCAATGGATGATTTGCCTGTGGCGACGCCAAAAAGAGACTTTGACCTTCGAGGCTGATCTCGACTACTCCCCGCACTTTCATCTTGAAATCTCTCGCCATCGCTGGCTCACACAGAAGCCGAAAGAGATTTCAAATCCGCAACGGAATTGGACCATCTCGCGCCCAGGCCCGGTGGTGCTGACAACCCGTACTGAATGGACGCATGAGCTCACACCAGTGGTCAACACCCTGATGACTTCGCGCGGGCACAGCCTGATGACGGTGCGGTTCCGCCCTGACTCTCCGAACCTGGCTGCGACAATTCCGCTCGAAGCATTGGCAGATGAGGAAGCGACAGCGGCATTCTTGAATGTATTGCGTGATCTGGCGTCGGGCGCTTCGGCTTCGCGCCATTGAGCCCAGGCCTTTCTCCCATTTTCTTCAGGGATGTAGCGCGCGCAGGAATTCTTCTTCGCGGATATACCTGCCGTTCCCTGCCCCAAAAAAAATGCCCCTGATTGGGATTCAGGAGCATTAAGAAGTAAGAAGTATCGATTACAGGGCTGCAAGGATCTGGTTCAGCAGTCCGGTTAATTGAGTGAGGAGGCTGCCGAGGTTGCCTCCATTGAGCAGGTTCGCAACATCGCATAGCAAATTTCCAAGCAGATTGCCGGCGCCCGGGACAGCTGTGATGTTCAATACCACCTGGTTCAGGTGAACCTGGAGACCTAGCAAGTCCAGATCCAGCGGTCCCAAATTTAACGTCAGAATCGTGCAACTGCCTGTGACACTCGCAAGAGGAATGTTGCTGACGGCTTGATTTGTGACAGTTCCGACTGACTGCCCGGAGGCGTTCGTCAGCGTCCCCGACAACACTCCGCTGGCAGTCAGAGCGCCAGTAGCAGAGTCGACCGCTACATTTGTGACTCTCAGCACGCCATTGAAAGCTCCGCCATTGGCGATCTGTCCAGTTACCAAGGCCGTGCCAGCACGCGCATGCCGCCTGCCCTGTGCTGCGGCTTGAGGTGGAACAAGGACTGCAAGGCTAAATGCGAGTACCGTGGCAACTGCGAGAGCTTGCATTTTGAGACTATAAAAATACGTTTTACTAATATGCATACAGCGTTGTCCTTAAACGTGGATTTTTTGTCTGCTACTGGCGAGACAAACTTAGGCATTAGATTGTTTAGCCCTGCGGCAGGTGGTCTTAAAATCGAGAGTGTTGGCTTAAATGCGGCTTCTGGCGCTGGTTTTGAAGGAATCAGAGTGCAGCTATGAAGTTATGTACTACACAAGACATTATCAACAAGAGTAGTTGAGCCTTCTACTTTCTGGAGCGATTCTGAACCTACGCACCCGTGTATAGCGGGTGTGCAATCTACTTCTTAGTCTGAACCGGGCTCAAACCTGTACCCCACGCCACGTACAGTGAGCAGATGCTGCGGACGAGATGGATTTTTTTCAATATAACGACGGAGGCGAACGATGAAGTTATCAATGGCGCGAGTGTCGGTATCTTCGCGAAGCCCCCAGACGTCCTCGAGAATTGATTTGCGCGAGACGGCACGGCCGCGATTGCGAATGAGGTAGCGAAGAAATTCAGCTTCCATCAGGGTGAGATGAGTGATTGTGCCATTGCTACGCAGTTCAAGGTTGCCGAAATCAACCGTCTTGTCACCGAAAACAAAGGTCCCAAATTCCTGATTGCTACTATCGACACCGCTAGCCTGAGCTGACGGGACATGCTGCAACCATTCGTGACGCCGCAGCAATCCTTGCAGACGTGCGAGAAAAATCGGCAGCTCGAATGGTTTAGCAACATAGTCGTCAGCTCCTGAAGCAAATCCTTTCAGCACGTCCTCAGGGCGAGAGCGTGCAGTGAGCAGCAGGATGGGAATGAAGTTTCTGGCAGCACGCAATTCATTGGCGACGGCGAATCCGTCTTTGCCGGGCAGCATGATGTCGAGAACCAGGGCGTCGAAATTTGTGGAGTCGTTCAGAAGTAAATCGAGTGCCGTTTCGCCATCACTGGCGATCTCTACGAAATGTCCTTCGGCCTGAAGATTGAATTGCAGACCGGTCGCGATGTGAGCTTCATCTTCAACAACCAGTACCCGGCTCAAGAAATTCTCCGGGGAAGTTCGAAAATCACTGTCGTGCCTTTACCTTCGCCCGCGCTCTCAGCGGCAACTCGTCCACCGTGACGTTTTGCGATGGTCCGCACAAGGAATAGCCCGAGACCGGTACCCCGGACCTGGGCTATTGCGCGACCAGGAACGCGATAGAAGCGCTTGAATATTGTCTTGAGTTCCGCGTGCGGAATTCCGACGCCACGGTCCTGAATGCGCAGAATCAGGCGCCTCTCCTCTTCGCCGAGCTGAACAGAGACGTCAACCCTGTCCGCCGAATATTTCACTGCGTTATCGAGAATGTTAGAGACAGCAGTGCGAAGCTCGTCGGGATCACCACTGATTTCAGATCCGTTGCCATTCAATGAAGATTGGTAGCGAATTGCGGCTGGCTGAAGGTGATGGCTGGTACGAGCGCTCTCGACGCACGATTCGACGAGCTGAGCAAAATCCAGATTCACGCGTTGCACACGGCGTGCGCCGGCCTTGCCCGCCTTCAGAACTTTCTCGACCGTGCTCATCAGCCGATCGGTATCGTCGAGCATCAGGCGATAGAAATCTCGGCGCTGAGTTTGATCGAGTTCGCGCCGCTCGAGCGTCTGAAGGTGCAGGCGAATGGAAGCAATCGGCGTCTTCAATTCGTGAGTTACCGCATTGATGAAACTATCGTGCTGCTCGTTGCGGCGGATTTCGCGGACCAGAAAGCTGGTGTTCAAAATCAGCCCGGTGACGATTGCTCCGAAGAAAATGATCCCAAGCAGAACTTTCACATCTTGCTGCCAATTGAGGATGATCCAGCCGAACCCGACCGCAATGGCGGCTGCGGCGAGGGCGACGCCGAAAGTAAGAAAAAACGCGATTTTCCCTCGCCTGCTTACGCGCATGACAAGATTTTACGTTAGTCGAGATGAAAGCACGATAATATTGGAGACTCATTTACCATCCGAGCTGCGCATTACATCTCTGTGTCCAGATCAATCTTGGGGAAGCCGAACAAATGTCATTGCCAAATAGCATTGATCGCGTAATTCGTGTCGCTGCCGTGATTGTGGCGTGTTCCGCAGTTTCGTTGACGCAGGGACCTCCGATGGCGGATCACGGAAAAAAAGCGGTCGAGGTTTACAAGAACATCCAGGTTTTGAAGGATGTGCCATCCGACCAGCTGATTCCAGCGATGCAATTCATTTCGTCGTCACTCGGTGTGCAGTGCGGATATTGCCACGTGGAGAACGCGTTCGATAAGGATGACAAGAAACCCAAGCAGATCGCGCGCAAGATGATGCAGATGGAATTCGACATCGACACTAATAATTTTCAAGGCAAGCAGATGGTGACCTGCTATTCGTGCCATCGAGGCAATCCAGCACCACAAGCAATACCGGCCATTGCTGAAGGACGGGTTCAGCTTCTTTCGGAAGCAAAGGAGCCGGGTGCATCGGATTCGATGAACCTGCCGAAGGCGGAGGAGATCCTTTCCAAATACGTAGCGTCGGCGGGCGGGACAAGCGCGATTTCAAAACTCGCGACGATAGATGAGAAAGGGTCGGTGGAGGTGGGAGGGCGGCAGTTTCCTGCTGAGGTCCTGGTACAGTCCCCAGACCGTGCTGCGATGACCATGCAATTTCCGAATGGAAGTGGCGGCTATGTTTTTGACGGTCAATCAGGATGGTCTATTTTTCCGGGAAGACCAGCGCGGCCCATGACTCCGGCTGAAGTTGAGGGAACGCGACTCGACGCAAATCTGCAATTTGCCCTCGACCTGAATAAGATTTTTACCGAAGTCAAAACAGTCAAAGCGACGGAGATAGGTGGTCGGGATGCACTGATGATCACGGGTCAGCGGCAAGGAATGCCTCCAATCGATTTGTACTTCGATAAGCAAAGTGGATTGCTGATTCGAATGGTACGATACGGGCAATCGCCGCTAGGATTAAATCCGGTGCAGGTTGACTATTCGGATTATCGAGATGTTGCGGGAGTCAAGGTAGCGTTCCATCTGGTTTCATCTACGCCGACAGGGCACACGAACCTGCAACTCGAAAGTGCACGAGCGAACGTTGACATACCGCCGACGACCTTTCAGAAACCCACGGCCGCTCCTCCAGCGGCTGGCAAATAATGGCGGCTGCTTCGATGCAGCAGCGGATTCGCGCGGCAGTAAAGAAAATCCCGCGCGGCAAAGTGTCGACCTACGGCGCGATTGCTCGCGCGGCGGGATTTCCGGGTGCGGCGCGGCAAGTGGTGCGGGCACTACGCGTTTCAGTCGGCTTGCCATGGCAGCGCGTCCTGGGCGCGGGCGGCGCAATCAAATTGCGCGGCGAGAATGCGATGGAGCAGCGCTTTCGCCTGGAAGCCGAGGGCGTGCGCTTTCGTGGAAAAAGAGTGGACATGAAGGCGCATGAATTCAGGTTTCCTAAGAGAAACTAGTTGTCAGACTGCAAACGATTTTAATCAAACTGAGTTTTTCAGCCGAAGTCACGAAGCAATTCGTGACGGCAAAACAACTGCATAGGTCCTTCGACTGCGCGAACAGTTTGCACAAAACTATTCGGCTTCCGCTCAGGATGGCAAAGTATCACTTGGGGGAGCCAGATCACCGCTGGCTGGCTTCGCCGGCGAGCACGCGGCGATTGAAATCTGCCGACTTGTTGCGCGGAACGGTGAGCGACTTCCAGGCGCTTCCCTTGAAATGTTTCGCGAGGAACACGATCTGTCCGCAGTGGTACGAGTAGTGCGCGATCTGGCGGTTGACGGCCTGCATCACCGAGTGCGGCTCGCTGCGGATAAGCACTTTTCGTTCGAGGTCCGCGTCCGATAGCGGTTCGAGTGCCTGGAAAAGTTTTTGCCACCCAGCGTTCCACACATTCATCAATTCTTTGCGCGTCTTCGGAGGCTCGACGAATTCGCTGTCACGATTGCGGCCGGGTTTTTCGGCGTCGCTGGTAAGGAAGTCAGTCCAGCGCGAGCGCATGTTGCCGGCCAGGTGCTTCATAATGATGGCAATCGAGTTCATTTCTTCATCAAGAGCGGTAAACAATTGTTCGTCCGTGACCTGCTCCATAGCTCCTTCCGCGAGCTTCTTGTAATAACGAAACAGCGAGAGCGAGTCTTCGATGTAGGAGGTGCTGAATTGGTGTGCCATGTCTACGCCTTGAACTGCTCGTCAATTTCGATCTGATAGCCCGCCGACAGACGGTTGGTTTCATTTGCCATGCCAACGACCGCCATCAGTTCGCGAAACATGTCATCGGTCATTCCTTTTTTTCGGGCGGAAGCGGTATGTGAGGCGATGCAATATCCGCACTGATTGGAGACACTAACGGCCACATACATCAATTCTTTGGTCAACGCATCGAGCGCCCCGGGCGCCATGATCTGTTTGATGTCTTCCCACGTACGCTTAAGGGTGACAGGATCGTTCGCTAGAGCCTTCCAGAAATTGTTGATCCAATCAGTCTTTCGCGTGGCCATGATGTCGTCGTAAACGGCGCGGACTTCGGGGCTGGCGTCTTTGTATTCAATGAGGCCGAGGGTTGCCATTCTTGTTGCTCGCGCGAGCGTTGTTCCGTCCAATAACACAACTTAAACTGCCGGCATTCCGAACCGCTTCCGCGCTGAGGAACCTGCCTTTCATCAGGAACAGCAGATTCCTCGTTGTCTCGCAAGCGAGACGCCTCGGAATGACATCCCGAAAAACTAGGAGATCCACCCACCACCGACTACTACCTCACCGTCGTAGAACACGGCCGCCTGTCCTGGAGTAATTGCGCGCTGCGGCTCGTCAAAGGTGACGAGTATCTCATTCGCGCCAGTTTTCTCGAGTATGGCCGCCGCGGCCTCGTGCCGATGGCGAATCTTTACGCTCACGCGCATCGGCTCGGGAAGATCGTCGAGTGAAATTAAATTGGTGCGCTTCGCGAGCAACGTGCGCGAATAGAGATTCTCCTGTTCCCCGACGACAACCTGGCGCGTGTCGCCCTTGATTTGCAAAACGTACAGGGGCGAGCCGGTTGCGATGCCGAGTCCCTTGCGCTGGCCGACGGTGAAGTTGTGAATGCCACTGTGCTCTCCGATAGGGCGGCCGTCGGTGGTGACCAACTCTCCGGCAGTCTCAGGAAGCGATTCGCCCTGTTCCGCAAGGTAAGCATCGAGAAACTTCTTATAGTCGCCGCCAGGGACGAAGCAAATCTCCTGCGAATCGGGCTTCTCGGCGAGCGCGAGCCCGTGCTTTCGCGCAAGCTCACGTACCTCAGGCTTCGTCATCCCCCCGAGAGGGAACAGAGTGCGGCTGAGCTGATCTTGAGTCAATCCGAAAAGAAAATACGTCTGGTCCTTGGAGCGATCAGTCGGGCGCTTGAGCAACCACCGCTCACTCCCCTCATCGAACTCGACACGAGCGTAATGGCCGGTCGCGACCGCATCCGCGCCAATCTGCTGGGCGACAGTAAGGAGCTGATCGAACTTCAAATGGTTGTTGCAGAGGCTGCACGGAATCGGCGTACGCCCTGAGAGATACTCCTCGACAAACGGACGAACCACGTCGCGCTCGAAGCGGTCCTCGTGATTGACCACGTAGTAAGGAATGCCGATGGTCTCGGCGACACGGCGCGCGTCGTAGACATCATCGAGCGAGCAGCAGCGACCGGTCACGTGCTCCGGCATGCCCTCGCGACCTGCAAGCCGGCGCTGGTTCCAGAGCTGCATGGTGAGACCGACAACGTTATGGCCGTCCGCGCGCAGCATGGCCGCAACGGTCGAGGAGTCAACCCCTCCCGACATAGCGACGGCGATGGTTCTAGGACTCGGCACTCAGCATTCGGCCATTCGACAACAGAGATGGCTGCCTAACACCCTGCATCAATTGTACCGAGTTATGAAGTGGGGCGTGGTTATTCAACATCCTAAAGAAGAAGATTATCTTCCCGGCGGGTTGACGGAATAAATCCGAAATCGTATGGGAAGAGCATTCCATCCGGCAGGACACGACTGAGTTTAAAAGAGCTGAGTTCAGGATCGAACATGTATTTGTTCCTGCTTCCCTTGGGCGTTTCGATTACAACCTGAATGGAATCGTCCTCGCGGCTGAAGGATTGCAGAATAGTTGACGCGGCGATGGCGTTCTTGTTCTTTCTGGTCATGGTTTTCAGACTCGAAGTTCAGATGTACTTGCCTCTGAGCCAGTTGCACTGTTCCGGGGCACCACAAATATGGCTATTTTCGCGGGTTTGGCAGGAGTATGATCTACTCGGTTCCACTAAACAGGTTTTGAACACGATAAAGAGCGACTGCCATCGTCTGCTCTTGCGATTAGCTGCCGCTCTTCATTCGAGGAGGTCGGCCATGTGTTTCAATCGCGCAAGTTGCCGCGCACTACTACTCGCTTCTGTCACAGTTTTTCTTGCCAGCTTCAGCCTCGCGCAAACCAGTCCGAAGTACGACACCACAACCGAAGCCAAATTCAAAGGTACGATCGAAGATTTAAAGCTCCCTCCGAAAGGCAGTGAAAAACAGATCGCGTATCTCACGATAAAAAGCGGCACTGATACTATTGAGATCTATCTTTGCCCGAAGTCGTTTATGGACGATATGGGAGTAAGTTTCGCCAAGGGCGATGAGATCGCATTCACTGGTTCCAAGGTCAAGGAAGGAAATGAAGATATGGTTCTGGCGCGCGAAGTGGTTAAAGGCGAGGACACCCTAGAGCTTCGCGACGCGAAAGGAAATCCTGTCTGGAATTGGAAACATTAAAGGAAGCTTTCACCAGGGGCATCAATCAAAAGAAGCTTTAAGAATCCTGGGTTCCTTCGTGTCCGTCGTGGTTCAGGACGTTGGTTTACGTAAAAGTCAGTTATTGCTGCCGAGTATTTCTGGGGGGTCGAGATAGCACTGCTTCCAGAACGCCTGCTCTGAAAGCGCGCCTGTGCGCCACAAATCAATCACGGCGCTCGTGGCAGCGACCATTCCGCCATCTTCTGCGTCGAAGATCAACACAAGTCCGGCAGATGTTTTCGCGCCCTGACTGCGGAAAAGATTCTCGGCGAAGCCCATTTTGTCTTGAGGACTCGTAATCCTACCGGTACCGGGCTCCTGCTGAATAGAAATGATTTTCACATTCTTCCCTTTTAAGGGAGCCCAATCTCCGGGGAAATTCCCGTCTTCCTCGCCGGTTACAGAAAAAAGCCTGTTAGGCGGTTGTGCGGTGTTCGCAGCTTCTGCCCCGGAGCGAGCACTGGAGCTTTTGGCGGGGACTTGCGAACCGTCCAGCAGTTCCACGCTGGAGCGCCGCAACCATCCCCGCGATAGGCCGGAAATTCGCACGTGGACCCATTCGGGATTGATGTCGAGAATTTCGAATTCATCTTCCGCACTGGCTAGAAAAAGAACTTTCGCGTCAGAGCTAGCATCCTGCAGAATCGGGGTCCGGTCCTGCTTTACCGCGATCAGATTCGTCGGGTGGGCCTGGTTTCGCAGAAGATCCTCAAGACCTTTGGCTTCCTGGTCAAGCGCCGGATCTACGGGTGAGGCGTCGCTTGGGGTCGGCGTCAGCCTGGAGACACTTGGGAAGTGCGGAGTGGGCGCAGAAATTTCAGGAGTGGCGGAAGATTTTGTAGCAGACGACGTCTGCGAAGTGGCGGGAGCAGCTTGCACCGGCAGAGGTTTTGCCGCGACCTTCCCGCCAAGGGATTGCTCAAGTCTGTCGAGGAGATCGGATTCGATGCGTCCGTTCGATTGCAGTACTTCGTACCTGGAAGCGGAGCTGTTCCATGCCGTGATTCTCGCTGTGACACGGACCAGGGAACCGACGTCTGCCCGTGTGACGCGAACTGCGCACTCATAGTAAGGACGCTGATACGCCTGCAGAGGCCGCCCAGCAGAAAGCACGAAGCCATCAAGAATTGGCAATGGGCCTGAGGTCCCGCCGGGAAGTGTCTTTATCGCAGATTGAACCGTAGCAACGGGAACCGGAAAGCTTCGCTCAGTTGATTGTTGAGCCAGACAACATTCGAGACTGAAAGTTGCTACAACGCACGGCAGAATTAGATCTCTGAATTTTGACTTCACGGCAACTGCTCCAGTTGGCTGCGGTGAATCCAGCCGTGCTGGCCCCCATCGGTTTCAACGCCGTACCAATATGGGGTAGTAATCACCACAGCAACGTGGGCTCCAGCGGGAACAGATTGCAGGCTGGAAGCGCTTTTGAACGGGGCCGACTTCAATTGAGCGCCAGTACTTTTGACGACGCGCTCGACCTCTCGCCGCAATCTCTCGATGTGCTGCTGCAACGATTCATCGGGTGCGCGCGCAAGCATTACGTCGAGTTGCTGTTGCTCGCGTTTGCGCCGCAGCTCCTCCGCCGCCAGTTGCTCTTGCCGATGCTGCTCCTGCTCGTCCGCCTGCTGCTTTTTCAGTTGCATGGCGGCCAGGTGGTCCTGAATGTCTTTCAGTTCCGCCGCTTCCACGGACCCATTGGAAAGATGCGTTCGAAGGGTTGAGTCATCGACGAAGAGAGCATCGATCTTGATGATTGTGCTGATGTCATCGGCATGCTGCACGACATACCGCACCGCCAATGTGCCGGAGTCACTGGTGTCTTTGAAATTACGCGGGTCGAGCGCATTCTTCTTGATTTTGTAGAAAACGTTCCCTGGTTCCGACCATTTGGGAAACAAAGTGGTGCTGTTGGCGGCCTCGGCACCCGTGATGTATTCGTCTTTGTTGTACTCCTTGCTACCCTGGATAATTCCATCAGCGACAACGTCTTCGACAGCCTGCAGCAGTTGTGGCTCACTCACTGAAAGTCGTGTAGTGAGGCCAACGCCATAATCGTCATGCTTGCTCTTAGCGGCAGCGTTCAATGAGACAAAGCAGGCAAGTAACAGAACGAACCACTCCCGAAAGTAGCTGGGGCGCGAACGATTGTTTATCGGAGATGCACCGCGCAGGAAGAATGACAGACGATCAAACACGAAGTTAGAAAATCTCATAACGCGAACTCAAGGCCAAAGTCAAATCAACCGACGGATTTTCCAGCAGCCGATGCCACGAATATACATCGTGGAGACAAATTGGTGACATTTTATTGACAATTTGGAGACAATCATGTTACAAACACCGCCAGTTCGAAAGTGGTTCTCCAGGAATCGTGGGCCTGAATTCTGAAGCAGAAGTCTGTTGAGGGTACGTGATCATCCGACAGGAGGTCTCAATGGCTTCTTTCCGAAGGACTGTTGCGGTTGCGCTGCTTTCCGCATTTTCAGTCCTAGCTTTCTCCAGCAGCGCTAACGCTCTTCCTGCATTCGCCAGAAAATATGGACTGCGATGTTCGGCCTGCCATGAGGCTTGGCCGATGCTGAATTACTTTGGGCAGAAATTCAAAGACAACGGCTATCAATTGATGAACGACCGTGATTCGCCGGTCTGGCAGAACCCTTCCTACTGGCCGGTCACGTTGCGAATTACGCCTTACTGGCACCGCGAGAGTACAGACAAAATCGCGGTGGACTCGCCGACTGGATCTGGAAACAACGCTTCCATTCGGGGCCTGACCAACAGCGGGTTCGACCTGACTGGTCTCGACATCCTAAGCGCTGGAACCCTCGACAAAAATATATCGTTCCTACTGGTGCCGTCTTCCGACGAGACCGGGGCGTTCCATTTCGAATCGGTGAATGCGCGGTTCGACAATCTCTTCCACAGCCCCTGGCTGAACATCAAGATGGGAAAGTTTGAGCTAGACAATTTCGTCTCGGAAAAACGCGTTATCACGCTCTCGAGTTACGGTGGCAGCTTCAATCTCTACCACTTCATCCCTGCCGGCGATAACAACATTTTCGGGCAAATTGGAGATAACCAGCTTGGCTTGGAATGGATGGGACACTCGGCCAACGACCGGACGCGGTTATCGGCGGCGGTGGTGAGCTCCACCGACGGCAACGTCGATCTCACGTACGGTAAAAACGCTTACAGCGCCTTCTTCGCTGGAAGCCAGGCGTTTGATGTTGGCAAGCTCGGAACCGACCGCGTTGGCTTTTACGCTATGGTCGGCGAAGCACCGACAACGTACTTAACCAGCGGCGGTGCTGCCCTCGCGAGCACTGGCACTGGGAACAAGGGATTCAGCCGTGAAGGATTTGTCGGTTTGTTCTACTTTGGCAAACTCGATTTTCAGCTTGTAACTCAACATGGATCTGACAGTCCCTGGTTTGGCGCGGGATTTGGAAATCCAATTGACGATCCAACTGCACCTAACAACATCGCCGGGACAACCCTCCCTCCCGGCACTCGAAGCCCGACCTGGAACGGAGCGTTTGTCGAAACCCATTGGGTTCAAACTCCACAGCTGGTATTCATCCAGCGTTCCGAGTTCGTACGGATGTCGCAACAGGCGATGCCCGGCACTCCGTCAAATCTCGGCAACATCGACAATTACGTCTTCGGCATCCGCTATATGCCGTTTATGACCAGCCGCGCAGGTTTCGCGTGGCAGAACGAATATTCGTGGATTCGCCAGCGTGGGGGCGCGCCTGACGGCACCGATATAACCAGCAGCAGCCTGATGTCAGGCTTTGACTTCGATTTCTAAGGAGGAGCAGATGCGTACACAACAGCTAAAACTTATCGCGTGCGCAGTGGCAGTGCTGGCATTCGCCAGTCTCTCCTCAGCGCAAATTCAATCCACGGAATACTCAGAAGACCAGAACCTGGGCATGGAAGCCCACGTTGGGAAGCTAACCGGACACGCTAAAGATGCGGAGATGAACTATCGCCGTTATTGCGTCGGTTGCCACGGCGTGTTGGGCGATGGCGAAGGAGAGAATGCTGTGTGGCTTGATCCCAAACCGCGCAATTTCACTCTCGCCACTTTCAAGTGCCGCTCGACAGTCAGCGGAACTCTGCCAACTGACGAGGACCTCTATGACACCGTCGGACGCGGCTTGCAGAGCTCGAACATGCCGCCGTGGAATCCGCTTTCGGCGCAGCAGCGAATTGACCTGGTCGCGTACGTAAAACACTTTTCCGAGCGTTGGAAAACCGAGAAGGCCGGTACGCCGATTGCAATTCCCAGCGAACCTGAAGTCAGTGCGGACCGTGTCAAGGCGGGGCAGGCATTGTTTCAAAAGCTGGAATGCTGGAAGTGTCACGGGGTTGAAGGCCGCGGCAACGGACCTTCAGCTGACACTCTGACCGACGACCAGAACCGGCCGATCAAACCGTTTGACTTTCATGATCAAAGCAAATTCAAGTGCGGAACCACGGACCAGGACCTTTACAAGATCTTCATGACGGGGCTAGATGGCACGCCGATGCCGTCCTTTGCAGACAACGTGAAGCCCGAAGAGGCCTGGGACCTGGTGTTCTATCTGCGCACCTTGCAGCCGCAAAAGTCGAAAGAGAAAGAAATCGCGAAGCAACTCGGCTTGAAACCGATCAATCCGAACGCAGCGGCGCAAGCAGCGCCTCAGCCAACTAATCAGTAAACCGGCAAAGCCGGATCGCGCGGGGCTGAGAATGATTGCACGAGGAGAAACAAACCTTATGAGAAACCGAACCTGGTATGGAGTGAGTGTAATTTCGTGCGCCGTCTTGGTGTTTGCCGTGGTCATGATGATGTCACAGCGCAAGGTCAAGGCCGCGCCACCGCCCGAAGGCAGCATTACGGGAACCATCAAGCTGGATGGAACACCGCCGCACGAAAAGGCGATTGACATGTCAAAGGAGCCTTCCTGCGCAGCCATTCACAAGGCGAATCCCGTAAAAGTGGAGAGTGTTGTGGTTGGACCGACTGGCGGGCTGCAGAATGTTGTGGTCTACATTTCCCAAGGCTGGAATGGACCTGCGCAAGCCAGCACCGCAGCTCCGGAATTCAATCAAAAGGGCTGCCAGTATATCCCCCACGTAATGGCAGTGGACATGGGCCAGCAATTCAAAGTCGTCAACAGCGACCAAACCTCGCATAACATCCACCCGATGCCAACACCGGGCGGAGCAAATCACGAGTGGAACAAGTCACAGCCGCCCGGCGCGCCGCCGATTAATTCGAGCTGGGGAGGTGAAGAGGTCGCAATTCACGTGAAATGCAACATTCATCCATGGATGAGCGGATATATGGCGGTAGTGAAGGGGCCGTATGGTGTGAGCGATGAAAACGGCTCATTCAAAATTGAAAATGTTCCTCCGGGTGATTACACACTGACCGCCTGGCAGGAAACCTATGGCGCGCAGACGCAGAAGATCACCGTCGCGGCGGGCAAGCCTGCGACGGCTAACTTCACGTTCAAGGCGAAATAAGACGTTACCGGGGCTGGACCGCTGAACTGCGTGGTTCAGCTCCAACGCAATTTCGTGCGGGGAGGCGAAACGCGATGGCTAAACTCGTAGCCGTTACCCTCATTCTGATCACCATTGGCTCCGCGATCCCGATCATCGCGCATATCTGGGTGCCGCCGGCCGATATTTCTACGCACGGACATTTGATCGACGAGCAGATGTCGGACACCATGTTGGAGGCTGGGATTTGCTTTATCGCCGCCCAGATTATTCTTGCGGTTTTCATGTGGACCGCATCCACTCGCAAACCGGGCGAGAGAATCCGGAATTTCCCCGGTGGCGCAAAAGGACTGGTGATAGCTGGATTTCTGCTGGTTGGGACCGAAGTACTTGCGTTGGGATTTTTTGGCAGCAAAGCCTGGGCAGAGATTTACTTCGTTCCGGCCGCCGCCGATTCCCTGCCCGTGCAGGTGCAGGCGGGACAATTCGCGTTCTATTTCCGATATCCGGGGCCGGATGGCAAGTTCGGACCGCTCCACCCCAACATGATTAACGAGGCCAACCAGAATGTTTTCGGACTGGACACGACGCATGATCCAGATTCGAAAGACGACATCGTGACTGCGGAGATGGGAATTCCGGTGAATAAGGAAATCCATCTGCTGATGCATTCCAAGGATCTCGGCCATTCTTTTTATGTAAGAGAGCTGAGGATTCAGCAGGATTTTGTTCCGGGTCTCGATCTATCGTTGCATTTCACGGCGACGAAGGCCGGGCGATACGAGATCGTTTGTACGCAGCTGTGTGGCCTGGGGCATTACAACATGAAGGCGTACTTGAATGTAATGTCGCAGCCGGATTATGACGCCTGGCTGAAACAGCAGGCTGCGTTGCAGTAATTAACGTTGCGGTGAGCATATGCACGATGTTTCCACGCACGCCGCGCATCACGCGCCGCCGCAAGGTTTTCTTCGCAAGTATGTATTCAGCCTCGATCACAAGGTAATCGGCAAACAGTATTACGGGCTCGGACTGTTGGCGGTATTGATCGGCATGGTGTTGTCGTGGCTCATGCGACTTCACCTGGTTTGGCCGAACGCGGCGATCCCCGGGCTGAAGTGGCTTTCCTCGACCGGCGCTCCTGGTGGAATCATGACGCCGGAATATTACCTGCAGTTGATGACCATGCATGGCACGCTCATGGTCTTTTTCGTATTGACGAATGTGCCTTTTGCCGGCTTCGGCAACTACTTTTTACCCATCCAGATCGGCGCTGAAGATATGGCCTTCCCCCGCTTCAACATGATGTCGTTCTGGGTGACGTTTGTTGGGTTCTGCGTTCTAATCGCGGCGTTTTTTGTCGGTGACGGTCCGCCGCTTTCGGGATGGACGGCTTATGCTCCGCTCAGTGCGCTGGCTGGCGCCGGACCCGGTCAAGCAGTGGGGCAGACACTGTGGGCAATTTCTATCGCGATCTTCTGCATTGGCCAATTGCTGGGATCGCTGAATTTCATTACTACGACACTTGACCTTCGCACCAAGGGCATGACGCTGATGCGGATGCCGCTTTGCACCTGGGCATGGTTCATCACCTCCTGCATCGGACTGCTCGCCTTTGCCGTATTGCTTCCCGCTTGCATTCTTTTGATCCTTGATCGGGTGGCGGGAACCAGCTTCTTCATTCCGGGAAATCTGGTTATCAATGATCAGTTAATTGCAAATCACTCCGGCGGCTCTCCGCTGCTGTGGCAGCACTTGTTCTGGTTCTTTGGCCACCCGGAGGTTTACATTGCGATTCTGCCTGCCGCCGGAATCGTCTCGCACATCCTGGTAAACAGCTATCGCCGGCCATTGTTGAGTCACAAAGTCGTGATTTATTGCATGATGGCGATCGGCTTCCTCAGCTACATGGTCTGGGGACATCACATGTTCGTGAGCGGAATGAGCCCATATTCTGCGCTGGCATTCTCATTTCCAACGCTCGTAATCACGATTCCGTCCACGATATTGGTGCTGATCTGGATCGGCAGCCTTTACGGCGCAAGGCTACAAGTTACCAGCGCTTCCCTCTTCGCGCTCGGATTCGTCTCAATGTTCGTTACCGGCGGAGTCAGCGGATTTTTCCTGGCCCAGCCATCGATTGACGTTTATCTGCACGGCACCTATTTCGTGGTTGGACACTTCCACATGGTGATGGGTGTGGCAGCGATTTTTGGCATGTTCGCCGGAACGTATTTCTGGGGGCCTAAGATGTTCGGCCGAATGATGAACGACACCCTCGGCAAAATCCACTTCTGGTGCACATTCGTCGGCGCGTATTGCATTTTCATGCCATTCCACTATTTAGGGATGGTGGGAAATGTCCGGCGGTATTCGGCATTCGTCGATGATTACTTGCAGCCGCTGCTTCCCGTCCATAAATTCATCACCTATGCGGCGCTGTTCACAGGCGCGGCGCAACTGATTTTCCTTTACAACTTGATCTACAGCCGGTTTAAAGGAAAACCCGCACCGGCGAATCCATGGAGCGGCACCTCGCTCGAGTGGGCCACCTCTTCTCCGCCGCCGTGGAACAACTTCGGCGACAAGTTGCCAGTGGTTTATCACGATCCATATCAGTACGGAATTGAGAGTTCGAGCGGAGACTATGTCATGCAGAATTCGCCCGAACAGATACAGACCGTGCGAGAGGATAAATAGCCTTAAGGAGCAGTAATGGCGACGACGCTACAGCCACCGTCAGTTAAATTCCCATCGTTGCGAGGTGTGCGACGGACGCAGGAAGTGGAACCGGAAGTCCCGAGCACCGGAATCTGGGTGGGGCTGGCGGCGATCACGATGACCTTCGCCGCCTTCACCAGCGCGATGATCGTTCGGCATGGATCGGCACCCGACTGGCGGCATTTTTCATTCCCCGTAATTTTGTACTTCAATACCATTGTTCTGATCGCAAGCAGCTTCACTTTGCAGATAGCGAGAAAGCGCTTTGCGGCGCTGTCAAACGGCATCTCCGATTCAGGGCCTGCGCTTCGCGCTCTATATGGAACTCTGACGTTGGGCTGCCTATTCGTTTGCGGCCAGTACGCAGCATGGCTCCAATTGCGCTCCGAAGGAATTTACCTGGCAACGAATCCCAGCAGTTCATTCTTTTATTTGTTTACGGTGTTGCACGCTTTGCACGTGATCGGAGGCCTGTTGGGATTGATTTATGTGATCAACAAGCTGCATCGAAACGTACTCGCAAAGAACACCCTCGGGGCGGCTTCCCTATACTGGCACTTCATGGGGGTGCTTTGGTTGTATTTATTAGGTTTGTTGTGGGTGAGGATCTGAAAACTGCGGTCGTTCAGGAGGCATTGTGAGTGAAGCCAACGTGAGGTTGCCGGCACCGGCGGGAGTTCTTGCCCACGAAGCGCGCGAGGCGCCGGCGTTTGCAATTCCGCACAAAAAGTTGGTGATGTGGCTGTTCATCATCTCTGATGCGATCACATTCGGCGCCATCCTGTTTGCTTATGGCTATCTCCGCAATGCTACGGAAAATTGGCCACGGCCATTTGAATCCGGCAGCGTGATCAATGCTTACGTTATGACATTCGTACTGGTGACGAGCAGCCTGACGATGCTGATCGGAATTCGCGCGGCGAAAGCGGGCAATCGCTCCAGGGCGATCACATGGAGTTTCATAACGGTTGTCGGCGGGGTGATTTTCGCACTCCTGCACATCAAAGAATGGCTGGGGCTAATCGGCGAAGGCCTTCGGATGTTTGCGAACCCGTGGGGCTCAAGCCTCTTCGGCGCCGCGTTTTTCAGCATAACCGGATTGCACCTAACGCACGTGGTCGTAGGTTGTATCGCCATCACAGTCGTGACACTGGGTTACAAGCGCGGCCGTTACGATCATCAAGACCTTGAAATTTGGGGGCTCTACTGGCACTTCGTCGATATGGTATGGATGTTCGTGGTGCCATTTGTGTATCTATTGAACGTGAAGCACTGACGCGGAGACGACATGGAGACAGCAGAAGGACCAAGTGGCGGCATAACCACGTATATAGTTGTTTACATCGCGATCCTGGCGCTTTCCGCACTGCAGATCGCAATCGCATACCAGCACATTGACGGTTCGCAAATGCTTTTGCGAATGCTTTCTGTGGCCATCATTCAAGCGGGGCTTGCGATTGCATTCTTTATGCACATGAAATCGGAAAAACGCAGCCTCGCACTCTTCCTTCTCCCCGCAACCCTCTTCGTTCTTGCTATGATGAACGTGATCTGGTCAGACAGTTTTCGGATGTTGACCATGCACCCGAAGTAAAACACATGTCGATTCGAACAAAACTGATGCTCCTGGCCGCGGTTCTCTTTCCTGCGCTGCCGCTGTTCGCGCAGAGCTGCCCGCTTTGTTATACGCAAGCGGCCTCAAGCGGACCGCGATTGATTGCAGCACTGCGTAGTGGAATACTGGTTTTGATCATTCCGCCAATGTTCATGTCCGTTGGCATTACCTGGCTTGCCTACCGCAAACGAAATCAGTTCAGGCCGAATCCTGAGGCCGGCAATACCGCCTCAGAGAAAAAGGATGAATTTGACGACTAGCCCGGCAGTTCCGACCTCGATGGATCGAGTCCTTTCCAAACTTCGCGATTATTACATTCTGACCAAGCCGGAAGTAAACCTGCTCATCCTGATGACAACTTCGGCAGGCTACTACCTGGGCGCGCGCGGTGAATTTCATTTTGCCGGACTCATCAACACACTGATTGGGACGCTTCTCGTCGCCAGTGGTACAGCTACTCTGAATCAGTGGATGGAGCGTCGGTGGGACGCGCGAATGCGCCGCACGGCGAATCGTCCGTTGCCGGCGGGCCGAATCGCCTCACGAGATGCTCTCTTATTCGGTCTGATATTGAGTATTGCCGGGGGAGTCTATCTCGGCCTGCTGGTAAATCGCTTGTCTTCTCTGCTGGCGATTTCCACATTGCTGAGCTATTTGGCAATCTACACGCCTTTGAAGCGGCGCACGCCGTTGTGCACACTGCTTGGCGCATTTCCTGGAGCAATGCCAACCCTGATTGGCTGGGCCGGCGCCTCGAATGGCGTCAATTTGCAAGCGATGCTCTTGTTTCTGATTTTGTTCTTGTGGCAGTTCCCGCATTTTCTCGCGATCGCATTGATGTACCGCTATGACTATGAACGCGCGGGTTATCGCATGTTGCCCCGATTTGACCAGGATTCTCGTTTCACGCGGGGAGAGATCCTCGCATTCACGGTCGCACTTATTTTCACGACCCTGTTGCCCGTCTTTTCACATGGCGGGCTGCTCCCGTTATGCTCTTTGCTGCTCGCCGGCGGCTTCCTTCTTTATCATTCTGTGAAATTGGCCGGATCGGGTTCGAAAGTTCTAGCAAGCCGATTACTTCACGCCTCTGTAATTTACCTTCCTGTGGTGCTGGCGATCATTTCAGTTGGGAAGCGGTAGTCTCCCCTTATCGTGCAGATTCAGAGGATTGGCAGTGTGCTTTAGAGGGCCGACGACATTCCGTGCGTGGGGAAGCGCAAACCGAGCATCACGACCTGGCGCCTGACGGTATCGTAATTCTCTGCCAGGGAGTATGGAACCCGGGACACGCCGGGAAGCAAAATCGCCACATACAACCTTGGAATCATCTGCAACGAATATTGACGCAATCGCAGGGCGTTCTCGAGCAATCTTTCACCAGCGGCAACAATCTCGGTATCGGAACTGAGGCATGCCGCCTCTGCGAGTCGAACCAGGATTCGGGCATTTCTAGCTGCGCAATGTACGTACTCGGCTGCTGCAAGCATTCGCTCTCTATGAACACCTCTGAAATCGCTGAATGACAGGTTTTCACGCAGGAACTGCTCTTCTTGGTGATCCATCAGATTACGAAAGGCCAGAACATCAATGGCACGTAGTTGAGCGGCTAGTTCACTCAAATTACGGTTGCGACTATTACTCGTTGAGAGATAAATAATCGCAATCAGAGCCGCTATGCCGAGGAAAGCAAAAATGATCGCAATCGTCATTTACTCATTCTGGGTCCAGGCTCCAGGATTTTAGAGCCTTTTTCGACAGTCTGTTGCTCCTGGTTCGGCACACTTGCCAAAAGAGCGGAGACATGTCAGCCCAACAGCAAAATGGTATGCCGCTGAACCGATGTTGTCGAGAACAAATAACATTGCCGCGAGTTAGAGATGCTTTCCGTCCCATTTCGGCACGCGGGAGAAGGGTAAGTAGGTCATAACTCAGGATGATTCAAGCGCATTATCTTGTGCAACTCGTCATTCCACGATTCTAGTTCCGCCTTGTTTAACCCTGCCCTGTCAGTCGGCTGGATGCGCTCCGGAAGACATAAGTAAATCAGCCAGATCAGAACGCAAGCGTGATATCCGGCCATTTGAATGGTGCTAATGGTCATGTTTCCGCCAGTACCGAGCTTTGCGCGAAAGGCTGAACTCGCCAGATTCACTGCCGCGAACACCCCAAAACCAAAGGCTATTCCAGCGCCATAAGAAGACCAATACCTGTGCTGGGTGACGGCGAACAGGACCAATACCGCTCCGCAGGCGAACAGGCTCCAGAGAAGTTCCATGCTCAGGAAAACGTTCTGCAGCTTTTCAGCGCCGGCGTATGCCTGCGTCCCCGCCGAGGCTGCGGCAGCCAGCAACAGTAAAGCGAAACTCCATCGGAGTAGAGGGCGTAATCTCGCAGCGGAGTGCGGCCTATTCCTGAGAACATCCTTGCCGATTTCATATAAGACTCCAAGCCTGAATGGGATACTTAAACCCGTATACAAAACGCCCATTGATCTGTACTGATGCGTTGGTACCTTTACAATTATGTAAAGCGTGAACAGAACCAGGAAACTAATTAGATCGTAAAGAATATTGGCGAAAAACAGAGGAAACGACCGCGGGATGCGCCGGCGAAGACTTAGCCAAATTACCCCGGCGAGGAGGACGTGGGGAGCTACCCAAAAGTAGTAAACAAGGAAGCTCATGGGCTACTGAACGAAATATATCTTTTTCGTCCGGCAGCCCACAACGCAATTTTGAAGCTCGTCTTAGCGGGCCATACTAGCTGTGGCAAAGTGTCCGCCCGGGCCTGGGTCAGGCCAATTGTCAGCAAACGTAGGTACGCTAAGGGAAAGAGCGACGAGCGCGGTAGCGGCAAGCAAGAGTAGTGTTTTCTTCACGGCGAAACTCCTTATTGAAGTAGGACTTACACCGTGATAATGTGACGATTTAAGCTACTCTGATCAGTTCTCCAGATTTATTCGCGATTACGAAACTTGTAACAGCAATGACTCTGAAATCCGCGTTGCAAGACTTATCCCAGACCACCCTTGAGGCCATTTCTGGTCTGCTGAAGAGGTTGGAATACCTGGCTGGACTTCGTAAACTCCGGGGCGACTATCTTCACTGGGGCTTCAGCAAAGTACACGGCGAAACTGCGGCAAAGAAGGCGTTCCGTGAGGCACACCGGACAGCAGTGTCAGAAGTCTTGAGTACGCCGCTTAAGAAGCTCCTGGAAGATGTTGAATTGAGCACGGTATCCAATGGAGTGGACGTGGAGGAATATTTGGAAGGCCTCTCACGCAAGAATGAGGAGCTGTTGCCCGCGAATCCGGGAGCAGGATCAGCGCGTCATCTTAGTTCAGTGTTGCACGCTCTTTTGGGGCTGGAACGGAATCGTAGACGGACCGCCACTCGCCGAGCTTCATAGCCACTCCAACAACTTGTCCAATGACCTCGGCGTCCTGCGGGAATGGCAGAATGCGCGGTGAAACTGGTGAAAGCGGATGCGGTTGCAGAATGATGGCGTCCTTCGCCAACGTGCACCAGCAGCACACGTAATCGTTCCGGGTCTCGACGAAATAGATAGGACGCTCGTACTCCGATCGCCATCCTCCTTCAATAACCTTGCCTTTCGATTCATCTACTTGAATGAAACTACCAGGGGGCAGGATGGGATACATGGTCAGGTCTTCACTCCCGATATAGCCGTAGGTAAATCCTGTCTTTGACAATTCTTCCAGATACATCAGCGGGACCGTTCCCCACTCTTCGATCATGCGACCAAAATTTAGAGTTTTGCGGGGATTGAAGCTGGGATCCATTCGCACCGGAATATGGGCTAGGCCGGAGTTCTTCAGCGCTGTAGCAAGGTGTGATTTTGGCGGAGCACAACTGTCGAGGTCGGAAACCGAAAGGTCGATTTCTACACCGTACAGCTGGAGCATTTCTTGAAAACTTACGCGATAGATTACCGCCAGCGAGTAGAGTCGATAAATGCTTGGGGTTACGCCTTTGGTCTCTACATCGGAGAGCCTGCTGATCGGCACCACATATTCTTCGTTTGTGCGCTTGCGGGCAATTTTCTCGCTGGCTGTTTCAACGTCGCGCATCGTCAGGCCGAGCTTTTCTCGCATAATGCGGAGCGCCGAACCTGCGTTGGTTGTGCTCACAATACCCCTCTCACTGCTGCACAAAATCAGGACACTTCCGCTGCGAACCTGAAACCGGACTCGGGCGCCGAAGACATGATTGTTTCAAAAATCCAATGACAACTTGCGTCCAGACGAGAACGGTTGCCTTGGCAGAAACACTCGATTGTTCCGAATTTGTAACAGATGTGTCAGTTTAGTGCAATAGTTCCAAGGCTTAAATCACACAAAATAGACATGTTGTAGGGTATGAAGGGGACGAGAAAACGTATTGCGTCCACGGACGCGGCTTTATTGTGTTTTCCTGTGGAAAACTCAGCCGCGCACGAACAGTCCGGTTACGGAGTAGCCCAAACCGAGGCCCAGAACCGCCACCGCGGTGCATGCGAGCACAAAGTGTTGCTTAATGCGCTTCTTCAGATCCAGGTCATCCTGAACGCGACTGCGAAATTCAGCTACCACGTTGTGAAGACGACGGCGTTCGTCAGCCGCTCGCAATTCAAGGTCATAACTAGGCAGCTCGCCCATAAGTTGTCCTCGCCTCCGATTCAAGCCAGTTTCCGTCCGCTTTAAGGACTTCCAGCGTGTGCTTGGGAAATACGGATTTTGAACGAAACGCGTTGTAGGCGAAGAAGGCGGCGATGCCTGCCAAAATCACCCACAACACGGCAACGATGATCAATCCTAAAAACCAGGCATATGGATTGCCGGCGAACGCTGACGCTACCAGAGTAACGACAGCCGCCGAGAAGAGCAGGAATGCTGTCGTGAGCAGAATTAATGCGAGTGCGCCGAGTGGAACAGCCACGCGAACGCTACTCACGGTTTCGTGTAGTTCGGCTTTCAGCATCTCGAAACGAGTGCTAAGAAATTGTTTTAGTTCGTCTCGAAGTTCCGCAACGATGACGCCCAGGTTGCGGGTGTGATTTCCCTCTGCCATTTCGTTAGTCATGCCTTGATCTCCAAATTCGGAGCGCCACACCAGCGGTGAAAGCGGCGCACGCTACGAAACCCAGAAAGTGTATTGGGCGCTCATTGACGAACTGCCGCAAATTTCCTAGTACCGTCCTTGCGGCAGGAGTGAGGTCTTCTTGCCCAGCTTCCAGCGAACGTCGGGCGGCGCTCACGCCTCGTTCAATTCTCAACCTGGCATTCTCCGCAAGGCCTTCCGAGGGGTGGTTGACGTAACCTCCGCCTCCAAGCTCATGCACCTCTTCGGAAACCGACCACCCGCTCCCGGTTTCTTCCCCGTTTGGAGCCTCGGAAGTGATGGGAACAGCAAGATTTCGTTCCGCCATAGTGGACCTCGTGGCGTCAATCCGCGCCACCCAGGTTGGATGGCGAGATCGACAAAGGGGTATATCTATCGGCAAGCGAATCCTGTCCTGCTCGACAGAGTGTCGGTAAGTCTCTGAGCTTCAACGCTCAGTCAGCGGCCTTTGAGACTTCTGCACCAGCATGGACCAGCGGAGCATTTACCAGATGTTCGCTCAAGAACCAAGCCTGGAGTTCGTTGGTGCGAAGAACATCGCTGATCACCATGTCATTGGTGCCGTCGTCGCCGAGCTTGTCAGCACGCCTGGCTATTTCCCGGCAGGTGCGGATAATGACCTGGTGCGCATCGAGCAAGCGGGAAATCTGCACCGGCACTTCTTCCCTCCCTTTCGGCGGCCGGTCGAGCTGAGTGGTCTCGGCCACATCGTGGGCCATGGCTATTGCCAGACCGCCAAGAAGCTGGATGCGTTCGGCGATGGTGTCCACGATTTCGACCTGTTCAGAGAAATGCTTGTCGAAGAGTAGGTGGAGTTGATAGAACGTTGGGCCCGCCACTTGCCAGTGCGATTTCTTGTAGAGATCACGGAGCGTCATCGTATCGGCAAGCAGTTGGTTGAGTTGCTCAGTCATTTCCAGACGGACCGGTTCCTCAAGGTCAAGGTGAAAAGCATGTGTGACGGTACCGAATGGCTGAAGTTCCGGCCCCCGTTGATGAACGCGGGGTTCGGGGGAAAATCCACCGTGGTTTCCAGAAGCGCTCTTCTTAGGCATGTTCGTCTCCTTATGATGGGCTTAGATGATGCGCCAATCGAATTGGGCCGCACACTTTTGTGAATCACAATTACTCGATGTGTTCGGCAGCAAAAAACCGCGGAATCTTCTATGATGTAAAGTTCTCATCACAGTGCGGAGATTTCAGAGTTGGCACAGACCCCGGTACTAACAGAACCGCAGGAAACGCAGGCTTCATCGCGGAACGGTAATAATAGTAATGACGGATTGGAAGTACTCGAGACCCGTGAATGGCTCGACTCGCTTGACTATGTTCTTTCCACGGGCGGGGCTGAGCGCGCCGGCAGGCTTTTACAGCAGCTACAGCTCCATGCTCGCCGCGCGGCGGGCGTAAATCTTCCGTTCACTGCGACAACCCCCTATCAAAATACGATTTCCGTGCGTCAGCAGGCGCCCTTTCCCGGCAGCCAGGAGATGGAGCGGCGGATCAAGAGCCTGGTTCGCTGGAATGCGATGGCGATGGTCGTGCGTGCCAACAAGGTGGAAAGTGGCATCGGCGGGCACATTTCGACCTACGCCTCTGCCGCAACCCTTTACGAAGTTGCCTTCAATCACTTCCTCAGAGCGCGGACCGAGAGCGGCGACCGCGACGTAGTTTACTTCCAGGGACACGCGGCCCCAGGAATGTATTCTCGCGCCTTTCTCGAGGGCCGACTCTCCAAAGAAAAGCTTGAGAATTTCCGCAGAGAACTAAAACCTGGTGGAGGCCTGTCTTCTTATCCTCACCCGTGGCTGATGCCAGATTTTTGGGAATTTCCCACGGTCAGCATGGGACTGGGGCCTATTCAGTCGATCTACCACGCTCGCTTTATCAAGTATCTGGAAAATCGCGGGTTGAAGTCTTCGACTGGCGGCAAGGTATGGGCTTTTCTCGGTGATGGCGAAATGGATGAGCCCGAGTCGCTCGGTTCGATCACGCTTGCCTCGCGCGAAAGGCTCGACAACCTGATCTGGGTCATTAATTGCAATTTGCAGAGGCTCGATGGCCCGGTGCGCGGCAACGGCAAGATTATTCAGGAACTCGAAGCAATTTTCCGCGGAGCAGGATGGAACGTCATTAAGGTCATCTGGGGCAGCGACTGGGATAGCCTTATCCAGAACGATCGCGACGGACTTCTCGTGCGCAGGTTGGGCGAAGTCACCGATGGCCAATACCAGAAGTTTTTCGTCGAGAGCGGCGCATATTTCCGCCAGAACCTGTTCGGGACTGATCCAAGGCTGCTGCGCATGGCCGAGCACTTTTCCGACGAACAGCTGGCGCGCATGCGGCTTGGCGGTCACGATCCCATCAAGGTGCACGCTGCATACAAGGCTGCGGTTGAACACACTGGCTCGCCCACGGTTGTGCTCGCAAAGACGATCAAAGGATATGGACTGGGCGAGGCCGGTGAAGGCAAGAACATCACTCACCAGCAAAAGAAGTTAAATGAAGATGAGCTGCGCATGTTCCGCTCGCGCTTCGGCATTCCAATTCCGGATGAAGAACTGCACGACGCGCCATTCTATCGCCCTTCCGACGACAGTTCCGAGATTCAGTACATGCAGGCGAGACGGAAACAGCTGGGCGGCTATATGCCTGAGCGCAAGGTGCGTTCCAAACCGATCAAGCCGGTTTCGGAATCGCACTTCGAAGAGTTCTACAAAGGCACTGAAGGCCGGGAAGCTTCAACCACCATGGTCTTCGTGCGGCTGCTCGCGAAATTGCTGCGCGATCCTGAGATTGGGAAGCTCATTGTTCCTATTATTCCGGACGAAGCCCGCACCTTCGGTATGGAGGCGTTGTTCCGTCAGGTTGGAATTTACTCGAGTGTCGGTCAATTGTATGAACCCGTCGATATGGATACGCTTCTTTATTACAAGGAAGCGAAGGACGGACAGATTCTCGAAGAAGGTATCACCGAGGCTGGATCGATCAGCTCCTTTATCGCCGCTGGATGCGCGTATTCCAATCACGGGATCAACACGATCCCGTTTTTTATTTATTACTCGATGTTTGGTTTCCAGCGGATCGGCGATTTGATCTGGGCGGCAGCCGATATGCGCACACGCGGCTTCCTGCTGGGGGGAACCGCGGGGCGAACCACTCTCGCTGGCGAAGGACTGCAGCATCAGGATGGGCACAGCCATGTACTCGCGCTGAGTGTGCCGAATCTGCTGGCATACGATCCAGCGTTTGCATTCGAAATTGCGGTCATTATTCAGAACGGCATCAAGCGAATGTACGTAGATCAGGAATCGATCTTTTATTACCTGACGGTCGGCAACGAGCCTTTGCCGATGCCCGCAATGCCGGAGGGCAACGGCGTTCGCGAGGGCATTCTGAAAGGAATGTATTTGTTCAAGCCTTCGGCGAAGAAGGATGCGAAGCTTAAAGCACAACTTTTCGGCAGTGGATCGATCATGTTCGAAGTGCTGAAGGCTCAGGAGATGCTGGAGAAGTATGGCGTTGCGGCCGATGTTTGGAGCGTGACCAGCTACAAAGAACTGTATCGCGAGGGGAACGATTGCGAACGGTGGAACATGCTGCACCCCGAGCAAACGCCGAAGATACCGTTCGTTACTCAGCAACTGAAAAATACCGAGGGCGTGCTGGTCGCGGCTTCGGACTACATGAAAGTTCTGCCGGAATCGATCGCCCAGTGGATGCCGCGTCCATTGATCGCTCTGGGCACCGATGGATTTGGGCGAAGCGAAAATCGGGCTTCGCTGCGCAACTTCTTTGAAGTCGATGCCAAGCACATTGTGCTCGCTACTTTGCACGGACTGGCGCGCGAGAAAAAGATCGAATCCAAACTCGTCGATCAGGCAATCAAAGAACTCGGAATTAATCCTGAGAAGGCGAACCCAGCAATCAGCTAGAGCAGTGGTTAGTGGTCAGTGATTAGTGGTCAGTACGACGTGAATTACTGGCACTAACCACTAGCCACTGACCACTTGAAAGTGGAGACGGTTTACTTGACCGAATTCAAACTTCCCGAACTTGGCGAGAACGTTCATCAGGGCGACCTGGTCCGGCTCATGGTTGCACCCGGAACCGCAGTTGCCGAAGGTCAGCCAGTGATGGAACTGGAAACCGACAAGGCGGTCGTAGAAGTACCTTCGTCAGTGAGCGGCACCATCAAAGACGTTCTGGTTAAGCAAGGTGAGAAGATCAAAGTGGGCCAGGTGATTTTCACCGTGGAGAATGGTGCTGGAGGCAAGCGTGCCGAAGCAATAGCTTCTGCGCCGGCTTCGGTCAAAACCGAAGCACCAACTCAGGCTCTGCATTCGACTCCCGCTGCTTCCACAACTGCAGATAAGCAGCGCCAGGCTTCAGTATCAGTTTTTGCTCCTGCGGCGCCCCTGGTTCCGTCGGAGACCAGCGAATCTCCGGAATTCAAACTTCCAGAACTCGGCGAAAATATTCACCAGGGAGATTTGGTCCGCTTAATGATCTCTCCCGGCGCGCAAGTCTCTGAGGGGCAGCCGGTCATGGAGCTTGAAACCGACAAAGCCGTAGTTGAAGTACCTTCTTCGATTACGGGGTTGGTAAAGGACGTTCTCGTCTCCCAAGGCGACAAAGTCAAAGTTGGTCAGGTGATTTTCACGCTGGAGCCGGGCGGCACGTCGCAAGGTCCTCAGCGGCCGTCGCGTCCCGAAGAAACCCACGACCATGCACGTGCCGCATTTCAAGCGGCACTTCAATCTGAAGGAAAAACCGAAGAGCAGGCACTGCCACCCGACCAACCGCGCAGCGAAAGAGTGGCAACGTTCACGATGCCTTTGCACTTAGACCGCTCGGCGGGAGTTGAACATCGAGGCCCGGTTCCCGCGGCCCCACATGTGCGCAGGCTGGCGCGCGAACTTGGAATGGATATACACAGCGTGCCAGGTAGCGGCCCAGGCGGACGCATAAGTGAGAACGATGTCAAGGCCTTCGCAAAGAGCGTGATTGTTTCAGCGGCAGGCGCCCCCGGGCCCGCAGCGGCGGGGCATGTCAAGCAACCTGCGCTTCCGGATTTCAGCAAATGGGGAAAGATCGAACGCGTGTCCATGCGCGGAGTTCGCCGCAAGACTGCGGAACACATGTGGCAGGCGTGGAGCGCGATCCCGCACGTAACCCAGCAAGACAAGGCGGACATCACCGAGCTCGAGCAATTGCGCCAACGGTTTGGTCCGAAGGCAGCCGAAGCCGGCGGCAAGATGACAGTAACGGCAATTGCGCTTAAGGTTTGCGCGTCGGCCCTGAAGATCTTCCCGCAGTTCAACGCCTCCATCGACATGGAGAAGGAAGAGATCGTCTACAAGCAATTCATCAATATTGGTGTTGCCGTGGATACGGACCGCGGGTTGCTGGTTCCGGTGATTCGCGAGGTGGACAAGAAGAATATTGTCGAGTTAGCGGCAGAGCTGACCCAGCTCTCAAAGAAAGCGCGCGACAAGAAGCTAGCGCCCAGCGATATGGAGGGCGGCACGTTCACGATTACCAATCTCGGCGGAATCGGCGGAACGGGATTTTCGCCGATTGTGAATTACCCGGAGGTCGCGATTCTGGGCCTTTCGCGGTCGAGCATGGAACCCGTTTGGATGAACGATAAGTTCGAGCCGCGGCAGGTGCTGCCGCTCTCTTTGTCATACGATCATCGGTTAATCGACGGCGCCGACGCCGCGCGGTTCCTGCGCTGGATCGCGGAGGCGTTTGAACAGCCGTTCCTGTTGTCAGTGCAAGGATAAAAGCTGCAACCACGAAGGACACAAAGTTACACGAAGAAAATCCTCGCAAAAGATGTCATTCCGAACCGCTCAAAGCGGTGAGCAATCTGCTTCTCCTTACTGAGCAGCAGATTGCTCGATGTCGCGCAAGCTCGACGCCTCCGAATGACAGTTCTTTTAGGAACTTTCTGCAGAATGACTGAATCGTCTCAATTGAACGTAGCAGTGATCGGCGGCGGCCCGGGAGGTTACGCAGCCGCATTCCTAGCCGCAGACCTCGGCATGAAGGTCACGCTGATTGATCGCGAGCAGAATCCTGGCGGTGTGTGTTTGTATCGCGGGTGCATTCCGTCGAAAGCGCTTCTGCACGTTGCGAAATTGATCGATGAGTCACGTCATGCGAAGAACTGGGGCATTGAATTTGGCGAACCGAAGATTGATGTTGCTCGCCTGCGCGGATTCAAAGAAGGCGTAGTCAATAAATTGACCGGCGGCCTCGGCCAGATCGCCAAAGCTAGAAAAGTTCAATACCTCCGCGGCGATGCGAGCTTCGAAAATTCTAGTACAGTCAAACTTGCAAGACAGGGCGGTGGCAAGGAAACACTCAGTTTCGATCGAATTGTGCTCGCGACTGGCTCCAGGCCAGCAGTGATTCCATCTCTTAACCTCGACAACCCGCGAATGCTGGATTCTACGTCGGCGCTCGATCTAGCAGATGTGCCGAAGACGCTGCTGGTTATCGGTGGCGGATATATCGGCCTCGAGTTAGGCACGGTTTATGCGGCGCTTGGCTCCAAAGTCTCTGTAGTAGAAATGACCCCGGGGTTGCTTCCCGGAGCGGACCGCGATCTTGTTCTGCCGCTGCACAAGCGCCTGGAAAAAATGTTCGACGCAATCCTGCTGAATACGACGGTTACTGCGGTGAAAGAAGAACCGGCCGGCATTCGCGTTTGTTTTGACGGCAAAGATGTGAAAGAGCGCGAGAGAGTTTTCGACAAAGTTCTGGTTTCGGTTGGCCGCAAGCCCAACTCGGAAATTGCGGGTCTCGACCGAACGCAGGTGCGCGTAGGCCAACGCGGATTCATTGAGGTAAACAAACAGCTACAAACCGACGATCCTGCAATTTACGCGATCGGAGATGTCGTGGGTGAACCCATGCTGGCGCACAAAGCCTCACACGAGGGACGCACGGCAGTGGAGCACATCGCTGGACATAAAGTTGCCTTCGAGCCGAACGCGATTCCAGCCGTGGTCTTCACCGATCCTGAAATTGCCTGGGCAGGGCTGACCGAAACGCAGGCCGAAAAAGAAGGTCGAGAGGTCAAAGTTGCGAAATTTCCCTGGGCTGCTTCCGGCCGGGCAATGACTCTGGACCGTACGGAAGGAATGACCAAGCTCATCCTGGATCCCGCGACCGAGCGCGTGATAGGTGTGGGAATCGTCGGTGCGGGAGCAGGTGAACTGATCGCCGAAGGAACACTTGCAATCGAAATGGCAGCGCTCGCTAAGGACGTCGCGCTTACGATACATCCGCACCCGACGCTTTCCGAAACGGTCATGCAGTCGGCTGAGGTATTCTTCGGGACCAGCACCGACTTGTATCGTCCGAGGCGTTAGCCATCATCTAACAAAGCAACGCACCAGGAAGCTCCGAATGGCGGATACTCTCTACCTCAATCTCTGGTTTCTGAATTCCGAGCTCATCGAAACTCTGGCCCATGCAGTCAGCGTGATGCGGCAGTTTCCTTTCTCGTCGCAAGAACCTGGCGTGACCAATGTAGCTGTTCATCCATTGTCGTGGAATGAACCCACGATTCTCGAACAGCGCTATCGACCTGGAATTTCACCAGAAGACGCGGCCACTATCGCGGCCGGTTTGCCCCATGAAGACTATGCATATGTTTTCGAGGCTAAGTGGGACCTGTGGACGCCGAAGGCGCCGCAGACGGAATGGGTGCTTGAACCTTCGGTTGTCAAGTTCATCGTACGGGGTGATGAATTCGAAGATGGCGAATCGGAACTCCAGGGTGACGTGCAAGTTGATTTCGGCGTGGACACTCCTTTTCTGCACGAAGAGTTGCAGCTCTCCCCTGAGCTCGAGTCGCGCGTGAAAACCAACGTGCAGAAACTCGTCAACTTCACCACTGCTTCCGAGAAGAACTCAGGCGTCAAAACGCGGTTGCTATGGTCAGAATCAGAAGAAAATTTGGCGCAGAAACTTATCAGTCGTCTGCAGCGGGTGCAGTAGCACAGGCCAGAGATGCCGGATTCTTCGGGGTCCGATGCTTCTAATTCCAAAATAAAGACCCTACTGAAGCGAGCTACAGCCCTAAGAAGCCGCATCTAAGAGGGCGATGTTCGGCAATCGCAAACGCAAGTCCGACGAGGACGATTCGCTGGTGCCACATGGCTTGATCTGGCATGCGATACAGCCAGCGCCTCCTGACGCAGAGAAATCCGCCCAGAATTCAAGCCAGCGGGCTGAAGTTATCGAGATAACGCGCCCGCCGGCGACGTCAGGGATCGAGCAACAACCCCAATCAATCGAACCGAGCGCACTTTCCAAGTTTCCATCCGATGACGAGAAGAACAATCAAAGCACGACCGCTCCTCCAAGTTCGCCCTCGGAAGTTCCCGCAAGCCAACCTGCACCCCCGATTACCCCGCTCGCTCCGAAGAGCAGCGTTCAGAGACTCCGGGTTGCGGAAATCATTGAGATAGCGCCTGCCGCCTCCGATACCCCGGACGCAATGGAATTCGCACGTCGTGCGATAACACGGCTCGGTATCGTCACCGTCGGAGTGCGTAATGCGGTACTGCGGCTGAGCGGCAAAGCTCATGGTGAGTTAGTCAAGTTGGCGCAGTGGGCGGATTCGAAGAGGCAGAATCCGCGTGAAGCGCAAATGCCGATCAAGTTCCGCAAGAGCATGGAACATGCGAATCAGCATGCACAAAGGCTTAAAGCAAGTACGATCCAGGCGGGCAGAATTACGCAAGAGGAAAGCCGCCGCGTCTTTGAAAGTTTGGCAAGTGCTTATTCAGAAGCAAGAAATCGCATTTCTGCTCAGAGCAGTAGCTGGAGAACGGGGCGAGTGCGCGTTGTTTTGACCGGCGCGCCTTTGCGCATCAAATTATTATTCGTTCGACGCCTCGTGGAATGGAAGATCACGCAAGCCGGGAGCACCGGCGACGAACGCCTGCGAAGCTCCATGACGTTTGCGGCGATTTCTGCAACCGTCGTATTGATCATTATTTCGGTGGTTCCGCGTTATGCGGCTAAGTCGCTCCCGAGCCGTCTACTGGGCCAGAATGCCGCAGTGACAGCAAAAAACACCAAGAGTTCGATGGCAGTTCCGGTTTCGGGAAATCTGATCGTGAAGCCAGCCGCGCTCATATATAAGACCGCACCCACAAAGGCGCGCAAATCTGAACCTAAGCCGAAGTCCAGTCACGCGGCCGTGCGAACTCCACCGCGCAAGATCTATCGCACGGCGGAAGATGACTACATCGCGCCCGATACCTACATTTACTACGGAAAAAAATCTTTGCCAACGCGCTGAGTATAGCGGCAACAACTGACGCTATTTGAGCGGGACCAGCCTTTCCACCAATTCGGAATAATCCTTCTTCTCCAGGCCATGGACTTCGCGGTTATAGGCGTCGACCTTCGAGGAATAATTCATGGAGCAAAATTTCGGCCCACACATGGAGCAGAAGGCGGCTTCCTTGTAGTAGTCGTCCGGCAGAGTCTCGTCATGCATGGCGCGCGCGGTCTCGGGATCCAGCGAAAGAGCGAACTGCTTTTCCCAATCGAATTTGTAGCGGGCGTAGCTTAGAGCGTTGTCGCGGTCCTGCGCGCCAGGACGCCGCCGGGCCAAATCGGCTGCATGGGCCGCAATTTTGTATGCCACGATTCCATCTTTTACGTCTTTCTCGTTTGGCAGGCCAAGGTGCTCTTTTGGCGTGACGTAGCAAAGCATGGCTGCGCCATGCCATCCGATCATGGCTGCGCCGATCGCCGATGTAATGTGGTCGTAGCCGGGAGCGATATCGGTAACCAGCGGGCCGAGGGTATAAAACGGAGCCTCGTAGCAAAGCTCGCGTTCTTTGTCGACCTGTTCTTTGATCTTGTCCATCGGAATGTGGCCCGGCCCTTCGATCATGACCTGAACGTCATATTCCCAGGCCTTCCTAGTCAGCTCGCCCAAAGTTTTGAGTTCGGCAAATTGGGCTTCATCGCTGGCGTCGGCGATACAGCCTGGGCGTAAGCCATCACCGAGAGAAAAAGAGACATCATGCCTCGCGAAAATCTTGCAGATGTCTTCGAAGCACTCGTAAAGGAAATTCTGCTTGTGGTGGTGCGCCATCCACTGAGCGAGGATCGCGCCGCCGCGGCTGACAATTCCCGTGATTCGCTTGGAAATTAGCGGTAAATACTGAACGAGCACGCCGGAGTGGATAGTCATGTAATCGACGCCCTGCTCTGCTTGTTCTTCGATAACTTCAAGCATTACATTAGTGTTCAGGTCTTCGATCCGCTTTACGCGCGAAACCGCCTCGTAAATGGGGACAGTACCAATCGGGACTGGCGAGTGCCGCAGAATGGCTTCGCGAATTTCATGAATATCGCCGCCGGTTGAGAGATCCATGACCGTATCCGCGCCATAATGCACAGCCGTGTGCAGCTTCTTGAGCTCCTCGTCGATGTTCGAGGTCACCGCGCTGTTGCCGATATTCGCGTTGATCTTGCAAAGTGACTCGACGCCAATCGCCATCGGTTCAAGCTCCGGATGATTGATGTTCGCGGGAATGATCATTCGTCCGCGGGCGACCTCGTCGCGCACCATCTCAGGCGTGAGTCTTTCTCGCTGAGCGACATACTGCATTTCTTCGGTAATCGTGCCTTGTCGCGCGTAATGCATTTGAGAGACGTTGCCGTCGGTGTTTTCACACTTGCGACGAGCGATCCACTCCAAACGCGGAGGAGCTCCGCTAGCATTGTGCCCGTTCCCATTTCCATTTTTGTTGCCATTCGTGCTAGGCATGCGTACGTCCTCTCAATTTCTTGAGTACTCATTATACGTGCGCGAAGTTGGGGCTGCTCTGGTGCCAAAACCTTTCACCACAAAAGGCGCGAAGGTTCACGAAGAACTTCAGCGCAACCATTTCATTAAGGGAGTTTCATCGCGCGACTTCCATTTGCTGCCGCACCCGGACGGGCCAAGTCGCGGTAATGAACCCGATCGCATATACGAATCCGATCACGGAAAATCCCGCAATCAAGTTTTTCTGTGCGACCGCGCCTACCAGATAGGACTGCAACACCTGCAGAACTGTTCCGGCGAAGTAGAACGTGTTCTGGACACGGCCCATATAGTGCTGCGGAATTTGCTCCATCATGGCGGTGTTCATCGCGACTCCGGTAATGCCACGGCCAGAGCCCATCAACGCGTAGACAATCACGGCTAACGCGAGAATCGGCATTGTCGGAGCCGAGGTCATCAATATTGCGAGAAAACCGAGGGAAATTGCGATCGATCGACGCGCTCCAAATTTCTTTATGAACATAGGCGCATAGAAGGCGCTCACAAATGCGCCGACGCCCCACCCCCCGTTAAGCCATCCGTAGCCAACCGCGCCCGCATGAAAATACTCGCTGAGAGGTGGCGTAACTACGACGCCGGTCATCATCGCTGAAAGGAACAGCGCCCAGCTTATGCCGAGCATGACAATCTCTCGGCGGCCGCGAAGGAAGTCAATACCGTCGCGCAATTCACGAAAGAATTTCTGGAGAGCGCTTTCGGCAGCGACGATATCAGCATGCAGCTCAGCGGGGCGTGGCACCACATGACGGCCTTTCCGAACCGCGAAATAACAGAGAAACGAAACCACGTAGCTGCTCACATCGAGCAGCAGCACACCACCGAGGCCGATGTTGTTGTAAACGAAGCCCACGATCGAGCCGGCAATCAGCCATCCTCCCTGCACTCCTGCGAGCAAGAAAGTGTTCGCATGGACGAACTGATCGTCCGGGGTCAGCTCCTGAATGAGCGCCGTTATTGTCGGCCAGAACATCCAGAAGCCGGCGGCCACGAGCATGTTCATCGCGTAGAGCTCCCAGATTTTCACTCTGTGCGCAAAAGCGAGGAGCGCAACGACGACGATAATGACTGCCCGTGCGGCATCAAGCATCATCACCAACCGCCGACGGTCTTCGCGGTCGATAATTACGCCAGTAAATGGCAGGAGCAGGATCGCAGGAAGAGTCTGGACGACAGCAAACGTACCGAGCGCAATTTCAGAGTGCGTGGCCTGCAGAATGTACCAGGCGACCGCGGCGGAATTCATTCCGCTGCCAACCATGGATATGACATTGGCAGCAAAAATGAAGCGCAGGCCTTTTTTCTGCAGAATCGAACGCATGATCTACTTTAAAGGAGAGCGCAAGATTGCGGAAAGCGGAAATATCGATTATGCGAATCTATAGTGTCGAGGCGTAGAATTCTCGCAGGGAGCCGTCATGCGGAAGAAGCAAAATTTCATTGAGAAAGTTTATCGGAAGCTAAGACATTTCTTGAAGCGAGAACCGGAAATTCCTGAAGATCCCTACGCCTACGTCACTGCGCCAAAGAAGCCTCGCCTGCCTGGACGAAGCGCCGCGGCTGTGGCTGAAGTTCCTGAAGAATAGCCCGCTAGCGATTCGCTCGCTCAAGCCGCCAACTCAGCCGAACGCCCCTCGATTCCCAGAGCAAGTACACGATAAGCAGCAGCATGACTGTCTCGATCGGGTGCTTATATCGCTGAAACGGATTCACCAGATAGTACGGAAGCGGATAAGCGAGCAGAAACGGCGCCAGGAGCCAAGCGTATCTATTCCGCCTTTTAAAAGTTAGGACCAACCCGGCGAACGCGAAAATCGCCGCTAGCAGAAATTCCACGTGGCGGGCAAAGCCTAAATCGTACCCGCCAAGGACCACGAACTGAGGCGGTGCCGCCCAAAAGTACCAAACCCGCTCAAGATCAAATAGAAAAAACTCGCCGGGATGTTGACGAATGAACTCGTGTACCTGCGAATTTTTCTCGTCCATGAAGCGAAGCTCTCCAAGTGCTTGAAAATGGCGCATGGCGACAGGGTCGTTGCCCGGGTGTTCCGTACGAGTCCACAGCCCGGCAGAAGCTTGGTTGTTCGATTCATGGAGTTCAAGAGGCAGATTGTCGCGCACAAAGATGAAGCGTTGAAACTCACGGTAGTTGCGCACACTCCAGGGAGTAATGCACAACAGCGCAACGACCAGGCAGGTTGAAGCTCCAGTGACTACCTCGGAAGACTTGGGAGACCAGTAAAGCAGCCACGCAAGAAAAAACGGCAGCAGAATGACAAGCGTGGTGTTCGTCAGGAGGATCAATCCCCAAAGCAGGCCGTAGATGATCCAATCGCGACTGCGCGATTCGTCGGCAAGCCGGATGGTCAGCCAAAGAGCCAGGCTTAAAAGAAAAGTCGAGAGGCTCACCTCCCAGATAATGCGCACCGGCCAATAAACGATGTAGGGGAACACGGCCCAGGTCCAGGCGGCAGCGCGTCCCACAGTTTCGTTGTACGCGCGATTACCGATGCGAAATAGAGTCCAACATGTCAGCGAGGCAACCAGGCTATTGAAGGTGAGAATTACAAAGGCGGACAGCCGCGTATAGACACCGAACAGCTTGAAAACGGCGGCCATGAGGTACGGATAAATCGGCGCCGCCCAGGCCGTGGGACCAGTGTCGAGATCGGTAGGCGAACTGAATCCTTTGTTTTGAACAATCGAGCGCGCAATGCGGCCCATCTCCCAACCGAAATTGAAATGATCGCGAAGGGGATTGATGCGGTAGGTGTGGCCAACTACGATTACCGCCAGCCTCAGAAAAAAAGCAATAAGAACGATGAACCAGACGGACCGCCGAAAGGACAATTGCGAAGGATGGTTCGGTGGTAGCGACTGCAGTGTCGTCTGAGAAATTGCGGCCTGCACGTGATTCAGACTACCGTAGAGCTCGACCTTCTGCTACATAGGCCTGACTCCTGCTGAGTTTCCCTTACGTTGCAATTTCTCCAACAGTGTTGGATGGTGGCGGGCGAGGGCGCTCGCCCCACACCAAGCCATTCCTTGCAGAAACCCTTGCCTATGGGCGATTTCAGAGCTACGATTCGGCACTGCAACTCAGGAGGGGCTTCTGTGACACACTCATTGCTCCGCGGTTCCGCAAAGATGCGTTTGTTTGCTTTGGTGCTGCTGCTACTCGTGTTTTTTGTGCCGCTGCTCTCCGCGCAGATCGAGACGATTGCCATTCCTGCAGGAACGCCCGAAGACAAAGATCTGAATGCGATCACTAGCGAGACGGATGCGCAGAAGAAAGTTTCGATGTATCAGGACTTCCTGCAGAAATATGCGTCGAATCCTGCGGCGGTCGCGTATGGAAATTGGCAGCTTTCGCAGTACTACCAAGGAAACGGCGACTTGCAGAAGGCGCTGGAATATGGAGAAAAGGCGCTCGCCGGCTCGCCACGAAATCTCGACATTCTCTCTTCCGAGGTGTCTATCGCTCAACAATTGAAGGACAATGCTCGCGTTTTCAAGTATTGCATTCAGGGTGGTCAGGTTTATGGCTCCATCGATAAACAGCCGAAGCCGGCCGATATGAACGACGAGGACTTTTCCTCGATGAAAGACTCGCAAAAAGATGCGAACAAGAATAATTACGAATTCTTCGAAGATGACGCGTTCAACGTGATCGCTGCTGAGAACGATCCTAAGACGCGGATGGATGAGATCGACACCTTCGCGACAACATTTCCGAAATCGAAGATGGATGGGCAGATCAACGAATATGCGATGCTCGCTCTTTCGGAGCTCAAAGATAATCGCCGTCTTATGGAATACGCCGACAGAGCATTGACTTCAGATCCGAACAATTTGCCGGCGCTGCTCTTGCTGGCAAATTATTACGTCGACAGTTCGGAGGCGGGCGCATTGGCGAAAGCCATGGGATACGCGGAGAAAGCAATCGTGGCCGCTAAAGCTGACGATCCGGCGGCAGATAAGACACAGAAGATTTCCGCCGGAGCCGCTCACGCCGTGATGGGACGGGCCTACGCAAAACAGGAGAAAACTCTGCCTTCCATCGGCGAATTGAAATCGGCGGTGACGCTGCTAAAAGGACAAGACGAACAGCAATACGCAATCGCCGCATATTTTCTTGGTTGGGATTACGCGAAGCTGCGCAAGCTCACCGAGGCACGGGCCATATTAACTGATGCTGCGGCCATTCCGGGACCAATGCAGCAGCCGGTAAAGGACTTGCTCACGAAGGTAAATACGGCGCGGGCTGCAGGAAAGTAAACTATTTTCGCGCAAGTTCGTCGGAAAGAAGCCGCGCTTTGTAGGCGAGGGTCTGGGCCCGGCTGGTATCTCCGGCGGTAGAAGCGGCTTTCGCCTGACGCATGTATGCGCGTATTTGGCCGAGCGTGTTCTGCTCGTTCGACGTGAGCTGCCGAGTTGTCACACGCTTCAAATTCGCGTCTGTTGCTGCCAGCAACTGCGCGGTGCTGGCGCGCTGATGCTGCGCCTGGGCGGGATTAATCGCGGGCGCGAGCTGGGCCGATTCCTCTTTGGCTCCGCCATTTCGTACCACAACCTTGCCCGGCTCTGCTCCCGTCGATTGGGTACTAGTTTCCGTTGTCGGTTTGGCCGCACCGGTCTTCTTCTTGGCTGTGTGTTTTTTGTGACGCAAGACCGGCGGCTTCGGAGCAGAGGCGGCATGTTCACCCTTTGTCGCGGCTTTCGCCGGCGGATTCTGAGGCGGAGCCGTTTCGGCCTGCGGAGGGGTGGGTTGCGTGCTGGGTGAGCTTTGGTTCGGCGTCTCCGCCTGATGCTCGGGCAAACCTTGGTCTGGCTTTTGATCGGGAGTTTGCGCCGATTGCGGCGTTTGGCTTGGTGAAGTCTGTTCCTGGCCTTGACTCTGATCTGTCGAGGACGCCTGCGATGCCTGCTGGTGGGAAGTTGAATGCCCGAAGCGCACACTAATGCACCACAGCACGGATGCTAGAGCAAGTAGAGTGGCGCGCGATTTCATTTCAAGTCCTGGTCTGCTAACTCTGGTCTGCTAAATACGTGCAGCAGCCTCTTCGAGCGATGGTGAACGCGTTTCGGCCAGTGGTAAACGTAAACGAAAAGTAGTTCCCTTCCCCTCGTCCGATTCGAAATCAACTGATCCGTAGTGCCACTGCATGATCTGGTAAGTCTGCGCCAGTCCGATGCCGCTCCCGGTCTTCTTGGTCGTGAAATAGAGCTCGAAAATTTTGTCCTGCAGAGCGGGGGGAATGCCACTTCCCTGATCGGTGACTTCGGTCGTGACCACATCCTCTTCCTTGTGGGCCGCAATGGTCAGGGTGCCGCCGTTCGGCATTGCCTGAACACCATTGAGCACAACATTGAGAATGGCCTGCTTGATAAAGTCCGCATCCACCTTCACCGGCATCGGCTCTGGCGGCGGTTCACGAACGAGAGTTACCCCATGCTGCTCGGCATCGGGTGCGGCCAGCAAAGCGACCTCTTCGAGAATCGAGCGGAGATCTGTTTCCTCGACGTGCAAGTCGCGCGGCCGGGTGAAATCCACCAGTATTTGTACGACGCGGTCGAGCCGGTGAATTTCACTATCGATGATGTCCACATGACGATTCGTGTCGGGATCGAGTTCCTGCAGTTTATTGCGCAGGAGTTGCAGGTGCAGAACAATGGCGTTGATCGGGTTCTTCACTTCGTGCGCGACTCCGCGAGTGACCCGGCCGCTGGCGGAAATTCTTCGCGAGAGCTCGATCTCGTCCTCAATGCGGCGGACCGACTCTGTGTCGCGCATGGTCAGCAGGGCGCCAATCTGTGTTCCCTTTTCGTGAATGAAATCGAGCGAGACTTGCACGCGCCGGCCATTGGGAGTCTCCATTTCGCGCTGCGCGACATTGTGCCGCAAGCGAAACGCATCCAACATGGCGTTTCCGAGCGGGGATTCGGCAGAAAAAATCTCACTCACGGAATGGCCGAGCAGCTCCCGGCGCGAGCGTCCAAGAAAGGTTTCGATCGCCGCGCTCACCAAAACGACTCGTGAATCACGAGTGAAGAGCATCAAGCCATCCTGCAGACTCGACATAATCTGGTCCACATTGCTTTTGAGCGCGGAAAAGATTTCCCGCGTGTCGCGCATCTGCCGACCCAGGTTGGCAATTTTCATGCTGACCTGGCCATACTCGTCTCCCCCGCCATCGGTTCTTAGATCGCCGCCCTCATTTCCCGCCATACTGTCCAGGCTGCGGTTAATATGCTCAAGCGGGCCAAGGGCAATGTGCGAAAGCAGGGCGGCCAGCATAAGGGAGCAGAGAACAGCGACCGCCGAGAGCGTAAGCGCATGCTGCAACCGCGGCGTCAGTTCATTCCGCAGGAAAATAGTGGAGACGCCGACGTGAATGCTGCCAAACGCTTGCCCGTTCAGCAAGAGAGGAATGTGAACGTCATAAACCGTCGGGCCCCGATAGATCAATCGCAGCTTGCGGCGAAAACCCGCATTCTGCAACAGCCAGAAATCGGGACGGTCCTCCACCTGTTTGCCCACGAGCCCGGGATCGGTGTCGAGAATGGCCTTGCGGTCGGCATCGAGGATGGCAGCATCGTAAATGGTGGGCCAGCTTCCAACCACAGATTCCAGCGTGGTGTTGAGGTCGTGATCGGTTCCGAGATAGTAGGTAACACCACGTCGCAACGCCTCAGGGTTGGTGGTGTCAGTACGCGTGCTGCTTAAGTCAGGGGCGGCGTTGCTGGCGAGATAAGCAAGTTGCGAGGTGAGGGATGATGCGTTGTCGCGCGCGTTATTAATTCCCTGTCGCAGAATTTCAGAGACGTAAAGGTACGAGCCGCCGCTGACAATGGCGGCCACCATGAAAGTAATTGCGAGAACGATTTGGGTCCGGCGACGCATGAAAACCTGGCGCTTCAATGTGACTCAGAACCAGCTGTCACAGTTCTTTGAGTTCCTCGGCCTCTTCTTTCTCCTCCTTTTCGCCTCGACCATCTGAAGTCGAGTTGCCGTATTCCTTCAGCTTATTATGGAGTGTCTTCAGGCTGATCCCAAGAATTTCGGCTGCGCGGGTCTTGTTATTGTTGGTCGACTCCAGGGTCTTGAGAATCAGCAGCCGCTCGGCTTCGCCCACTGTGGTGCCAACTCCGACGCGAATCGAATCCGCATCGTCTTCCGGAAGCCGCACCAGCGCATGGCCGAATCCAGGCGGCAGATGCTTGGTCTCAATGACCGGCCCCTCGACAACAATCACCGCGCGCTCAAGCGTATTCCTCAGCTCTCGAACATTGCCCGGCCAGGTGTAGTTGCGAAGCGCGTTGAGCACCGCTTCGCTCACGGTAGCAACCCGGCGGCCGTGTTTTGCGCTCATTTCAGCCAGAAGCGACTGGACAAGGTCAGGGATGTCCTCACGATGCTCCCGCAGGTTGGGCATTTGAATGTTGAACACATTCAAGCGGTAATACAGATCGTTTCGTAATTCCCCGCGCGAAACTGCCTCTTCGGGAACCTTATTTGTGGCCGCCAAAACCCGCACATCAACGGTGGTCTCAGTTCTGCTTCCAAGCCGACGGAGCTTGCGGTCTTCAAGGACGCGCAATAACTTGGCCTGCGTGGCGATCGGCATTTCACCGATTTCATCCAGCAGGAGGGTACCGCCCTCTGCAAGCTCGAAACATCCAGTACGGCGCTCGAGCGCGCCCGTAAATGCTCCCTTTTCATGGCCGAAGATTTCGCTTTCGATCAAAGTCTCTGGAATTGCTGCGCAGTTGATCGCGACAAACGGCTTCGGGCGGCGAGGGCTGAGCTCATGAATGGTGCGCGCCACCAACTCTTTTCCGGTTCCGCTCGCGCCGGTAATCAGAACTGAAGCTGTGCTGGGCGCAACCATTTCGATCAAGCGGAAAATCTCCTGCATCTTCTTGGACGATCCGATGAGCGCCCCCAGCGAACCGGAATCGCGGAGCTTACGGCGCGTCGCCTCGAGCTCCACCCGGGCACCCAACAAAGCCGAGGCATTCTGCAAAATTGTCCGCAGGCGGCTGGTATCGATTGGTTTGGTGATGTAGTCATACGCACCGATGCGCATCGCCTGAACGGCGCTATCAATGCTGCCTTGCGCTGTAACCACGATGACCGCGACAGTTTGGCTATTTCCCGAGATTCGCTCCAGTAATTCCAGCCCGCCAAGGCGCGGCATCTTCAGGTCGGTCACAACAATGTTGGGCGACCAGGTTGCAACTTTTTCGTAGCCTTCCTGCCCATCGCGCGCAGTTTCGGCGGCATAGCCCCACGAAGAGACCAATTCCGCGAGACCGGTGCGTTCGTTTTCTTCGTCTTCGACGATTAGTACCTTTTCCAGGCTCATGCGTACCACTCATTATTCAGGCTCTTGCCCGCGCCCGCAAGCGGGCGAACCGAGCGCTCCAAACTCCCCGGGGCAAGTGGAAATAGATCATCGGTTACTATGGAAGTAAACCACAATGGCAGAAAGACCGTTATGGGCACCTGAAGATCAGGCCGCGCGGCTGGCAGAGCTTACCGCTGCGACCGACGACCGCGCCAAAGAAGTCCCGCTGCGACGGGATGTTCGCTCGTTAGGCGTGTTGCTGGGAAGAGTTCTGGTGCAACAGGCCGGCGAACCGCTATTCCAGACTGTGGAGGAACTTCGGCGGTTGCTGATCCAGGCGCGCGCGCGTTCCACTCACGCTGATGGCAATGCGGAAGAGATGGAGCGAGCGCGAAAAATTGTCGCCGGACTCAGCATCCCCGAAGCTCATCGTGTGGCCAAAGCATTCGCCATTTATTTCGAACTCACGAACCTCGCTGAAACCAATCACCGTAAGCGCCGCAGGCGCGCAGGAAAGCTCAACTCGGGCCAGCCTTCACTGCCGGGCTCGTTCCGCGGGACGTTGCAGCGGATGCGTGACGCGGGAATGAGCCATCAACAGGTACTTGACGCCCTGCGTCAGACCAAAGTAATTCCCGTCTTTACCGCCCATCCTACTGAAGTCGCGCGCCGCACTGTGCTTTTGAAACGGCGGCGCGTCGCAAAATGCCTGGAACTACTCGACGGGTTGCCCTTGCCGTCCACAGAGGCGCTCGAGCTCGAAAACGCCATCGTCGCTGAGATAACCGCGCTCTGGCAAACCGACGAAATCCGGATACAAAAACCGCAGGTGACGGATGAAATCCGAATGGGACTTGACCACTATCCCATGTCGATCTTTGAAAGCCTGCCGCGACTCTACCGCGAAATGCGCGACGCCTTCCGCGAAATTTATGGTTTGGAGTTGCAGGCCCATGACATCCCGGGAGTGCTCTCTTTTGGTTCCTGGATTGGTGGGGACCGGGACGGGAATCCTTTCGTCACGCCGGCGAGTACGCACGAGGCACTTGAGCGCGCACGTAATACGATTTTGGCGCATTACATTTCTGAGCTCGAGAGAGTCACCGAGCCCCTGAGTTCTTCCTGCCGCCAGATCACAGTGTCAAATGAATTCCAACAGAAACTGTCAGAGTACGCCGAGACAATGGGAGAAGAACCTGCACGTCGCGGACGATTGTCTCCTTCCGAGCTTTATCGCCGCTTTTTTGCTTATGTGATCGAGCGGCTGCACGCGACGCGCGAGTCGCAACAGAATAGTTACAAATCTGCAAAAGAGTTCCAGGACGACATCGCTCTCGTGCATCGCAGCTTGGTGGAAAACCGGGGCGAAAACCTGGCGCAGCTCTTGCTTGATCCATTATTGCGAAAGGCGAGGACGTTCGGCTTTTATTTGTCTACACTCGATCTGCGGCAACACGCCAACGCGCACCGTAAAGCGGTCGAGCAAATTCGCAGCCTCAACCGTGACCAGCAGCCGGCTCCGCCAAGCTGCGACGGGACGGACGTTCTCGATGTTTTTCGCAGCGTTCCTGAGTGGAAGCGCAAGTTCGCGGCCCGTGCCATTCGAAATTACGTGATCAGCGGAGTCGAATCGGCAGACGACATGTATGTCTTCCTCGATCTCGCGAAACATGCAGGACTGCAATTGATTGGTTCAGAGGGTGATCCGGGTCTAATGCCAGTTCCGCTGTTCGAATCTATCCAATCGCTTCGTTCCTCGGCGGAAATCATGGATCGATTGTGGAGCGATCCCGAATATCGGCGGCTCGTGGATTCCTGGTGCGGATGGCAGGAGATCATGCTCGGCTATTCGGATTCAAATAAAGACGGCGGCATGCTGACCAGTCTTTGGGAACTCTACAAAGCGCATCGCACGCTCCATGCTTGTGCTCGGAAACACAGCATCAAAGTGCGGCTGTTTCATGGCCGCGGAGGAACGGTCGGCCGCGGCGGTGGACCTACCCACGCTGCCATTCTGGCGCAACCGGTCGGAGATTTCTCAGGCGAGATTCGGATCACCGAGCAGGGCGAGGTTTTGAATTGGAAGTACTCTGATCCCGTGCTTGCGGAATGGAATTTGGAGATCATGATTGCCGCCTCGCTCGAGGCGCTTACGCGTCCCGATAGACGTTCGCCGGATTCTGACGAGAGTTGGGAAGGCATCATGGATCGCATGTCTGCCGACGCGTTTGGTTTCTATCGTCAAAACATCGCCGATAATCCGGACATCCTGACCTATTTCGAGCAGGCCACTCCCGTCAACCAACTCGAGCACGCTCGAATTGGCTCACGTCCCTCGCGGCGTTCACGAAGCCAACGCCTCGAGGACTTGCGCGCCATCCCATGGGTTTTTGGTTGGATGCAGAGCCGGCACGCGCTTCCCGCATGGTTCGGCGTAGGACATGCGCTCGAGAAATACGCGATGCAAGGCAAGGAAAGCTTGCTCGAATTACAAGAGATGATGACGAAGTTTCCGCTCTTCAACGATCTGATCCGGAACGTGGAACTGGCAATGGCCAAGGCTGATCTGGCCATCGCGCAGCTTTATGCTTCGCTGGTGCGGGATTCAGACGTGCGCGGGCGGGTGTGGAGCATTATCGTTGACGAATTCGAACGCACGCAGAGGATGTTGCTGTTGGTCAAGCAGCAGGAAAAGCTCTTGGAAAAAAACCCTGTTCTTTCGCGGTCTATTCGGCTGCGCAACCCCTACGTCGACCCCATGAGCCTGATCCAGGTCGATCTGTTGCGTCGAAAGCAGCAAGGAGACGACTCGGAGAACTTGAATTATGCGCTGGGAGCCACGATTAACGGCATTGCTGCCGGACTTCATAACACCGGATAGACATTGCCGTACGCCCGGAACACTGCTGCATATTCAGCGGCTACTCCCGAATTATCTTGACTGAGAGTAGATGCGAATTTAATTTCCTTAGCGGCGAAGGTACAAACCTCAGACAAAAAGAAAGCGCCTTGCTGGAGTAAGGCGCTTCTTAGGAGCTGTTGGGAAGCTCAAATTTCTGTTAAGCCCAATCTAGCACCGCCTACCCGGCGGGGGAATCAGGTGAGAACTGTAGAACGACTCTAAGTTGCTCGTGTATCCTGTTGATATCAACCCTCATCTGGAATTGTTATGCCGATATTCGAGTACACCTGCAAAAGCTGTAAGCATCAATTCGAGGTCCTATTAATCGGAAAAGAGAAGCCCTCCTGCCCGAAGTGTCACGGCAAGGGCCTCACGCCACAGCTTTCGGTTTTTGCGGTTTCGGCAAAGTCTTCATCATCTTCATCGGCAGGCTCGGACATGCCTTCGGGCGCCTGTGGAAGCTGTGGAGATCCTCGCGGCCCGGGCTCCTGCTCGATGCCGGACTTGGACTAGGTCCTTTATTTACAAGCTTTATTCTGGCACTCCGGTACTCTCTCCGGCGGTGACCCGGGTAAGTTTCCAGCCGACGATTTCTGCCGCAGAATGCCTTCAGTACAGCCGCCTATGGATCGTCGCCAAAGTCCTCGCGTCGAAGTTCAACTTCCGGTACAGGTTTGGGGAATGGATGCCTATGGCCAGCCATTCACCAATCACGCCCTGGTTACGAATATGAGCGCCGGGGGCCTGGTGCTTCAGGGATTGGTTCGCCGCGTACGTGTTAGCGAGCTGCTCGACGTTCAAATGGGCAGCGACAAAGCTCAATTTCGTGTGGTATGGGTGGGGGTGACAGGCGAACTGGGGCTGCAGCGGCTGACTGCCAATGCTTTTCTGCCCGGCTCCATTCTTGCCCACTGCTCGCAAGCGGCAGCTGTCTGCTGACTCCGGTTTCGAAACTCACTTCCTGAAAAATCTGGCCTGATTTTCAGATTCGCACAGTCCCGCATTTTCGTCAGAGCCAGATTTGCCTCCATTGAACGGGTTTAATATTCTGCAACTCTGCAAAGTTTCAATCGAGGAGAAGCATGCGAATCTTTTGTGTATTGACCGGCCTTTTAGCGATGCTCGCTGCCATTACGTCTGCCCAGGAACCGCCTACTCTTCACCTGATGCCGTGGCCTGCAAGCGTGAAGGTCACGTCTAATTCACAGCCGTTACTGATTCCAACCTCGTTTAGCGTCGGATTGGATAGCGACGCTGATCCTCATCTGCGCCGGGCAGTTGAAATTTTTCTAAATGACCTGCGCCGTCACACCGGTTCCACGCCACTTGATTTCAGCATCTCGAAAGAGGTAAAGACTGCTCAGCTGCGCGTCAGTAGCGATCATCCCAGCAAAGAAGTTCAGGAGCTCGGAGAAGATGAGTCGTACAAACTGGAAATAACTTCTACCGGCGCGGACCTGAGCGCACCGACAACGCTCGGAGCAATGCGCGGGTTACAAACATTCCTTCAGCTCGTAGAAGTGACTCCACAGGGTTTTGCGCTTCCGGCGGTCGTGATCGAAGACAAACCACGCTTTGCCTGGCGCGGGTTAATGATCGATTCCGGGCGCCACTTCATGCCGGTTGAGGTCATCGAGAGAAATCTCGACGGCATGGCCGCTGTGAAGATGAACGTCTTTCATTGGCACCTGTCCGAAAATCAGGGTTTCCGCGTTGAAAGCAAGCGCTTTCCGAAGTTGCAGGAAATGGGATCGGACGGACTTTACTACACGCAGGAACAAGTCCGCGATGTGATCGCTTATGCCCGTGATCGTGGCATTCGCGTCATTCCTGAATTCGACATGCCGGGCCACAGCACGGCGTGGTTCGTGGGATATCCCGATCTGGCAAGCGCGCCGGGGCCGTATTCAATCGAGCGCAAGTGGGGAGTGTTCGATCCAGCGATGGACCCGACACGCGAGAGCACCTACAAATTTCTCGATGAGTTTATCGGTGAAATGGCGAAGCTATTTCCCGACCAGTTCTTCCACATCGGCGGAGACGAGGTTAACGGCAAGCAGTGGGACGCGAACCCGAAGATTCAGGAGTTCATGCGCGCGCATGGCCTGAAAAATAATGCGGACCTGCAGGCCTACTTCAACACGCGAATTCAGAAGATCGTCGAGAAGCACAAGAAGACCATGGAGGGATGGGACGAGATTCTTCGTCCCGATTTACCGAAGAGCATCGTCATCCAGTCGTGGCGCGGACAGCAATCCCTGGCCGACGCAGCGCGGCAGGGATATCGCGGGCTGCTCTCGTCCGGCTACTATCTCGATCTGATGCGGCCTGCTTCGCAACACTACGCAGTCGATCCTTTCGCTGATGGCGCTGCGAACTTGTCGGACGAAGAAAAGCAGCGAATCCTGGGGGGCGAGGCGTGCATGTGGGCGGAGTACGTATCGCCGGAAAACGTCGATTCGCGAATCTGGCCGCGCGCCGCTGCAATCGCCGAACGGCTTTGGTCTCCGCAGAACGTCACTGACGTCAACTCGATGTACTCACGGCTCGCATATGTAAGCAAATGGCTCGACGATTACGGCCTTACGCATGACACGAACTATGCGCTGATGCTGGAGCGGATGACAGCCGGGCAAGAGACGCTTGCGCTGAGAAGCTTGGTTGATCTGGTTGAGCCCGTAAAGGGATATGCGCGGGAACAATTAGCGACTTCGGAACCGACGTCTATGACACCGCTAAATCGCGCGGTTGATGCTGCGCGGCCGGAAAGTTCCGAAGCGCGCGAGTTCTCCGTCCTCGTAAACCAATTTGTTTCCGGCCAGATCAGACCAGGTATGGAGCAAAGGATTCGGGCAAAGCTGGTCACATGGCGCGATAATGACGTGCGGCTCGGCTCGCAGGCTGACAAATCCTCCTTCGTACAGGAAGTGATGCCCATCTCGCAGGATTTGTCGGCCCTCTCCAATGCAGGATTAGAAGCGCTCGATTATCTCGATCGAGGTGAAAGGGCGCCGCAGGCCTGGACAGCGCAACAACTTCAGCTTGCGCAGCAAGCCATTCGGCCGCGAGCACAATTGTTGCTGATGATTGCCGGACCGATTCAAAAGCTGATTCAGGTGAGCGCGGGAGAGAAGCCTACGGATTTACCGCTTCCACGTAATGCCAGCGATTAAGGATTGCGCGGGCGCTGGCCCGCGCAACAGTTCGAATTGGCTTAGGCGGCAACGTCCTGCAGAAATCGTTTGATCCTATTTCTGCGACTTGGCTGCAGCACTGGGACGCTCGCCGGCCACGGTTCTTCGACGCCCATCAGAGCGGTTGCAGCACCCGCGAGAGCCAGATTCTTCGTGAAGTTGATCATGTCATTCATGCGCTGTTGCTGGTCTTCCTGGTTCCAGAAATCATGCATGATGGGAGAAACGCCGGAGAGAAAACCAAGAACCGCAAGGATACCCAGTTTCGGCTTGATTCCCAACAGAATGCTGGTGCCACCTACGATCAACATTGTGCCGGTGGCTTTGACCGCGAGATCAGGCTTTGGAACTTTTTTTGAGCCGGCATATTGAGACAGCTCTCGCGACTGTTTGAAATGATTGATGCCGGCGTAAACGAAGTAACCGCCGAACAAAAGCCGCCCAAGAAGAAACGGTGCTCGCATAGATTCCTCCAAAAGGGTCTTCGATTCCGACGCGAAAATCGACGTTGCCCGTAAAACGTCAGCTGATTCGACAGAGAGCCTGCACATTCATTTCAGCTGCGCTGGCCAAGCACCAAGGACACTGAGGTCGGCGTTTGATAGACTTTGTCTTTGCCCCGCTCTGTTTCCATCCGCACGCAATCACTCTGCCGCCACTACAAAATGGGCAGCACGACGATCCGCGCCGTTGACGGCATTAGTATTGACGTCCTAAGCGGAGAATTTGTCGCGCTGCTGGGCGCCTCGGGATCAGGAAAATCTTCGCTCTTGAACTTGTTGGCCGGACTGGACTCACCAAGCTCCGGCGAAGTCATCGTCAGCGGACAAAATCTTGCCGATCTCTCGCGCGAGGAGCTTGCGAAGTATCGTCGGCATACCGTGGGCATGGTGTTTCAATCGTTCAATCTGATTCCAAGCATGACGGTGCTCGAGAATGTGGAACTTCCCTTGCGCTTCGCAGAAGTTGAACGCGCGAACCGTGCCGAATTGGCGAAAGCCGCGCTGGAGAAGGTTGGGCTGGTGGGGAGGTTGGACCACAGACCGGTCGAGCTTTCAGGCGGCGAACAGCAACGCGTGGCGCTCGCCCGGGCGCTGATCAATAGTCCAAGCATTCTGCTTGCCGATGAGCCGACCGGGAATCTGGACAGCCGCACCGGAACTGAAGTGATGAACCTGATCCGACAGTTGAACGAGTCGTTGCAGATGACCGTAGTCCTGGTCACACATGAGCGCGTGTTGGCAGAAGCGTATGCCGAGCGGTTGATCTTTCTGGCCGACGGAAGATTGGTTTCCGACCAACCGAACCCAGCAAGGGCCGCCAGCGAGGCAAGAGCATGAAACTTTACGATTCCATCGAGCTTGCGGCGCGGAATTTACGAGAGTCGGTGCTGCGGAATTCTCTAACTACGCTCGGCATTTCCGTCGGGGTCGCATCACTCGTAGCCATGCTCTCCTTAGGTATCGGACTGCAACAACTGGCCTCGAAAAGGCTGCAACGCTCTGGATTGTTCGACTCCATCGTAGTCACCTCGCGCCGTGATTTGCGCGGCTTCAATCGTGAGCAGGAAGAGAATGGCCCGGCGCCAGCGGAAAGTCCCGACTTGAATGAAACCGCGCGTGCGTCGATCGAACATATCCCCGGAGTGGTTGAGGCATATCCGGATTTGCGCTTCATTACTGAGCTGCGGTTGGATGAGAAGCCGCACCTGACCATGGTGGCTGGAATGCCAATGTCGTCGAAGGATAGCGATAGTTTTGAAGGCATGCGCGGCAAATTCTTTTCATCCGGGAATGCGCATGAGGTGATTTTGCAAAAGAGTTTTGCAGCAGAATTGCTGGGAAAGTCCACCCGCGGACCGGACGAGATTAATGTTGCGGATGTCGCACCGCCGTTGCTCGGGAAACAGCTTGTGATGCGCTACTCGGAGCGGCAATCGACCGGGCAGGATTCGGCTTCTTATTCGGTCATCTCTCATGAGGTGCCGCTTACGATCGTAGGCGTGACAGACCTCGATCCCGACAGCATGCGAGGCGCCGCTCGGGCGCGCGTTTTTGTTCCCCAACAGCTCGTTGAGAGCATGCACCCGATGCAGGCGTATGACATGCGTAACTCGAGCAGTGCGACTTCGAGGGAACCTATCTACAGCACCGTGGTTGCGCGAGTAAGCGGCGCAGGAAAAGTAGATGCGGTTGAGCAAGCGATTAAAAAAATCGGCTTCAATACATTTTCCATTCTGGACGCCACCAAGAGCATGCGGCGGTTCTTTGCAATTCTTGATCTATTTCTCGGAATTTTCGGTAGCCTGGCGCTCACCGTGGCTTCGATCGGAATTATCAATACTCTCGTCATGGCAATCCTCGAACGACGGCGCGAGATCGGAATTATGAAAGCCGTGGGAGCAAGCGATTCGGATGTAAAAGGACTGTTTTTCGCCGAAGCCGGCGCGATGGGCTTGCTGGGAGGAATTTGCGGAACTCTTCTCGGCTGGATTATTGGCCGCGTCATCAATTTCGGCACGAACATTTATTTGCACCGGCAGGGATTTCCTCCAGAGAACATCTGGGCGGTGCCGGCGTGGTTAGTGGCGGGGGCGTTGGGATTTGCATTTCTCGTGAGTTTGCTTTCGGGGATATACCCTGCGGCTCGCGCGGCGAAACTGGATCCGGTGCAAGCGTTGCGATACGAGTAAGCCCCGGGCACTGGATCAATACTTTGTCCACAGAGAGCACAAAGGTACACAGAGAAATTCCACAGAGAATGCGAGCTAATTACTTCCTTCTGCTTCTCATCGTCGCTCTTGCGCTACCAGTCCCTTCCTTAGGTCAGGCCCGAGTCGACTGCAGTGCTCTGAACAGCCATATCCTTCGTCGCGCGGTGAGGTATTGCGTGATGCTTCCGCCGGGCTATGCGTCCGACCCAGGTAAACAATTTCCAGTCCTCTATTTCTTGCACGGTCTGGGCGCGAACGAGCAGGCCTTGCTGAATAGCGGCGGGTGGGGCCTTATACAAGATCTGCAACGCGAGCACAAAGTCGGCGACTTTCTTATGATTGCGCCGGAAGGCCGCGGCAGTTTCTTCATCAACTCTGCTGATGGAAAAAACCGCTACAGTGATTTTTTCTTGCGTGAGCTGTTGCCCTACATTGAAACGCACTATCGCGTAATTCGGCAGCGCAGATCTCGTGGTGTAACTGGACTCTCGATGGGTGGCTATGGAGCGCTGCGTTTTGCGTTTGCCTTTCCAGAGCTGTTCGGCTCGGTCAGCGCTCAAAGCCCCGCGCTGATAACCGAAGCCCCTCGCGAACTCGACCATGACTTGCAAGAAGCAGGTCCACTGGCACACTTGCTGGGTTCAGTCTTTGGCAACCCGATAGGGGTTGCGCATTGGAACCAGAACAATCCATTCCAACTCGCGCGCAAGAGCCAGGCGCAACTTCGCACTCAAAAGATTTACTTCAATTGCGGAGAGCAGGATGAATACGGATTCGCCGAAGGCGCCGACAAGTTGCACAAGCAGCTCTTAGCGGAGAAAATTCCGCATGAATTTCACCTCTACCCGGGCGGTCACGATGCAGAGTATTTTCTTTCCCACCTCGGCGAGACCATTGAATTTCACTGGCATGTTTTCGAGCACGACTCTGGCAATGTAAGATGAACCGGAAAAGCCGCGAGCAATGAGCACCGAGCAGTGAGCGATCGCTAATCTTTAGCACTTACGATGCTTGCTTTCCAAGATTGCTCATGCCTCATGGCTCGCGCTCAGGGCTGGTTCTCACATGCGCAAAGCCATACTTCATTTGAAAAAATGCGATCCGGTTATGCGCGGAATTATCGAACGTGTAGGACCCGTTCGAATGGAATTCAGGGAGCCCACATTCCATAGTTTGGCGCGGGCGATAATTTATCAGCAGCTCAACGGCAAAGCTGCGGGGACGATATTCAATCGCGTTGCGGCGCTCACCGGCGATCCGCTTACCCCGGAAGGAATTCTCAGACTTACCCCCGAGCAAATGCGTTCTGTCGGATTGTCAAAGCAAAAATCCTCTTATCTGCTCGACATGGCTGAGCGCGCCAGCCGTGGCGATTTGAATTTTTCGAAGCTCGGCGACATGCCAGACCAAGAAGTCATCGAGCACCTCACGCAAGTGAAAGGCGTGGGCGTATGGACGGCCCACATGTTTCTTATGTTCACGCTGCGGCGTCCGGACGTATTGCCGACCGGCGACTTCGCCATACAAATGGCGATGTTTAAACACTATCTGGACAGAGCTGCAAAAACTGGCGCTCGTGGCGAAGCGAAGAACGCAAACGCACATTCCCGTAAACGCAAAATCAAGCTTCCGAAACCTGACCGGATGGAAAAAATCGCCAAATTGTGGTCGCCATACCGCAGCATCGCGTGCTGGTATCTATGGCGCAGTCTGGACGTGAAGACCATCGGCTGATCGGGTGATTGAATCATCGGGCGATCTGATCATCTGCTGATCTGGAGTCGCACCCGGCTTCTGAGCTGCTGATCATCAAGAACCAATCAGATGGCCAGATGACCCGAGCCGATCTCTCGATCTCCCGATATGTTTAAATAGCTCACGATGGCTGAAGCTAAGATTCGCGTGCTTGTCGCAAAACCGGGTCTCGACGGGCATGACCGTGGTGCGAAGGTCATCGCGCGGGCGCTGCGAGATGCGGGGATGGAGGTCATCTATACCGGCCTGCGCCAAACCCCGGAGATGATCGTAAACGCGGCGCTACAGGAAGATGTTCATGTAGTCGGCCTGTCGATTCTCTCAGGCGCGCACAATGCCATCGTTCCGCGGGTGGTACAGCTGCTTCGTCAAAACAAAATGGACGATGTGCTCTTGATCGTCGGAGGAATTATTCCTGATCAGGATGTCGACTCGCTAAAGCAAGCAGGCGTTTCGGCGATTTTCCAGCCCGGGACTGCGATGGATGAAATTATTCGATTTGTCCGCGAGAACGCCCATCACCGCGGCGTGACCTCAGGCTAGAGCCGCCGCGCGCTGAGCCACTGAGCCATGCAGCAACATGCGTAATCACATCAGGCGAGTTGACGCCCGATGCTCCACCATTCATCCCCTACTTCCCTGCTGCAGCCGGCAGCGCCTTAGGAGCGTCCGCATTCGCTGACTTTTCCTGCTTATTTTCACCGGGAGCTAACTGCACGCTGCCACGCAGCATGGCGCCATCTTCCACACTGATTCGCCGGCTGTGAACATCGCCAGTCAAAGACCCTTCACTGCGGATATCGACGCGATCACTGCAGTCTACATTCCCAGTGACTTTGCCCATGATGACGACTTCTTTCGCAGCGATGTTGGCTTGAACAACGCCATTGCGGCCGACGGTGACGCGGTGATCTTTGAGCGTGAGCGTGCCTTCAATGCGTCCGTCGATGTACAGGGCTTCAGTGCCGCTGACCTCGCCTTTGATCACGATGGAACGGCCGATTGTGGCCTGCTCGATTGGCGAAACAATCGTCTTGATGGGCGAAACCGGATTGAGAGTTGATGGTGTGTATTGCGTCTTAGGGGCGTTATCGCTTGAGTGCAGCATCTGGGCCATCCTTTGTTTATGTCCGCGTTGCGGCGAAATGTGTTGGTAACAGTGACTATGGCACGGAGTTACCGAAGTGCGGCAGGTTACGAAGGGAGTGGAACGGCGGAGAGAATGAAAAATGGTGCAGCGAGTACAAACTACTATTCCACCGTTTTCACTTCTTTTTCTTAATGGCGTTGTCGATCTCTTGCATGTAGTCACGTTCACGAGCGTACAAGCTCTCAGATCCTGTGCGTGGCGAAATGCCCATGTTGGTTGCCTTCCCAGTCTTCGAGAGCGCTTCAGCAAACGACTGCGTTTTTTTGTCGCACATGTCTGTTAGAGTAGAGCGGCGATCGAGCGACAGCTGTTGTTCTGCCATTCGCAATGCCACGTAGCTCTTCGGCGCCACGGCGCAAACATCCGAATCAGACGAGTACTGGCGGGCAAGTTCATCGGGAGCAAGGTGCACAAGGGGTGCCGTCTTGCGAAACACCTTCATCGCCGAGGTTGATCTTGGCCTCTCTGTAAGGCCGCCGCGCATTCCCGTGGGAGAACCGCTGCGACTCTCTCGATTGCCGGTCGTTTGACCTAATGCAATCCCACCGGCAAGAGCAAGCAGGAGAACCATTTCTGAAGCCCGCATAATTTCACCTCCTGCGCGTGAACGTTCTATTCAGCAGCGCTAACGTCGCAGGCGCAATCCTGTTATTTGATTTCCCAGTCAGGTTGCCTTTCCTCTTGATTGTAAATGCGAAACCAATCTTGGGATCATTCGCGGTCAGACCCGTTATCACTGATGCTTCAATGACCCAGTTGTTCGCAAATGTGTAAGATGCTCCTTCGGAACTTACGACAGACGAAGGACCAGCGTCAGATGCTGTGCCCGCGTCCACTTCGATCGGAAAACTCCAGCTCGATTTTCCATTCTTCTTGCCATTGAATGTAGCAATCAGCGTCAGGAGACCTGTTTGGGTATATCCGGGCAATGCTGGCCGAGCGCCTAGCAGATCGCCCGCGTCCACCTCGTAATTCGCCCATAGCGTCTGGTCCCAGTTAAAACTAGCGAGGAATTGGTGGGCGTAATTTTCAATGATCGGCTTAGTGCCGTTTGTGGGAAGTGTGATCGTGTAATCCAACGCGAGAGCTCGACCAAGCGGGTTGATGGGCAAAGGAACTTCTTTGTACAGGAGAACATGATTCAGCTCGGCTTTCGTGGTTCCGAATCCAAACGTGCTCGTCTGCCCTTGAGTCTTGCTCCACTGAAATGTCTGAGGTGCGACAAGGATGGTCGTGCAGCGGGTCACATTAACTGCCAGCTTGAAATTGCCGGCAATTGTCGCCGGAGTAGGTTGCACCGTGCGAGCGTGGTCCTGCCACACCAGTCCATACGATCCAACGTAGTCCCACGCCTCCGGGAGATTCTTACTGTTAATTACAGGCGTACAAAAAGTGTACTTTGACCGACCAGAAGCGGTCGACGCACACAAGGCGAAGAAAATGTATGCAATGGCACGAATATAGTGCAGATCAAGCATGCCGCGATGGAGGTGTGGTTGCCCATTTTTATTTCGTCCTTGAAGCATCGTCTGGTGTAGCACATCTTACGCTACACAATCTGAGCTCGACTTCGTCATCCAACTCCGCTTTGTTTCGTTTCTGGAACAGATTCCAATCTCGATTACTTGAATGACAATAGGTCGATGCAGACGCCCCTCTCGGAGCATGCGCTTCGACTCAGGCTGGTCGAATCAACCTAAAGATCAAAATTACAATTTGAGCAACAGTCAAAGGCTTAGTGTGTTCCGCAAATGAAACAGATGGTCGGGGAAGATCGGAGCCGACAATATAGCGTGCAACTCCGCACAGCCCTCGCGCCTTTGCTGAGAGGCAATCTACGAAAAGAAGGTACATATTGCGGCTGCCAGGTTCGAAGGTTGTAAACTGACACAGCTAATGCTCGCCAAAACCTCTAGCAGTGTTCGATGGCTTTTAGTCTTTCTGCTGTTCCTTCTAAGCGCGGTCGCTTTTCTGGACCGCGTGAATATCTCCGTCGCCGGCGGCTCGCTAGCAGCCGCATATCAGTTAACCAATGTCCAACTCGGATGGGTATTCAGCGCCTTTCTCATCGGGTACGCACTTTTTCAGACACCGGGCGGAAGGCTCGCCGACAGAGCAGGTCCTCGGCGCGTGCTTGCAGGTGGGGTGATCTGGTGGGGCATCTTTACCGCGCTGACGGTCTCGGTGCCATCGAATATCGCACATGCGCTGTTGCTCCTGATTTCGGTGCGATTCTTGTTGGGCGCCGGGGAGGCAGTCATGTATCCGGCGGCAAACCAGTTCGTCGCCCGCTGGATACCTGAAAAAGAGCGTGGAATCGCGAATGGCTGGATATTTGCCGGCGTCGGCGCGGGCGCGGGTCTTTCGCCGCCACTGATCACCTGGCTCATGCTGCGCTACGGCTGGCGGTCCTCATTTTGGGTCTGTGCCGTCATCGGCGTGATTGCCGGAAGCGTGTGGTTCCTCATGGCGCGAGATGATCCTGAATCGCACCCGCGTGTCTCTCCCTCGGAGTTAGCGCTGATTCAGCAAGGAAGAACAGCCGTTCGCCCGAAGACCGAGAATCCGCAGCTGATCGCGTGGAGCACAATTTTGAAGAGCCGCGATGTGTGGGCGGTCACGCTCAGTTATTTTAGTTTCGGCTACGTCGCATGGATATTTTTTAGCTGGTTCTATCTTTACCTTGCGCAAGCCCGTCATCTGGCACTCAAGACCAGCGCTTTTTATTCCATGCTGCCATTCATTGCGATGGCCGTCGGGTGCCTGATAGGTGGCCACATCAGCGATCTGCTTTCTCGGAAGTACAATCCCCGAGTTGGCCGCTGTTATTTTGCGGCGGTGGGGATTGCGCTGTCAGGAGCATTCCTGATGTTCGGCGCCGAGGCGCAGGACGCTCGGCTGGCGAGCATCGTACTGTCCGGCGGCGCGGGAGCGCTGTATTTAGCACAGAGTTCGTTCTGGTCTGTGACTGCATCACTCGCCGAATCGTCGTCGGGATCGGTTTCCGGTTTTATGAACATGGGGGCGCAGATCGGCGGCGCGGTTACGGCCTCTTTGACCCCTGTAATCGCAAACCACTTCGGTTGGACTGCGTCTTTCCTGACGGCTGCGAGCCTGTGTGCAGTAGGCGCGATTGCCTGGATCATCGTCGATCCTGACCGCAAACTGGAAGGCGTCCCGCAAGCTACAAGCGCCCAAACTTCTTGACCGCTTCTTCAATCGATTTCAATTTTTCGATGTAGGCGTACATTGAGTGCTCTTTGAAATCCATGTCTTCGGCGACGGCGATCACATCAGCCGCACGTGCGCGAGGAACCACAACAACTCCATCCGGGTCAGCGACGACAATATCGCTGGGATTGACTGAAACACCGTCGCACGTCACAGGAATGTTTGCTCCCGCGAATCGATAATGCCCGACAGAGGTTGAGGGAACATTGCCGAGCGCAAACACGGGGAACCCGATCTTCGTCAGATACGCGGTGTCGCGCACTCCACCATCAATCACCGCGCCGGAGAAGTTTCTGGCTTGCATCGCGGTGCCCATCAGTCCGCCCATTCCAGCAATGTCGGCTCCGTCTTCAATTACCATGACGTACACCGAGTTGGGACCGCCTTCATCGATGGCGGTCAGCATGCCGTCTAAGGCGTGCGGATCTTTGTTCTCCTCCTTCTTGAGCTTAACGGTGAGTGCGAAACCCGCAAACCGCGAAGTGAAAATCGGGCGCATGCGATGAGAAAGATAAGTCCGCTGTCCAGCGACCTTTTCTATCGCGTCGGAAACGGATGCAACTTCAACGTGGCGATATCGTTCGAGGAGCGCGGCGTCGGATGATGCATCCGTGGGGCGTGAAAACGCCGGCGAAATGGCGATGAACACCACGACGAAAATCGCTAAGAAAACGCTGAAACCTAACAGCAAATTCCGCATCTTTCGCATAATTTCTCCGTTCAACAAAGATGAGCGCACAGCTGTGTAGCGAGTTCAATTTTGACTTAAGGCTGTGTTGGCCGGTGAGGCAAAGCCTTCGAGCGATCAATCACCCACTGCGGAAACACTGGCGTATCTTTTGGTGGCTGCCCGCGAGTGATCGCCCAGTGATCAATCCAATTCGTGCCCTCTTCGCCGACGTATTCGTCCGGCATGCTATATGCAGGATCGCCAAGTGCATCCTGTAGCGACACAAATCGGTACCCACGCTTGCGCAGCAGATCGAGGAGTTCGCCGATGTGGTCCGCCTCCAGCCAGTTCGCATGGAGAAGTATGATCTGTTTCGGCTCGTAACCGATCAGATCTCGCGAGAGTTTTTCGTAGTAGTCAAAAACCTGACTAGTATAGGAAAAATAGGAGCTGACCAACTGTTGCTCGAGAGCACTGTCGCCACGTCGGCGCGCATCCTCATAAACCCCGGCATACATCCAGTCCCACGCATCCATGGTTATGGGAGCAATGCGGTATCCGCGCTGCGCGAGGAATGCTTCGGCTTGCCGACGCGTTTCAAGATCACGCCCAACGTCAAGGTAGGGATGGCGGAGATAACGAAGTTGCATATGGTGCTGTTCCATCAGAAGCCGCGTAACGGTTTCGCCGCGAATCACCTCTTCTTCCCAATTCTGCAATCCCACCCGATTCAACGATGCGTGACTGAAAGTGTGATTGCCGAGTTCAAAGCCGTAATCCAGCCACATGCTCAATGCCTTGATGCGGTCATCAACTTCGCCAAACTTGTAGAGCTTTCTTTCGTTCACAAATCCTACAACTGGAATTTTCTGGTCGCGCAGTGTTCCGAGCAGCTTCGCAGTCATGTCGAGGATTTCCTGGCCAGTCATCGAGCTCGCACTGGCCGCCGGAAGATCATCGATGGTGATCGAGATTGCCCGCGGAGGGGCTGTTTGTGCGCAAATCGGCAGCGCTGCTATCAGTAATATGAGCGCGCATCTAAGACCTGCGAATGAGTTCTTCACCAGCACTCTCCTCATTTCTGAACTCTAACGACTAAATTCATGCGTTTTGCCGCGAATGACGTTCACCGAAGCCTTCGGCAGGACAAAAATAGTCTGCGAGTTCGCATTCATCGTGCGTGCGACGGGTGGTCCGTCCGGATCAGCGTGGCTGTTCGGTCCATCGTTGATCCACACGTACTGCTCACTGCCGAAGGTGACAAACGTGACCGGTCCGTCGAATCCCGACTGGTGTTTCGTTTTTTCGTCGGTGAAAGCAACTCGTACGCTGTGCGGATTGTTCTCGTCGCGATTGACGAGCATTAAAGACCAATTCCCATCAGGCCGCCGCACCACGTACGAAGTAACCAGAGTGTTGCCTTCTTCGTCCTTGATGTCGCTCGAAGACGGAAACATGTAGTGAACCCCCGAGCGGTGCTGCACCCACTCTTTGTTGATCATATGCGCGGCAAAATACGGCGAAGTATAGCCTTTAATGTTGTAGTCTTCATCGGCCACAAAGTTCGACCACGACGCCCAACCGAGGCAGGTGTTGTGAATGTCCTGCGGCTGAATCGGAGAGTGATAAAAGGCTGAGCCGCCTCCCTCAAAAAAGGAACCAACATTATCGGCGAGCCATAGCGCCGCAAAAATCGTGGTCATTGGGCCGGTCAACTCCGCAGCCAGGTGGCTTTCCGTGACCATAAGCGGCGCACTTTTCGGAACGCCATCATCGCGCCACACTTGCAGAATGTGTTTCATGAGCTGCGGCTCCGAGTACAAGCTCTTCCATGTGATCGTGCACGCCTCGTATGGATAGTGCTCGAAAGAAACGAAAGCCAGATCAGACAATCGCCCGTGCGACTTCAGGTAATCGACAAACCGTCCCATCCACGAAGTTCGGCCTTGCGCGTCCGGCCAAAGGGTGATGTCCTCGGTTACTCCTTCAAAAATTGGCCCGCCTAACTTGAGCTTCGGATCGACTTTGTGAATTGCCGTTGCCCATTGAAGGTAAAGCGCAGCGTAATCTTCGGGCATGGCGTGCTTGCCGTCTGGTTCCTCACCCATTTCGACATACCCAAGGTTGTAACCGCGCTTCTCGATATATGCGATTTGGGCCGCAGCGTCGTCGGGAGTGCCGTACAGCATCGTTACCGGAACCATCGCCGGCAGATTATTCGTCAGACCGCTGGTGAAAAGAAGATCGAAGCCGGTGTGCTGATATGAGCCGCTGTTGTTTGCATCAGCGGCAGAGTGCCAGGGATCAATCGAGGATACGCAGTAGGTTGTGAGATTCTCGAATGCCGGCTTCGGCACCTCAACGAATGCGCCGTTGGAATCGATTGTGCCGGCGGCGATTGCCTGGATCGCATATCCAACGCAGTTTCGAACATCGCCAGATCCGTGCTCGTCGCACGTGTTGGAGGATTCCGTCATCAACACCCGAAGATAGCGCGTCGGGACCGGCGAATCGCTCAGCTTCAGAGTTACAGTTCCGCCTCGAGCACCGTTAATCGCACCCGACGAGAAAAGTCTCCATTCGCCCTTGGGACCGAGATCAAAGTCGAGCGCTGCGGTACCCTCCCAATACTGCACCTGATATTTCGTAGCGTACGGACTCGCCCACTGGATACGAACAGCGTCGACTTGTTTTTCGGACTCAAGATCGACTACGACCCACTGTGGGTGTAGCGCATCGCTCTCACCCGTAAATTTGCTGGTGAGATACGGATTGCTTTTCCAGTAAGTCAGATTCGGCCCGGCTAGCGGCCGATCTCCGCTGGTAGCGAAGCCGCGATGCGGAAGAGCATACGCGAGAATGTAGCGGATCGGGTCTTTCAGTTCAGCGCTGCCGGTGAAATACCCGCTGCGGTGAATGGGATCGCTCCACGTTCCCTCCGGGTTCCAGTGCCACGCAGCCATTCGGAGCTCAGTATTGTTACGATAAGTCAGCGGTCCCCAACCTGCCGAGAGCGACTCCTGAATAATGTGCGGAGTGAACACCTTATTGATGTCGATGCGAGAGAGCACATCGAGCGAGCTGCCCAGCGCTGAGTCAGGATCGAACGAATTGATCGCATCGTCGGGTGCCACGTCAACGCGAATGGTTCCAGTTTGCGGCGAGTCTGAGGGCACGGTTTGGCCTTGCACAGCCAAAAGCCATACCGGCATCAAAAACAATACGAGCATCAAGAAAGTTATTCGGGGATTCATTTTCGAGTATCGATTCACGCGACAACTGCCGTCGGCAGTTCGTGTTCGCCTAAGCTCCGCCATTTCGGGTTCAACATCGAAGCCGAGTTCTTGTCCAGATAAATTGTTGCATTCGGATGCGTGCGCAAGATCGACGCCGGCGCCATAGGGCTGATCTCGTTTTCGAAGCAATCCCGAACTGCACGCGCTTTCCGAGTGTCGGGCACAACCGCGAGAATTTCTTTCGCTTTCAGAATCTGCCGCACAGACATCGAGAGAGCCTGCTTGGGAACCTGGGAAATGTTGGCAAACCAGGCTTCGCCAACCTGCTGTTGGCGGCAGGCTTCGTCGAGATCGACAACGATGTATGGCTCTTCAGTCTCGAAGTCCGCTGGCGGATCGTTAAAGGCAACGTGACCGTTCTCGCCGATCCCAAGAAACTCAATGTCAATTGGACCCGAGGCGATTTCTTGTCCGACACGACGCGCGACAGCTTTGGGGTCCTTAGCGTCGCCGTCCAGAAGATGGTAGTGAGTGATTCCAGTTCGTTGAACAAGCAATTCGAGCAACATTTTTCGAAAGCTGCCGGGATGCGTAATCGGCAGGCCAATGTATTCGTCGAGATGAAAAACTTCGACGTTGCTCCAGTCGATATCGCGCATTTTAGTCAGCGCATCGAGAAATTCGATTTGTGAAGCGGCGGTTGCGGCTACGATTCGCGCACGTCGACTATTCGCCAGAGCTTTGCGAATCGCAGCAGCCGCTTGTTCGGCAGCGGCTTGGCTCAACGATGTTCTGTCTTGGAATACTTTGAGAAGCATGTTCTTCACCCAGGGCTACGCAGAGTGCGCGCGCAATGCTTTCGTCAACTGGTCGGCGATGATCTGATCTTCCCCGGGTTGAAGCATAAACGAGCACATTGTCAGACCCGGCTTCCCTTCCCCTCCGCCACCGAGAACAACCGAAGGTTGACCGCTGCGCAGGACCTGAGAAATTTGCTTGGGCGTAGCGGCGATCTTTGTATCCCATGTGATCTGCATGTGCGGGACATGATTCGCAATGTCGGGCGTAAAGAAGGCTGTGCTCACGCCAGGAATTTTGGTGATCTGGCGCGACACATTTTCGAGGCGCGATTGCCATTCTTTCGCAAGCGCGTCGTGATCCTCAGCCAGGTAGAGTTCCAGGGCCTTAATCATTCCTACGATTTCTTCTTTGCCGACTTTTTGCCCACGGCCGAGCGTGTCCTCATAGGGACTGTTGTTGAGGAGGGCGTAGTGCACCAGGTCTTCACGACCGAGCAGAAGGCCGGCACACTGCGGCCCCCGGATAGCCTTTCCGCCGCTGAAAGTGATCAGGTCATAGCCCATGTTCGCGTAATCCCAAAGATGCGAAACGGGCGGCGTGTCGGCGGCGGCATCGATCATGCACGGCAGGTTGTACTGCTTGCCTAATTTGATCCATTCGTCTACTTTGATTTGCCCGGCGGCGTCCGCGAAGTTAGTGAAGTGCATCATCGCCGTTCGATCGTTTACAGCTCGGTGCAACTGATCGCGAGTCTCGATTTCGATCAGCCTCACTCCCGTTCCACGCAATTGATGATCAAACGGATTGCGATGCGTTTTCTGAATAATGACTTCAGACTTCATTCCCGTGAGATCGGGTAACTGCTTGATAAAACTCTCGTTATCGCCAGTCAGAATTCCGGCTAGGCCAGACTGGATTGCACCGGCGGCGCCCGAGGTCACAAGCGCGCTATAGCCCTGCGGAAGCTTGAGCATTTCGGCAATACGCTTACCGGCCACCACCTCCAGCTCAGGAATGCTGACGAAATGCTTTGCCCCCGACGCCATCACCGCTTCGACCTCAGGTCGTATCAGCGATCCGCCGAGCATGGTCATGGTGCCTTCTGCATTGATGACCGGGGTGACACCTAATTCGACATACGGATTCCCTGACTGCCCGAAGCCCGTGATGGCCGGCGTGGCAGTGGCTGGGTCGGAAGCGGACGCCAATAGCCTACGCGGGCCGGCCAATACCGCAGCGAAAGTTGCGAGAGTTCCGAAAAATCCCCGACGACTTGAATTCAAACTCATTGTTCTTCTCCCTTATTTCTTCGTAATCGCTGCAATACAGTTGATTTCAACCAGAGAATTTCCGGGAAGCGCGGCAACGGCAACGGTTGTGCGGGCCGGACCGCCATGCTCGAAGTAGGTCTTAAACACCTTGTTCATGCCGTCGTAATCATCGATCTTGGCAAGAAACACCGAGAGCTGTACGACGTCAGCCATGGTCGAGCCTGAAGCTTCGACTAACCCTTTTATCTTGTCCATCACCTTCTTTGTGTGAGCGCCGATTTCCCATGACTCGGCAGGGCCGGCATCGTGAGCTCCCACGCCAGCAATGTAGGCGACACCGTTGTGGACCGCGATAGGCGAGATCATGGAATTTTCCGTAAGAGGCTGGCCCTGATCGTTCAGTTTGCGAACACCCATATCTGCTTTTGAGCTCTTCGCGGTTGCGGATTTCGAGAACAAGGCAGCAAGGCCAACACCTGAGAGTACTGGGGCAAGGAAGGTTGCGAACCTTCTGCGGTTGAATGAACTGGAAGTCATGTTCGGTCCTTTCTGAATGAAATTCATTTTCTTCCTTCGCTGCCGCAAAACTGAAGAGCTCACTCCTGGCTGCATTTGCCAGGTATCATTTTGCGCGTGATCTCCGCTTTTTTGTTGACAGTGAATTCAAAGTTCATCCACAGTATTAACACGTTTTAATAGAACCTGCCTCGGTCCTTTTTCTGGCACATTCGTACTTGTGCCGGCTGCTTGCAGCTGACAGGGGTAAAATTTGCCGGTTGACTGATCCGATCGTGCCACGCACAGATGAGCTGCGATGTCTTATGAAGCCCGCATGGACTGCTGCGGCATTGTTTTTTGTCCTGTTCGGCGTCTGTTATGCGCAGCCATCAGGTGTAGAAAAGACGCGAGGTAAACAAATCTTCGCCACCAACTGCTCCGGTTGCCACGGCCTGGATGGCACCGGCAGCCAGCGCGCACCGAATATCGTTAGCAATCCGCAGGTCCAAAAGCTTTCTGCGGACGAACTTCGCCGCATCATCTCGCATGGGGTGCCTGGCGCCGGCATGCCCGCGTTCCATCAATTAGGAGTTCCAACCATCTCGTCGGTGGTTTCATACTTGCGGGCGTTGCAAGGCAACAGCCGAGCCACTCGCCTGCCTGGAGATCCGAAACATGGCGAGCAGATTTTTTTCGGCAGCGGCCAGTGCTCAACCTGCCACATGGCGGCTGGCAAGGGAGGCTTCATCGGTCCAGACCTGACGTCTTACGCGCAAACCCACACGGTTGAGAAGGTCAAACAGGCCATCAACGATCCGGCACAGAGAGATTCGATCAAAAAAGTCGAAATCGCAGTTACCCGTGAAGGCGAATATCGTGGCGTCGTTGTGAATGAAGATAATTTCTCGCTGCAACTGCAAAGCCTTGATGGAGCTTTTCATTTCTTCTCGAAATCGGACCTCAAGGCAATCAACGCCGAGCAGGGTTCGATCATGCCTTCCGATTACGCGTCCAAATTGAGCGACGCCCAGCTCAATGATCTGGTGAGTTATTTACTCACGGTCAGCAAGGATGCGCCAGTAGCGGAATCACGCCCAAAAGAAGAGGAGTAGGAAGAGTACATCGATCGCAAACGACGGCGTTTTGCGAGCACGACCTGGCGATACACCGCTCACTCACAAATACATTCCACCGCAGTAATAAGCACGCAAATTGTGATCCCGCGAAGCATTACTTCGCTGGAATCACCGGAACTACCAGCGCAGACGGGTGCTGGCCATCGTGAAGAATGACGTTGGTAGCCGGAACAAAATTCCGTGCGAACCGGGCCTCTTCTCCAGTATTCATATTGCGATCAAATCTCGGAAAATTGCTGCTCGAAATCTCGAGCCGCAACGTATGCCCGCGAAGGAACACGTTGCTCGTTGCCCACATATCGAGCGTGATCTCATAAATCTGCCCGGGATTCATTAACTCGCTTTGTTCCTGCGAAGCCCGGTAGCGCATGCGAAGGATTCCTTCCGTCAGGTCTGTTGCGAAACCGTCTGGGCCCACGTCGACGAGCTTCGCCGTAAAATCGGTATCGACAGCCGATGATTTTACGAAGAGATCGGCAGTCACAGGGCCAGTTACTTCGAGATCCTGAGCGAACGGGCCCGCCGAATAAACAAGCACGTCATCCCGGCTTTCTACTGGACGCTGATCGCGCGGCCCGGGTTCCATATGTTCCTGGTCGCAGCAAAGCGGTCCGCCGACGGTCGGCGTGGGATTGCCGGGATTGTAAACGTAGCTGTCAGGCGGCTCGGTCTTAGGCGCGGAAGTTGAAAGAACGCCATCGCCGCGCAGCGAGTTCGCTTTGCCATTCGAGTGCAGAAAATATTTCGTGGCGTGAGCTTGCGGCGGAGGCCAATCATCTTCCTGGCGGTACTCATTCGCACCCATGGTGAAAAGCTTGACGGGTTTATCACTCGCAAACTCGTTCTTAATCCCCTTAAACAGAAAATCGTACCAGTCGAGAATGACATCGGTGTACGGGTTTTCGAGGGCGTGCGGGCCAAAATCTACATCACCGATGCGGCGACCGAAACCAGCGTGGCCGCCGATCTCAATCAAAAGATGTTGCAGGGTGCGGGCTGCCTCAGTTGAGCCATATTTTTTGCCGCCCATATAGTTGCGCAGTGTGCCGGCCAAAAAAATGTCATACCAGCCGCCGACTTGCAGCATAGGGACACTGATTTTCGGAAAATTTTCCTCAATGGACCACTGCTTCCAATACTTGTCGTAATCGGGATGCTCCAGCCAATCGAAATAATAGGGCGCAATCAAATGGGTGAGCTGTGCGTCCGCCGGCAGCTGCCCAAAATTAAATACCGGATAGTTCGTCAGCGGCAGCGTGGGCGCTCCGACGCGCGCATCCGTATTCTCAAGAATAAGCCGGTCGAGTGTGTTCTCCGCAAGCTGCGAAGTCCAGTTCTGATCGAACCATTGCTCGAAAGCGCCTGACTGATAAGTCCATCCATCGTGATAATTGCTTGCGGTCACGTTTGGTGCAATCGCAGCCAGATGCGGAGGTTGCGCGATCGCCGCCAGCATTTGCGTCGCACCCACATAAGAGGCACCCATCATGCCAACTTTTCCGTTTGAATATGGAAGTGCCGCCGCCCATTCCACCGCGTCGTAGCCGTCGGCCTGCTCGTGCCGGAACGGATACCACTCGCCTTCGGACCGATATCGTCCTCGAACATCCTGAATGATGACGACATACCCTCGCGCCACCATTTTTGTTGTAGGCGCAACCGCCCAATTGACACTCTTGTCGTACGGGGTACGCATCAAAATGACGGGAAACTTCTCGGAAGATCTCGGTCGATAAACATCGGCATATAGCGTTACGCCGTCACGAGTCTTCATGGGCACGTCGTACTGCACGATCATGTCTATGGAAATCGGAGCGGCGGTAGCTTGCGCCGGGCTGGCTTGCGCGGTCGTGGTTTGTGCTGCAGTATGCTTCTGCGAGATTAAGCAAATCGCAGCAAACAAGAAGATAGACAACCACATCCAGCGACGCGATTTCACGTTTTCGTCCCCTTTGAGTAAGCCGAATTGAATTGCCGAACGAACAAGGATAATAACGAATCCTGTTCCCGAGTCAGGATCGGAATCAGCATCAAGAACAAGAATTCGCCTGCGAGATTCTTTCCATTCCGATGCTGCCCTTCCTTCCTGGCCGACCGCGGTTTTGTATGAAACAGTCAACTCCATACACGATCCCACGAGCGCTCGTGGTCCCATTCCGGGGTAGGTTCGAAATAACCACTGCCGGGCGCGAGATGCTGCCGCACGACGTCTTCGTTGAGAGTGACGCCCAGCCCGGGCCGGTCGGGAACTTCGATCCATCCGTGATATACGATCGGAGCACTTGCGTACTCCTGCGCCAGCGATGACCACCAGGGCACATCGAGCGAATGGTTTTCCAGTGCAAGGAAATTCAGCGTGGCTGCGGCACAATGAACATTGGCCATGCAACTGACTGGCGTTCCGGCAAAGTGCATGGCCATTGGAACTCCGTATTCTTCCGCCATATTCCCGATCTTGTGTGTTTCGAGAATTCCGCCCGCCGTTGCGAGATCGGGATGAATCTTGCTTACCGCATGGTTCTCGCACAACACTCTGAATGGCTCTTTCAAATAAATGTCTTCACCGGTGAGGATAGGGGTTGGGCTTTCAAGAGTAATCTGTTTCAGCAGATCGGTGTACTGCCAGGGAATCACGTCTTCGATCCACGAGAGGTTGTATTTCTCATAAGCTTTGCCGAGTCGAATAATCGATTTCACGCCGAGATGCCCGAGATGGTCCATCGACAAGGGGATCTCCATGCCCACAGCGTCCCGCACTGCCGCAACATATTCTTCGAGCATGGCAATGCCTTTGTCAGTGACTTCCATAGCCAGGAACGGATGTTCGAGCTCAGTTTCTTCCCATGGCGTGAGATCGGATGGCTCGGTGACGGTGCCCGGAGTGTCTGAGACCATCTCAATTCCGAGATCCATCTTGAGCCAGGTGAGACCCATCACTTCCTTGCGCTGCTTCATACGCTGCGCGTAGATTTTCGGATCTTTCGATTCTGTCGTGTCGGCGTAAATGCGAATCTTGTCACGGAACTTGCCGCCACCGATCATCGCGTAAACGGGCGTGTCATAAACCTTACCGGCGATATCCCAAAGGGCCATTTCAATTGCGCACACCCCGCCGCCCTGCCGAGCGGGACCACCGAACTGCTTGACCTTGCGAAAAATCTTATCGAGTTGTAGTGGGTTCTCGCCAACGATACGGCTCTTTAGGAACAAAGCATAAGTTGCGCTGGCGCCGTCGCGAACTTCACCGAGCCCGTAGACCCCCTGATTGGTGTCGACCCGAATGATCGGACATGGACTTGGCCCAGGTTTGGTGATCGTCGCCACTCGGAGATCGGTAATGCGCAGCGCAGACGGGCTGGAGTTGGTATTTACATTTTTCGGATAAGCCTCAAGCGGATCGCCAATCAGCAGCCCGCTCCCGAGAGCGAGAGCAGACGTTTTCATGATTTGCCGCCTGTTGAAAACGTTTTTGGTCATAAAAGAATTCCTTTCATCGCATGAATGAAGCATGGATTGTAAGCTGGCGGCGACGGATTTGCGATTGACAAATGGAAGCTGATTTGAGAGTTTCGGGAGCGCAACGCTTAGGAGACCTCGGATTGAAAATCACCTCGCGTCATCATCGCCAGTCCATTCCACTCATTGTGGTTGCCTGCATTTGTTTTCTTGGCCGAAGTGCGAATGCGCAGCTCTTCACTTTTTCAAAGCAGGAACTCATCGATTACACACCGCAGAATCCATTTGACCGGTTTCCAGATGGTCGGCCGAAAGTTCCCGATGATCTGATCCAGCGGGCAAAGGATTTGTCGGCGGAGGAAGTCTGGTCGGTCTTGCAGGCGAAGGGATTTAACAATCAATTCGCCGATGGCTTTCAAGTTCTGCACCCTGGCAAGACGATGGTGGGGCGGGCATTTACCGTTCAGTTCATGCCGTTGCGTGCCGACGTTGATGATGTGGTGCAGACAAATGCCAAAGCCAAGGGCATTCGGCGGCTCGAGAATCAGACTGCAATCGACATGCTGCAGCCGGGCGATGTGCTTGTTGTCGATCTATTTGGCAAGAAAGTGGACGGCACTATTGTTGGTGACAACCTCTTCTTTTACGTGAACCAAGCGACTCATGGTGGCGGATTGGTAGTCGATGGCGCCGTCCGTGATCTCGATGGCATTGCTGAGATCGACATGCCGGCATATTTTCGTTCGACGGATCCTACGCCGATCGATAACGTGATGCTGACCGGAATTAACGTGCCAGTACGAATTGGCCAAACCACGGTGATGCCCGGTGATCTTGTTGTCGGCGATCGTGAAGGCGTGTATTTCGTCCCGCCTCAGTTCGTGCAGGAGATTCTTGACAAGGCCGACATCACTCACATTCACGATGAATGGACGAAAAAGAAATTTGCCGAGGGGAAATATAAATCAAGCGAGATTTATGGTTCTCCGACTGATCCGAAATTGAAACAGGAATATCAGGAATATTTGAAGAAGCGACTGGAAGAAATTCGCAAGCAACGCGAAGGAAAATAGCGCTTGCTCGGGAATATTCAAGCTCTGACGAGTCGTCCTTCTGCTTTGGCTGACGCAACCGGGTGAACAACGAGCGCGACTTCTGCTATCGGCTGATTGCGATTGCGGACGGAATCGTTTCGTGCGTTCTGAATCGCAACGGAACGAGCGGGTTTCGCACCCAGAGGTGGTCCTTACCACATGGTTGCGATCTCAGTTGTTGGCCTTCGCTCCTCATTCGTCGCGCAACAAGATGACCGGATCAACCGACAGGGCTCGTCGCGCAGAAATCCACCCTCCCGCAACCCGCGGATACCCGAGTTGTGGGGGTGCGACGGGCCTCCTTCAACAAAGAGTCGGCATCAGAGTCTCGGGTGTGAAAGACGCATGTCGCCGACCGAAACGAAATCCGCGCACCATCCTCGGACAAAGAAGCACAGTGGCGCCCACGATGGTCTTCTGAAGAAGGAATTTGATCATTCCGAGGTGCTTCGAATCGCCGCCCTTTTGGCACTTCTGGCCATGGTCATATTGATTCTGGCCGGGCTTTTCGCGCCTGATCTCCACTACTCGCTTGCCACTCCGCCAAATGTCACCGTCGACAGTAAGGCTTTCCTGGACGAACTGGAGCCGCTCACCAATTCGAAAATTACGTCGAACAATCGCATTCAGGTCCTCGAAAATGGAGAGAATTTTTACGCGGCTGAATTGGAAGCCATGCGCCAGGCGCAGCACAGCATCGACATCGAAGCCTACATCTTTCATAAGGGACGCCTGACGAGAGAAGTCGTCGATTTGCTCGCACAGCGCGCGAAAACTGGAGTGAAGGTCAATGTGGTGCTTGATTCCGTTGGCAGCTTCTCCACACATAAGAGTTATTTCAAAACTCTCAAAGCGGCCGGCGGACGCGTCGAGTGGTACCACCGGTTGCGCTTGCACAATTGGTTCATGAGCAATAACCGCACGCACCGCGAAATCACGGTTGTCGATGGAAAGATCGCCTTTGTCGGCGGCGCGGGGTATGCGGATTGGTGGCGCTATCAGGAGAAGAAAGATCCCCGTTGGCGAGACACCATGGTGCGCGTGGAAGGCGATGCAGAAGCCTCGATCCAGGGAACGTTCGTCGAAAACTGGCTCGAAGCATCGGGTCAACTGCTTGACGGGCCCGATTACTTTCCGAGCCAAGCTAATCATGGTGCGAGCACGGCTCTGGTGGTGGCCAGCACGCCCACGTCCCGAGGCTCGAGTCTTGCCCGCGTGCTCTTTCAAATGTTGATCGCGGGAGCACGCAAGTCCATCTTGATTACAACTCCCTACTTCCTGCCGGATAAGAGCATGCGTGAAGAACTAATACGCGCGCGGCAGCGGGGCGTCACGGTGAGGGTCGTTGTTCCAGGCAAGCATGCAGATCACCTTCTAACCCGCAGCTCAGGGAGAAGTATTTATGGCGACCTGCTTAAGTCAGGCGCGGAAATTTACGAATACGAGACCTCCATGATTCACGCCAAGATCACGGTTGTCGATGGGGTCTGGAGTGTGGTCGGCTCGACCAATCTCGACAACCGTTCTTTCGGCATCAATGATGAGATCAATGTTGCGGTGCTTGATCCAAGCGTGGCCCAGATATTGACTCGCGACTTCGAACAAGATGCTTCTCAAGGTAAACCAATCACCTTGAAAGACTGGGACGACCGTGGCGTGTTCGAACGATTGCTGGAGTATGTCGGCTGGATATTCGAACATCAGCAATGAGCAGCCGAATCCGCGTAGCCACCTACAACGTTCACAAATGCAGGGGCCTCGATCGGCGTACTAGTCCCGAGCGTATTGCGGCCGTAATCGGCGAGTTAGACGCTGATGTTGTGGCCATTCAGGAAATTCTTAACGCACAACATGGGCCTGCCAAATATGACCAGGCACGCAGCATTCACAAGTGTCTTGGGCAGTATGAGTGGCGCTTTGGAGAGAACCGCACCTTGCAGGGCGGCCCCTACGGCAACATGACGCTCAGCCGTTTGCCGGTGCAGTTCAGTAAAAATTACGACCTTACCTGGAAGCACCGGGAAAGGCGCGGTTGTCTTCGCACCGATGTACTCCTCGCGCCGGGAATGGTGCTGCACATCTTCAATGTGCATTTAGGGACGAGCTTTTTTGAAAGGCGACATCAAGGCAGAAAATTATTAAGTAGTGAAGTCCTGAGCCGCCGAGACTACCGTGGTGCGCGAATGATCGTCGGAGATTTCAACGAGTGGACCCGCGGATTGGTCTCGCGATCCATGTCGGATGCATTTGAAACCATCAATCCCCGCAGGTTCATGCGCTACTCACGTACTTATCCCGGCATTTTGCCGGTCCTGAATTTGGATCATCTTTACTACGACAAGCAGCTGTCGCTGAGGAGCTTCCGCTTGCACCGCAGTCGAACCGCGCTGATTGCATCCGACCATTTGCCACTGATAGCCGAATTTCAGATCGAATGCGAGTGAGCCAAGCGCACAGGGTTGCTGAGTAATCCGCACGGTCTCGAGGCAACTCGATCACGCTGGAGTTGTAGAAGCAGGTGGCGGATACGTGCCCACGGATTTGGGGTTCTTCAGCACTTTTCGAATCTGTCGGCCTACGATTGATTGTTCCCCAGGATTCAGAAGGAACGTGGTGACTACGAGCGCGTTGGGTTGCGCCGGAACGCCCTGCGACGGCGTCGTGCTTGCGGTGTGGGGATTAATTTCGATGCACGGTGTTGCCGTGCGCAGGCGCACTTTGAGCTCGCGCGCTGAGGCGCCGATGACTTGCGGATCAAAATTGATTATCAGGTGAGGAACATGGTTGGCCAGCTCTGGCACAATAATGCTGGTCTCGACGCTTGGTATGTTTTTCAACATGCCAATTATCACTGCCATGCGTTCCCGCGATTCTCTTTCCAGTCCTTCATCGGTTTGAGTGAGCAGCCAATCGACAGCGGCGACCATGCCTACAATTTGTTCTTTGGCTACTTTCATGCCGCGGCCGACTGAATCTACCGGACAAATATTGCGCTGAGCGAGCTGGGTGAATTTTTTCTTGCCTAGCAAGAGACCGGCATTCTGCGGTCCGCGAATGCCTTTTCCACCTGAGAAGGACACCATGTCGAATCCCATTCCGGTGTACTTCCACAGGTTTGAGATCGGCGGCATATCGGCAGCCGCATCCAGATGGCACGGAACACCTTTGCTGTGGGCGATGGCGATCCAATCCTCGCGGCTGATCCCAACCGCATCGGCCGCATTGAAATACTGGGTCATCACAGTGTTCGGGCCGAGGGCTTGCTTATAGTCATCCAACGTCACGACATCGATAAGCTTGATGCCACAGAGCTGCATGGCCACGTCGTATTCGTAGCGATGAATTTTCTGGACGACAACTTCGTTTTTCGGAAACTGTGGAGTGCCGATCCGGATTGGTATATCTAACGGCTGGCAATCGTTTGCCGCCATAACCGAGGCTGCGGTCGAGAGCGTGATGGCCGAGGACGCGCCGCAACTGATGCAGCAGCCTTCGGCTTTCAGCCTTTCAGCGATGTAAGCTCCCGCTTTCTTCTCCAAATCGTCGAGGTGCACGGGATGCAATGCGGCCTCTGCGACTGCGGCACGGACTGAAGGAGGCATCACCGCCGATGTGAGTTCCGTGTAGGTTCCTGCGGCGTTGATGAGCTTGGTGACGCCGAGCTTGTCATAGTAGTCAGGACGATGGTCCGGATGCTCATTAGCGTGATGACTCGAGGACGTCGCAGCGATAACGTCGCTTGCTGTCCCTAGCATGGGCACAGCGGCCAGGGCGGCTACCGTCGCCGGCGTGGCACGAAGAAACCGCCGACGAGAGTGGGAAGGCTGATCACCTGGACGCTGGAACTTTTTCATGGAATGATTCCTCCTGTGCGGGATTCGGAATGGTTAGTAATCCGAAATCCGCCCATCCAGACTCGGTCGTCAGCAATCGGAGAGTTTAAAATCCAATGACGCAGTACATGATCCCGCGAGCCAACAATCCGATTGATTAGCGTCTGCAGGCTGACCGCAGCACCTGCGGGTTTTATTTCTGCTTAACTGCGATTGCAGAGATTTCAATCCGCGCATGGTTGACCAATACGGCTGCCTGAATCGTCGTGCGAGCCGGTTTGGGATTCGGCAAAAATGCCTTGTACACGTTATTCATATCGCCGAACTCGTTGATGTCGGCCAGATAAACGTTCACCGAAACAATGTCGGAGAGCTTGAACCCTGCTTTCTTGATTACCCTTTCTATCGTCTCCAGGGCTGCTTTGGTCTCCGGAGTGATACCACCCGGAACGAGTTTCCCCGAAGCATCCAAGCCTTGCTGTCCGGCGAGATAGAGAGTGTTCCCCACCACAATGCCGTCGCTGAATGGAAGGTTGTTTTCGCTGGAAAGATTGATTGCTTTCTTCTGCTGCGCATAGCTTGCAGGAGTAACGGTCAGCGCGATTAACACGAGGAACAAGAACGAACCTAGAAGGTTTGCACGGATTTTCATTTTTTCTCCTTCAATCGGCGATTTAGAACTTTGTTTCAGTGCTTCAGATACGGCAGAAACCCACGCGTCTTTGTTCTTATGCGATAAACCGAGGTGGTTGCCGTGATGTACAGCGTGCGGTAATCTTTGTCTCCCCAGGTTAGATTTGCCGGTTGCTCGGGCGTCACAATTGTGCCTAAGTGATTTCCATTTGCGTCCCACACCCATATCCCCTTCGGCCCGACGACGAACAGGTTCCCTTTGTTGTCTACTTTCATTCCGTCGGGAACGCCTTCGTCTTTGCCTCCGTGTTCATCGCCGAAGACGCGGCCGTTGGTGAGCGAGCCGTCGGCGGCAACCTCATACACGCGAATATTTTTTTCATCATCGCTATCCACATAGAAGTGCTTGCCATCAGGCGAAAACGCCAGACCGTTCGGCTGCTTCAGATCCTTGATAAGTAAACGGAGGTTACCGCTGCTGTCGAGCCGATATATTCCCTCAAACGGCAACTCCTGCTTCATGCCGGCTACGAAATCCATGGTTGGATCGGTGAAGTAGAGTGCGCCGTCCGGCCCAACGATCACATCGTTCGGCGTATTCAGCTTTTTATCTTCGCCATGGTCTGGGTAGTGGTCGGCGAGGATTTTGTACTTTCCGTCCGGTGTCACTTCGATAATCGCGCGCAGAATGCTGGCGCAATCGATTAAGCGATGCTGGCGGTCGAAGGTGTTGCCATCGGGATCGCCGAGCGAAATCAATTCTTCCTTTTTTCCGTCTGGATATAACTTGTAAATCTTGTTCAATGTTTCATCACTGACGTAAAGAAATCCGGCGGGATCCCACATTGGGCCTTCGGTGAATCCGAAGCCGCTGCCAACCGTGGTCAGTTTCGCGCCGTGATCGAATAGCTTCCAGAATTGCGGCGTCAGGGCTTCGATCTGAAACTCTCGGCGCGGGTGCTGAGTTTGCGAAAAAGAGGCCACGCCGAACAGTGCGACCAGCCCGATTATCAAGATGAGCTTCTTCATACGTAAGCGAACCATAGTTCCCTTTTGGTGAAGCGGCGAACACTCACTGCGGAAGCGCAAACACGAAAATATCGCTCTGCGCCGCGATGGCGACGTACTGAATTCCATCGACGCTGTAAGTCATAGGTGATGCGACAAATTTCTGCCCGGTATTGAAGTGCCAGAGCGGCCGCCCACTCGCTGCATCGACCGCCTCAAAAGACTCGGCGTCATCTCCAAAGAAAACAAGCCCGCTCGCGGTCGTCAGGGTTCCACCCCAAGAATTGCCGTTACCAATTTGCGGATATCGCCACATCGCTTTTCCGTCAGCCACGGAAAGCGCGAGCAGTTTCTTTTGCCAGTGCTCATTCTGCGGATGCTTGGTGCCGGTGTTGTAAAAAGTCTCGCCGGGCGTAAACCTCCTGGGGGCAGCGAAATATTCGTCGCAAGCTTCCAGTGCCATCACATAAAACAGCTTCGTCTCGGGATTATAGGAAGGTGAGAACCAGTTCGTTGCCCCAGTAACCCCGGGACAAATGTATGTGCCCTTCGCGGATGGAATTCGGTCTGTCAGTATTGGACGCCCTGACGCATCGATGCTTTTTGCCCAGTTCAATTTCTCTACGAAGGGCGTCGCGCGAAGAAATTTTCCATTCGTGCGATCGAGAACATAAAAAAATCCGTTGCGGTCAGCGTGAAGCAGTAAATGACGCGTCGTCCCGTTCTCTTCCGCGTCCACTAGCACTGGAGTTTCCGTGGCGTCGTAGTCATACAGATCGTGCGGCGTGAACTGAAAATACCATTTGAGTTTCCCCGTATCAGGATCGAGCGCGAGCACGCATGACGTGTAGAGATCATCGCCAGGACGCGAGTCCCCAACGAAATCGGGCGCCGCATTGCTGGTCGTCCAGTAGAGCAGATTCAGTTGCGGATCGTATGTTCCCGGAAGCCATGTCGTGGCGCCGCCATGCAGATATGAATCGCCTGGCCAACTGGATGACCCGAATTCTCCCGGGCCGGGGATGGTCCAGAACCGCCATTTCAGTTTCCCCGTTGCCGCGTCATAGGCAGCGAGAAAGCCGCGAACTCCGGAGTCGCCCCCTGACGTACCAACGATAATCAAATCCTTCACCACCAGCGGAGCGCTGGTTGCGCCGTAGTGCTTCGTCTTGTCGGCATACTGGATATCCCATCGCAGGCCGCCCGAGCGCGCGTCGAGACAAAGAAGGTGGGCGTCATCGGTCTCGCTGTAAACAAAGTCGTGCCACACCGCAACTCCGCGGCTCTTGTGCGCCGCAGCGTCATCGAGCAAACCCGAACTCACCGGACGCGCGTAATGCCATAGAGTTCGCCCGGTTCGTGCATCGAGAGCAAAAACGTGGTTAGAGGAGGTGATGTACATCACTCCGCGAACAACCACGGGCGTTACCTCAAGATTCTGCGAATTACCGGGATGAAAAACCCACGCCGCGCGAAGTTGTGAAACGTTACCTGTGTTGATCTGGTCGAGACTACTGTAGCGCCGCCCCGTGTAGTCACCGTTGTAGGAGGCCCAGTTCGCGCCGATTGGTTGGGCAAGCAAATCGTCCGACTGAACATTGATATGCGCGTTGATGGGCGCATTCGCACGTTGTGCTGTCAGGTAAGAGACAAGCAACAGAACAACGCAGGCCGGACGGGAAAAGCGCATATCAGTGAGCGCCCTCGCTTGTAGCCGACAAGGAAGGGATTTGCACCTCATTCAGAGATCCCCGGTCGACTCCGTTTTCGTCCAGCAGATGAAGTGATACGCGTACGGCTCTTCCTGGAGGAACAACTTCTTTCTCGAGAGAGACCGCGTCCGTCGGGCTGACATCAGCAACTGGGACAAGTCCGAGAAATGACCCATGCTCGTCGTAAAAACGCGCCACCAGATGCCCCGCGAAGAAGACCCCGAACTTGCCGGACAGTTTGACGTTGCCATTCGCATGAGTCGCCTGCAGTGGCCTCAGCAAAATTCCGGCATCCGTCACGCCGTGGAACTCGTCGCCGGCCCGCGTTGGAAACCATTCAGTCTCGAAGGTACAACTCTCGCCGGCGCGCAATTTGCACATCGGGCTATTCAGTTCCGCCTCAAGATAAGTAGGACTGGCATCCGGATCAGCGGGCATTGAGGGGACGCCGTCGCGGTTCAGTTCCATGCTCGGCCCGTTTGTCCAAAAAATAACCGAGGCCTTGCCGGGATATTGCTTCGTGGCGTCGTACTCGAATCTTTCCACCATCGCATATTTACTGTTTCCATCGATCACGGCGAGCCAGCCGTCAGTGGAATCTATCCACAGTTCAGCCGCCATGTGAACGTAGTGAACGTTGAAAAAACCGTCATCACGAACTCCCACTGCCGAATTCTGTGCCGGTCCGTAGCGGACGTGATAGCGGTTGAGATAGCTGCTCGCCGGATTTGCGGGAGTGAAGGTCCAGAAGTTGCGGTTGAAGCCGGCCGGAGACGAGGAATCTGCGGTGTTGTATTGCGAGACCGATTGCATCGACCAGTTCACGGTGTGTCCAGAAATATTCTTCATCACCGCATGAAAGCGGATACGCGGCGAATCTGGATCCAAATGAATTGTGCGCGTAAACTGAATGCCGGTTTGCGGATCAGCCGGGCTGGTAAGCTCCACCTGGCATTCATTTCCTTCCGAAACTTTTCGAAGGGTAAACGGCCCATCATCCACCAGGTCGGAGTTCCCTACCCAGTGTTGTTCATCGTCGTTTCCTTCGGGCAACAACCAGAGCTTGTCGCCACCGTAGTTGAACCACTTTCCATTGGTGGGAGGAAAATATTTCCCGACGAGTTCAGGATTATTGAAAAGATATTCGTGTCCCGCGAACGCCACTTGGATGAGCCTGCCGCCGTTCTGCGGCACAATCACCAACTGCACCCAACGATTCGAGATCTGCTGCGCCTGCCACCCCTTGTAATTAATCGATTCAATACGGCATGCGTTGTTTGTCGGGGCCTTTGTTTGCGCATGAACGGGCCTGGCGAAACCGCTCAATGCGATCGCAACCACGGCCAACATTCCAAATAAAAATCCGACGCGGCGCCGCAGCCAATGATTTCTCATAAGCACTGTCCTTCGGGAAGTTACTGAGCCTAACATGCGCGCTGGAATAATGTGCTGTCAGTGGTGTGCGGCCTCTCGACAGCAAAACGAAAAACAATGAAACGAAACATTTCGATTTGCGTCAAGCCTATTCTGTGGTGTACAAGAAACCTTCATGAATAAGGGTGGCCCCGCCCGCGCGTTGTTGTTGTTCAAAATTCCGCTTTTGCTGTTTTTGGTTGTGCCTACGGTGCGGGCGCAGACAAGGCAAGTCGATCCCACATGGTTACATCGATACGTTCCCCAGATCAAAGACACTCAACTTGATTTGACCTCTCCATCCTGCCACTATGCAGCGCTTTTCGGGGAAGGCGACCATGACAGCCGGGTGTTGATCAACGTTGCGCGTTTTGGCGAGGCTACGCTCGATGCAGAAGGCAAGTGCCAGTCAGTTCAGTACGAGCGCGAGGAAGAACTGTACTTTGTTCTTGCAGGAAAGGGCACACTGCAATATTCAGACCACGATTATCCGTGGCGCGCTAATGATTTCACCTACATCGCGCCAGGGGTGAAGCACTCGATCTTGAATAGTTCGAAGGAAGCTTTGCGCGTGGTGGTGATGACCTTCAAGATCCCATCGTCGATCTCGATCAGCGCGCCGCCGGCGGAACCTAAGGTCGTCAACATGTCTGAGTTGAAAGAAGAAACGGTTCAGGGCCATCCTGCGTCGGTGCTCTACAAACTTATGGCCGGAACGCGCGAGGGGACCCGCGATGCCATTGACCAGGCCTACGTGATGGTCAGTCTTTTCTGGATGGATTTCGCGCCCGGCGGTACGAATTTCCCGCATCATCACGAAAGCGCTGAGGAGATTTACCTGGTTGTCGACGGGAGCGGCGATATGGTGGCGGGCGGCGGAATGGATGGCATCGAGGGGCGCCATCCAGCAAAGGCCGGAGACGCTTATTATTTTCGTCCGAACTGCACGGTCGGCTTCTACAACCAAAACAAACCGGGAGCCAAGGCGCACATTCTGGCGGTGCGGTCGAGTATTACGTTGCCAAAGGCCGAAGAATAAGCGTTGGCACTACGGGCTTGAATCGCCAATTGTTGCTCGGTGCTTTCACTGAGAAGAGCTACTGAGGAGGTTTTGTAATGGCACGTATCCAGAATTCCAGCCGGCGATCGTTCATGAAATTCGCGGCAGCCGCGCCGCTTCTCACGCAAATCGCAGCCCGCGACCTGTATGCCCAAGCGGCATCGGCAATGGGCAAGGACCCACGCCGCAACGTCTTTAGCGAACTTGGTGTGAAGACGGTCATCAACTGCCGCGGCACCTGGACCTATCTCAGCGGATCGCTCGAATTCCCTGAGGTCCGGGAAGCCCAGCTCGAAGCCGCAAAACACTTCGTCAACATGTTTGATTTGCAGCGCGGAGTTGGCCGCCGCTTGGCTGAGCTGACCGGCGCCGAATCCGGCATCGTTACTTCCGGAGCGGCCGGTGCAATGGCCGCTGCAACGGCTGCATGTATCGCCGGAAACGACGACAAGAATATCTGGCAGCTTCCCGATACCACGGGACTGAAGCATGAAGTCATCATGGTCGGCGGCCGCAGCGCGTTCGATAGCGCCATCCGCCTTGCTGGCGGCAAGTTGGTTCTGGTCTATTCGCCCGACGAGCTCTCGAACGCGATTAACGAAAACACGGCGATGATCTACACCACCGATCTCGGCGACAAGCTGCAAAAGCAGTTGAGCATCGCTAAAGATCGTAAGGTCCCGATGTTGCTCGACGATGCGGCCGGTATTCCGCCCGTCGAGAATGCCAAGCTCTACGCCAAGATGGGGATCGATCTTTACTGCTTTTCCGGAGGCAAAGGGCTGTCTGGGCCGCAGTGCAGCGGTTTGCTACTCGGAAGGAAAGATTTGATCGAAGCTGCACTCATGAACTGCAATCCGCGCGAAGGCGCCGTGTGCCGCCCGATGAAGGTCGGAAAAGAAGAGATCATCGGCTGTCTCACTGCGCTTGAGACGTGGCTGAAACTCGATCTCAACAAACTTAACGCGGAGTGGAACGCCCGGGTGGGGCGCATTCGCAAGCTGGTCGATACCGTGCCCGGAGTCAGGACCGATATCTACACGCCGGAAGACGGTAACCGCTACCCAACGCTGAGGGTCTACTGGGACACGCAGGCCTGGAACTACAAAATTATTGATTGCGTGAACGAACTGCGTGCAGGCGATCCAGTAATCGAAGTGCTTGGGCCGGACAATCCCAGCCTGGTAAAGGCAGTTCGCGAGGGCAATCCGAATCCGACGCCCAAGGAACGGAAAGCTCCCGACCACATTGAATTGGTCTCGCTCACCATCAAACCGGGAGAAGAAATCATTGTCGGACAGAGATTGCGCTCGGTTTTGCGCGCTGCGCAGAAGAAGTCTGCGGCGTAAAAAAAACGGGTGGGGAAGGCTCAATGCGATTTTGCAGCTGCATAATTCTGATTCTCTCGGCGGTTTCTGTGCGGGCGCAAATCCGCGCTGTAACTCCTCAAAATTCTGCTAGCGCGAGCCGCTTTTCCTCAGCCGCAGTCGACGCAGGTGACTACGTCTATCTCTCCGGGCAAGGTCCTCGGCGTGCTGACGGCACAGTGCCGAGTGGATTCACCGAGCAGGTGCGGCAGACGCTAACTAACATCAAGACCATGCTCGAATCCGACGGCCTTTCAATGGATAACGTCGTATACACGCAGGTTTACCTCGAAGACATCGGCAAGTACGAAGAGATGAATCGCGTGTTTGGCGAGTATTTTCATCCCACTCCGCCTGCTCGCGCGGTACTCGGTGTCGCTCGCGTTCCGCAGTCACCGATCGAGATCAGCGCCGTGGCTGTTCGCGATTTAACCGGCAGGCGAACCATCTTTCCCGCGAATTACAAATCGTCGGATACGGCTCCGCCAGGAGTTCTTACCCATGATCGGCTGTTCGTTTCCGGGATGGAAGGGATCGATCCGACAACCGGCAAAATCCCTGATGATCCAGCCGCGCAAGTCGACGTCGCTCTTGACCGCATACAGGCCGTGCTCAAGGCCGCCGGGCTCGACATGGCGAACATGGTCATGGTGAATCCGTATCTGACTTCTGAAATGCCTCATCGGGTGATGAACGAGCGCTATGCCCGCCGTTTCGAATTCGGCAACACGCCGGCGCGGGCCACGATCGATGTGATGAGCCTGCCGGGAGGGGCGCACATCGAATACACAGGTGTGGCAGTCCGTGATCTATCGCAACGCAAAGCGGTCCGACCGAAGAACATGCCGCCCAGCCCGACTGCGAGCCCTTGCGTCTTCGCCGGTGACACGCTGTATTGCTCCGCCAAGGACGGCTTTATTCCAGGGCCGCACGGGGGTGTTTTTGCGACGACCACGCAGCACCAGCTTCGACAAACGATGCGCAACCAGCTGGATAATTTGGAAGAAGCGGGTATGAACTTCGATGAGGTTGTCTCCACGAATATTTACCTCGACGATCTTTCGGACCAGCAGGTGTTCGATCCTGCCTACGCCGAATACTTCGGTCCGGTCATGCCCGCAGTGACAACCATTCAGCAGATTTCGCCAACCGAACGCAAAGCCGACAGCGAAGGCCGCTTCCCCGGCCTGGAACAGGTTTCGCTGATTGCAGTGAAGAAACATTCAACAGTTCGCTCAGGGAAGTGAAACGTGGTGAATATTTTGGTGCGGTTATGATCAGTTCTTGCTTGATTTCTTTCGTTCTTTTGTGGCATTGTGCTCACCATCTCCCGGGGAGGTGAATACTGTGATCAACAGGAAGCAGTCTGCGCTTCGGTATTCAATCGTTTCAATACTCGTTGTTTTTAGCTTCTCCGCGGCGCGCGCGGACGTGACGGGCGCGATTTCCGGCACGGTTCATGACCCTGCTCAAGCCGTGGTTGCCGGCGCTCAAGTCAAAATCGTGAATGTGCAAACCAATGTTAGCCAGGAAACCACGACGGCGGCTGATGGCTCTTACCACTTCCTTGCTTTACAAGCCGGCAGCTATAGGATCACGGTGACGGCTACCGGTTTTCAAAGCTATACCGACAGCGGAATTACCCTCCAAGTGAACGACCAGCTTCGGCTTAATGTGACTCTGCAGGTGGGTACGGTGGCGGAACACGTCGACGTTTCAGCTAGCGCCACGCACGTGGAAACGGAAAACACGCAGTTAGGGGATGTTGTCGACTCAAAGAAGATGCTGGCTCTGCCTCTGAATGGCCGCAGTTATCTCGATTTACTGGGTCTACAGGCGGGCGTAGCGCCCACCACTGCCGGGACACTTGAGGGAAGCACTACGAGTGACAGGCCGGTTTCGGGTGGTTACGACAATAATACGGGCAATGTCTCGGTTAACGGCCAGCGCGAAACCGCAAATGCGTTTCTGGTGAATGGTGGCGACGTCAGCGAGGGACGCAACCTGGGTGCAGGCTTGGTGCCGAACCTTGACTCGGTCGAGGAATTTCGCCTTATCACCAATAGCTTCGACGCTGAGTACGGAAAATTCAGCGGTGCCGTGATGAATGCCATTACAAAGTCGGGAACCAACGGATTTCACGGCGACGTATTCGAATTTCTACGCAACGATATGCTGGATGCCAAGAACTATTTCTTCACCGACCAGCCCAAGACCGAACTTCACCGCAATCAGTTTGGTTACGCCATCGGAGGGCCATTCTGGAAAAACAAACTGTTTTGGTTCACCGATTATCAAGGAACGAGACAAGTGCAGGGCGCCGAGACTACCGTTGCCTTGCCGACAGCCGCCGAACGCCAGGGTAGTTTCGACCCCACCATACTGACCGGTACGGTTGATGGCACGGCTGGTGGCACTTGTCCAGCCTGTGGTTGGCCAACACAACTTTCACAGCGACTGGGCTACACAGTGACTGCCGGAGAACCGTATTGGACTGCCGGCTGCAATACACTGGCCGATGGTCAGGCAGGGACGTGCGTTTTTCCCGGTGGAGTGATCCCGCAAAGCGCATGGTCGCCCGCGGCCATTGGGACTCTTCCTAATATTCCAGCCCCGAACATCACGAACCCAGCATTCAACTATGCGGACAATAGCGGTAGGAACAGGATCAAGGACGACAAGATTGGCGAGCGCGTTGACTTCAATAATCAGAAGACCGGCAATTGGTCCTTCTATTACACCTTTGACGATTCAACCAACTCAAAGGCGCTCGGTGTCTCCAGCACTCCAGGCTTCCCTACGATTACGCCGACCCGCGCTCAGGAATTCGTGATGAGCAACACGAAGACCATTGGGCCCACCGCGGTGAACGAGGCACGGTTGACCTTCTTTCGCACCTCGACCCACGCAGACACCCCGAGCGGCGGCTTCGCATCGCTGGCGTCGCTGGGTTTCGATAACTCGAATGGTTTGGGAATTATTACCGATGGCTTGCCCAATACGCCGCAGTTTATGCCGCGGCTCTTTTTCCCTAACTTTAGCGTCGGCCCATCTGATTTGATCACGTTCCAACCCAACAACACTTATATGGTTTCGGATGGATTCACTAAGGTGGTCAACAAGCATACTTTGAAAGTCGGGGGTGAATTCCGTTATTACCAAATAAACGAGCGCAACTTGGCGGACGTTAACGGGGCTTTCAGTTTTGACGGTACTGTGACTGGCGACGGCAGCAATCCTAGCCAAGCGTTCGCCGATTACCTGATAGGTGCTCCGAGCAACAACAGTGGTTACACACAGGCCGCTTTGCAATTGCTGGATTCGCGAACGCGCTACGGCGGCGCCTATGTACAAGACTCCTGGAAGGCAACCCCCGATTTAACCTTGAATCTTGGCCTGCGTTGGGAAGTAAGCATGCCCTTGTATGACACTCAAGGAAAGATTCAGACTTGGGTTAAGGGAGAGCAGTCAACCGTCTTTCCTAATTCTCCAACCGGGCTGGTATATCCCGGCGACCCGGGCATTCCTAAAACGCTTGCTCCCACCCGGTACAACAACTTCGCCCCGCGCATCGGCCTCGCTTATTCTCCCAGCTTTAGTGACGGTGTCTTAGGCAAAGTCTTTGGCGGCCCAGGAAAAACCAGCATTCGAGCGGCCTATGGTATTTACTACACCTCGGTAGAGGACCTGAACTTGTTCTTTGAAGTGGCTGACGCTCCATTCGGTCTCTTCTGGACCAGTCCTGGTGCTGTTGACTTTTCCGAACCTTTTCGCAATCGCCTTGACGGAGGGACCGACGGCGAAGGACAGCGTTTTCCGTTCACCGTTCCGACTCCCGGTAGCCCGGCAAATAAGACCCTCGATTTTTCCGTTTACGAGCCGATGTCCTTTTTCCCAGGATATGACATTCACAACCGGCTGCCCTACGCCGAACACTTCAATCTCTCCATTCAACGCCAGCTGAGCAAATCAACCGTGCTGACGCTGGCATATGTTGGGACAGAGGGGCATCGGCTGATTGAGCAAGAGGATGTCAATCCGGGTAACGCTGCTCTTTGTTTCCAACTGAACGCATTGGGAGCGGCCGATGCGACCAATCCTTCTGCTGGCGGCTGCGCTCCCCAAGGGGAGCAAGACACTTATACCCTTCCCCTCGGCGCAGCCTTGGGAGTGGGATGCGATGCGACTCTTTTGCCACCTACGACAGGCTCCCCCGCCACCCAGAACTGCGTTTATGGAACAAGAAACTTTCTGCTCAAGAACAACTACTGTCCGGGGGCGCAAACGTTGTGTTTTGGTAACGCCAATACGCTTACCCACCTGGCAGCTAATTCGATCTACCACTCCGGCCAGGTCACCATCGAGCGCAAAGCCGGAGATTTAACACTGCTAGCCTCTTACACCTTTGCCAAAGCCATAGACAATTCATCCGCGTTTAACGACCTGGTTAATTTCCAGAATCCCAGGTTGAGCCGCGGACTGTCCGATACCGACATGCGCCACAACTTTGTGGCCAGCTACATATGGGCGATCCCATTTGATAGAGCTTTTGCGGGATTGCCGAAGCGGCTGACGCAGGGCTGGCAACTGCAAGGTATAACCCATTTAGCCACTGGTTTCCCTATTCAGATGCAGCAGAGTGGAGAGGATATCTCTCTGGCGGGAAGTTCCTCCACCGACATGCCAGATCTTGTCGGCCCGGTGAAGATAGTGGATCCGCGCAAATCGAACGGATTGTACTTCCTGCCGGACGCATTCGCTCATAACACCACGCTTGGAACGTTCGGGACGTCGAACCGGAGATTTTTCTCCGGCCCTGGTATCAACAATTTTGACATAGGCGTGAGCAAGCGGGTTCAGATCACGGAAGCGAAAGCTCTCGAGTTCCGTGGTGAATTCTTCAACATTTTCAATCACGCTCAATTCGTAAATCCGAGTGGTGATATCGATGGCAATTTTGGAGTTGTCGACACCGCGCGTGACCCGCGCATCGGACAGCTCAGCGCCAAGTTCATCTGGTGATCTGATCAATTTTGCGGGCGAGGCTCAGCCTCGCCCGCACCTTCTTTCTTCTTCAGCTCCTCGGCTTTCCTTCCCGCAGGTTTATTCGTGCTAGGCTTTCGTCATGGCTGTCGTCCTTGTTCTGCTGCTGGTGATTGCAGCGCCTTGTTTTGGGCAAACGGCTGAGAGCTATAGCCGAACTGCAACTGAATTCGCCAAGAAAAAATCCTGGGATGAAGCCATCGCCAACTTCCAGAAGTCTCTCTCCCTCAATCCCAACGACGCTCTTACCCACTACAATCTCGCGCTTGCCCTGAAGTACAAAGGCGATGCAAACGCGGCTTCAGACGAGTTTAAAAAAGCCATCCAGCTGAAGCCGAACTGGGCCGAGGCGCATTATGGACTGGGGGCCAGCTTCTACGACCTGCACAACCTTCCCGCGGCCACAAAAGAACTAACGACGGCCGCACAGATCGATCCCACCAATGCGGCAGTGCTTCGACTCCTGGCGCGAACCCATTCCGAACAGAACGATTTTTCCGATGCCGACCGTGAGCTAACTCGAGCTGTCGAGTTGAAGCCCTCGTCCGATCTGTATATCGAGCTCGGCAGCGCGAGAGGCCAACTTGGCAATATTGGCGGAGCGGCCGCGGCATTTCGTCGAGCGCTCACCCTCGATCCACGGTCTGAGCCTGCGCAGCTGATGCTCGGCATCGCACTACGTCGTCAGGACAAACATCCCGAAGCGCTGGTGCATTTTCGGAAGGCGGTCGAACTCAACCCTCAGGATCCGGAAGCGCAGTACAACCTTGGCATGGAGCTCAAAGCCGGAGGCGACCTAGCCTCGGCAATTGCGGCATTTCAGCGGGCCATTGAACTCAAACCTGATTTCGAGCAGGCACACTACCATCTCGGCATAGCTTTGCGCGCTCAGGGTCAGACCAATGCCGCAAAGAAAGAATTGAACGATCTGAAGGGGCTGCACGACTTTCGAACGCGATTGGCTCAAGCGAAAATGTTGACCCTTCAAGGTGTCGATGCTTTGAAGCAACAAAAGCTCGACGATGCCCAGCAATTTTTTCAACAAGCCATTCAGCAAGCTCCCGAGTTGCCGACCGGCTACTACTACCTGGGACTTACGTGGGAGCGTAAGAACGATGCCACACAAGCGCTGGCGCTTTACAAGAAAGCATTAGAACTGAAACCGGACTACGCGCAGGCCCACTCCAGTCTTGGGCAGTTGTACTGGCAGCAAGATGATCACGTGCGCGCCCTCGACGAGTTCCGGCAAGCGGTTATGTGCGATCCCGATCTCCCCGAGGCACGCTACAATCTCGGCCTGGGTCTTGCGGAATCCGGAGACCTAGATGAGGCGACAATCCAACTTAAACAGGCAGTTAGTCTGAACCCCGAATACACAGATGCACGCGTGCAACTGGGGCTGGTACTGAGTCATAACAACGACACGGCTGGAGCGGTAAATGTTTTTCGCGAACTTGTGAGGCGCGATCCAAGTTTTGCGGAGGCTCACAACAATCTGGCGTTAGTGTTGTTGCAATCAGGCGACCTCCATGCGGCGGAAGAGGAATTTTCTAAGGCCGTGCACCTGAAGCCAGAGTATGCAGAAGCTCATTACAACCTGGCATTGGTGCTTCAGAAGGAAGGTAACGACGCTGCAGCAAGAGTGGAACTCGACAAGGCTTATGAGATTAAGCCGGACTTGAAAGAAGCGCAGCAACCATAAGGCTTCCGAAGATTCCGGCTCGATTCTTTGCTCTATTCGAAGCAACGCCATGTCTGGACACGAACTCCACTTCCCCCGTGGGACCTTAAATTTGGGCTCGGCTGAAGATAAATCACATATGGTTTCGAGACGACCGTTTCGCGAGTCTGAACTGGCTTGACAAAGCAGTACCCATGCGGGAAAGTTACAACTCGAAGTAAGACGAAACCCGTCAATGACAAGGCCAAACCGTGGGCACCAATGGAATGCTGAACGAAGAACGCCGGCGCGCCATCGTAGACATTCTGCGCCAGAGTAAGCGCGTGTTGGTTGCAGATTTAGCCGAACAATTCCGAACTTCCCAAATCACAATTCGCAAAGACTTGGAGGCGCTCGATCGTCAGGGTCTGATTCAAAGGACGCACGGGGGCGCGTTGCCCGTGCAGACAAGTGCCCTGCTCGATCCCACGCTGCGCGAAAAAGAAAAGCTGCACCGCAAGGAGAAAGACCGTATCGCAGCTGCTGCCGCGAAAATGATCGAACCAGGCCAGTGCATATTGCTTGATTCTGGCACCACTACTACCGCGATTGCCCGCGCACTCCGCGGAATAGGCGGTCTCACAGTGGTAACTAACGCCATCAACATCGCCGCCGAGCTTGATGGCACCGATATTGAAGTCATCCTCACCGGCGGCACACTGCGCAAGAATTCTTTCTCGCTGGTGGGTCCGCTTGCGGAGCAGACCTTGCGGCAGTTAAGCGCAGATATTTTATTTCTTGGTGTCGACGGATTCGACCTAAAGACCGGCCTCTTCACGCCGAATCTGCTTGAGGCGCAGGTCAATCGTGCGATGGTGGAGATTTCGCGCAAGACGGTGGCGGTGTGTGATTCCAGCAAATTTGGCCGCCGTAGTTTGTGTAACATCATGCCGGCCGGCTCCGTGCATCACGTAATTACCGACAGGGGCCTTGCAAAGCACGATCTCTACGCGATGGAAGAGGCCGGAATATCCGTAACGGTGGTCTGATCGTTGCCGCGTCGGCAGGCGAACCAAGGGATGGTAGGCACGTGGGGACTCGAACCCCAGACCTCTACCGTGTCAAGGTAGCGCTCTAACCAACTGAGCTACGCGCCTATACGCTGATTCTACTTCGGTTAGCGGATCCATACAAATTTACTGTACCCGCAATGTGTACCCGCAATCGCTTTTCAACCCAAGTTCGGCGATGTACTGCTCTTGGGCTTTGCGGGCTTGTTTGCTGATATGGACGTAGTGCATCGTCATATTCGCATCAGCGTGACGAAGCATACGCTGGATCACAACCGGGTCAGTCCCTTGTTCCGCTAACCAAGTTGCAATTCCGTGACGCAAATTGTGGAATCCGAACCGCACGACAGGTTGGCCATCGTAGAAGGCCTGGCCGTCCTTCATTTCGAGGATACCCGCTTGGATTGCCGCCTGACGCAAAAGCTTGGCCGCCATGCCCTTCGATCGGGGCGTTTTCCCCCGCAATCGGTATGACGGAAACATCAGGTCTGAATCCGCAGCGTACATCGTTTCTCCCCGCCAAGTTCGCAGAACTGCCGCAAGTCCGGGAGTCATTTCAATGGGCTTTGCAGACATTTTGGACTTGGGTTTCCCGTATGCGCCGTAAGCAAACTTACGGGCGATGCGGATTTTGCCCCTCGTCCAGTTGACCATAGACCATGTGAGTGCCACGGCTTCGGAGATTCGCATTCCAGTAGCGGCGATGAGAATCACCAAAGTTTTCAGCAGAGGATCTTTCAAATGCCGAATTACCGCTGCAGCTTCCGTGCCGCCCAAGCTGACTGCTTCGTATTCACTGACCGTGGGCGCACTAACAAACTTCATCGGGTTCCATTCCTCTCCTCGGGGAATGAAACCGTTCTTCTGCCCATACAGGTACAGGGCTGACATCGTGCTTCTGAGCTTCGATCGCAAACCGTAGCTCTGTTGGTCGAGCCAAGTCTGAATTTCCACCGGCTGAATATCTTTCGCAATGCGACTCGCCCAGTACGAAAGATAATCTTCCGCATTGTGGCGGTCGGTAGCTTTGGTGCTGTGGTCTTTGTCTGTGCCAGTTTTTGTCTTGCCAAAGTCCAACCAATGTTTAAGAACCTGTCCGAAAATTGCGTTCTTCGGATCGGGTCTCCCTACGTTTGCGCGCAGGGCTAGTTCGCCTACAATTTCGCGAGCGTCGCCGTCGGACAAGTCGGCGTCACCAATGACTCTGGTACGCTCTTGTCCGGCGTCGTTGTACCAACAGTAGAGCAATTTGCCTCTCTTGCGTCTGAACCACCCTTTACCATTCCCTTTGACCATTGATTCATCCTCTCCGGTCTCGGGGTTGCCGTTGGTGATTATCGCGCGAAAAGTGGTGGGAACCAAGTGGCTCTTGGGTTATTAGGCGTTGTGAAAGGGCGTCATCAATTTCGCTCAGCTTGTAGCGATAAATTTTTCGTGTGGCACTCGGGTCGATCGCGTGAGCAGGCAATTTCTTCGCGCGAGTCAATTTGAGGACCTCGCGGCGTGTGAGGCTGAGATGCTCTGCCACACGTTGAGCATCGACGTAAGGCTCTTGTGCGAGAGTTTTCGCTAGGTCATGCGCGCCTAGAACTGATCCGGTTCTCGAGATCAGAAGCGCGGAGTCGCCAAAGTTTTCCGATCTGGATGCCATGTACTCCTCGCAGTCGAGCCATACGCTGCAGAGCTTTTGGATGAATCCTAAGCAACGGCTTCACCTGAATCGAATGGCGTTCAAAGTGAGATCGAAGGCCGCGCTGTTCTGGATTAGCTTCTTCGCATGTTCTGACATTCCCTACCCCTGAAAAGAAACATTCCCGATGGGACTTTCGCGGCATATTGCGTATAGCTCGGTAGATTGTCCTTCAGAAATTGATCTTCAAACTTGGACCGACAGTAAATCAGGCAGATGAATGCGGCGGCTGGAACGAGTGCCAGCCATGAGCCAATCGCAATGGGGCTTGCGGGGGCTGAAACGCACATTGCGAAATAGCCTGGATGCCGCATGAATTTGTACGGGCCGGAGTCAATGAGCCGATGCCGTTCTCGCTGAGTGCGGATAGCAGGCGAGAAGAAAGGATTTGCGATCATCGCCCATATCTGTACAAAACTGGCGAGAGCGAATATCGCGAGTGCAAACCATCGAATTCGCGAAGCAACGGTTAATGTTGGCACTCGACCAACGCAGAATGCTGCGGTAGCTAAAGTCAGCAGAAACAAAAACCGCGGACCAAATTGAAGATGGAACGGGCCGGCGTCCGGGCCTGGGTGCGAACGCTCATGAGCGAGTGCTGGATCAACGGCAAGCGTTGTGACTAGCAGTGCGAAGGAGTACGTGATGAGGTAGGCGCGAAGTGAAACGATTTTCGTACTGCCCGCGGCTGAAAATAGCAGCAGCGAGAAAGCAATCGTCATCAGTGCCCAGCGATAAATTGTTCGCAGAACGTATTGGGCATTTCTGTTCATGACACGTCCTCGCGCGGAAAGTTTTGTTCAAACGAGTAGTGATCTTGCTCTGGGTTATAGCCTGTGATGCTCACGACTTCCGAGACGAAGCGCCGTCCTGGACGGCGCTCTATGTGAACGAGCAAGTTCATTGAGTCCGCGATATTGCTCTTTATGGCGCTATACGGAAGCTCAACATTGCTTTGTAAAACACAGCTTGTGAAGCGGCTGAGTGCTTGAGGTGCGGAGTTGGCGTGAACGGTAGAGATCGTGCCGGAGTGTCCGGTGTTCAAAAGTTGCAAGAGATCAAATGCTTCCGCGCCGCGAATCTCTCCGAGAAGGATTCGGTCGGGTCGGTGACGCAAGCTAGCCTTGAGCAGGTCGCGGATGGTCACGGCAGGAAGTCCGTTCTGTTCACGTCGCGCTTCAAAGCGCACAACGTTCGGAGCGTTGATTTGTATTTCTGCCGTGTCCTCGATGAGGAGGATGCGTTCATGGTCGGGAATGAAGTTGGCAAGTAGATTTAGCAGCGTGGTTTTCCCCGTGCCGGTTCCGCCTGAAATGAGGATGTTCTGACGATTTCTGATAGCGGATTTAAGAATCTCGGCAATTTCATTCGTGATCGTTCCGATTTGAATTAGGTGGTCTATTCCAAAATGCTTGGCATTGAATTTCCGAACGGTGAGAGTCACGCCGTTCAAGCTGCACGGCGGAATGACCGCTGCGACCCGGCTACCATCTGGAAGACGTGAGTCAAGGATCGGCTTTTCTTCCGAGATGTCGTCTCCCAATCGACGGGCAATATTTCGGACTGCGACTTCAAGAGACTTGGCCGTGAGCGCCTTTGCAGGTACAGCTTCGACCATGCCAGCCCGTTCGACAAAGACGTGCTCGGGGCCATTGACCATGATTTCGCTGATTTCGGGGTCGAGGATGAGGTGTTCAATTGGTCTCAAGAACGGCAGGATCAGCTCGAATCCGGTTGTTGCGGGAGTGGTGGCCATCAAAGTTCTCCATCGGCGAGCTGGCGGAAATACGATTTGTTCACGTCGTTGTAGTAGGGCTTCAGATACATGAACACGGGCGGCTCTGGATTCAATCCGTCGTAGGCGAGCGTTACAGACTGGGCGTTCTTGAGTTCGGTAAAGGTCTTGAAGTCGAAGCGGAAGTCACTTAGGGTGTTGTAGCTCTTGGATGTAGTGACGTTCGCCCTATGAGCGATGGCCTTGCCTGTCCAAAGGCTCACGCGGGCGTCATGCCCGCTTTCTGAGATGTTGTAGTTGACCTTCCACTGATCTTCCTTGCCGCAGAGTTCGCTGGCGATCTTGGCCGAGAACTCGTCTGAGAGAGCAAGGAAGATATTGGTGCGAAAGGTCTGTAGTAGTGTTCTCCAGGTTTCGCCTGGTAATGTCGAGCGCAAGGAACTGATGCTCTGGGTGGCAACGATGGGGATGCACTTCGATTGACGGGAGAGGGCAAAGAACTTCTCGTCTCCGTTCGGATCGTTCTCACCAACTGTCGCGAAGTGCTGGTATTCGTCGCAGATGAAGAACGCTTGGCGGAAGTATCGATCTTTCGAGTTCTCGATCTTCGGGATGCGATTGAGCATGGCCCGCTGGAAGTCGAGCTTCATCATTACGCCGATGGCTTTGGCAAGGCCTGGGTTGAGCGAGACAGGAAAGTTCAAGGCACAGACTTTGCCGGACTCGATCAGCTCAGAGAACAGCGGCAGTGGCCGTCCGTATTTGCCATCAAGATTAAGTACCGGGTCATAGCACTCCTTCGGTGGACAGAAGGTGCGCTTCACTACCGGATTGTCGTCGAAGAGCGAGAGAAAGACCGAGATGCCTTCGACGATCGAGGTGCGCAGCTTGTTCTCAATCCTGCGCCAGTCGTTCGTGAACCAGCGCTTCACGCCATCCAGAATCTCGCGCTTGATCGGATCGAAAGGTTCAGGCGGGTTCTCCTTCTCGATACGAAATTCGATGCCTGCTGCTTTCAGAGCCTCTTCAAGTGCTGGGGATTGCGGGGCCTTGTAGCCTTTGACCTGCGGATCGTGGCAAAACCCAAATTGTTCCAAATTGTGTTGTTCGAGGAAAGCCTGCGAGCTGATAACGCAGTAGCTCTGGGCGGTCAGCTTTCGTTCGGCTTCCTGAATCCTGGATTCCAATAGATCGGGGTTGATGGCGCACTCGTAGACGTCGAAGAGAGTCACATAGTCGTAAACGACCTTGTGAAGCTGGATGATGAACTTCACTAGGTTCGTGTAGGCCTGCTGCCAAAAGGGTTCCTTGCCGCGTCCGAAGAGATTGTTTAATAGCGATGCGATGTTGTAGGCCAGAGCGTACGCATCGAGGTCGTTGTAGAGCGGGTTATAGCGGTACTCGGCATTGAGATTGACTTCGACGTAATCCTCCCCGCGTCCGTACTTCTTTAGAATCCCTTTGATCTTGTGGCAGAAGTCGCCTTTGACTTCGAGCACCAGTCCGCCCATACGCTTCTCACGGTCGTGACACTGGTAGGCAATCAGCTGTTCGGCGTAGGGGTACATGCAGCCGCTCGTCTTGCCCGTACCAATAGCGCCAAAGATGGCAGTGCCGGTGAACAATCCACGCTCCGGGATGGTAAGCCAATAGGGACTCGGAGATGGTTCAGGTTTGCGTGGATGGTGGACTTCGCCGAGCACAAGAAACAGTTCGTTGCGTCTCGCAGGATCGGGATACGACGGAAGCGGCATGGGTTTCACCTTGCGTGTAGGTCGGAAGGCGAACACGTACAGCCCGGAGAGCACGAGCGAATAGGCAATGTAGGGAGTAGTGAACAGAAACAGCGTGTAGCTGTACTTAAAGAACAGGTAGATCATCGGTGCTCGCAGCTCGATCAAGTGCAACATCAGGTCGTCTTCCGGGAATGGCATTCGGAAGTAGAGCGTAATGCCCGTCGCACAGGCGAGCACGTAGGCCACAACACCTTTCGAAGCCAGCGCGCGCTGAATCATGACTGGTCCCCTTTGCTGCCTGGCTTCTGTCGCTCGCCCTTGCCTGGGAGTGCCCGAACTACGGTCGTGCCGGAATACTGGGTCACCCATTGCTTGAACTGCGAGTCGCGCTTGAAGATGAACTCCAATGCCTGACTGACCACGTGGTCAAGCTTGTCCGTGCCCAGGAACTCGGCGTAGCGTTCGGCAGTGAGAGCAAGCGATTCATCAATTCGCAGGTAGACCCTGCGGGTGGTAGCTAGTGGCTCAGGTGGTTTGAGCAGTGGCATCGGTGTTTCCTCCTTCACACGCGGCAAAAACCGAACGAGCAAGAGAAAGGCTCAAACTCATGGACGGGCGCGACCCCCGCAGCCCCGAAGGGGATTTGAAAAAATGGGGTCGCGCCCGGCCATGATGGGGTTCTTGCCGCGTCGTGTTTTGTAGTTCGTTTCATCGGTTTGGCCTTGGTTTAGAACTGCTTACGTTGTTCCTCCACAGAACAAGAATCAGAACGGGATTCAGAACAAACCCCGGAGGCGCTAGAGGCGTTTTCTGCACCGAATTCGGCGCTAAAGATGTTGTGGTAGTGCGGCAAAATATGAGTGCGAACGCTCCAGTTCGAGATCTGGTTATGAGCGCGCAACATGGTTTCTGGTGACTGGCTGCCGGGGTGGCCAGCTGTCCATTTCTGATAGGCGGACTCGGAAAACGGGTCGCGATAACGCTGGTTTCCATAGCGCAGAAAGTCACGATCCGCACGGGTCAGCAGCTCATGTTTCTCCTCTTCCCATAGCCGTCGTAGCTTGAAATAGCGGGCCAGAGAGCGAGCATTCGCGGCACTTGTTTCCTCAAACAAGCCGCGGAAGAACCGCTCAGCGCGCTTGAATTTCGCTGTAGTCGGAGCGGCATAGATGAGTTCAAAGCGGGGTAGCCGACGCAGAAAATGTTCGTAATTGTGTAGGTAAGTCGTAAAGTGCAACAAACTGCGCGGAGCTGAGTCGCAATAGACGAAAGTCGGAATCAGGTGTGGTTTCGGTCCCTTTGTGTCAGGCGAAAGATAGATCGGAAAGCAATCTACGAAACACCGCTTCGTAGTGGCGTTCTGCTCTATACCCTGGTAAATCCGGCCCGGAATCAGAGCCTCGGGTATGCCATATTGCTGCTGAAAGCAGGCGACTTTATCGGCTTCCGTTTCGAGGTATTCGAGATCGGGATGCGCCAGAACGTAGTCCAGAATCGAGAGCCGTGTTCGGATCAGTTCGCTTGAAAGCCGCCGACGATTGCGTAGATTATCGCGATCGAGTGCTCCATAGACCCGGCGCGAATAGAGGTTGTAAAGCGCCGTGCCGTAGGCGCAAGTCATGGTGCGGAGATGCCCCAGCCGCGTGCTTTTGTTGGTGAACTGATGGACGCTCCAGCCCTTCTTGCGACCGGTGAAGTCCAGGTACTGCTGCAAGGTGAAGTAGCCCGAGTGGGTGGCTACGAGATAGACAAAGCGGGCTTCCGGTTCGGTATAGCCGAGGTCGCATAGGGCGGCGAGATGTTCTTGCGGAATCATAGCGAGAGGAGATCCAGCATGATTTCGGGATCATCGAGAGCAGGGCGCAATCGCGCTTGGTCTTCAGGAAGCCCGTACATTTGAAAGCCGGTTTGGGCTTTGCGGGCAACGCCTCTATGGTGGTAGTCGCCCGTGACCAACTCCAAATCCACGCGACCCATCTCCTGATCCGGGCCTTCATATTCAAGGCGCAAGTCGGGTAGTGAAATGCGTCCATTCACTACGGGAAGGTGGTGCTCATCAGCGATTTCTTGTTTGCGTTTGGCCTGTTCGGCAGGCGGCAATGACTGCACCTTTGCGAGCTTTCGATTAACGGAACGTTTCAGTTCAAAGTCGAGGATGACGCGCTGCACCTTGCCTCCAGCCTGCTCAATGCGGGCGGCTTCCTGCTGATAGAGGCGATAGATCGCGACATCATGACGTGCTTCTCGGTCCTTCACAAAGCCGTGATAGAAAGCCTGCTGAGCGCCTGAGTTACCTGTCTGACGTGATTCGAGCAGCTTACGGGCACGCTTGTTGAGGGTCACAGAAGTGATGTTGTCCGGGTAAATGGTGCGGCGTAGAAGTAGTCCTTGGCGCTCCAGGTTGTCGAGATCGCGACGCGCTTCAACGAGGTTCCCACCGTAACGGTGGGTCACAAGGTCATTTAGATTAAGCGCCCGGAAGGTGCCGATATCGGTCAGCGTTTTGATTTCGGAATCGCGCAGTTCATACGTGCGCTCCCGGTCAACCGGGTGCTTAGTGCGCTTTGATTTCGTATGCTCACGCGAGTCATTGTGACCATAAGCGTTCCTAACCGCAGGCTCATTACGCTCATTTTCGAACTCGTAGCGGGGCATCAGTTCAACTCCTCGCGATGCAAATGCGGTGGCATGGGCGTGCGACCCGCATTAAGTTCGCGGTCAAAATGGGCCAGCTTGCGCCCCGTGTCTTTCAGGAAGAAGCGGCGGCCAAATGTGAACAACAGAGCCGTGACATTCAGGAACAGGATCGCGAGGGACAGGAAAATAATGGCGCTGTAGTGACAAACGAGCAGTTGCCGAAAAGGAATTAGAAACCGCAGTTCATTGGTCAGAAAGAACACCAACGCGAGGGTCAATCCAGTGGCTGTGAAGATGGCATTGGCAATCATTTGGTGTCGCTCGTGAACGCCTGGTCCTGGCGGAAATAGGTGATCGTCAGTCCGAGCGGATTGATCGGAATCAGATCGTTCGGGACCTGGTCTTTGAACTGGAATAGGAAGTTTGCCGTGTAAAGGGTCTTCTTGAGGACCGAGTGATCGGCTGGCGCGTATTCGATCAGGTAGAAGTCTACGGACGCGTGGTACGGGGCATTGGACATCGGTTCCAGCGCCACCTTCTCGACATCTACATCGACTTCGGGCGCTGAGGGGTTACTGAGAAACGTGTTGATCGTGTCGTCCCTCCGGTACTGTTCCATGACATCGTTTGCCACTTTGCCATCAAGGAAGTAGAGGGATTGAGTGAAATCATCGTGGATGGTGTAACGATTTCGCCGGAAATAAAGCCGGCAGAATTCCGAGAGAAAATACTTAGCTTCGCGGTCTCCGGGATGGTATTCAAGGCTCTTGTAATCCACGGCCTGTGCCCGGCCAAGCTCATCAATGCGGATTACGAGAGGACGGAAATTTCTGAACGTGTTGATGGTTCGGACATTCAGTATGGCGAGGCCAAGCACTGCCAAACAGAGCAACGCGACAGCGATTCGTAGGTAGTTCGAAGTAACGACTGCATCACCGTACCGTTCGAGATACAGCCGCCGGGTTTCGTTCGGTTCATGGTCAGTCATGACAGCAAATACTCCGCGAGATCAACTGAGGAAAGGCCCGACATGCCGCTGAAGATGTGGCTGGTCAGGGTCGGAACTTTGAGCAGGCAGTAGACGCCTCCAAGAAACACCACGGTGAGCAAGCTCAATAAGGTGACCGGATCAGGCACGGGCAAAAATGGCGGCTGGGTCAAAACGAAGATGACCAAGTTGCCGATGACAAACATCGTGGCAGCGGCAATCACCTGATAGAAGGCGTATTGCATAAAGCATTTCAGCCAGCCCCAGAACAGCCATTCGAGCTTGGGAACAATAAAGAACGGAATGAAAACCGGTCCGACAAGAATGCAGATCGCCTGGGCGACAAAGCCGTAGATGGTGATGACGATGGCTACTGCCTGCCATAAGGCCATGATGATGAGGTCGAGGATGTAGGCGACATTTCCAGCGATGTCGGTGATTCCGGGAGACTGAATTTGGCCCTGATACTGACTGATGGCGTCTGACGCATTTTGCAATTGTGTGTTCGTAATCAGGCGGCTTAGGTATTCGGTTTCGTCAATGATGAGGTGGTAAAAGCTGCGGCCGATGCCAGGAATCGGCACGTCGTAGTACTGGGTCATGGCGTAGCCGAACGCGATCATCATGACCAAACTGGTGAAGTTTCCGAAGTGAAATCCCGAGCCGTGTTCGCTGGCGGCAAGCGCCGATTTGAGGCCAAACCACACGATCATGATGGTGGCGAGGGAAAGAAACATGGCTTGCCCCAGGAAGGCAAACTGACCGACGTGCTGCGTGAGCAACTGGGTGATATATCCGGTGATTGAGTTCATCAGTCCCATACGGCGGTGCTCCTTTCCCTCACATTCGTCGAACACCTATGGCAACTGATAGGTGGTCAGCGTCTGTCCGATTCCGCTCGTTAGTTGCTGGCCGAGCGGCACGGTCGCGGTGCGACGGGCGAGATCGGCGCTGGTAATGACGGCAGCCTGATCGCGTAGTTGTTTGGCGACAATCGTCTGCTGTTCAAGCAATGCGACGAGCAGTTTGTTCGTATCCTGGGAGTTCTGCAGGGCAAGGACGTTGGTGGCATTGACCTTGTTCAGAACTCCGACTTCGCTGTTGAGGTTCGGATTACCAGACAACGAATCGGACTGGATGTTTGAAATAGTATTAGCCGTTTGCACGGCATTGGCGCGGATCGCGCCAATGGTTTCCATCGCATTTTGCGCTGCGGCATCGGTGAGTTCGATGGTGGCGGCGTCGGACTCAAGGCGCTGCAACTCGCTCGGCGGCATTCGTGACAAGAGCGATTGCGGATAGATGGCAAGCGGGTTGGTGGCGCGCTGGTAGCCGCCGAGGACGTTAGGAACAGAGCCAGAGTTCACGCCATTGATCCAGGGCGTAGCGTTTCCGTAGGCGTCCTGTGCTGAGGCGTAGCGCCATGGAGCCCAACTTGCGGCGTAGCGGGTTGCCATGTTAGGCAGGCTGTGCGACATCTGCACGGCCAGGTTGTACTGATTCAGGATCTGCAAGTAGGTCGAGCGCAATTGATTCAATTGGGCGATGAGCTGCGAGTAGCGCAGCACGGCGTTGGCGTAGTTGGTCGGGTCGTATACGACACTGAAGCCGAACTGGGCCTGCGCCGACTGCGGAGCGAGCGCTAGCGTTAGGGCCATTAGCGGTATTAAAAGCAGTTTCTTCATGGGGCATTCCTTTCGTTTCGAGTTACAGGTTCGGTGGCAAATTGTGATCGTGGTAGTCGGGAAGGAGCAGGTCGCCAGAGAGATAAACCTTCACGCGAGCGCCTTCGCGGATAGTCACGGTCGGAAGAATGTTGAGAAAACGATCTAGCACCTCCTCTCCCGCGTTTCCCAAACCGGACCCTAATCCTTCGCGGACTCGATCGGCTTCAGTGGCATTGAGCAGCGTGCCGGTATTGGCTTCGGATATGCCGCCAAGCACTCCGAGAGCTAGTGAGGCTCCGAAGATTTTGGCGTAGTGATTGTTAACTTTGTCCTTGAGCGCGGTTGCGCCTTGCTGGTCTAGGCCAGTGAATCGGTCAAGACTGATAGAGTAGCCATCGGGCATGATCAGCCGATGGAAAGTGACGGCGAGCCGGGATTGCCCGAAGGTATCGACCTTTGTGGCCGCGCCCAGCACCTTGCTTCCCGCGGGGATTAGAAGATGCTGGCGATCGTGTGAATAAACGTCGTTTGCAACCAGACACTCCACTGACCCGGAGAAACTTCCGTCCAGGCGGTTGATGAGCACGGTTTCAAGGATTGTGCCTTCAAAGAGGAGGTATTTCTTTGAGGAGTCGGAATCGGAGGCCGCAGGCACAGTTCTTGTGTCACCAGTTCTCGCGGTAGTAACCGGGTTTTGCGGACTGATGTTGGCCGGTTCGAGCGTTTTTTGATTAGGCGGTACAACGCCCGTTTGCTGTGCTTGAGCGAGCAACTGGCTCTGTCGCGCAAGTTCCGCCAGAGCCTGCGAAGCGAGTTGATCTTGCGCAAGTGGGGGATCGGCAGCAGTCTGCGACGGGAGCTCAGTCCTATTTAGGGCGCGCATATCTTTTCTATATGTAAGCGCGACATTGTCGGCGAAAAGGGATTGGTAGTGACGCTTATGCTGTTCATCTTTGATCGGGTCAGAGGCAGGCCCACTCTCGGCGGGCTGAGGCAGCGCGGATGCGTAAGCACCGGGAGGGTACGCGCCTGCTGGGTTCGCAGAGGGGACCGGGCTTCCATTAAGGCTGGATGGAACTGGCTGGGCCGGTCCTACCCCTTCGACTGCCAATTGCTTCTGCTTTTGAAGCAACGCTGCCTCAGCCTGGGGTGCGGAAAGCCGTTGCGCGTCTTCAATACGCTTTTGAAATTCAGAAACTTTTTCGGTGTTTAGCGGCAAAAGATTCGGCGTAGCCGGGTTCGCCTGCGGTGTCGGAGCGACCGGGCGCTTATGCCCGGTGAGTGCCATGATTGCCACCATCACGAGCGCAAGTCCCACTACCACGAACGCCTGAAGGTTTTTGGGCAGTAGACCCGAAGGCTTGGGAGCTTTGTCCGTGATCGTGTTCGCTTTATTCGGCTCAATTCCTTGTTCCATATACTTCTCCTCGCAACATCGGTCAGCTAATTGGCAGGTGAACTGCGACGGCGGAAAGTCACGCGCTTTTTGCCGACGACCAGATAACCGTTGTCCACGATTTTGGGAACGATGTACACGCCGTTTTCGAGATCGAAGTTGACGAGGTTCGGCTTGCCGTCTTTGACTTCATAAAGCGCGGGTTTCTCGCGCGCGGCGGACTTGATGTACGTAAAGTGGTCGTCGTGATAAATGGCGGAAACAAAAAACGGTGTACTCGTGGCCTTGTTCGACAGGTTGTAATCAAAGGTGAGTTTCGCCGGATAGCTCTCGCGGTATTGGCTGATCTCTTGCTGCGCACGATCTTCGGCTTGCTTTTCTGCGGAGGCGATTTGCGAGCGCAGTTCCGCAATTTCTGTTTTGTAGGCGTTAAGGTCCGTTGCACGAACTAGGGACGGCGCGGTGGTGTGTTCAATCCGAGCGTTGTCCGTATCTCGCGTTACAAACACCTTCAGGTCGGGTTCCGTGTCTTGTTCCTTGCTGATTTCTGTTAGCAGGAAGGAATACACGTGGCCGCTCGCTGTCACGAGATTCAAATTGCTCTGAATACCTGCCTGAGCTGGGTGCAAATAACAGAGGTTGTGAACGCCATTGATGATCCAGAACTCTTTGTCGCCGGTAGTGAAGTCGAGAATCTCTTCATCCGCCGGTAGAACGATGAGGGTCGAGAAGCGTACCTTTGCCCTGATTGGAACGACCTCTGAATCCGAGTACTTGACGGTGCGCGCGCCAGTGTCGGCCAACAAAATGGAGGGAACAGCAAACGTGAACAACAGCAAAGCTAGAACGAATGGTTTCATTTAATTTCTCCCAAAGGGGGGTTTGGTCAACTCTGTTTTCGTCACCTGCCCGCGGCGAGGACATCCAGGCCTTTTTCAAAGCCGTAAACGCGGAACGCCTCTTCCCGGCGGCGGTTGTCGAATGGATCGTTTGTGTAGAGCCAATAACTGCGAGCATCTACGCTGAGATTGGCGACCTTTGACGATTCCGGGGTCTTGATGAGCATCTGCTGCTTCGGAATCAAACCTGAGATCAACTCGATTTCGTGGTCATTCAAGTGAAACTGGCGGCTGTAAAGCTCAAGGTCCATGTCCGGGTTGGCGAGAAATATCTTCGTCGGGCAACTTTCAAGCAACACGTCGAGGATTTCGGATTTACGCAGTTCGTCCAGGGACTGGGTTGAAAGCACCAGCGCGGCGTTGTGCTTGCGCCAAGTCTTTAGGGCCTCAATGATGTAGGCAGCAATCGTCGGGTTCTTGAGGAACACCCAGGCTTCATCAATAAAGAATGGCTTGAAGATATGGCTGAGCTCAGGGTCACGAATGAGGGCGTCCGCCCGGTGCAGGATGTAAAAAAGCAGCGGTTCAAGCAGCTGCGGATATTCGCGCATCGTTTGAAAATCGAAGCACTGGAAACGCGAGAAGCTGACGGTATCGTCTGAGTTGTCGAATAAGAACCCGAACTGGCCGCCCTGCTTCCACTTGTAGAGCCGCGCGTCGAGCGATCGCGGCAGCATGTTGGCGAGCGTAGTTAGGTTATGAAGCGAGGTTTCTTCAAGCTGATATAGCGTTTCGATTTGCTGATACAGTTCGCGTTCTTCCGTTGTTGTTAATGCAGGTTGTCCGCCAGACTCGGCAAGAACGCGTACGAACAAAGCGAGGAAGTCCAAATTGCGTTTGGTCGGCGCAAGCGCAAACGGGTTGATCTTGAAGTCCTTCGATTCAAGACCAACTCGCAGGTAGGACCCGCGAGATAGCCGTGTCAGGCTTTCAAAGCTCCCGCCGAGATCGAAAATGAATGTGTAAGGCTGGTATTTCTGTAGGTTCGTAATGAGGAAGTTCAGAAGGAAGGATTTGCCCGATCCCGTACGGCCCAGAATGATCGTGTGCGCCACATCGCGGTAATGGAGATTGAAGAAGTATGGCGTGCTGTGATTGGTTTCGAGAACGGCAAGATATTCCTGATGAAGATGTGAGTTCTCACGGTTCCCAGAATCGAGCGTGAACAGGAATGAGTAGTCCGCGTAGTTCGCATTGCTGATCAGAATTCGGCGAAGATTAAAAGCCGCATTGCCGGGTACGCAGGCCAAATAGGCATTTAGCAGGTTGTAGCGTTCTTCGTGGAGCTGGACATCGTGAATCGCAAAGACCTTATAGAACTCGGCGCACACGGTTTCGAGCTTCCGAAGATCGAGACCATAGAAGACGATGCTGATTGAGAACTCGCCGAAGTAGTTGCCTTTCGCTTCAATATCTGTCAACGCCTGCCCAAGCACATGAATCTGCGCTTCTTTGGAGTCATCTATCAGCACATCTTGTGCCGTAGTCGACTGGTCTGAAGTGTTTAGGTAGCTGGTGAGGGTTCGTTTCGTGTTGTGGAAGTGGCGGCGGCGGGAGTGGATGCGGCTGCGGGTTTTGTCCGCGTGCTCGCGTTTCCACTCCGTCGCCACAAAGAAATTGGCGTCGACTTCCAAAAGCCTCTGAAAGATCAGCGGGAAGCTCTGCGCTGATGGTTCCTTCAGTGTCAGGACCTTTACGTAGTAGTCGTCCAACCGCAGGAATCCACGATGACATTCAAGGTGTGAATCGCACAGATAAAAGTCGAGAAACGAATCATGCTTCAATCGCACAAGTCCGAGTTTCTGGGGAGTGAAGTTCACCAGGCGCCGTAGTGCTGGGAACGCCTCGTCTTTATGGAGCAGTCGGGCGGGAAGAAAATCACTGATCTGGAGCAGAAAGCTCTCAATCCGCTGTCTGAGAGCGGACTGCGCGTGCCGCAGTTCTTCATCAATAAGAACAATTTCATCTTTGGCCGTTAGAAGTGCGCGAATCTCGCGCCATCCACCAGCTAGCTGCTGACCATTGCCATTGCCGTTGCCGAAAATCCGCTGAATCGTCTTTTTCTGTTTTCCTGTCTCGTAAGTGACGATATAGAAGATTTCGAGCGAATAGAGCCTGTCCGCTTTGCTTCGAAAATACTGAATCCGGTTGCGAATGGCCGCATTTACGACCGGGTCTGCGTATTCGCGAGTTGGGATCGTTGGGTCATTGCATTTGAAGAGGTACTGGTAGATTCGGCACTGGTCATCCAGTACCTTGAATGCCGCTTCGAGCCGTTTCGTATGCTGGTCAATCTCGCTGGCGCTCAGCCCTTCATAGTCAATGCCGCTCACGCTGAGCACCGCCCCTACATCGCCACTCTTCGTCAGGAAGAAGTGGTCGTCAAGAAATCCGAGCAGATTGATCTGCTCGTTCAGTGAACCGGCCTCGCGGTAGCTCTTAAGAGCCGTTGCGACGTTAAACATGGCCTGCTCTCCGTAGCTGAACAGGTGAGAACTTCATTGGGTCGTATTGCGTGCGCGCTTTGGCGGAGTTCATCATCAGTCGCAGAATCCGGGGATCGGTTTTGGTCGCCCAGCGCGCGAACCAATAGAGCAGGGCGAACATCAGGATTCCGCCAATGAACGTATGCAGCAGATTGAACACCGCTGCTCCCATGACGAGGGCGAAGAAGAACAAGCGCCGTTCAACGCCTAAGAGCGTCAGCGGGGAGTTCAACGCGCGATAGACGGTATTGATTCGACGGGACACACACTTCTCCCAAAACACACGAAATACGTTTGCGAACCGATGAAAGTTAAGTGGGCAACGCTAGCGGATTATGGAAAGAGCCAGGACATGAAGTTCACGGCTCCGACGGCCATGCCCACTCCGAAGATCACGCCCGACAGGGTGCGCTTGGCCGCGCCCTCGCCGAAGGCGAACATCAGCCCACCGACAACAATTGCAACCAGTGCGAGTCCGGTTGCGATCGGACCGGTGAACGCCGCTTGTAGCGCCTGAACGGCCTGCGTCCAAGGCGAAGTCGTGGATTGGGCAAACACTTCCTCTGCTAGCGCCATGCAAGTCGCGAATGTCAGCAAACCTTTTTTAAGGAAGCGCTTTCGAGGTTTTTGAGTCCCTGTATCGTGGCTTGACGAACTATGCATTGATGACCTCCATGTGGCCGCGGCCGCCGCTTCCTTCAGTTGCCGCTCGTAAGGAAAGAGCACCGGCAGTCAGGAAAAGCTCAATGAATGTAGTTTGTAAAATTTTCAATAGGCGCGCCTAGCCGTGGTGATCTGAATGCCTTCTGCTCTCGGCGGAGTTACAGATGTCCTCTCAGTGGCGAAAGATGGTCTAGCCCGAATACGCAATACGGTCTTTCACCAGGGATAATGTAGGGGACGTCCGAACTAGGGAAGCGTTAGCGATTGACGTGCTCTTCGATCCAGGCGCGCGCTTTCGCAACGGCTTCCTCGCAACTGTTAGCGTGACCGATATAGCGTCCGTTCCAATAAACACATTTGTCAGACTTGTCCCACTTAACTTGCGCACCTGTGCCGGACTTGGATTTCAAATATCCGCATTCCATTTCGAAGCTCCTTTCGGCTTGGGTCGCCGAAGATAATCAGGGGCTCAACCGATTTGATGTCCAAATCATTACCGCTTTACGAAGAAATAATCGCTGAGCAGGCCAGGAATCGTTCTGCGTCCATCACAACGTGGGCAGGTCTTGCCATTCTTGCTGCTTTTGCCTTTGAGGGAAGTCCGGCAGGCACTCAGAGCATTGACGTGAGGGGCAGTTTCGTTGGATTGAAAGATGAGCAGCGTACAGAAAGAGAGAGGGGCCCCTAAATTAGCTACCTTAAAAGCGGTGAAATAGTCACTTACTAAACAATCCGACGTGCCTAGGGGTCTAAAACTCTGGAACGTTGGTCGCCGGGCTCACGTGTGTTTTAGCCGATCTCGGAGGGGGAAGACCGAGGCGCGATAATTCTACTACCTATGTGAAGTAACCCTGAGTGCGGTGAGGGCGGTGACACTGATTGGAGCTATGGACTCAGACCCGCGGAAGTTTACGGCGATTCAAGCAGTTCCAGTGCCTTGTTAACCTGCGCGTCCTCGCCGTAAGCAAGCCGGTCGGGATCAATGTCGATGGGTATATCCGGTTGTACACCTGAGCCTTCGGTGTAGGTTCCACTGGGACTGTACCACCCAAATATCGGTAAGTAGAGCTGATAGCCATAGCCGACGTCGAACGTCGTCGCCCCAAGGACATTGCCTCGTGTCTGCTGACCCACAGTAATTGCGAGTTTCGTGTCCTTTGCGAACTGCGCAGCGATTTCCCCTGCGCTGTTCGTCCATTCATTCACCAGCACCACGACATGTCCGTGGAAGGGCTGTTTACCTAGACCCTGTGTGAGCAGCACCAAAGATTTGTCTTGGACCGAGAAGCGGGCAAGGCAAAACAAAAGGCCGAGCTTACTGCCAGGCATCGGAACTCTCGGGAATTGCGCGATGACGTACCCTCGTTGAAGCCGTTTTCGAGTGACATCGTAGCCGATAGGAATTTGATCAGGACACAGGTAGCTCGCAAGATGAGCAAACCCTAGACTTCCTCCCAGACATCCACGTAAATCGATAATGAGACGGTTACAACCTTGTGCGTTGAGTGACTCAACCGCGGAATCGAGATGTCTCGAAAAGCGGATTCCAAAGGCACCGGCGAAGAGAGGGATCTTCAATATTCCAATGTTCCCTAACATGCGATAACTTGGGCTTTTCGGCTCTAGGAGCGGCGGTCGTCTACCTTTCGTTTTCACAGGTGGAACAACCATCACTATGCTCCTGGTTTCCTTGCGATGGCGAAATTCGATTGTGGCTTGATGCTCTTGACCAAAGCGGAATTCAGGTAAGGTCGGAGGAACAGATGGCGTTCCATTTACGCTAATAAGAATGTGTCCGGGCCTGATGCCTGCTTGGGCCGCAGGACTACCTTCGAATACGTCTAGAAACATCCACTGTACAGCGCTGGGACGCCGCACTGAACGGAGCGTCGCGCCGACGACATGCTGCGGCAAGATCGGGTTTGTATCCGAGCGGTAGAAATTGGTATGGCTAGATTTAAGCTGGCACAGAAGATCCCGGACCCCCTCTTCGAAATCATTGTCATTTGCCACCAGAAGAGCCGGGACTTGTTCGTCGACCGCCCTGCACCAATCCGCGTAATTGACGTTGCGAATGTTGAAGTGGCGTTTAACTACGATGGCCTTCACACGAGAAATGACTTTGAGGCGACCATTTGGTTCAAACATTGGATTCTTAATGTTTAAGGGGTGGTTCAACAACTCCTTCAACCGTAAACCCCGCCCAATAGTAAGGAATCGCTTTTGAAGCGTAGGTTTTCAACATGGCTCGTTTCGCGGATGCAAGTGCGTCCGGAACCGGCTTCCTACGATTCAATTCGCTGTAAAAATTCTTCATCAAATAGAGCGTTGTTTCGTCTTCGACAGGCCACAGAGTTGATATCACGGTGTGAGCGCCTGCGAGGAGGAAAGCCTGAGAAAGCGTCGAAATTCCCTCTTGTCCCTCCAGTGGTCCAACTGCCGTGTCGCATGCCGAAAGGACGACAAGGTCGGCATTTAGAGGGAGTTGCACTATCTCCGAAGCTTGCAGGAATCCATCTTCGTCGTGCGCTGGATCGCTGAGGAGTACAAGGGCGGAGCGTTCCGGGCGAGTCTCGTTCGCAATGGCATGCACTGCTAGATGAATGACTCGGTGATTGCTATCTTTCTTAAATGCGGTTTCAGTCGCATCCTCGCCAAGCAGTAACGTCCTGGACTGGCTTGGGAATGCACTGGCTGCGGTAATGGCTTCCTCTCTGGAGCCTGGAAGATCCGACAGCACTGACCCATCATAACCGCGAGTTACAGCAGATGGTGTCAAGTTGCTGTGATCATATGGAATACCTCCCACGGCAAGAACCGTTTGCGTAGCGGCTTTCGGAGGCGCTGCAGTGCGAAGTAAGAAAAAGCTGCTCGCGGACGGCGAGTAAACCACGGTCTGTGATTCAACAACGTAGTCGTCGTTTCGATCTATCAATGCATCGAAAGGAATAAGATGAAGCGGCCCGTCGCGAACTACTATGAGCCGCTCTTTGCTCTGCGCTTCCGGGACTGATCCCAACAAGACGTCATACAAACGACGAGCTTCATCATGAGCAGAGTGCTTAGCCTTTACCTCAGTCAAGTAGGCACTAACAAGAGGCGAAATGACTTGCTTGCCCGGCAATTTCACGATCCGCGAGTGTTGGCGATTGATGATGAGGCAATAGGATGCGGGGTCATCTACTACGTATTCGAGAATGACCTCTGATGGAAACAAGCTGGACTGGAGTTCATTTAGTGTAATGCCGCGGTGTACGTTTGATTTCAGAATGCTGATGTCCGGGGAAATCAAATTGGATTGCTCGGCTAAGAAGATTTCGCTACGTAGCTCTCGAAGCTCTCGATTTGAGCGGACAGCCATGAGTCTAAGGCGCAAACGCGCGATTTTCTTTTCAGCTTCAAGAGATTCAGGCGAGGCGTTCACGCCAGACATAAGAAGGTCTGTCATCACGCGACCGCGAACTTGCTCGACGATCGCGAAAGACTTTTCGGTATCACCAAGATGTTCCGCGACAAGTGCGAAGTGCTTTGCGTACAGGTCGCTCGCTCCCTTGATAAGAGCGGTTTTTCCTAGGGTGCTGTCGGCGTTGCCAATCATCATGTCCTGAATAATCGCAGCCCGGTCGTATGTTTGATCGGCGTCTTTGTATTTGTGCTCGCTTATCTGCACCTCGGCTAACCTATGGAGTGCAGGAGGGACAAACGCGATGTACCCAGCGGCTTGAGTAGATTCTGCTGCATTGCGGGCAAGTGCTTCGGCTTTCGGTAGATTTCCGCTTAGCCTGTAGAGGTCTGAGAGATCACTCTGGATCTGAGAAATTGGACTCCCATATCCAGGCTCGGCATATCTGAGGGCTTCGTACAGATCGGCAATCGATCCGGGGACATCCTTCTGCGCTCGCGAGATTAGTGACATTGTCGAGTACAGGTCGGCAATTTGGTAACGGTCGTTTTGAGCCTTGGCACGGGCGAGCAGGCTATTCAACTCAGTGCGCGCCCCTTCAGTTCGGCCCGTTTGAACCATGGCGAGTAATCTCGCGTGTTGCGCAAGTACAGGATAGGCGGCGTCCGGATTGGCTTCGGCGATGGCGATAGCTTGGTTGGCGTATGCGATTGCCGGATCGTTCATCTGTTGGCTGATGAGACCGGTTGCCGTCGCTGATAAATAGAAAATCTCAGCACCTATGTCCCGGACACCAAATGCCGCCATGAGCGTTGCTCCGACCTTTCGTTGGGCAGGCGCGAGATCGCCGTCATAGAAGTCTGCAAAGCCCAGTTGACCCTGGGCTCGATACTGCCATTTCGTATTGCCAAGCTTCTTCGCGAGAGTTGCAACTTCTGTCCAGTCACGCCGCATTGCCGGCACATCGATTTCTCCGTCGAAATCCCCTTTCACAATCAGGCAGAACATCCGGAGTTCATTATCAGATTGCAGGATTGGATTCGTGGCGAGTTCTTGCCCAAGCTCGTAGGACAGCTCGGTCAGTGGTGCTGGATTTGCTCCGGCTCTGAGTGCCCCGAGGCGAGCGTATAGCGCATTCCTCTTGTCACCAGCTGTCTCGAATAGCTGCTGAGCCTTAGTGAAGTAGGGGCGAGAAGCGTTCCAATTGTACAAATCGGCAAAATGGAGCGCTTGTTGTAGAGCTGCTTCGGCTTCATCGTGAGCCGGCGTCGGAGCTTGGTTCAGAGAAGGACTGGATTGACTGGGCGACTTCGATTCCTGAGGGACAGCGCTTGCACAGAGCAGTCCAAAGATAGCAAGGCTGAAGGTGAGTCGAACGATTTTCATTTATTGAGTCCTTCCAGGCGAACTGATCTTCACGACGGGTACACTGACTAGAAAACTCTTCGACATGACCATGAGGTCGTACTTTCCGACGCGAACGTTAGTGAAATCGGCACGCGTATGTAAAAGGATTTGACCGTTCTCCAGATGCGCTTGTGCTGAACCCGACCAGACGACATGTCGGTTCGAGCGCAGCATTACGGAATATCCCCGAGCCTCACTTCCAAGAGGTAACTGCAACGTGAAATCTATAAGCGGGCTTGAAGGAATCACTTGCGGAGAAAGGCCGGTGTGACCATGGTCGGGTCCGCGCACTGGGGACGCATTGTTGAGATCAATCAGCACCGGAACGTACATCGCAACTGTTGATGGTTGGACGGGTGTGCCAGGAGTACCAATCGGCGCCGGTCTCCGGGGTGCGACAGGGGGGCCGCTGTTCCGTCTAGCGAAGAACACGTAAATGGCGATCATGAACACAACTGCAACAGCACCCGTGACTAGAGAACGCCTGATCCGAGTAGCTCGACGAATTGTCCGCGATTGAACCGCTTCGGCTCTAGCACGGGCGAGGTGATCTGCGTATGCGTTGAAGCACGGCGAACAGCGCGTCAGATGATCGGTGATCGTTTTGTCGATCTGCGTAGGTCCGGATGCAAGAGCCCTCAGTGTTTCATCTGGAGGGCAGCCCTGGTGCTCCGGGTTAGGAAACGCTTCAGAGAGATAGGAATACGTGAAATCGAGCAGATCCTGTTCATGCTCGAAGACCTGGCGTTTTTTGGTTCCAGTTGCCATTATTAAATCCGCCGGTGAGCATCGCCGGTTTATTTCAAAAGCTTTTTCCTTACCTTCTGCAGTGCTTGGCTGAACTTAGACTCTGCGGCATGGCCCGATATCCGATATGCCCAGCCGATCTCCTTCCACGAATATCCACCCAAGCGTCGAAAGAGCATGTCGCGCATCACAGGATCACATTGCATTAACAACTCATCTATGAAGATTTTCATTTCTAACGCCTTGCTGGGGTCTCCCGAGATGGGCGAAAGAAATGCATCGAAGTCGACGGCGTCTGCGGAGAGCGATTGCCGTTTCTTGCTTCTATTTAAGCGTCGGAGGAATGCGCGAAAAAGATAAGATTCGAGGTCGCGCACCGGGAGTCCAAAGGCATTCTTCGCCCTGAGAGCGCGCGAAACGGTCGCGGCCGCTTCTTCGAGCAGATTGGCGGCTACCGCCGGATCAACCAATAGCCTTTCAGCGTGGTGAATGGCGCGCCGACTAACTGCCTCTGCCGCACTGAGCACGGGCGGACTGATTGGTCGCCCGCGTTGATCCATCGGGCTGACCCGTAGTGCTCCATTCTCACCTGCTTGAGTGGGCATACTAATTTACGAACATCGTGGTACAACTTCGACGACATAGTCGCCAACGGAATAGCCCCCCTCGTGGTCCGCAGCACCCTTCAATAAGGCAGAGTGTCAGCGGAAGGCAAAACCTCAATTTATTTTTTTATTTTTGCTCCTTGTTACAAATTTGCAAATTCCTGCCTTCATTCCTCCGAAGAGGCCGCCGGTGGGGCTTTAAGCAGGTTCGAGTGCAAGCCCTGGGGGAAGACAGGACTCAGGAACTCTGCTTAATTAGAGGTTCGGTTGCCGCAGAAAGTTTCTTGGCCGCGCGATTTTACAAAGGTTTTGTTTCAACTTTCTTCAAGTCATTCCGCAGCGCTAGTTTTGGCGAATGCCAAACACACATTACCGCCGCTAATAACTTGTTGACATTGGGAAAGGGTAGCATTATGCTGACCGCGTTTCAGCGAGGGGGAGAGTGAGGCACTGATTGAGCCTCATGTCCGAGGGGGCTTCTACTCGCCTGTAGTTTCCTACGTGAAAACTGATCATAGTTGACTACCTTGGCATTTGGTTGACCGAGTGACGCTACGCTCGCCCAATTGAGGTGCTTGATTCTGGCCAAGCTCGTTCTTCCTCGTGGGAAGACCATAGGTTAAGAGAATATGAAGCCCAGTAATGCCACCATTGCTGTTTTGGTCGGAGTTGCCGTCCTGATTTGTGCAAGCTGCGCTAAGAAGGAAGACTGCACTAGCTTCCGTAAACAATTCATCAGTGACATCGGCTGGAACAATCTCCAGAAATCGGAATGCCTTAGCGCATCAGAAAAGAAAACACTAGCAGATGAGCACGCGCTGTACGAGCGTGCCAGTTTGGTGGATTTGCTTGAAGCGAGTACGGTGGGCGAGGTCTTGCAAGAAGCAACCACAAAGGCAGGGACCGTCCCGGTTGACGAGGTACTCGCCGAAATCGCCAAAACCTCGCCAGGCCTGCAACAACCAACACAAGCTGGTTCTGGACCGTGGATTATTCCCCGAGCAGTTCTGTTTCTCTACGCAAAAGACGGGGCAAAGCAAAACAAGCCATCCGGCACCGGGTTTATCCTGAAAGTTCCTCAGTCCGGTGATCCAAATCGCTTTTTGCGCTTCTTGATCACTGCGAGGCACCTGGTCGATCCGATCTGGGCTAAATGCGATCCACCCACTGTCCACCTTTCCATACGATTTAACAAGAAAGACGGTTCAGGAACTGCACTGGTACCGCTGGACCTCAAGCCGAAAATAGGGAAAGTTTTATATGTTCCGAAAGATCCTCACTCAGACGTAGCTGCAATATTGTTAAGACCTCAACTTTTTCCCAGCTTCGGAGACTACGAAATTCTCGATGTCCCATTCCGGGTTACTGCGACTGAAAATGATATGAAGATCGTCCGGGAAGGGACAACGATTCTCACAGCGGGCCTCGATCCGGATTTGCCCGGCGAAAAGGCCAACTTACCGGTTTTTCGCGAGGGGGTCGTTTCTCGAACTAACAATGAACTGATTAAGTCGATCGCCCCCTGCGCATTGATACCCATCGAGGTTCATTCAGAATTGCTATCAGCTCCTCTCAACCTGGGTGATAGTGGCGCTCCGATCTACGTCAAGAACGGTCGAGGTGGAAATCAGCCCGTCCTTGTCGGTGTTCAATCATTCGTCTTTGAAGGCAAACAATTGGCGGGAATTACGCCTGCGACAGACCTGGTTTCGTTGATCAAGGACATATCTGCGGAAATGAAGGTGCAATTGGACCTGTATCAAGGGGTCAAGAAGGATTAATCATTGTGTCTACCAGAAGAAACTTCCTCCGACTTGGCGGTGCTGCCGTTGTTGTCCCTATCTTCGGCCGCTCGGCAGGAGCTTGGTCACAAACGCCGACCGTTCGTACCCGACACGACGCTGCCACGTCGGAGGGCAAGGGCATGCTGGTAAAGCTAGCCAAAGCGGTTGATGCGATGGCCAAAAAGCCTGAGCAGGATCCCCTAAACTGGATGTCTTGGTGGTATACCCACGACGTCAGAGATGACAGAACCAAAGCATCAGAAATCACGCGCGTATTTGGAAACTTGCCACCACAGTCTTCTGAGGTAGCGGAACAGACTTGGGCTACATGCCAGCCACACCACGAAGGTGACATCGAGGATTTGTTCCTGCCTTGGCACAGGTATTTTGTTTATTCTTTCGAACGCGTTGTCAGAACGGTTATTTCTGATCCCACGTTCACGTTGCCTTACTGGAACTACATCGATGTCTCCTCCCGGGCCCTTCCTCCAGAATTCCTCAAGCCAGGCGATTCGGTGTTTAAGGCACTGTTTCGTCCAGACAGAAGGCCACAGGTAAACCAGGGATCTGCGATAGATGCCGGACTCCCGGTAAGTCCAATTAATTTGGATGATCTGAAGTACGACGACTACTCCACATTCTGCGGTAGTCTTGACAACCGTCTACACGGTACAGTTCACGTCCGCGTAGGCAATGGTATAGGTATGGGCAGCGTTCCTTGGGCAGCCAACGATCCTGTCTTCTGGTTGCATCACTGCAACATCGACCGGCTGTGGGCAAGCTGGAACAAGGGCGGTGGTCGAAACCTAGATAGTCAGGAATTTTTGAATCAGAGCTTTATCTTTGTAGGTCCGGATAGCAGACTTACGAGTTTCAAGGTGAGCGACGGCCTCAGTACTTCTCAACTCGATTACCAATATGCGGGCCTTGAAAAGCGGCCACCCAGCAGTGTTGCCGACACAGTCGCATCCTTTTCTTCCGCGGGAGTTCCGAAGCGCGTTGCAACAAACATTAAATTGGGAGCCGCAACGACGACGGTCACTCTAAAGTCAGAATCCGATTCTGCGGCAATTGCGACGTTTTCCGGGGCGGCCATGGACGCTCGATCCATTGGTTTGGTTTTTAGGGGATTGCAAACAAACGTTCCCCCTGAATCCTTGTACCATGTCTTCCTAAATCTGCCCGCCAGCCCTACGAGCGCTCAGGAGAAGAGGCACTTCGCCGGTACTATCAATTTCTTTGAAGCACAGACTCACTTCGATAGGAACCGGGGGTTCGTCGTTGACCTGTCGAATCTGCGGGATGTTCTGAAAGAGAGTGCGGAACCGACAATTACAATATCGCCAACCGACACTCCTTCAGCTGACGCAAAACCGGTCATTGGCGAAATTAGTCTTGCGGCGTTGAAGTGAGATCACCGTCCGCGAGAAGGTCTACGTACTTCACGTGTGGAAATGAATCAGTCGCAATGGTGCCTTCTGGTTGAATTGCCAAATAAAAATCGCTCAAAGGGCAGGTAGTGTGCCTAATGTCCGGTAAGTCAAAAGTGAAGCTTGGCTCACGACCGAGCCTTGCCGTCGCATTAAAGAAATTAAAGTAACCCAGATGGTATACGATCTTGCGAGTCCTGCAACGAAGGCTCACAGCGAAAAGAACTTCTGGTGGCTTTTGAGCCGTGAGTCCCCCAATCTGAACTTGCATTTTTTTGTCTTCAACAGGATGTGGAAGTTTCATCGCAATCTTCACGCTAGATCGGAGACTCAGATCAGTCGCGATTCGCTCTGATTCCGACTTTGAGGCGGCTTTGCAATTTGTGCAGAAGGTTGAGACCAAGATCGCGCTAAGGATTCTCATATTGCACGGGCGCCTCACACAGCAATTTTACGCCCCAAGGCTTCTATGTGGTCCTGAACAGGTATGAGTCTTTGGAAGCACTTTCAAATATGGATTTGAGCGTTCTACTTTTTTAGGATCAGCACTGGACTGGACGTTCGGTGAAAATGACCGCTTATATCTGTAACCGTAAACGGACCCTCGCCGTCTACAATTGCACAAGTTTGCGAATCGTCAGCAATTTGGAAACACGAGATTTTCGATTGGGGATGCCCTCTGCTGGAAATCAGTCGGCAACTTTTCGGTGAGCAGCAAACAACCGCACCATGTCTGCAAACTGGATGCGCACCGATATGGCGTTAATCCGCGGAACAGAGTGATGCTTTACAAACTTTTGGAAGGCGCGTTCCGCCAAATTTGACCACCTGCCCTCGTCAATGAACTCAGCGCACTTTCGGCAGGTCGCCCAAACGCCTGAACCGTTGCTGAAAACAGGAAAGCCATTCAGTTCGAAATTGTTACAGCGGTAGAGTCTGATGGCCGGACAAGTGTCGCAGAAGTCACAGGCATTGCCTCCTTGCGGGACAAGGCAGGCAGACGGGGGACACCAGCGTTGCATATCAGTTTTCTCCCTTGCTCCCTGCTGACGTCCCCTCGAACAATCAACGACCGGAAGCAATGTCAAGTATACTGAACAGACAGCAGCGATGTACGGCATGAAGAATCAACGACATCTTGGCGCAGACGGCGAGAAGTCTGTTCGGAAACCGGATCAAGAACTTGCGGGAGAAACGTGAACTCACGCAGGAAGAATTCGCCGCGCGCGCGGGATACACCCGGTCCTACGTTTCGCTAGTCGAGAATGGTCATTATTCCACTTCTCTGGACGCCATCGTTGCCTTTGCGAATGTGCTAAAAGTTCGGCCCGCCGACTTGCTTAAGGGTATTTCATAAGCGCTAAGGCCTCTCTGGCGCTTGTTGCCAAACCATAAGAATCGCAAAGCATCTATGCTCACCGCCTAGCATGGTTCAGCACGTACTTCGCAAGGCGAAACCGCAGCCTCGGTTCATCTCTCCGATGGAATGCCAGCGTGTTGCCAAGCTCCCCGAAGGCGACGACTGGCTCTACGAAATTAAGCAGGACGGCTCTCGAGTCATAGCCGTTGTAGACGGCGGCACAGTGCTGCTCTATTCAATCTCTGGGAATGATTACACTCGCGAGTTTCCTCACATCGCATTTGCGCTGAGGGATCTTAAGAAAAAGCTTGTTTTCGACGGTGAGATCGTGGCCCTCGATGAACAGGGTCGCGCGAGATTCCAAGAACTGCAGAATCGAAGAAGCACTCGCTTTCCGATCATTTATTACGTTTTCGACCTGCTCTACGAAAATGGGAAGGATCTGACCGATTTACGGTTTTCAGATCGCCGGCAGCGGCTCGAACAAATCGGAGAACACTTCCGTGATCCGGTGTGACTGAATCCGGCGTTCCATACCGAGCTTGCTCCGCTCATTGAAGAGGTCAAGAAGCTCGGGTTGGAGGGCATCGTCGCGAAACGGTCCACGTCACTTTACATCCCAGGCAAAGAATCGTACGAATGGCAGAAGCACCGTTTCAACGAAGAAGACACGTTTTATATCGGTGGATACATCCCAGGAACACAGGGAATCGGCGAACTGCTAATTGGCGAATTCCGACCACCGGCAAACAGCTATATTTCCTTAAGCGCCTGATCGCGGGTCTGAACAAATTTAATCGCAAACAGATTCACGATGCGATTCAGGATTTGAAAACGAAGGATTGCCCATTCGTGAACTTGCCTGAGAAGGCCAGCGAACATCAACACGCGATGACCCGAGAGGTTATGGCTGAATGCGTCTGGACGAAAGCGCAACAGCCGTGTGAAGTGGAATTCATAGAGCGAACGCGGCATCGAAGATTGCGACATGCGGAATTTAGACGATTGCTTCCACGTGGAGAATGACGGTGAGTGGGTCGTTCAGTTCACCCTGTTTATCACCTTTTTAGGGCGCAGTCGGGATTGGCAAATGAAAAATGTCTGCCGCGATGTGGTCCCCCGATTCCCAGGGCTTGTACGTCTCCAAATTGGAGAGCACAACGATGCAAAGTCCTTCTTCTGGGTATCGCTGGATAATACTTGAGAACCCGTTCACGCCTCCGCCGTGATAGTAAAGCAATCTTCCAAACTTCTGTCGCGAGATCACTACGCCGTAGCCATAATGCTGCCCCTCGTGCGTGGCCTCGGGATATTCCGTGAACATCTGCTTAAGAGAATCCGCGTTAAGCAACTTGCCGGGGTGAGCCAGGGGCCTCGTTCCAGCGAAACATATCTTCTACCGTCGAATAGATTCCGCCTGCTGAAAACGGAAGGCTCATATCTATGAAATCGGCATTCGTGAGGTGTCCATTGCTGATGTCGTATCCAGAGGCTCTGGCCTCCAGAATTGTGGATGCCCGATCATAGCCTGAGTCCCTCATGCCTAGCGGGTCGAAGGATATCGCTTTTCAAAAAATCGGCGTAAGACTGACCTGACACTTTCTCAATCAGCATCCCCAACAAGATGTACCCGTTATTTGAATAGCTCCACTTCGTGCCGGGGGTGAAGTCGAGAGGTTTACTTGCAACACCAGCGATCATTTCCTCCGGCGTAGCAGCGATTCGGTCGCCCATCTTCACCGATTGCTGACCGCTATGATCCGCGTTTGGAATACCTGCGGTATGTGTGAGCAGTTGATGAATTGTGACTCCTTTCCATGCGGCTGGCAGATTAGGTAAGTACTTCGAGGCTACATCCTGAACGTGCAGCAGTCCTCGCTCTTGCAATATCAGAATGCATGCGGCTGAGAACTGCTTCGTAAGAGACGCAATTCGGAATTTCGTTTTTGGAGTATTTGGAACGTCCCATTCCTCGTCGGCAGGCCCGTAAGCCTTCTCGAAAACGATTTTGCCGTCAATTCCCACAAGAACAGCTCCGCGAAAATGATGCATAACCATTTCTTCAGCGACGTAGGCATCTTCTCGCGCGAACACTTGCTTTTGGTCAGGCGGCTGCGAGTAACTGTATGGGCAAGTAAAACTCAGAATTGCCAAAGCGTAGAAGGCAAGCCGTGCAGAACGTACGGGGAAAAGCATTCAGCGATTATAGAGTTGTCCACTTCCGCACAACAGTCTGACTCGCTGCTGAACATTGACGTTACGTCGCCCCAGGTCACTCATTGAGCCGGGAGCGGTTCAAGACTAGAACAACGCGCCCTGGGCTGGAGCCTTGATTTCGGTTTTTGTCGCCACTTCTGGCCCTTGATTTTGCGAATTATTAAGTGTCGTGCTTACGGGATATTTGTGCATAGACGAGGAGTCGAAGGGCTTGAGGAGTGCCAGAACCTCTTGCAGCGAAGAGTCGGGATCTAACCACAGTTCGTATGCCTCGCGCGGCACGATGACCGGCATTCGGTCGTGCATTTCAGCTACGAGTGAGTTCGCTTCCGTTGTCAGAATTGTGCAGCTCTTGACCAAGCGGCGCTGCGGGTCTATCCATTCATCCCAAAGACCAGCGAACGCGAACAGTTCTTTGTCACCAACTTCAAAAGCAAAAGGCTGTTTCACGCCGCCAATTTTCTGCCATTCGTAAAACGCATCTGCGGGAATTAGGCAGCGGTTGGTCTTTATTAGATCGCGGAATGATGGCGTAGTGGTGACGCTTTCAGAGCGTGCATTGAAATTGGAGAATGTCACGCCGCTCGCCCAAGATGGAATTAGACCCCAGCGCATTTCCGTGACTTTGCGCTTTCCCGATTCGCTTCGCACAGTCAAGATCGGCTGCGTCGGTGCAACATTAAAGCGTGGCGTGTTCTCGATTTCGTCCCACGCCTGGAATTGCTCTTCTATGCTGGTGCGGGAATAGGTAGCTCTAAAGCGATTACACACAGCCACATTCTAAATTTATCCATCCACCGGCTCGTATGTGACGGTGCTCTGAGCGCGTTCCCGCCATTGCTTCCCATGCTCCGTGTCCCGCTCGAACCAGTCACCAGAACCGTCGTGACGTGCTCGGATGAATTCTTTGAGGCTTTCGTAGAGCGCGTGGGCGGCTGGGCCCGAGTAGATGCGTTCCGCATGGGTACGCATGTGCAGGAAGACATCGCCCGTTCCTTCGCATACGCCCGCCTTCCGATATTCCAGAATGAGTAAGCCGTCCAATTTCACACAGGCAGTTTACCGTGTTCGCCTTTTATTCGCCATGCTAAAATGCCGTTGTCCCAATGGCCCGCCCTCCAGAACCGAAACGACGTGAGGACGTGCTGACGCCCGAGCAGATCGCTGACCTTCGCCGCAATCTCTCGCTACTCAGCCCGTACCACGTTATGAAGTTTTATACGGATTCGTATATGGAAGCTGCGCCTGAGAAGAGACCGTGTCCTCGCGTGATGCAGCAACTCATCACGGCCTGGAAACTGTTGCGTCGCTGGGAGTGGCCAAAGTGAACGGCGACTGTTGCGTGTAATCCTGTCTCAACTAGGGTAAGCAATCTCCTGCCGAATGCCGCGCGGTTGTTTTAGCCGCGTAACTTCCGAATTACCCGTGATATGACCTCCAGATGGGTCTTGTCCGCACGATGAGCGTAAGCCATGATGGCTTCAATGATTAATTGGTTGGGTTTGTTGTTTTCTAAGGGTTGTGTTAGTTCTTCACGCGCTCGAAGACTAGGATTCCGTGAGTCTCCTCGGTACGACCGGACGCGTCTGGCGCAACTGATGTTCGATCGAGTGTGAGGGTATTCCTATCCGCAGACAGTCTCCACCTGTCATCTAACTCAATTCCTATTTTGTTTCTGTTCATCCAATGAGTCTGTACACTCAGTTCCTGCCCTACCCATTTACTAGTGACCTTGATGTCGTCCAGGGCGGGTTCAGACTGGGCAGGCACAGCCAGAGTGCGCAGCGCAGTTTCCTTGCCGGTCGAAGGAATCCTCGATTCATTTCCATCAGTCGTAAAATTAAGGGTCAACGTCGCGCCGTCGCTGCGGGATGTAAACCGCCACTCGCACCCAATCTTGTTCGACGCTTGCGTCACGCTCAATTCCACCCGGTCGGGTCGCGAAGAACTCTGAGAAAGTGTACTTTTCTGAGGATTAAGTACCCAGCCTCCCGCGAAACTGCGAACCGAAGGTGAAGGCGCCTGCGCGACCAGACTAGACAAGACAAAGCCAAACACAAGTGTGCCCAGTCCCGTACGAAACCTCATGGCTTTCTCCTTTCAGCAACCAGCTTTTTGTAATCTTTGAACTTGTGGTTCCAATCTTCGCTAAGGGAAAGAGTGCAAGCATTTGCCAGCTCCAGCGATAAGTTTTGGAGCTGCGTCTTCCCGCAATTTTTCTCCAAGCATGTCGCAAACCTCCCCATCGCTTCTGACACATTTTCGTTATCCAACGTGCAGGGGACCATAGAAGAGCTGCCAGAATCTCTCGACGGCATCGGCCCGTACCTTATCGGTCTGTGGCAGGTTTGCTATTTTCGAGGCTGTATCCGTGGCCTCAAGGTACAGCTTGAGCTGAGCATCCCAAAACGTTTTGTGAAACTCGGTTTCCTTCTTGTCAAAGTATGTCCACGCAGTCCACAAAGCGCCGATGATCACCACAACTTTGAGGATAATATCCCACCTGTTGTACGATTCGTCCTTCATTATTGGCAGCTCCTTGCCGCGAGTATCGTATCAGGACTGGCGCTAACTACAGTTGTCGCTGAATCGGCAAAGCACTCATAATGCCTCACTTCGTGGACTGTCGGCTAACCGGAAGTTGAGAAACTTCTGCCGGAGTCTCGCCTCAGCTCGTCTAGAGTTTTGTTTGCTTCTGATCGGCGCGCGGCGTA
>DATEHT010000010.1:0-306595 GCA_035279425.1 Terriglobales bacterium | reverse complement strand
GCGCGATGTTGTTCATCGGTTGCTGCGCCGGGAGCGAGACTCCCGCGGTCTGCGTATGGAAGCGCATCAGCCACGTGCGCTGATTCTTCGCGCCGAAGCGATCTTTCATCACGCGATACCAGATCTTGCGTGCGGCGCGGTATTTCGCGATCTCTTCGAAGAAGTCGTTATGAGCGTTGAAGAAGAAACTCAGGCGCGGGCCGAATTCGTCGACGTCGAGGCCGCGACGGCGGGCCCATTCCACGTATTCGACTCCGTCGTAGAGGGTGAACGCGAGTTCTTGCAGAGCGGTAGATCCGGCTTCGCGGATGTGATAGCCGCTGATTGAAATTGTGTTGAAGCGCGGCGTGAACTTTGAGCCGAACTCGAAGGTATCGATCACCAGGCGCATGGAAGGGGCGGGCGGATAGATGTATTCCTTTTGCGCGATATATTCCTTTAGGATGTCGTTCTGAATGGTGCCGGAAATTTTCTTCCAGTCGGCGCCTTGTTTTTCGGCGACGACCAAGTACATCGCCCACAAAACGGAAGCGGGCGAGTTGATGGTCATCGAGACGGTCGTCTTTTCGAGATCGATTCCGTTGAAGAGAATTTCCATGTCTTCAAGAGAATCGATCGCGACGCCGCACTTCCCGACTTCGCCTTCGCTGGCGGGATGGTCGGAGTCGTAGCCCATTAATGTGGGAAGGTCGAAGGCGACGGAGAGTCCGCTGCCGCCATGCTCGAGCAAATATTTGTAGCGGCGATTGGTTTCTTCGGGGGACGCAAAACCCGAGAATTGCCGCATGGTGAAAAGCTTGCCGCGATATCCCGTAGCGTGAATGCCGCGCGTAAATGGCGGCTGACCGGGATAGCTGAGATAGCTTTCGTAGTCCCAGTTTTCGGGGAGGTCGGCCTGCGTGTATAGGCGGCGGATGGGAGCACCGGAAATCGTCGTGAAGCGCGCGCGACCATGCTCGTCGATGTTTACGCCGGATGGCGCGCCGATTGGTTTTTCGGGAGATTTCTCTAGCGTCGGAAGCAGAATTTTTTCTGCCCAGCGTTTTTCGGAGTCCGACGGGTGGCGGTTTTCACTTATATCGGAGACGGGAGAGTCGGTCATCGGAGTGCTGGGGTTTGTCGGCTTTTCCGGCATCGGCGTCTCTTCGTTTTGATCATAGGAGAGGCGTTGGGCGGGAGCAAGCGTGAGGAGCGACCGCTTGGTCGGTCACAATTTCTATTGTTTCAGTTCGGGCGCGTTTAGCGGTTGTTTGTAAACAACATTCTTTCCGTGGGTAATCTCAACCAGTGCAGTGTTGTGAGTACTCATCACTACGTTGTCATGCTTCTCGTTTGTAACCCAAACGCTCGCGCCTGAATCGGCGTTGGCATACGCCGTAAATACTTGGTTGTCTTCTGAGTCCAAGGTAAGCAGTGCGCTTAAGTCGGGAGCGTCTGATGTTCCGTAGCCGCCCCGTTCGTTACCTTTAGGGTCGTAGATCAATATTCCAGACATCGGTGTGTCTCTCTTCCCATGCACACCATTGATGATTGGTTCCGGGACGGGAGCCGAGATGACGACACGCTCAACACCTTTGTCATCCACAACAGCAAGACGTCGCACACGTAGCTCCTGCGGTTGAGCAGCATGGACTTTCCAAGGAGTTCCTAGAATCAACAACCCTGATAAGCTCGCAGCCCACCCAACAGTGAGCAAGAGTACCCATGTTCTTAATTGCGTCACGGCACGTTGAAGCGATGCGGTGTCAGTTGTCATGTGTTCCCTCCGCCAACGAGGCTACAGCACACCTAGGGAAAATGAGTACGTGTATACCTTCGAAAAAAAAATATTCGGCATTCAGTGAGATGACGTCGTCCGCGCACGTTCCCAGGCTTTGGCATATTTCCAAGAAACATATACGGAGTGGTAGAGGTGCAGGAGCAATCCTTCGCGACCATCGAGGAAGCCGAGGCGGAAAATGTAGTTGTAGGTAAAGGTCAGCAGGGGGCGAATAACAATGTTTAACGGATTAAAGCTGCGATAGCCTTTTGCGATGGCAACTTCGGCAGCAGAAGACGAGTAGCTATTCATGTGATCGATGTAGCCGCGCAGGGTCGGGTAGGCATTATGGACGAGCGCGTGTTTGAGTCTACCGGTGGGACCGTTCACTTTGATTGTCGGATGCGCGCCGTATTCTTCGAACTTGCCCGCGCCGCGTCGAAGCAGCCGCAACTTGGGGTCGGGGTAGAAGCCTCCGTGCTTAATCCAGCGGCCGAGGAAGAAGTTTTTCCGGGGGATGTAGAAGCCGACGGGATTGTTCGCGAAGTCCACTTCCCTATTTATTTCGTCCGCGAGTTCGGGTTCGAGCGCCTCATCCGCATCCAACTGCAACACCCATTCGGCTGACGCCTTTTCCATTGCCGAATTTTTTTGCGCGGCGAAGCCTCTCCAAGGCTCGGTGAAGATTTTTGCGCCGAAGGAGCGTGCGATTTCCAGGGTGCGGTCGGTTGAGCCGGAATCGAGGACGATAATTTCGCCCTGGTCGTCGCCGACGAGGGGCATCACGCTCTCCAGCGTGCGTGGAAGATTGTTTTCTTCGTTAAGGGTGATTAAGGCGACGGAGATTTTCACGTCAGATGAATATACCGCGAGGGAAAAGTGGCGTGCGCTGAAGCGCAAAATGCGAATGACGGCAGGTTCAACGGACAATCTGGAGGGTGCAGCCGGGATGGAAAGTCAAAATCCCCGCCCTGTCTCGCAACAGCGGCGAGACGAGGACGGGGCACCCGCGCTGATATCGGCTGTCCCTAGGGGACTCGATCTGTACTGACTGATACCCGGGATTACTGGATGATTCCGATTGTTACGACGCTACACCTGCTGGCCCCGGCACTGGCGGCTGATGGGCGGCGGCGGTTGCCGCTGCGGCTTCGTTCAGAATTCTGTGGTGAATTGTGAACAAGGCAAGCTCAAGGCGATCGGAGACGCCGATCTTGTCGTACACGTTACGAAGATAGTTCTTGATCACCTGTTCGGTGGTTCCAAGCTGTGAGGCGATTTCTTTGTTCTTGTATCCCTGAACGATCAGGGCGACGATGCGCAGTTCCTTTGCGGTAAGGCGGTCGCGGACACGCAGGCCGACCATATCGTTTTCGGTGAGCTCGCTGGGAACGGCGATGTCCTGAATCCAGGTTTCGCCGCGTGCGACTTTGCGGACGCAATCGACGAGGGCCGAGCTGGTCACGTTGCGATAGACGACTCCGTGCGCGCCCGCGCCCATATATTTTTGAGCGCTCTCGCCGGTATCGCCGAGGACAACCACACGTGTTCGGACTTTATTCGCCGCTTGCACGACGGCATTGAAGTCGTTGTGAAAGCCTCCGGCGACGACAAGGACAGCGGCGCGGAATTTATCGAGCGCCATGAACATCTGCTCGGCGGTTTGGGCCTGCGCGACGATGCGCATCTCGTCTTCGACCGCCAGAACCTTGGCGATACCCGCGCGAAAGATTGCCTGGTTGTCGGCCAGAATGAGTTTCAGCATTGGCTTATCACCTCGCGATTACGGCTGGCGAACAAAATCGTACGAATCAATCACGCACGCCACACCATGACCTTCGTCGCCGGCGCCTTCATCTTTCCTGACGACACGGCCCTTGCATTGAACAATCACGTGCTCGGTTGAACCAGTTAGTTCGGGTGGCAGAGCGATTTCAAATTCAACACTAGAACCAATCTCAAGCGCGGGATTGCCACGGATGTAAACACCAGCGGCACTCATGTTCCCAGTTACGCTCCCCTGATTCTGCCCTTGTATCTTTATCGGCAGTTCGAGGGGGAATCTCTTCCCAGTCCGTGCTTCGGACACAAGCCCTCCTTTTTCGAGGCGCCCGATTTCTGAGGCCCCGTTGGCCTTAATAGCCAGTTCCATATCCCCATCTCCTGGGAGCTCGATGACCTTTACGGCGTTATACCACGGATTTTACGGGGTATAAAGGGCATAGTTAACCTTTTAGGTAATGGGAAAGGCCCTGGGGCGGCGGGATTTGGCAGGCCGAGGGTTCGTGATTCGCGGCTCGTGGCTCGTGGCTCGTGGCTCGAGGTCAATGTTTCGAAGGGTTGACGGTTTCAGAGTTTGAAACCTGCTATTCTCGCGTTTCTCGGGAGATCAAATGAGCGGTTTTAATGGTGCGCGCGTGCTCTCGTTTGAAAGCCGGAGGGCGGAAGAAATTGCGAAGCTAATCGGAAACCACGGCGGGGTTCCCATTATTGCGCCCTCGACACAGGAAATTCTGACACCGAGCGAAGAGGAGCGGCAGGCGATCCGCGGCATAGTGGACGGCGAGTTCGAAGCCATTATCTTCATGACCGGAGTTGGAGCACGGGCCTTGATTGAGGCTTCAGAGAAAGTTTGCGCGCGCGAAGAATTTTTGCGAGCGATTGGCCGCGCTCAGGTAATTGTGCGTGGACCAAAGCCTGCCGCGGTCATGCGCGAATTCGGAGTGCCGATTGCGCTGACTATTCCGGAGCCGAACACATGGCGGGAGATTATCAGCACACTCGATGAGAACCGAGTGAAGGCGCCGATTCAAGGCCGCAAGGTCGCGGTTCAGGAACACGGAGAACCAAGCCGGGAACTGTACGCGGCTCTGCGGGAGCGGGGAGCCCAGGTGACGCCAATATCGGTTTACCGCTGGGACCTACCGGAGGACTTGGGCCCGCTCAAGAATGCGGTTCGCGAGGTATCGGAACAAAAAATAGATGTGGTGTTGTTCACGTCGTCGATCCAGCTGATTCATGCGTTGCGCGTTGCGAAACAAATGGGCTCGGAGGAGCGGTTTCTTCTAGGGCTGCAAAAGACGTTTGTTGCGTCAATTGGGCCAATTTGTTCTGAATCGTTGCGGGAGAATGGAGTGTGCGTGGACTTTGAACCTTCGCACCCAAAGATGGGATTCCTGGTAAAGGAAGCAGGGGAAAAGAGCGGCGAGCGGATTCAGCCGGCAAAACGAAGCTAGCGTCGCGACCCGGCGGGTAAAAAGGGCCCAAAATAAAACAGGGCCTCAGTTGCTATTCGCAACCCTCGGCCCACAACCTGGAGACAGTACTCTCCCGGCACCGCGTTCTTAAGCAATTACTTCGCTTGATCGCAGACCCAACACCTTGGCTCCGGCCCATAACCTTTCAACGTCGTGTTGATCGGCACAGCGACGGCCAAGCAGGTGCAGGTTACGGCTACCACCAGGATCAATGTCCTGACCGCACGTGTCATAGGCTTTCTCCCTACATGCGGGTTCCCTGGGAGCGGAAACCCTAGTGGCACGATTATATCTATCGTGTCAAGTACCCAAAGGTAACTAGTTACGGAACAGGATTGGGAGTTAGCCGAATTCAATTATGGCAGAGTGAGGGCTTACGACTAGGCGTGGCGGTCTGCAGTGCGGGAGAAGGCGCGGTCGACCATGTGCTCGAACATGGGAATCAATGATTCCGGCTCGTTGTAAGGCTGGAGATCCATTAAGGCGTTATCCCAACGCTGCGGGATTAAGACCGGGACGGCAAGTTCGCGGCGATTCAGGATCGAATAAGCCAGCCAGACGCAGAGTGCCATGTCGAAAGCGCTCGTGCGAAACAGGTCGGCGAGGCCGTTGCTGACGTGACTTCCCGAGAACAGCGCCCGGGTTACGAGATCAACGGCGGCGGAGATTCCGAAACCCCACGCAATCCCAAAGCTTTGGCGTTTCCACGAGACGTTCAGGTATTTGCAGAAGGCAAGCAGGAACAATACCAACCCACATTGAATGACGCCGACGCACCTTTGCAGGGCGAGGATGCTGTGCCCGACCGGATCATGCCAAGTGGGGTTGGAGGAAATCAGGACCGCGGAAACCAGGACCATGATAAGAGCGGCCCATTTAAAGAGAGCTGTACCCAGGTCTTTCAGGGCGTGATAAGGACGGAAAATATCGATAAATATTTCGTGGATAATTTTGAAATCAAAGGCCAGAGTAACGGTCGTTTCCACCCAATAAATGATGAAGTAAACGTGATACTCAGCTAAGAGATAAATGGGGAATTCGACCAGAAAAATCAAGACTTGAGCGATGGCAAAGGCAAAAAAGGCGGGAAATTCCTTGTGCAGCCGTCGCCGATACATCACGGCGACAAGGGCCGACAACAGTATCGGCTGCACAAGCCATAACGCGAGCTCGATGTTGGGGCTGGCCATGGTTTTGATTCAGTTTGCGGCCTGAACCAAGAACTGCAATACCTCGTGAAACCTTACCAGCTTTCGTAGCGGTTACCAACGAACCGAAGTAACCAAAGTCATGGTTACTGCATGCACGTTCGGATTGCTTACTCGATGAAAACAAAGTACGAGCTGGCCCAGGCTCCGGCTGGAATCGATCCCCGCTTGTGGGCAGTGAAGACGACGCTGTAGTCGGTTGAGGCTGAGAGGTGTTCGAGGATGGAATCTCCACGTTGCGGCGTTGCCGTGGCCATGTAGCGGAGGGCGGCGAAGACGTCGCCGAACGCCTCAAATTCCTGAGACACGAAAGAAACGAAGACATTCTGCTCGGCCAATCGCCAGACCAGCGAGGCGGTAAGCGAGATCATGTGTTCATACTGCTGCGGCTGAAGTTGGGCGGGGCAGGGATTGTCGAAGACCACCCGAATACGGCGCTCGTCTTCACGTGAGAACTCGCGCACTTTTAGCGAACCGGTGCGGGCGGTTGCCTTCCAGTCCACCTGGCGAGCGGGATCTTCAGGGAGATACTCGCGGATTCGATAAAGGTCGGAGCCGATACCCCTGAGATGAGCTTCAAATTTGCCGCTCAGCAACGGCACAAGCTCTATGGCTTCCTGAGAGGTGGCGAGTTCCGGGTAGACGAGGACATCGCGGGAGAGCGCAGCGCGGCGCGTCTTGACAAGGAAGGCGAACGGAAACTTTGTCGAAAGGCTGAATTTCTCCTGATAGCAGCCGCGGCGGCGAAAATTCAGTTTGACCGAAGCTTCGAGGGCCACACGCGGGGGAATGATCGGGAAATAAGCGGCCTGGTGAAAGACGCCCGAAGGTTGACCGACATTTACGCGGCGCAGTTTGCGGTCAGGCAAGCGTAGCCATTGCTGCTCGGGAGCACGCCACGGCGGAACCTCGAATGTAGTGGCGACCCACTGCCAGCGTTTGCGCTCGGACTTCTTTTCGATGGGGATAGCGGAGATAGAAAGGGCTGGGAGATACCTGCGCGGATTGCGAACACAAACTGTGGCCAGAACCTCAGTCCCGGCGAAAATGTGCTCGGGGACTTTCAATTCCAACTCGAGGCCGCGAAGGCACATTGCGGAAGCGATGCCGGAAACGGCAATGGTCGCGAGCATGGCCGCGACAATGATGTACAGCAGGTTATTGCCAGTGTTCAGCGCTGCTACGCCTATCAGCAAGACTACAAGGGAGTAAAGCAGCCCGGACCGGGTTACCTCGAAGTCGAGAGCGTCGCGCACACGTTTTGCGCCGATGCGGCGCGCGAGGTAAGGCACCGTACCCAAACCAACGGCTACGGCAATGAGAAGGGCTAGAGAAGCGAGAATGACGGTGCCGATTAGGTTCCCAGCGTCGCGGGCGGCGGTCGAGAAAATTGCTGCGGCGAAGGCAAGGGTGAGCCCGACGGCGGCGATCAGAAAACGCAGCCAGGCGCCGGTATTCTCCGAGCGAAAGCTGTTCGCGATTTTCGACAGTAATGCGGATTGAACGCTTTCAGCGAGCATGCAGCAATTCCGAGGGTAGCATTCCAGTGGTTGGTTGTCAGGTTACCTCCTGTGCATGGCTTCGCCTGTTTCGCGAGTGCTCAAAGCACCACAGAGGACACTGAGTTTCACAGAGCAAAGCCACGGAGGAAATTCTCGATAATGCCGCAGAACTCCTCGGGGAATTCTTCATAAGGAAGATGGCCGGCGCCTTCGATGAGTGCGAGCTGGGCGCCGGGCAAGTTTGCCTTCAGGCGATGAGCGGACTCAGGGTCGACGACGCGGTCTTCGGTGCCCCATACGAGGAGGGTTGGAATATGACGAATTTTCGGCAGTGTGGTTTCGAGTGCGGCCATGCCGTCGTGCCAAGTCCGCACAATCTTGACGGCATGCTCGAAGACTCCGGGCCGAAGCAAGGGCAAAACGTAGCCGTCCAAGGTTTCCTGAGTTATGCGAGCGGGATCGCCCCACATTCGGCGAACAAAATAGCGATGCACGGGATGGAGGCTGCGGGCTATTTTGGGAAAAAGTCGTGCCATTGCGGCATTCCGGAGCAGCGCGAGCCGTTTGGTGCCGATGCGAGACCACGGGTTTGCGGGGGAGACGAGAATCAGGCTGCGAATGCGCGATGGAGCGAGCCCGGTCAAAAGGAGCGCTGTAGCTCCGCCGTAGGAACTGCCGACGAGATCACAGGATTCGATGCCAGCAACGTCGAGAAATTTGAGCAGCCGGTCAGCGGCGGAGTTCAGCCGGCAATCCAGGTCAGCGCAGCATTCTGAAAATCCCGCGCCGGGCATATCGAGGGCGAAGACTTGGCGGCCGCGAGCCAAGGTGGGAATTACGTTGCGCCAACTGAATGAGTAGCCGAGCAGGCCGTGCACGAGCACGATCGGGGGGCCGGTTCCGAGGCGCTGGAACTGGACATGTAGGCCATCACAGATCAGGCACTCGTTGAGAATCGGTTTGGAATGAGTATTCATTGCGATTTGGGAAGCTTGATTTCCACAGCACTGGAAACCCTATCGAATTTATCGATTAGAGCGATAATTTTTGTCACTAGCAGCCTCGCGGAACGAGCTGCGGTGCGACTGATGCGACGTTAAGTCTACGCCGTCTAGGAACTTACCAAATACGGTAGGCTCGGTTCCAAAAAGCATAATCTTTGGACGCGGCTGCCACTATAATTTGGAGAAAGCGCTTACCGGCATGGCACTTAACCCCTTCATCCAAAGCAGAACGGTGGCAGTGAACGTGCATCCCTATAGGCGGGATGGTGTAGTCACACGATTTCGCTCTGATCCAGAGATGAACAGGGACTCGCAAATTCGATTTGCTGCCGGGCTACTTGCCCTGTTTACCGTCGCGGCCACAACGATGGCTTGGATTAATTTCCGCAAAGAAAGCCAATTCTCTGCTCCTTATGATGGCGTTCAGTGGGTCGAGCGCAACGGTGGGATCTTTGCGGATCAGGTAGAACCGAATGGCCCAGGGGCGAAAGCGGGAATTGAAGTGGGAGACCGGCTGGTTTCGGTGGACGGCCGTCCGGTTTCGAAAATTCAATCGCTCACGCAGCGGATGTACAGCGCGGGAGTGTGGTCGAAGATCCAATATGGGCTTGAGCGCGGATCGGTTTCTTTTGACGGGTCACCTATTCTTTCCTCGCAAGAGCGCACGTTCAATGGTTGGCTGCGCCTGATCGGCCTGACCTACTTGGGAATTGGGCTGTACGTTTTGTTTCGCAGATGGACGGCGCCGGGCTCGACCCACTTTTACATCTTCTGCCTGGTGTCGTTCGTCTTCTGCTCCTTCCACTTCACGGGAAAGCTGAATTCGTTCGATTGGGTCATGTACTGGAGCAACATAGCCGCAAACATGTTGCAGCCGGCGTTGTTGTTGCACTTCGTGCTGACCTTCCCGGAAAAGTCTGAAGCGGTACAGAAGCGAAGCTGGCTAATTCCATCGATTTATGTGCCTGGGTTCGTACTGTTGGCGTATCACGCGTCCGCATTTTCATTTTCGGTTGCCAGCGAAGGGCTACTCTCTCGACTTGACCGGCTGTGGATGGCATATCTGGCAGTTTATTTCGTCGGCTCGGCGGCAGTGCTTTTGCGAAGCTACAGCCGGGCGCGAAAGCCAATTGTTCGACAGCAACTGAAGTGGCTGACGCGAGGGACAATTCTCGCAATTGCGCCATTCACGCTGCTTTACATCGTTCCCTACATTCTTGGTCGGCCAGGGATGAAGGGATCGGTGCTGTCGCTCGGCATTCTGCCGCTCACCTTCGGGTACGCAATTTTCCGCTACAAGCTGATGGATGTTGACCTGATCTTTAAGCGTGGAATGGCGTACACATTGGCAGCGCTTGCGATCGCCGGCGCGTACTTCACTGCCATTGCACTCGTAGGAGAACTGGTGCACAAGGGAGTGCCGGGTGCGGGAACCACCGGTTTGGTGCTTGCCATTGTGATTACCGCGTTGCTGGCTGATCCGCTGCGCAAACGCATCCAGGAATGGATTGATCAGTATTTCTACCGTACGAATTATGACTACCGGCAAACGCTGGTGGAATTTGGCCGCGAGCTGAGCGCTGAAACCGATCTCGATAAGACGCTAACGGCGGTTGTGGACAGGCTCTCGCGCACGCTGCTGGTTGACCGGATGGCGATTTTCCTTTCTTCGGGGGAGCGGGCGGAATCCTTCATTCTGGCGAAGTCTTTTGGAATTCAGCAGACCAGCGGGCTTGACTTAAAGTTCCTCTCAATCGATCGCCCAGAAACGCCCATAGGCCACATCTTCTTTGAGAACACGCACCACGTTCCACGTGAAAGCGCGGGCGCACAGGAGACGATCGCACGACTGGAGTTGAACTACTACATCCCCTGCCGGGCGCAAAAAACCACTGTGGCATTTCTTGGCCTGGGAAAAACGGTGAATGGCGACTTCCTGTCGAGCGAAGACGTGGAGCTGCTTGAGACGGTGGCAGGATATTTGGGAATCGCCATTCAGAACAGCCGACTGTACGCGTCGCTCGAACAGAAAGTCATGCAATACGAGCGCTTGAAAGACTTCAACGAAAACATTGTCGAGTCGATCAATGTTGGAGTTCTGGCGGTGGATCTGGCGGACCGGATTGAGTCCTGGAACTCGCAGATGGAAGTGATGTATGCGCTGCCACGGAAGCAAGCGCTAACGCGCGCTTTGGGCGAGGTCTTTCCGGCAGAGTTTGTAAAAGAGTTTTCACGAGTACGGCAGAGCCCGGGAATTCACAACTTATATAAGTTCCGGCTTTCGGTTCCAACGGGCGAGACCAGAATTTTGAATGTGGCGATTGCGCCGCTGGTCAGCAGGAAGTTCAACGTGGTCGGGCGACTGATCATACTGGATGACATAACCGAGCGCGTTGAGCTGGAAAACCAGCTCTCGCAGGCGGACAAGCTTTCTTCGATCGGCTTGCTGGCTGCGGGCGTCGCTCACGAAGTGAACACTCCGCTGGCGGTCATTTCATCCTACGCGCAGATGCTTTCGAAGCAGGTACGTGGCGACGAGCAGAAGAGCGCGGTACTTGAAAAGATCACCAGGCAGACGTTCCGTGCTTCTGAGATCGTCAACAACCTGCTGAACTTTTCACGCACGAGTGGCGCCGAGTTCGCACAGGTTGACCTGAATCGAGTGATTGTCGATACGCTGAGCCTGCTGGAGCACCAGTTCAAGACCTCGCGGGTTCGGGTGCAGGATGAACTGTCTGAACACTTGCCTTCGATACAGGGAAATGCGGGCAGGCTACAGCAGGTTTTTCTGAATTTGTTCCTTAATGCGAAAGAGGCAATGCCTGAAGGCGGCACGCTCAAAATTTCTACTTCGAACGGCGACGGGGTTCGAGTGGTTGTCTCCGACACCGGCTCGGGAATCGCGCAGGAACACATTCAACGTATTTACGATCCGTTCTTCACGACCAAGAGCACTGCGCAGAATGGAGAAAAACGCGGCACTGGCCTCGGGCTTTCGGTGACGTACGGAATTATCCAGGAGCATGCCGGAAAAATTCACGTGGAGAGCTCGCCCGAGCAAGGCACGACGTTCTATCTCGACTTCCCGATGCTGAGGAAGGCGGTCAATGTCTGAAGTCGCAGTCATTTCGGGACGGGTGGGCGAGACTGTCTTGCCGGGGCACGGGAGTGTGCTCATCATCGATGATGAGATTGAAATTCGAGAGTCGCTGCAAACACTGCTCGAGTTTGAGGGTTATGAAGTAGAAGCGGCGGCGAATGGAGGGCAAGGCATGGATAAATTGGGCGACCGTCCATTCGATTTGGTGCTTCTGGATTTGGCGTTACCGGACCGCAATGGGATCGAATTGCTACCCGAAATTCGCGCGCTAGATCCGCAAGTTTCGGTGATTATGATCACCGCGTACGGAACCGTGGAAGATGCGGTGCGCGCCATGCAATCGGGCGCAACAAATTTCCTGCAAAAGCCGTGGGACAACGAAAAATTGCTCGCGGATGTTCGTGCTGCAGTTGGCCGCCGGCGCGCCGAAGAAGAAAACATCCAGCTCAAGCGGGCGCTCAAACAGCGATACAACTTCGAAAACATTGTCGGCAAAAGCGAGGGAATGCTCAAGATTTTTGACCTGGTGGCCCAGGTCGCTCCCAGCCGCTCGACAATTTTGTTGCAAGGCGAAAGCGGGACCGGGAAAGAGCTGATCGCGAAGGCGCTGCACTTGAATTCGCCGCGACGCGACCGGCCATTTGTGCCGGTGAATACCGGCTCGATGCCGCCCGATCTGCTTGAGTCAACCTTGTTCGGTCACGTGAAGGGCGCGTTCACAAGCGCGATTTCCTCGAAGAAGGGCCTGTTCGAAATTGCCGATCGCGGGACGTTGTTCCTGGATGAGATTGGAACGATGGGCCTTGATACGCAATCGAAGATCCTGCGGGTGCTGCAGGACAGAAAGTTCATGCACCTCGGCGGCGTTCACGAGATTCAAGTCGATGTTCGAATCATCGCCGCGACGAATGTGGACCTACGGCAGCTGGTGCGGGAAGGAAAATTCCGCGAGGACCTGTTTTACCGGTTGAACGTTATCACCATCGACCTTCCGCCACTACGACAGCGCAAGGAAGATATTCCGCTGCTGGCCGACTTCTTCCTGAAGAAATATTCGGAAGAAAACCAGAAGCCTGCGCGCGCGCTGACCACCGAGGCCCTGCGTCCACTAGTGAACCACTCATGGCCGGGAAATGTGCGCGAACTGGAAAACACGATCGAGCGCGCGGTGGTGCTTTCATCAGGCCCGCAGATCGGCCATGATCTGCTGCCCGATCATATCGCCGGACGGGGCGCTTCCCTGCCCTTTATTGAGACGCGAACCGATGCATCATTGTTCGACGTAATGGAAGATTGCGAGCGGCACATCATTACCGACATGCTCGAAAAATGTAACTGGAACCAGACCGAAGCTGCCGACCGCTTCCACATTCCGCTTTCTACCCTGAATCAGAAAATCAAGCGGCTCAATATCGAGATCAGGAAGAGGGCGAGGGAGTAAGAGCAGCGAGCAGTGAGTTGTGAGCAACCACAACTCGCTCGAGCTCAAAGCTCACCGCTCGCAGCTCTCTGCTATATTCCTCTCAAGCATGGAACAGTTCTCGGTAAGTGAGTTCATCAAGGGCAAAATACAGTCTGTCCAGGAATATACGGCGCTGGCGGCGCGTTCAGTGGGGAACCTATTCACTCGGCCGCTGTATGTGGCGGACATGGTACAGCAAGCGGATATGGTGGGCTTTGGCTCACTTCGCATTGTGCTAGCCGCAGTTTTCTTCACCGGCGCCGCGCTGGCGCTTAACAGCGCCTCCTCTCTCGAACGTTTCGGCGCGATGACGGTGATTGGGCAGTTGGTTTCAGTTGGAATTGTGAAAGAGCTGGGACCGGTCCTTGCGGGGTTGGTGGTCGCTGGACGCAATGCCTCTGGAATGGCCAGCGAACTTGGCTCGATGGTGGTGACCGAGCAAATCGACGCTATGCGCGCGTTGGGGACCGATCCGATGAAGAAGTTGGTGACGCCGCGGGTGATCGCGACTATCGTGATGCTCTTTTTCCTTACGATCCTTGGGGATTTCATGGGTCTCTTCGGCGGTGCTTCTGTAGTCGCGCTGGTACTTCGGCTCGATACTCATCAATACTGGACCAGCACATGGCAAACACTCGAATTTTCGGACGTGTTCACCGGGCTGGCCAAGCCGATCGTCTTCGGGTTCATAATCGCGACAATCGGCTGCTATTACGGATTGACGACCAAAGGGGGCACGCAGGGGGTCGGGCGCGCCACTACCGAAGCCGTGGTCGCTTCGATGATCCTCATCATCGCGGTGGACGTGTTTATCACCCAGCTATTGAGGGCCACTTTGGGTGGGTAGATACGGATCCTCGCCTGGGTAACCAATGTCAAGCTCGCCCATCGCCACAGTTAAGCGCGCCCAATTGAGGCACAACTATCGGCTGGCGGCTTCGACGGTCAGATATCTGCTGCACACCGAAGTTCACACGTTCGCATTTTCGGTCGCGGCGAATGCGATTTTGTCGTTCTTCCCTTTCGTCCTGTTACTGATGACTCTCGTTCAGCGCGTATTTCGCTCGAACACCATGTACCGGGTGATTATCGACTTACTTCGCGACAATCTTCCCGCGGGGCAGGATTTTGTTATTCGCAACCTGAGCGCGATGGCCGCAGCGAGGAACAAACCGCAAGTTGCGTCGCTAGTGATCCTGCTCATAACTTCGACGGGTGTATTCCTGCCGCTCGAGGTCGCGCTGAATCGTGTATGGCGGTTCGAGACGAACCGGTCGTATCTGGGGAACCAGCTGATCGCTTTGGGATTGGCTTTTGCCTGTGGAATTCTCGCGCTGCTGTCAATTGCGCTCGGCGCTGGGAACGCATACCTGCTGCGCATGCTGGCCTTTGGACATGACTTCTTTCTTTTCCACATTCTGGCCTTCATGACCGCGAAGGTGTTCGCCACAATCGCCAGCATGGCGATTTTCTTCCTGATTTATTGGCTGTTGCCGAATGGAAAGGTGCCGGCGAGGGCCGTTCTGCCGGCGGCCATCATCATGGGATTGCTTTCCGAAATTTTGAAGTATTCGTACATCCTGTTGCTGCCGCGGCTTAATTTTCAGGAGGTTTACGGGCCCTTTGCCATTTCGGTGAGCATGATGTTCTGGGCGTTTCTCACGGGACTTTTACTACTGGCAGGGGCGCACCTTTCGGCGGAAAAGATCCTTCTGCAGGATGAATAACCTTGGCTGGTGGAACTTAGTTTCAAAAACCTCACCACAGAGGACACAGAATTACACAGAGAACAGCGCACAGAGGCCAGCGGCTTCGAAGACGATCATGTTCATTCGTCACATTCAGGTTGTGACATCGGTCACAGCGGCGCAACAGATAGCTCAATAAAATTTGGCTGCTCCCGTCAGAGCGCAGGCTTCCCAGCGAGGCCGAAGTGCGCTGGTTTGTCGTCATCGCCATATTGCTGGCAGTAACGGCCGGGCAAGCGGCTAATGTTCCTCGCCCTGCTCCGAGGCCGCTGCCTGTTGCCGGCCCCCCTCCCCCAATCGCCCTTAAACCGATCTTTCTCCCCATTCTGCACAATTCGGCACGAATCTTTTCCGGAACCGTGCTGGCGGTCGAACATGTCAATTCTTCTCCTTCAAGTACGCTCGCGGTGACGCGGATTCGGTTCCGCGTAGAAGAGGCAATCCGCGGAGTGCATAAAGGACAAGTGTTCGAAATAAAGGAATGGGCTGGGCTATGGGAAGCCGGTGAGCGTTACCGGCCGGGTGAACGGGTCCTTCTCTTTTTGTATCCGCCGAGCAGATTGGGGCTCACCAGCCCCGTTGGCCATCGAGCGGGGCGATTTCCTCTGGACGCGAATGGCCGCGTACTACTCACGCATGAAAGTGGCGTCCTCCCCCAGCCAATTGACGTGCGCAGGGTAGCCGCGGCCATCAGAGGAGCGCTGGGGGAATAGCTCATGCTGAGCCGTCTGAGTGCAATAGCGATTCTTTCTCAGCTGGTGAGCTTTGCGTTCGGAGGCGGGCCAGCGTATGTGGCAGGCGCGAGCTATTTCGATTCAACAGTTATAGGCACCCCACTGACGTGGCCGCAGGGAACGATTCGTTACTACACCGATCAGGGTGATCTGAGCGCGGCGCTTCCGGGTGCGAGTGCTGATTCCTTCGTCGCCATCGCTTTCGGCATGTGGACGTCGATTCCGACGGCGGCGGTCTCGGCTACACGTGCGGGCCAGCTTGGCGAAAATGTAATCGGGGCGAATCTGATGGTGGTGAACGGCGCGATCACCGCTCCCGCCGATATTGCTCCCGGTGCGACGGCAACGCCGGTCGGCATTGTTTACGACCAGGATGGCTCGGTTATCGATGCTTTGCTTGGTAGTGGGGCGAGTGATTCGGCATCTTGCGCTGACAATTCCGTTTTGGGAGGGGTAGATAATTTCGGCACCGACGCGCACTTCCTGCACGCGCTGATTATCCTCAACGGCAACTGCGCCCAGAGTTCTTCGCAGCTTCCCGATCTGCAGTATCACTTGGTGCGAATTATCGGCCGCGTTCTTGGGCTCGATTGGTCGCAGGCGAATATCAATGTAGTGGCCGGAAATCCTCGCGCGACCGCCGCGCAGATTGCCGGGTTTCCTTTAATGCACGAGCTCGATCCGCCTTTGTGTGTTCCGGTGGCGAATTGCTATTCGAACGGAGGCGCCGTAAACCCTTCGCAACCGAAAATGGATGATGAAGCGGCGTTGTCGCGGTTATATCCGGTCACAGCGCAAAATCTGGCCAACTTTCATGGAAAACAAGTTTTTTCTCAGTTGACGGCGCGCATACACGGCAGCGTTTACTTCGCGAATGCTGACAGCTCGCCGGGGCAGCCGATGCAGGGAGTAAATGTAGTCGCGCGGTGGATTGATCCTGCGACGAGCCAGCCGTCGGGATCGGCGGTGGTGACTTCCATTTCAGGATTCCTGTTCTGTGGCAACACGGGCAACATGATCACCGGTTTTACCGACAGCACCGGAGAAGATTTCAATCGGTTTGGGTCAAACGATACCTCGGTCGAGGGCTTCTTCGATCTTGCGGGTTTGCAGATTCCGAGTGGCGCGAACAGCGCACAATTTCAGCTCACCGTCGAAGCCGTTGATCCGGTGTGGTCCCCTCACGCCGGTCCGTATGGTTCTACTTCGCAGGTCCAACCTTCGGGTTCGGTGCAACCGATTCTGGTTACGGTGACTTTAGGACAGGACGAAGAGCAAGACATGGTGATGCAGAACAGCGCGGTTGCGAAACAGCAATGGTATGGCACGACGAGTTATGCGTCGCCGGCGCCGTTGCCGGCCTCAGGAAGTTGGTCGGGTGCTTTGAGCGGGTATGGGGATGTGGACTTCTTCCAGTTCGCGGCGCAGGCCAATCGTACGCTCTCGGTGATTGTGAACGCGGTGGATGACTCGAGCAACTTATCGGAATCGAAGGCTGCGCCGGTGATCGGCATGTGGTCACTGGCAGATCCGGGAGTATCGCCCGCGCCGGCCAACACGCCAGCGCCATTCAATACGCTCGTGTCGGGTGAAACGCGACTCGATGCGCAAATCCTGCAAAGCACGGGTTTTCGCGTCGGGATAGCCGACTTTCGCGGCGATGGCCGTCCGGATTATCGGTACAACGCGCGGGTGCTTTACGGCGATAGCGTGAGTCCCTCGCGGGCGAGTGTGGCAGGGGGAACGCCGCTGACAATCCAGGGACTCGGGCTACAGGCGAACACGACGGTGCAGGTAGCGGGACAGCCGGTTCCTGTGCTCGCATCATCGTCGGCTCACCTGCTGGTGAATGCGAACGCCGCTCGCGATGGACTTTACGATGTGATTCTGGGGGATTCGGCATCCGGCGGCCAATCGGACATGAGCGGTGTGCTGACGATTGGGGCTGGCCCGACGGATACGATCAAGCTGTTGTATCCGATCATTCCTTCGGTCCCGGCGGGCGGCCAAACATCGCTTCCATTTGCAGTGGAAGTGCTCGCGGCAGATGGCGTTACTCCCGTGGCGGGAGCGAGCGTGCAATTCAGTTCTTCGCCTCCGGTGGCATTCGCGACGTGCGCTGGCGCCTCGAATTGCACACTATTAACTGATTTGAGCGGGATGGCTGCGAGCTACATCACTGTGCTTTCCTCGACAGCGTCGGTTCTTACCGCGAAGCTCGCGCCCGGTTCGTATTCAAATCCGCAGCAGGCGCAGACGACGGTTTCGGGTACGGCTTCTCAGCTGGATCTGTCGCTTACGACACCTCCGGTCTGGATTGCGCAGGGTGCAACGGTCACGCTGGCGATCGGCGCGCGGGTGCTTTCGAATGGAGCAGCGGTCAACGGCGCGGGAGTCAGTTACCAAGTGACTGCGGGTAGCGGCAGTTTGAGCGCAGCTACGGCTCAGACGGGCGCGACCGGGGACACATTCGTAAACCTGCAACTGAATTCCTTGACGGCATCGGTCCGAGTGACTGTTTGCGTTGTGCCAAGCGGCCCGTGCCAACCGTTTAACACAACCATTGTGCAGAGTTCGGCGCTGCAATTACAGCCGGTGAGTGGGATATTGCAGCTTGTGGGCAGCGGACAGAATTTCCAGCCAGTTTCGGTTCGAGTGACTGATTCGTCGAGTCCGCCGCGTCCGGTGATTGGCGCAAGCGTTAGTTTCTTGGACTACGTTGGCCGATTACCTGGAAACGAGCCTGTTGTCTGGGCGGGAAATACGAACAGTTCAGAGCCCATCATGCCGGTAATTCTCGCCGAATCGCAGGGGAGCGTGCAGTCGGGCGTTGACGGGATTGCAAGTTTTTCGATTTCCACCGGTGGTGTTGCGGGGAATGTGGCCGTCGTGGGGACAGCAAGCATTGGAAACACCAGTGTGACGTTTGAGGCGCAGCAGTTGGGGCCGTAAAGCTCGCTCAGCTTGCATCAACACACTCGCGTATTTCGGCCTCAGTGAGAGTGTGATCGGAGCTTTTGGCGCGCTTGTAGATTCGTTCGACCACGTCGTCCGAGGTTGGAATGCCGTGCCGCTCGAGCCAGAAGAGCACGTTTGACTTGCCACTCATCGGGCCGATATCGATGACCTGATTCATGCCAAACAAATGCGACGGGACGCCGGAATAAACTGCATTCGCGAGCTCGACGTCGTTCTTCTTGTAGGCTTTGATCACTGCGGCGGCATGAACTCCGGTCGCGGTGCGGAACGCATCTTCGCCAACCACTGGATAGTTCGGCGGAATCGGAACTCCAGTAGATTGAGAGACGGCTTGGCAATAGTCGCGCAGTCGGGTCAAATCTTGTTTATGCCACGGCGGAATTCCCATGAGCTTGAGATTCACGAGCATCTGGTCCATTTGAGTATTGCCAACGCGTTCGCCTGTACCTAGAGCGCAGGCGTGAACACAATTAGCGCCCGCCGACAGCGCGGCAATCGAATTCGCCACAGCGAAACCGCGATCGCAATGACCGTGCCAGTCGACGCGAATTTTTTCGCCGGACGGCTTCACAACCTGGTCGATCACAAACTTCACCAGAGCGTAGGCGCCGATCGGAGTGGCATGGCCGGCGGTATCGCAAATCGCGATTGCGCGCGCGCCGCAATTGATCGCGGTCGAATAAAGGCGCTTCACCATCTCCGGGTCGCAGCGGCTGGTGTCCTCGGTGACATACATGACGTTCAGGCCTAGCGAAACGGCAAATTTCACCGCCTTCTCGGTGGTTTGCAGCAGGAAATCTTCTGTCCATCCTTCGGTGTGGCGGCGAATTGGACTCGATCCAATGAACGTCGCGGCTTCGATTTTCAAACCAGTGCTTTGAACAATCTCTGCAATAGGACGAATGTCATTTTCATGGGTTCGCGCCGCACAGTTAGGTTGAATCCTCATGCGACAGTTCGCGATTTCGCGCGCAAGGGCTTGCACGTGTTCGAAGGCGCGCGGACCCGCGCCTGGCAGGCCAAGATCGAGCGAGTTGATCCCGAGGTCTTCCATCAAATGCAGAATTCGCAGCTTTTCTTCAATCGAGGGGTCGCGGACAGAAGGCGACTGCAATCCGTCGCGCAAAGTTTCATCGTTGAGAAGGACTGGTTTGGCGGGCAGGAGAGCAAACGGAAGCGCCTGGTTCCAGTCGTAGATGAGTTCTGATGCCTTCATACAGTAGCGGCGCGACTATTCTAATTGATCGAGATGGGCATTCCGGGCCGCGCTTGATATGCTCGACCGAGGTATGAGGACCTTTGTTGCGTTCGATATCCAGCCAGATATCAGAGAGAGAATCACCGAGTTCGTGGAACATGTGCGGGAGAATGCTCCCGATGTGCGGTGGGTGAGTGAGGAGTCGCTGCACGTCACGCTGAAATTTATTGGCGAGAAATCAGAAGCTGATGTGAAGCGAATTGAAGCAGCGCTTGGGTCGGTTAGGGGTCACGAGTTTCGGCTTGGATTCAGAGGCGCTGGTTTTTTCCCGACTCCGAAGGCGGCACGGGTGTTTTGGATTGGAATTGAGGCGGAGAAGGCGCTTGCGGATTTAGCGAAGAACATTGAAGAGACACTGTCGGCGATTGACGTTCCGAAGGAGGAGCGGGGGTTTAATCCTCATTTGACGTTGGCGCGGGCGAGAGGCGGATCGGGCTCGCCGGGATGGCGCCGAGGTGACAAGCCGAGCCGGCAATTCGCGAATTTGCAGGGCTATTTGGAAAATCACCCTGCGCCGGAGTTTGGTGCGATGACCGCCCGCGAGTTCTTCCTGTACGAGAGCCAATTGTCGAGCAAAGGCGCGCGATATACGAAGATTGCGCGGTTCGGGTTGCAGCCGCCCACGGCGTGAACATGCAAACTTATCTCATCAGCGCGGCGATCGGATATCTGCTCGGTTCGATTCCCTTTGGATATCTTCTGGTGCGTTTCTTTCGCGGAGCCGATGTGCGCACGACGGGAAGTGGGAATATTGGAGCAACGAACGTTGCTCGCACGTCGCCGGCATTGGGGTTCGTCACCCTATTGCTTGATCTTCTGAAAGGATTCGCCGCCGTGTGGATTGCGACCAGTACATTTCCGACGAATAAGACTGCGGCTTTTGCCGCGGCATTCGCTGCCGTCTGCGGACACGTGTTTCCGGTTTGGCTGCGCTTTCGGGGTGGGAAGGGCGTTGCCACGGGCTTAGGTTCTTTCCTGCTGCTCACGCCGAAGGCAATCCTGCTTGCGCTTGCAGTCTTTGTGGTGCTGGTGCTGGCGTTCCGCTACATCTCGCTCGGCTCAATCATGGCGGCGGTTTCTTTGCCTGCGCTTGCGACTATTCTCAGAGAGGCAAGCAGCCCGGTCCAGGTCGGCTTGATTTCTGCAAGTTCCTTGCTGATCATCGTGAAACATCACAAGAACATCCAGCGCCTTTTTTCGCGAAGCGAACCGAAATTTGGAAGTAAGCGCATATGAGCCGCATAGCAATTATCGGCGCGGGCGCGTGGGGCACTGCGCTCTCGATCGTGCTGGGCCGGAGTGACAGGCATGAATTAAGCCTCTGGGCGTACGAAAAGGAAGTGCGAGAGTCGATACTCGCGACGCGAAAAAATTCTGTTTTTTTGCCGGAGACGCGGATTCCGGATTGCGTAAAACCGACGGGTGATTTCGGAGAGGCTTTGCGCGGGGCTGAAATCGTGGTGAGCGCAATGCCGTCGCAGCATTGCCGCCGGTTGTTCGAGCAGATGGCGCCGCATCTTCGCCCTGAAACGCTGGTGGTGAGCGCGACCAAGGGCCTGGAAGAAGCAACGCTGATGCGCATGACGGAGGTGATTTCTGACGTCACGGCTAGACAACGATTGCAAGTCCGAATAGGCGCTCTGAGCGGCCCGACTTTCGCCGCGGAAGTTGCGCGAGGCGATCCTACTGCGATCACGATGGCGTCGAATGATTCCGAGCTCGCGAAGAAGGTGCAGCGCGAATTCAGCGATCCGGCATTTCGTGTTTACACGAACAACGATGTTGTTGGCGTAGAGCTGGGGGGCGCGCTGAAGAACATAATCGCAATTGCCGCCGGGGTGTGTCATGGGCTAGGGCTGGGCCATAACTCGATCGCAGCACTCATCACGCGTGGGCTTACGGAGATTTCGCGGCTGGCAGTTGCGTGTGGCGGGCGAGCGGAAACTATGTCGGGGCTGGCGGGTTTGGGCGATCTGGTACTCACTTGTACGGGTGCGTTGTCTCGCAACCGCAGCGTGGGCGTCGAACTCGGGCGAGGGCGTAAGCTCCCGGAGATACTGGCAAGCATGCATGGGATGGTGGCAGAAGGAGTCTTTACCACCAATGCGGCCGTACAGCTCGCAAAAGATCGCGACGTGGAGATGCCGATCACCGAACAGATGCATGCGGTGCTGAACGAGGGCAGGCCTCCGCGCGAGGCGATTCATGCGCTGATGACACGCATTTCGAAGCCAGAGAGCGAGTTGCTGGCGCAACAAGGCCGCATAAGTAACCACTAGTAACAATCCAAACAGATGTGACGTGTCGTCGCAGTACTTCGGTAATGCCTGAACCGACGCGGATTCCTCGTTGAGCGGAACCTTACTCAGTAGAATTTGAAGAGGAGTCTGGCTACAGCTTTTCGCACGCCCGACACGGCCGCTTTTGGGGAAAAACTTTCTTCCAACTCGCATTCCGATTCTGTATGTAATCCTCAGTGTGCTGGTACTGATCAGCGTGGTGCCGATGTACTTTTATTCGGGCCAGGTGCAGTCGATCAACCGCGACCGGCTCATCACCAACGAACGGCTGCTACAGAACACGGTCACGCGGTCAATTGCGGACGATATTTCACAGCACCAGGATTCGTTCCGCTTGATGCAGGCGAACCTGGCGTCGGCCCTGCAAGTCGCCAGCGGTGGGGACCTAGCCGGAGAGAATGTCAACGCGCCCGAGCTGCGGGCCTTGCTGGAAAATTTTGTTTCTTCTTCCGAGAACCTTGACTACGCGACCTTGCTGAACTCTGAGGGTAAGGGCATTTCCGCTGGGCGAATTGAGCCCGATGCATTCCTGCGGCGGGAACTCGAGGAGGCATATGCGGCGGCGCACGATGCGCGGGAGTACAACGGGCAGCCGCTGGTGGTTGGCAGCGGGAAGTCGTCGAGGACGGTGATGCTGCTCGGCACTCCGGTCATGTATCAAGACCGTTTTCTTGGGATGATTGCCTCGGTGGTCGACCTCGGATTCTTGATTCGCCGCCTGCAGGAGATTGACCGGGCAGGACTGAGTCCATATGTGGTCGACAGTGAGGGCCGGATGGTTGCCGGGGCGAGTTCTGAATATGCCACCGGGCAGGACATGACCAACCTTGAGATCGTGCGTAACTTTGTGGAGCAGGGCGGCAAAGCGCAGATGGTTGCCGCTACGCGGGAATTCACCGTCGGATCAGGAAAGAGCAAGATCGTCATGCTCGGCACTTACAGTCCGGTTACGAATCTGGACTGGGCGGTAATTGCGCAAAAGCCGCGTAATGAAGCTTACAGCAGCGTTTACGAAATGCAGCGGACGGCGCGGGTGCTGGCGATCTTCGCGGTGGGTCTGAGCATCGGTATCGGTATTATCGCCGCGCGCCGTATTACGAACCCGCTTGAAATTCTGACCGAATCCAGCCACGCCATCGCACGTGGAGATTTTTCACAGCGCGTGCAGTTGAAGAGCCGCACCGAGATCGGCGAACTTGCCTCGACATTCAATTTCATGAGCCAGGAACTGGAGCACTTCATTTTCGACCTGAAGCGCGCCGCCGCCGAGAACCGCGAGTTGTTCATGAACTCGATTACGATGCTCGCCGGCGCGGTCGACGAAAAAGACCCGTACACTCGCGGACACTCCGATCGAGTTACGAAATATTCGCTCCTGATTGCAAAAGAAATGGGGCTCTCCGAAGAATTTATCGAAACGGTGCGGGTTTCGGCACAGTTGCACGATGTCGGCAAAATCGGAATTGAAGATCGAATTCTGAAGAAGCCGGGCACCCTGACGGCGGAGGAATTCGAAATCATGAAGACGCACACCACGAAGGGCGCGAACATTCTGCGATCGGTGGCTCAGCTCAAAGAAATGATCCCCGGGATTGAGCTTCACCACGAATCGCTCGATGGGCGCGGCTACCCGCACGGGCTCAAGGGAGATCAGATTCCCCTGCTGCCCAGAATTATTGCTGTCGGAGATACATTCGACGCTCTGACGACGAATCGCCCGTACCAGCAGGCGCATGACAGCGAGTCGGCCCTGCGAATTATTCACTCCCTTTCCGGCAAGCGGCTTGACCCAGTCGCAGTAAAGGCCCTCGACGCAGTTTTCCAACGCGGTGAAATCCACCTCGCGCCTGTCGTGCCCGTTGTAGCTGCGGCAGCGGCCGGGGCAAGTGCTAGCCCGAGTAGTTTGCCGGCGCAAGCCGAGCCGGCAATGGGGATGGAACAGGTTTAGCCGCAAAGCTCCGATCTCTTTGGCCCGCTTACGACAGCCGCGAAACTGCGGCATGTTCCCGCCGCTATAATAAAAATGAGTCTCTTCCGAAGCTGGGAAATTCATGATTCAAACGCTGTTCAGTTCCACAGAAAAGAAGGCCGGCCTTTTTGAGCGAATGAAAGAGGCGGTCGCGCGCACTCGCGAAAATCTGAGCGAACGGATCGACGAAGTTGTCGCTTTCAGCAAGGAAATTGACCGCAGCACGCTCGACGATCTTGAAGCTACACTGATCGGCGCCGACCTGGGCTCGGCGACCACGCACCAGGTACTTGAGAAGCTGCGAGAGCGGGCAGACCGAAAACAAATTAAGAACGGAGAGGAACTGAAGCGGCTGCTCAAAGAGGAGCTGCTTGCGATCCTGAACACGGCAAACACGCCTCCGGTTGAGCGCGCGGAAGGAGTTCCTGAGGTCATTCTGGTGGTTGGGGTGAACGGAACGGGCAAGACTACGACGATCGGAAAGCTGGCGCAGACTTTTCGCGCCGAAGGGGAAACCGTACTGATGTGCGCGGCGGATACTTTTCGTGCAGCGGCAATCGAGCAGTTGGAGGTTTGGGGGCAGCGCACAGGGGTCGAAGTGATCCGTACGCGCGCCGGAGGAGATCCTGCGGCTGTTCTGTTCGACGCGCTTGAGGCGGCAAACGCTCGGCACATCGATTGCGTGATCGTGGACACAGCCGGGCGGCTACACACGAAAACAAATCTGATGGCCGAGCTCGAAAAAATGCGGCGTACGGCCCAGCGGCTGATTCCTGGAGCGCCGCACGAGGTCCTGCTGGTGATCGACGCAACGACTGGCCAAAATGGATTGCAGCAAGCTCGGCAATTCACTGATGCTGCCGCTGTGACCGGAGTCGTTCTCACTAAGCTAGACGGCACAGCGAAGGGCGGAGTCGTAATCGCGATTGCACGTGAGCTAGGACTGCCGGTGCGATATGTGGGAGTCGGCGAGAAGGCGGGAGACTTGTTGCCGTTTGATCCCAAAGAATTCGTGGAATCGCTGTTTGCCTGATCCTGTCAATGCGATCTGCGAACACATCAGAAGCCGATCAACAGTATTTGCAGCGCGCCTTGGACCTGGCGCGCCACAGCTTTGGTCTGGCCTCGCCGAATCCGAATGTGGGAGCCGTGTTGGTCGATGCCGACGGAAAGCTCGTCGGCGAGGGATTTCACACTTACGACGGCCTGAAGCACGCCGAGGTACTCGCGCTGGAGCAGGCGGGGGGCAAGGCGCATGGCGCCACGCTTTACATCAATCTGGAACCGTGCTGTCATCGTGGAAGGACGGGCCCGTGCGTGGAGGCGCTGATTGCCGCGGGAGTGCAGCGCGTTGTGGCATGCATGCCTGATCCGAATCCGGTAGTGAGCGGGCGGGGCTTTTCACGGCTGAGGCAGGTGGGCGTGCAGGTCACTTCAGGGCTTCTGGAAGAAGAAGCTCGCGCGTTGAACGATGGGTTCGCGAAGTACATTCGCTATCGGCTGCCGTTGGTAACGTTAAAGGCGGCCATGACGCTGGACGGAAAGATCGCGCCACCTCCAGATGAAATTGCAGGAGCGCATCGCTCGACAGCCGTAGGGCCAACGGGCGGGTGGATTACGAGCGAAGAAGCGCGCAGGCACGTGCAGCAGTTGCGGCATCAGCATGACGCGATTCTGGTCGGCGTGGGGACCATCGTTGCAGATAATCCTCTGCTGACCGACCGCAGCGGACTTCCGCGACGCAGGCCGCTGTTGCGCGTAATTACGGATTCGCATCTGCGCCTGCCGCTCGATTCTCGCGTGGTGCAAACGGCGGAAAGCGATGTGCTGGTCTTTTGCTCGTTCGCAGAAGAGAAAAGGAAGCAACAATTGCAGGAGCACGGAATTCAGGTGGAGCAGGTGGCCACGGCCGGGCCCGACGGTCGGCCGGACCTGCAGGCAATTTGCCGGCGCCTTGCCGAACGGGAGATCACCAGCATCATGATTGAAGGGGGAGCGATGGTGAACTGGGCGGCGCTGGCCTCCGGGACCGCTGACAAAGTTTTTTTCTACTATTCCCCGAGAATTCTAGCTGGCAAGGGTTCGGTTCCATTTGCCGCTGGTGCAGGATTCCGCAAAATCAAGGAAGCGGCGCATTTAAAGTCGTTCCGCTTGCACCGTTTTGGCGAGGATTTCGCGGTGGAAGGGTATTTGAGGGATCCGTATTTGGATTGACGCCGTGGCTCGTGATTCGGGGTTCGTGACTCGGGGCTTGTGGCTCGGGATTCGTGGCTCGTGGTTCAAGTGTCAAAAGTTCAAGTTTCAGAGTTGCGCGTTCAGAGCTAAAAATTCATTATTCAGGTCTTTAATTTCTTTGAAGCTTTGAAAGGTTGAAACTTCTCGTTATGTTTACCGGCATCATCGAAGAAGTCGGCCGTATCGCCGCAAGCAAAGTAAAAGGTGAGCAACGGAGAATCACCGTTGCTGCGCCGAAGCTCGCGCGCGAATTGAAGCAGGGCGACAGCATATCTGTGAGCGGCGTGTGTTTGACAGCGATTGAGATTTCTGAGAATTCGTTCTCGGCCGATCTTGCGCAGGAGACGTGGAAGAGAACTTCGTTTTCGCGTCCGCGAGAAGGATCTCTGGTGAATCTGGAGCTTCCGATGCGAGCGAACGGACGTTTTGATGGCCACGTGGTTCAAGGGCACGTGGATGGTGTTGGCTCGGTGGTTTCATTCGATCCGATCCCGCATGGGAATGACTTTCGGCTGCGAATTAGCGTCCCATCGGAACTGACGCGGTACATCGTTCCCAAGGGATCGCTGACGGTCGAAGGCATAAGTCTCACGGTCGCCGCAGTCGACGGGAACCAAGTAGAAATCGCGATCATTCCGCATACCGCCGAAGTTACGAACCTGCGTTCATTGCAGCCCAATGACGCAGTGAATCTCGAAGTGGACGTAATCGCGAAGTACGTCGAGAAGATGATTGCCGCACAGAAGGCCCAGGGCTCGATCACGCTGGAACAACTGATCCGAGCGGGATTCTGAATCACGCGCCGAGATCCAATTTATCCAATTCCAAAAACTCCTGAACAATTGGCAGGTCGCATTGTTCCATCTCGGCGTAGGTGCCGAAGAAAAGAACTCTGCTCTCATGGAGGAAGACCACGCGATCGGCGAGCTTTTTCGCCAGGCGCATGTCGTGCGTGACTACCACACTGGTGAGGTGAAGCTGGCCTTTCAAGCGCTTCATCAGATCGCCCAGCAATTGGCCCATCAGGGGATCGACCATTGTAGTTGGCTCGTCGTAAAGAATGCAGTCCGGCTGTGAAGCCAGCGCGCGAGCAATCGCAACAGAGCGCTTCATTCCTGTAGAAAGCTCGGCTGGGAGCTGGTCGACCATTTGCTTGACGCCGACCATCTCCAGCAGGCCGGAGACGATCTGCAGAATCTGATCTTCTGCAAGATCACGGCGCTCGCGCAAAGGAAAGGCAACGTTCTCGCCCACGGTGAGCGAATCAAACAGCGCGCCGTTTTGAAAGACCATTGTGACTTTTTTGCGAATGCGCTCGAGTTCCTTCTCTGCATAGTCGGTAATATCTTCGTGGGCGACGATCACTCGTCCCGAGTCAGGCTTCAAGAAGCCGAGAATGTGCTGGAGAGCGACCGATTTGCCGACGCCGCTGCGGCCAAGAATGCAGACGGTTTCGGCCGTCTTCACATCGAAGTTGACGTCACTGAGAACATGCTTCTCGCCAAAAGATTTTGAAACGTGGCGGAACTCGATGTAAGGTCCGGCGGAAGCGCCCTGCGCGCCATCTGACTGCGATGGCTGCGAGCCGGGTTGCGCTTCGGTGAGGTCCAGGATTTTGCCGTCAGTGGTCTGCATCGATCGAAGTTAAAAAAAGAACTACTTGCCTTCAAATTCTACCTGCGCGGCCTTCCAATCTTCTTCAGTATTGAGATTGCGGAAGATCGATGGACCAAAGCCATTTGCAGCCAATTCTTCTTCTGAGAGCGAGCGGAGATTTACCTGACAGAACAAAGCATCGATCTTGTTTTGTTTCTTCAGCAGTGCGCCTTTTGCCAGATCGACGAACAGCTTGCGATACACCGCACACAATGGGTGATAGTAGCTACCGGTTATTGGCACGGTGACGGTCGCGCGAGATGCGGAGGCTTGTTTCAGCAGGTACTCGAGGAACGACGCGTTCAGAAATGGCAGATCAACCGCCAGCATGAGATTAAAGTCAGAAGTTGAAGTTGTCAGAGCGGCATGAATTCCGGCCAAAGGGCCCCGGCCGTGAAAAATGTCATCCACGACCGGACCATACAGGTCATATTTCGCGGGATCGCCGACAATTTTTATATCGGAAGTGATGCTTTTTGCGAGGTCAACGGCGCGCGTAATCAACGGCTTGCCACCGAGTTTGAGAAGCGCTTTGTCAGAACCCATGCGAGAACTTCGTCCGCCGGCAAGAACGAAAACGCTAACCGCCTGCATGCTGCGATGATACAGTCCGCGCGATAAGTATCGAGAACTGTTCGATCACTTAAGCTGTCCGCCGAGTTGGTACACGAAAGTAACCTACCGCAATCGGGCATTTCATTGGATTATGAATTTGCCTACGCTTGCTAGTCAGGCAGAATCTTATGCCCCAGAAGCTGTTGGATGTTCTTCTCCTTGGCCATTGCTCGCATGAATTTTCATGGCCGCGTCGCGCTGCCGACGGCGAGTATTACCAAGTGTGCTTGCTTTGCGCTGCCGAGTTTAAGTACGACTGGACAACCATGCGGCGTACTGAGCGGCTGAAGAAGACGCTGGAACCCGCAAGCGCGGGAAAGCGCCGCCCACACAGCGCGAGGTCAACATGGGTGCCGCGCGCCCGGCGAATCAAGATGGAAGCGCCGTTACGCTATCGGGTGAAAAATCTGGGCACCTGGAGCGAGGGCACGATTGAGAACCTCAGCCAGTCGGGAGTGTTGATCGCCGGCCAGCAACGCTTTCCGGAAAATACTCTGGTCGAGATGATCTTCGAAATGCCAGAAGAAATTTCCGGCCAGAAGAACAGCAAAGTGCTGTGCCAGGGACGAATCATCCGCATGAAGAACGGCCGCGAGAAAGACCCTGAGCTTCAATTTGCAGCCTCGATCCTGGATTATAAGTTCATCCATTAAGCCGGGGGCCGTAGTCTGAGCTTCACTCTGAGACAAGCTATTTCGAAACCCCAGTTCTGAGCAGAAGCAAATTTCACCCTGGACGACAATAGTTGTGCGCGCGAGATCCTTCGCTCCGCCTGAAAGGCCGGCTTCGCCCAGGACGACGCAGTTGCAAGTTTAAAGTGAGCCGTCTCCGAAAACATTTGGGAATTCTAGGCGCTGCTTCGGGTTGTAAAATCGATGAAAGCCTTTCTGGCCACGGGGAGATGGAATGTATCCAGAGTTGATGGTGATGCCTATGCGGGAGGACCTGAAGCGCATGGGGGTCGAGGAATTGAAGACCGCGTCCGATGTGGATCGCGAATTGGGGTCGAAACAAGGGACAACGCTGGTCGTAGTGAATTCAATCTGTGGGTGCGCGGCAGGACGCATGCGTCCGGCAGTTCGTACGGCGCTGCAACACCGATCAAAACCCGATCGCGCGTTCAGCGTTTTTGCTGGTCAGGACATGGAGGCCACCGAGCGCGCGCGTTCGTATTTTACGGGCTATCCACCATCATCTCCTTCGCTCGCGCTTTTCCGCGAGGGCAAACTGGTCCACATGATGCAGCGGAGTGACATCGAGCATCGCGATGCGATGGACATAGCCGCGGAGCTCAAGCGGGTGTTCGATCAACACTGCGCACTACAGGCCAAGTAGGCGCGCCTTCATCGTATGAGCGACTGTCCGAGCGCTTCGTTACCTCCGTGTATCACTTTCGTGACTTCAACCTCGATGTAAGTTCCTTTTGCTGTAAATTCGAACTTATCTTCAGCCTTAAGCCTCACCTAGGGAAATCTGTGTCTGCATCTGCGAGTATCGGCCGTATTCCCGAAACCAGCAGCTCACTGTTCCGAGAATGGTCGAGCGTGCATTCGTATTTGCTGCTGGCTGCGGCAACGCTGCTTTGCCTGCTTCCCTTCTCCGGGCGCGCCTTTCACGTAGACGATCCGCTCTTCGTGTGGTCGGCACAGCAGATCACGAAGCATCCGCTGGACCCGTATGGCTTCCGCTTGATTTGGGACAACTTCCAAGAGCCGATGTCGGAGGTGACGAAAAATCCGCCGCTGGCTTGCTACTATGCGGCGGTCGTAGGTTCGATCGGCGGATGGTCGGAACGCGCGCTGCACCTGGGCTTCTTGCTGTGGCCGGTGGCGCTAATTTTAGGAACTTACAGGCTCGCGCTGCGATTCACACGATTGCCGTTGCTGGCCGCGGCAGCGACATTGTTGACTCCGGGAATTTTGGTTTCGGCCACGAGCGTGATGTGCGACACGATGATGCTCGCCCTCTGGACGTGGGCGGCAATCTTGTGGGTTGAAGGTCTAGAAAAGCAGAGGCAAACATATCTCCTAACTTCGAGTGTTCTCCTTGGCCTCGCGGCCTTGACGAAATACTTCGGTATCAGCCTTCTGCCTTTGTTGGTGGTGTACACGCTTGCACGCAAACGGCGACTGGGCTGGTGGGCACTTTACTTGCTGATTCCGGTGGGCCTGCTTGGCGGATATCAGATATGGACGGCGATGAAGTACGGCCACGGAATGTTCTCACAGGCCATGGACTGGGCGCAGAGCGCGCGCGTGGTAAATGGGAAAGTCTCCCCGATCAGCAGCGCTGCGATCACCCTGAGTTTCGTGGGCGGTTGCGCTTTGTCGGTGCTGGTTCTCACGCCGTTTCTTTGGGGCTGGAAAAAGCTTGTGGCGTGGCTGGCGTTCGCGGCATTGTGTAGTTCCGCCTTGATCGCCGGCTGGCTGGGTCTGGGGCACTATGCAGAGGCGGTGGTGCGCGAATCGCTTCGCGCGCACTGGCTGAGTTCAGGGCTGCAACTTACGTTGGCGATTGCCGGCGGCTTTGCGGTGCTCACGCTGGCGGGCGCTGAACTTCGGAATTGGCAAGACTCACAGTCACTTTTCCTGGGGCTATCAATCGTGGGGACGATCGTCTTCACGGCATTTTGCAATTGGACAGTAAACGCCAGGTCGATCGTTCCGCTCATTCCGGCTGCGGGAATTTTGGCAGCGCGCCGGCTCGAGAAACTCCACGCCGAATTTGCACCGGGTCTTAAGCGGAAAATTCTGCTTGCCTTGATTCTTTCTGGAGTCGTTTCATTTTGGCTGGCTAAAGCTGATACGGATTGGGCGAACTCAGGCCGGCAAGCCGCGGAAATCATTCGTGAGCACACGCAAGGTGAGACCGGCACGGTCTGGTTCCAGGGGCATTGGGGATTTCAGTACTACATGCAGCTCATCGGGGCGCATCCGATGGATTTTTTGAGGACGGATTTGAATCGCAGCGACATTCTGGTAATACCGGAGAACAACGCTGATGCTTACAACTTGCCGTCTCCGCAGTTCATAGCTTCTTCGGAGTTGCTGCAGATCAATCTTTCACAGCCGCTGTTCACCATGCGATGGCGCAACGGCGCGGGCTTTTACTCCTGTTTTTATGGTCCGCTGCCATTTGCGTTTGGAACGCCCGAGCCCGACCGTTACTATCTCATTCGATTGAGCACTCCGATGGTTCGCCGGCTTGTTCCTAAGTCCTCGTTGAACACAGGCAAGTCCTCGAATTAATTCCATGAGCGCGACAGCAACGTTCGAGCCCGCTGTGCACACCGGCTCTAGCTCGCGATTCATTCCTTATGCGCTCCTCGCTGTAATCCTGTTCGCGACCTGCGTTGTTCGCGTCCACCTGCGAAACATTCCGCTTGAGCGGGACGAAGGCGAATACGCTTATGCAGGCCAACTCATGCTGCAGGGAATCCCTCCGTACAAGCTGGCCTACAACATGAAGTTGCCGGGAACGTATGCAGCCTATGCAGCGATCCTCGCGATCTTCGGGCAAAGCGCGGCGGGAGTTCACCTTGGTTTGTTGATCGTGAATCTGGCAACGATCGTCCTCATATTCTTGCTGGGACGACGACTCTCGGGATCCATTGCTGCTGTAGTTGCAGCCGCAAGTTATGCGATTTTGTCCGTCAGCCCGTCCGTGTTGGGTTTTGCGGGGCATGCGACGCATTTTGTCGTGCTGGCTGCACTTGCGGGAATTCTCGTACTGCTCGAAGCAATCGACGCGGACCGAGTTGGATTGACTTTCGTCAGCGGCATTTTGCTTGGCCTGGCATTCGTCATGAAACAGCCAGGGTTCTTGTTCGTGATCTTCGGTGGATTGTGTTTGCTGGCCGGCCAGCGGGGTGAACGCGTTTCCTGGATGGGGTTCATCAGGAAGCTGGGGGCGTTCTCCGCCGGCGCCGCAGTTCCATTCGCCATCACGTGCCTAGCGCTGTGGTGGGCGGGAGTCTTTGGCACGTTCTGGTTTTGGACGGTTTCGTATGCTTCGCAATACGCAAGCAATTGGGGAATAGTGGAAGGGGCACGTCTTTTCGCGAACGCGTTTCCGCGGATCGTAGGGTCGTCGATTGGAATTTGGCTGATTGCGGCGGTCGGATTTTCGGCCGCTGTCTGGGACCGGCAGACGCGGTCACACAGACTGTTCCTGACAGGTTTCCTTCTGTTCTCATTTCTTGCGGTTTGTCCCGGGCTTTTGTTCCGCGAGCACTACTTCATATTGCTGCTTCCCGCGGTTTCTCTCCTCACTGGGATAGGAGTCAGCGCTACGAAGACTTGGCTCAGCGCGCTGCGGAAAGGCCCAGCACTGGTTTACTTACCTGCGGCACTTTTCGTGATTGGGTTGGCCGCTTCTTTCTATGCGCAAAAAGCATTCTTTCTGGCAAATGATTTTTATGCGCTGAGCCGCAGGATTTATGGCGGGAACCCATTCCCAGAGGCGGAAGTCATATCGAAGTACATTCGAGAACATACTCCAGAGAATTCGCGGATTGCTGTGCTGGGATCGGAGCCGGAGATTTACTTCTACAGCCATCGGCATTCCGCGACTGGCTACATTTATACCTACGGGTTGATGGAGGAGCAGAAGTACGCGTTAGAGATGCAAAACCAAATGATCAATGAGATCGAGTCCGCGCGCCCGGACGCGCTCGTATTCGTAAACGTCGCCGCGTCATGGCTCCCGATGGCGCGTTCGCAGACGTTGATCTACTCGTGGGCGCAAAAATATATTCGAGAGCAGTATGAGCTGACCGGTATCGCCGAGATACATATGTCTTATACGGACTATCGCTGGGGCGAGGAAGCGAAGAATTATCAGCCACGGTCAAATTCGGTGGTATTTGTTTTCAAGAGGAAGAATTCGTGACGTTAAAGGAGAAAAACCCCACCACAGGGGACACAGAGTTTCACAGAGGAACGCCACAGAGGAACAATATCGAACTGACCTCAGTCTTCTTTGCGGATAAAGAGGCCGGTGGTGGCGTCGACGTCGAGGACGAGTTTGGCATTGCTGCGGGTTGCGCCATAGATCACGTGCCAAACCAGCTTGTTCTCGCCCGGGGCCCAGTCGAGCAAGTAGGTAACGGGCGTCGCCGCGATCTTGTCGCCACCATGCTTCTGAGCGACTTCGTAGCCCTTGTCGGAATCAATCTTCAGGAAGTTGATGTCGAAGGGATTGCCGGGGGTGTAATTGTCCTGCGCTCCTGGCGAAACCCCGCGCGTAGGCGCGTCAGGAGAATCGATTCCCGACCACACGTAAGGTTTTGAGTTGTGCTGAGCGGGCGAAGTGAAAGCAGCGCGCCATACGACGGCTTTCCCATCCCTGCCGTTGTTGTCGCCTACAACTTGCGACTGAAGCTGGTAGGGCTTGGCGTCGGGGGCCCATCCATGGGCTGAGACGTAAAGCTTCTGGAAGGCGCTCCGCCCGGTTATCGCTTCCGGCGGCTCCGGTTTCTGTTCCGGCTGCTGCGGCTGTGAAGTACAACCGGAAATGACTGCCAGCGACAACAGAGCAATCGCGAGCCGTTTCATGCGCGCCTCGGTTCGTGAAGAGAAATTTTGCGACGGGAGTTGCTGCAAGGCATTCTACTAGACGTGCAGCCGGAACTTTGCAAACTGCGAACCGTATTAGCTAACGCGATTGAGGGCATGTCGACTGAGGATTTCGCGCGCCATCCGGAAGGCAAATGGAGTTCGGCAGAGATACTGGACCATCTCAACTTGACGTACGTCGGAACAATCAAGAATTTCGAGCGCTGCCTTGCTGCCGAAAAGGCCAGAGCAAGCGGTGATCGCAAAACAAAACGATGGCAGCGGCGAGCAGTTGTTTGGCTGGGGTTCATTCCCAGTGGACGGAAATCGCCGGAGCGTGCTCTTCCTCGTGGGACTCCGCTCGAACAGCTCAGGACCGAGGTCTTTGAGAACATTGAGCGAATGGACAATGTGATCGCTGAGTGTGATGCGCGCTTTGGTCGCGGCAAATTGCTGGCGGACCATCCTATCCTGGGCCCGCTCACCGCGCATGAATGGCGCAAATTCCATCTTGCGCATGGACGGCACCATGCGCGCCAAATCATGCGGCGGAAAAACTGCTGAGTTATTGCGCTGACTCTACTGCGCGACAGAGTTGGGAACGCCTTCCTTTCGCGCGTCCTCCTGCATCTGGTTCAGTTCGGCCCTGGCATCGTCAAGAGCCTTCTGCCTGTCGGTGACATCCTGCTGATAACCAGTGTTGTAGGGCCAGACAGGAACCGTGGAGGTTGACGTGGGATGGTTCTTGGCGGCGTCGAGGTCCTTGGCCAGCTGATCAACTTTTTCTTTTTGCGCATCGATCTTCTGCTTCCAAGCGTCCAGGGCCTTTTCGCGGTCCTGCGCAGATTGCCCGGGCTTCACTTTAGAGGCTTCATTCTGGTTCTGCGACTGCGCGGCATTGGCTGCAGCCTTGTTACCGTTGCTGGCATCGGCCGAAGCAGAAGAGTCCCCGACTACGCTGATGGAGGTGGAGGAAGGGAGATTGTCGTTGTCATAGACAGTGCTCGAAGCGGGTCTCGCCTTCTCCGCCCTGTTCCTCTTCAGCACGCGGGCGAAATCGCCGAGCGATTGAGGCTGCTGCTCGGGCTGCGACTGCGCTCCAGCTAAGCCACAGACAGCGAAGGTCAGAAAGATCAATGTCAGTCCATTAAGAACGACTCTTTTCATAGGGTTCTCCGTTTGCTCCACGTCAAAAACACACCATCGCTTCTCATGCACGAACGTGCAACCTCATGTACCAGACGAGCACTCGGCTGCCAAACATATATGCAAGCAGCCCGACGCTGCCCAAAAAAACTCCAAACGGCATTTGATATCGCCGCAACGCGACGAGGGCCGAGGGCCAGGCGCGCTTACGCGCGGTTGCAGCATCCTCGTGAAATGCCCGTTTACGCCGTTCCGTACGCTTGATCCAAACAGCCGCAATCGTCCACAACCCAAAAGCGCTGCCCGCAAGCGAAGCTGTGAAGACGGTCAGAATGGTGAGCCGAAGCCCGACGAAAGATCCGATCATCGCCATCAGCTTCACGTCTCCAAAACCCATGCCTTCTACGCCCCGGGCCCGCAGATAAATCGCTCCGGCCCCGTACAGGAACGAAGCTCCGATGATCGCGCCCAGCGCTGAATCCATCAGTGAAAACAATCTGCTCTCGAGTCCGGGGCTGACTGGAATTGAAACAAAGCCGGGCAAGAGCACCGACAGCAAATCATTCACGGGAACGAATAAGCTGAAAATCAGTCCCAATACCAGACCGGTGAGAGTCAATTTGTCGGGCAATAAATGGGTTTCGGCATCGGTAAAAATTAAGCCCAGCAGGAGAAATCCGAACACCATGCACTTCAACGTCGCGAGCGCGAAACCAAACTGCGCATAACAGAAGACGAACATGACCGCGGTCAGGAGCTCGACCGCCATGTAGCGCGGGCTGATACGGGCCGCACAGTCGCGACAATGGCCACGCAGAATGAGCCAGCTCACGACGGGAATGTTTTCGTAAGCCCGAATTGCTTTGCCGCATTGAGGGCATGCCGAGCCCGGCCAAACAATGGAAAGGCCTCGCGGCAACCTGTAGATACACACGTTCAGGAAGCTGCCGAATGCCAGCCCGAGAACGAAAATTCCCAATGCAATCAGAAGGTTCACAAGCTCCCAAAGCCCGCCAGCAGGCGAACTAAAGCGATTTGGCCTGATTATATGCGGTCGGAAGTAAGCGGTAGTGAGTACAAAAGTCACTGTCCGGAAGGACAAGTCGCGGACGGAATTGCGGCAGTTGTCAGGCCGCGCGCGAGTTAGCGGAGACTGGGGAATCCGGCAAAAACACCGAAAATACGGTACCGCTACTACCGGTAGTTGTGCGGGTTGCGACTTTCATCCATCCGGTGTGCTTCTGTACGGAGCCGTAGGCGAGCCATAAGCCGAGACCGGTGCCCTGGTCCTTCTTCGTGGTGTAGAACGGTTCGAAAATATGCGGCAGGTCTTTCGAACTGATCCCGTTGCCGGTATCGGCGATGGTGACGCGAACTCCCGCGCGGCGGTCTCCTGACCACTCGCGTGCCCGGAAGACTCGCAAGCGGAGCCGGCCGCCATCGTGCATGGCGTCAATGGCGTTCAGGATTAGATTGGAAAAAACCTGACGCAATTCTCCGGGATAGCCCAAAATCTGCAGGTCCTCGCCGGTTTGCTTCTCGATCCGAATGCGTGCCGCCTGCAGCTTCCGCAAATAAAGTTGCACAACCTCTTCGAGAATCTGGCCCGCATCCAGGGGTTCGGGTGACGTGTTCTCGCGAACCATGCCGAGCGCCTGCTGCGCAATGGAATCCAGGCGGCCGATTTCATGTTCCGCGCGACGCAAATATTCTTCGCGTCCGGTGCTATCCTGACGCGCCAGATAGATCAGATTTGTGAGGGCCTCGAGCGGGTTCTTGACCTCATGAGCAATCGCGGCCGTTAATCGGCCGGCCGTGGCCAAACGCTCGTTACGGCGAAGCGCCTCTTCGGTGCGCTTCTGAGCGCTGACGTCGCGGGCGATTGCCGATGCGCCAACAAGTCTCCCTTGTTCGTTTCGGAGGGGAGACAGCGACATCAGGATCATTAAACGCGTGCCCTCTTTATCGACTCTCTCAGTCTCGTAACTAGGGACGTGCTCTCCACGTCGTAGACGCGCGAGGTTGGTGGCGAATTCCTCCAGGCGATCTGGGGGGACCAGAACAGAAATCGGGCGGCCGATAATCTCTTCCGCCATGTATCCAAAAAGCTGCTCGGCGGCGCGGTTCCAACTGGTAACAATTCCATCAATGGTGAAACTGGCGATGGCGTCCGCAGATGACGTAACAATTGCTGCCATCTGTTGGCGCGCCTCGTCAGCCTGAGTTTCAGCACGCGAGCGCTGCCGCGCGAGGCCAGCGACCAGCACAGAAATAAGGATGAAGACCCCGAGCCGTTGGAATTCGTTAGCAGAGACCGCGGTTTGGAGGGTGTGGCGGAACATCGAGTAGTCGAGTACGACCGCTGAACTGAATGTACACAGAACAGCGGGACCGAATCCGAAGAAGCGCGCGGTGAAGACGACCGCAAGAATGAAGATGACAAAAGGATCCTGGTGCATGACCGGCGAGAGCCACCAGATGCACCACGAGAGAGCGCTCGCAGCTAGAGCCGAACCATACCAGGCGACGCGGTCCGACCACCGCGGCTCAAACCTGTAGATCGACGCAAAACGACTATCCATGGGAACCCAAGAGACGAGTGGTAAGACGAGGCGGCGGGCAGAACCACTTACTCGTACAGCAATGTACCACGATTCTTAAACCAGCAACACACGATTGACAAAAAAAGTGCAGCCTCTTCTGGGCTGCACTTGTGATTGCTTGAAATTTGCAAAACCTATTGTGAATTGGGCGCTGCGAGCTTCTGCCCGTCCCGCGCGGGCTTTGTGGTGGGTACCAAAGTAACCGGAGTTTGCAAAGCGAACGTCAGCACTTTTTCTGACGACAGTTTGATATCGGGTTTCTTGCTTGCTGCTTGCACGCCACCACCAGCGCCAGCACCTGCGGCAGAGCCGATCGCGGCGCCTTTTCCACCGCCGAAGATTCCGCCGAGAATGGCCCCGGCAACGGCACCGGCACCAACCTTCTCCGCAGTATTCTTGGTTCGGGAGGATGTCTTTTGTGAGAACTGATCTGTCTCAATGGGATAAACGTTGCCGCCGACTTTCAGCCGGTCAAGTGTTAACGCGAGAAGTGCTTGTCCGGCAAATTTCCCCGAGGCTTGCGCGTTCACCACATGACCTTCAACGTCGTAGTGCGCGGGAACGACTACGTCGCCGTCCACGGCCAGTGGCGCGTCGAGAGTTGCATGGAACGTATCGCCAGCTTGAGCTGTGGCGCTGTCGATCGTGTCAATTAACCGAACCGAAAGCACAGCCCCAGATGGCACGGTAACGGGCGTGGGTTGCGGCGGAGGCGCCGGAGCGGGCGGAGCTTGCATCGGCGGCGGATCGACGTAGCCCGGCTGGGTAGGTGCTGCGACCTGCTGAGATTGATTGGGCGGAGAGTTTGAGGCCGCCATCTGAGTTTGCTCTTCCGCGCGGTGATGTCTTGTAGACGCTCGAGGCTTAGAGAAGGCCCGAGTAGCCGATGTCTGTGCCGCGGCGGCCTCCGGCCCGATCTGCAGATTGTTGATGACCGTTCTAACTCCCGGCTCTGAGGTGGCGTATTTGGCGGCCGCATCGCGCTCGGCTTGACTATCGACACTGCCAGCGAGAGTTACGGTCCCGTTTGCTGTCTGCACGGTGAGCTGCTTGTCCTGAAGTCCAGAATCGGCGGCCAGTTTCGCCTGAATGTCGGACGTGACCTTGGCATCATCAGGCGCTTTATTGCATGCAATACCAAGTACGAGAAGCGCGCAGCACGTCAGTATTCTCAGAATCAAAGAGAGTCTGGCTTCCATTGATTTACTCCTGGTTCTAGCGGGATATCATCAGTTTAGATGCAGAGTAGGTGGATATTCGGTGAAAATTTGTTATTGATAAGGGCATGCGCAAAGCTTGGCGCCGGTACGCGCCACTACCATGACTCGCCGCCGCTGGATCGCCGACGAAGTTTCTGAGACGCGTGCTGCGCTGGTTGGCGGCCATGCGAGGCATTTGTCCCAGGTATTACGGGTAAGGGTTGGGCAGGAGTTCGAAATTTCAGTGGGCGGAGAAGTTCGTCGCGGCACGGTAACCACCGTTGAAGCTGAGCGCGTTGAGTTTGAGTTGGGTGAGTTCGTTCCGCAGCAAAGCACATTTCAGATTGCGGTTGCGATTTCTATTTTCAAATTCGATCGCATGGAGTGGGCCATCGAAAAATGCACGGAGCTCGGTGTAGTTCGAATTATGCCGGTGATCGCGGCGCGTACGGAACCACATTTGGCTTCTGCAGCGGTGAAACGCACGGAACGCTGGCGCCGCATTGCAAAGCAGGCTTCGGAGCAGTCGCGGCGAGTCGCCGCGCCGGAGGTCGGCGACCCGATTAAGTTGAAGGATCTGCTTGCCGTGAGCAGCGGCGCAAAAATCGTGCTGTCAGAGGTGGAAGATCGCCTTGGGCTTAGGGACGCGATTGCGCCTGAGATGAGATCCGTCACGTTGGCCTTTGGCCCTGAGGGTGGATGGAAGGAACAGGAGTTGACAGCATTCCGAAATGCCGGATGGGTATCTGCTTCATTAGGGCCGACAATTCTGCGAGCAGAGACGGCGGTGATTGCTGCGGTCGCGATTGCAGCATCAGGTTTGCAGGGGTGAGTTCTCCTTTGATTGTGAATGGCCGTTGAAGCGAGCAATTTTGCACCTCGAACTCTGCTATTCTGCCCCCAATGGCTGTACCCAAACGAGCTTCTAATTCCTCGATCCAAGCGGACCCACAGCAGCAAAAGGCAATCGAGCACGTTTCCGGACCGATGCTGGTGCTTGCGGGCGCTGGGACCGGAAAGACAACTGTTTTGATCCAAAGAATCGCGGAGCTTATTCGCGAAGGCCACGCGCGGGCGGATGAAATTCTTGCTCTGACATACACCAACAATGCTGCGGCTGAGATGCTTGAGCGAGTGCAGCGCGAATTGCGTGGCGAGAGTGCAAAGGGCCTGCAGGTTTGCACCTTTCACGCTTATTGCAACAATCTGCTTATTCGCTCGAAACGAAGCTTTTCGGTCCTCGATGACAAGCAGCTTTGGGTTTTTCTGCGTCGTAATGTCCGCGAACTTCACCTGAACTATTTTGTACGGGCGGCGAACACGGCAAAGTTTCTGGACGATCTGCTTGACTTTGTCCGCCGGTGCCATGACGAACTGGTCGGCCCCGAACAGTACCGTGAGTACGTGCAACAGATCGAGCGAGGCCAACTCCCGCTTCCGAGAGTCAGCAAATCCAAAGATGCGGAGGAACTAAGCGAGGAAGAAGCGCTGGACCGCTGCCGCGAAATTGCAAACGTCTTTGAGACCGTCGAGCGCATGCTGCGCGAGCGAAATCTGGGCACCTTCGGTCACATGATTCTTCGCACCTATCAATTGCTTGCAGAAGATCAGTTGATACTTGAACGCGAAGTGGCCAAAGCAAAATTTATTCTCGTCGATGAATTTCAGGACGCGAACTTCGCGCAAATAAAAGTGCTTGAACAACTCGCCGGGCCAGGACGCAACGTATTCGTTGTTGGAGACCCTGATCAGGGTATTTATCGCTTTCGCGGGGCTTCGAGCGGGGCGTTCGAACTCTTCCAGAAGTACTTCCCCGGATCGAAGCTTGCGTCTCTTTCGCGAAACCGCCGTTCGACGACTTCAATCTTGCGCTGCGCCCATGCTCTGATCGCCGAAAATCCAGAATTCGCGTTGCGAGCCGAAGGTTCCGAGTATCGCCGCCTGCCGCTGATCTCGGTTCGCGATGAGCAGGAATCCAACCGAGCGGAGCAGCGCGCTCCGGTTCAGGCAGTGCTCGTGTCGGGAAGTTTCATGGAAGCAACGGACCTCGCCACGACTCTTCAAGAGCATAGGCGGCGCTCGCGCTGCAGTTGGAAAGACATTTCCGTTCTCTATCGTATTCACACGCACCGCGACGAAATTGCTGCCGAATTGGCGCGCCGAAACATTCCGTTCTCGATTGAGGGCCTGGACGTTCTCGACACTGCGGAAACGCGTGATCTGCTCGCATGCTTGAGAGCGACCCTTTCCAGCAGCGAAAGTGGAGCGTTATTTCGAGTGGCGGCGTTGCAGCAATTTTCAGTCGATGCGAGTGAATTGCGCGCGGCCATGCGCTCTCTTCCCCGCGAAACGAAGAATGCGATGGCGGCGGCATTAGCGAAGGTCGAGGGCGGTGAGGAGGTCCTGAGAACAGTAGAAAGCGCGAGAAATGCCATTGGCGGACAGAAAGCGCACGCTGCTCTTCTAAGTGTGAGTTCCAGTTTCAGGATCACTCGCGGCCCGGCGGTGCAGACGATGTTGCAGTATGCGTCGGCATGGGAAAGTTCGCCGCTGACGGAAACCGGGAGCCCGGCAGAATTCCTGGAGTACCTGGACTATTTCCGCGAAGCGCGGGGCACGATTCCGCTTACGACGCCGGAAAACGAGGATGCGGTAAAGCTGATGAGCGTTCACGGGGCGAAAGGACTCGAGTTCGACCACGTCTTCATCGTCCGCGCGATAAAGGGCAGCTTTCCGTGTTATTACCGCGAGCCACTGATCGAACTTCCGGCGGAGCTGAGAAATTCAGGGCTGGCTGGAGATGACGAAAAGAAGATTTACGAGCAGGAAGAAAGGCGATTGTTCTATGTGGCGATGACGCGCGCGCGCGACACGCTAATGATGTATGGACAATTCGGGCGGGGAGAGAAAGACAAGACTCCGCCGGGATTTCTTCGCGAGCTCATCAAACATAGGGAATTGAAGAGCTACTTCCGGCACCGCACTTGCCGCGAGTTCCAGACCGACATCTTCGGCGCGGCCGAGCCGCCCGCACGTTCGCGATTGGGAGAATGGATTGGTTTGTCGCCGGCGAGTGATCTCGCTTCCACGCTAAGCGCGAGCGCCATCGACCGCTACCAAATGTGTCCGCTGCAATTCAAATTGGAGAGGGAGTGGCGCATTCCGGCGGAAGTTTCTGCCGCCGTGCAATACGGCGCATCGGTGCATCGTGTATTGCTTACATATTTCAATTCCGTCCGCTGGGACCGCGCTCTTGCCGTTCCCGAGCTGCTGAAATTATTCCGTGAAGATCTCGCGAACGAGAGCATCGCTGATCGCTATCAACATGATCTGTACGAGCGGCAAGGGATTGAACAACTGCAGGAGTTTATTTCCTGTGCGCAAAGAAGAAAGCCCGACGTTTTGCATACCGAAGAACAGTTCAGCATGAAAATCGGAGCGACGACTCTCGTCGGACGCATCGACCGAATCGATCGCGTGTTGGGAGATCACGTCGTTATCACCGATTACAAGACGGGCAAACCAAAATCCCAGGAAGATGCGGATGAAAGCCTGCAGCTTTCTCTGTATGCGCTCGCTGCGCGAGTGAAGTGGGGATATCACGCGGAGCGACTGGTCTTTCACAATTTGGATGGGAATACGGCAATCAGCACAGCCCGGAGCGAGGCGGAACTGGAAGAGGCCAAGCTGAAGGTGGAAGAAGTCGCCGAGAAAATTTCCGCGGGAAAATTTGATGCGACGCCGGGCTTTCACTGTGCCTGGTGCTCCTATCGTCTTCTATGTCCGAAGACTGAGCGGCGGGTCCCGGAATTGGTCTCGATCGCAGCCGGGCAGAAAAATTAGCGCAAAAACTAAAGGGGACGCTTTCGCGTCCCCTTTTTGTTTTACCCTTGCGAACCGGCCAATTAATGTTTCTTCTTACCGGCCTTCTTCGCTGCTTTCTTCTTGGTTGCCATGTTAACTATTCTCCCTTTCCGTTGTTCACGGATGATGCAACGATCTTCTGTTGCGACTGATTGAATGTATAGAGTCAATAAAAAGCGAAGTCAAGCAAAAAATGAACAATGCAGCGGAGTGAAATGCTTTACGAAAGTCACTGAATGACATCCGAGCAGCGAGCGATGAGCGCTGAGCAATAATTTTTGATTTTCGTGACGGCGTTTCGTCAGCTTTCAAGGTTTCCATTTTCAAAATTTCACGATTACGAGGGTGTGACATGTGAAACGTTGAAACTTCGAAACTTTGAAACTCCTATAATTGAAGAAACAGGAGTAGCCAATGCCTTCAACTGAGCACGTCGTCATCATCTCAGGTTGCCGTACCCCGGTTGGGAAATTTCAGGGAAGCTTGTCGGACTTGAGCGCAACACAGCTGGGCGCGATCGCCGTCCGTGAAGCTGTGAAACGCGCGGGCATTCAGCCGTCACAAGTGGATGAGTGCATCATGGGCAACGTGGTTTCTGCCGGCCTCGGGCAGAATCCCGCCCGGCAAGCGGCGATTTACGGCGGGCTTGCTCCCGAAGTCGGTGCAATGACGATCAACAAAGTCTGCGGATCGGGGCTGAAAGCAGTCGCGCTCGCGGCGCAAGCGATTGAAACCGGAAATAGCAGCGTGGTGGTCGCCGGGGGAATGGAGTCGATGACGAACGCACCATATCTGCTTCCGCAAGCGCGCAAAGGATATCGGCTGGGGGATGCGCAGATTGTCGATTCGATGATTCGCGACGGACTGTGGGACGTTTACAACGACTACCACATGGGTATCACCGGTGAGAATGTTGCGGAGAAATATGGCATCACGCGCGAGGAGCAGGATGAGTTTGCGCTGAACTCGCATCGAAAAGCGATGGCCGCGATCAGAGAATGCCGAGTCAAGTCGCAGATCGTTCCCGTCGAGATTCCGGCGAAAAAGAAAGGCGCGGCCCCAATTATTTTTGATAAAGATGAGTCTCCTCGCGAGGACGCGAGCATTGAAGTCCTTCGCTCCCTGAAACCTGCATTCAAGAAAGACGGAACTGTAACCGCGGGCAATGCTCCAGGCGTAAACGACGGAGCGGCCGCAGTGGTTGTTACCAGCGGGTCCAAAGCAAAACAATTCGGCGCAAAGCCGATGGTGCGCATTGTGGCGCAAGCGACGAGCGGAATTGACCCTAAATGGGTCATGATGGCGCCGGTCGGCGCAGTCCGGAAGATTTGGGAAAAGACCGGATGGAAGAACGAGGATGTTGATCTATACGAATTGAACGAAGCATTCTCGGTCCAGGCTATCGGAGTGATGCGCGAACTGAAGTTGAATCCTGAGATCGTAAACGTGAATGGAGGAGCGGTCGCGATCGGGCACCCGATAGGCGCAAGCGGTGCGCGTGTTCTGGTTACGCTCATCTATGAGATGATTCGGCGCGACGTTCACCGTGGGATCGCAGCACTTTGCTTAGGCGGAGGAAATGCCGTCGCGATGGCGGTTGAGCGCTGAATCAGCCGTAACACAGTACTGCAATAACATTTCCGCGGTAAAGCGCGCGTGGTCATAAAAATCATTGAGTGAGCAGGTTGCGGACTTCTTCCCGAGTTTTGTTGATGTCCTGGGAAATTCGTTGCGCCTGATCATAGGCAAGTTTGGCGCGCTCCTGGTCTCCGCCATGCTCGAGCGACTGTCCAAGCAAGAAGTAAGCTACGTCGGTGGGCTCAACGCCGGCGTACATCGCGTAGTAGCGGGTTGCGGTATTCCAATCGTTCGCTTTTTGCGCGATCAAGCCAAGGTCGAGAAAAACGAACGGGAAATTTGCTTTCCACTGCAAAGCCGATTCCAGATTCTGTCGGGCACGGTCATAATCGTGAAGTGAAAAATATACTGAGCCCAGATTTGCATACGCAGTTGCCCGCAAGTGCGACTCGGCGCTGAGCTGCAGCGCATTTTGCAGGCGCGCAGCGGCCTGCTGCAGATCGTGCTGTTGGAGGGCGTAAATTCCCAGGTTGACTTGGCTGACGGGATCGGCGGGCTCGATCGCGGCGGCGGCGCGGAAGTGAGCAATACCGTCATAATATTTGCCTTGGCGGACCAGGGCTTCGCCGACGTTGTCTTCTGCGACGAAATTGTTGCGCGTTATGGCGAGTGTATGCGACCAGAGACTGTAGTCGTCTCGCCAATAAGCCAATTGTTGATAGGTCGAAGCGGCGAGCGCGATCACGGCGATTACGCCTGCCGCGGCAGCATATCTAACTGAAACGCGGAAGTAGGCGGCGAGTTCGGAAAATCCCCAGACCGCCATTACAAACAATCCGACGAAAGGAAGATAGGCATAACGATCGGCCATCGCCTGGGTACCGACTTGTACGAGACCGATCATGGGAACCATCGTCCCGAGAAACCAGAACCATCCCCATGCGAGGTAGCGGCGCTGCCGGAAGCGTAGTACGAACGCGGTGATGACGAGCAGTAAGAAAAAAGACGAAACGGCAACCCATAGCGGCCAGCCGCCCCGGGGATAGGGATAGAACAACGGAAGCTTAGCCGGCCAGATTGCTTTCTCGAGATAAAGCACATAGCTGACGGCGGTGTTTTCTAAACGAGTGGCGAACGCATGCTGAACCGTCACGGCCCCCGCCGCCCTCTGCGCTTTTAAGGTGAGAGCCGAACTGGCCGCAGATAAACAGAAAAATGGAAGCTTCTCCAAGGTGAGCCAAGTAACGGGCTTTATTTCCACGCCAGAGTCGCGGTTCGAGTCTGACGAAAACGGCAGCCTTCCGAGCGGCCAATAGTCGAGCAGCAACAAGACGAAGGGCAATGTGACTGCCATAGGCTTGGCCATCAAAGCCAACGCAAAAAGAACCAGAACACCGCAATACCGAGCCGGAGTTGGACGGCGCGAGTAGTAGATATAGGCAATTAGCGTGAGCAGGAAGAAAAACATGCAGAGCACGGTTTTCCGCTCGGCGATCCAGGCGACGGATTCAATGTTGATTGGATGAACGGCAAAAAGCGCGGCCACGGCAAAGCTGCGCCAGGTGAACCCGGTCAGCACTTGAAGAAGAAGAAACAGAAGCACGACGTTAGCGGTGTGGATAAGCAAACTGGTCGCGTGGTGGTGGCCGGAATTGAGCCCGAAGAGTTGGACGTCGAGAGCGTGTGAGAGCCAAGTCAGCGGATGCCAATTGGCTTCGTCGAAGGAAGTGAAAGCCCAGACGACTGTGTTCCAGCTTATACCGGCGCGGACGTGCGAGTTCTCGGTGACGTAATGATCGTCATCGTATTTGAGGAAAGGATAGTGCGCCACGCGCGAATAGACGACGACAGTACCCACAGCAAGCAAGAGACAGAACAGCAGCGTGCGGTTTGTGTGCGCGACGCGCATTGGCTTTATTCAATCAGTTTTTGTGCAGCAGAATAGTTGGATAGTGGGAACGGGGCCGTTCCGAGTTCCAGAACCGAAAGAAGGGTAGTTTATTTCAGATACTCAAAATCAAAACCCCACCCTGTCTCGCACAAAACGCGAGACAAGGATGGGGGCACCCACATGGAACAACTTCAAATAAAAAAGCCCAGCGCGGGGCTGGGCACAGGAGTTTCTCTCCGAGAGAGATTACTTTGTTTCATTACCAGGTGTGGCGGTGAACTCTTTCGGTTTTGCGATCGTGCGGGCGGTGCGGTTTGCCAATCCCGGAGCGCTTGCGGCTGCGCCGTAGCGTTCCATGAGCATTGGGACCATCGCGCCTTCGGCTTCTTTAACAAATGTCAGGCGGCCTTCCGGACTGAGATCAACCCGAACGAAATCTCCGAGCCGAATCTGACCGGTTGCGACCAGGTTCGCGAGCGGAAATACCAGGTTCCGTTCGATGGCGCGCTTCAGGTGGCGAGCGCCGTAACGGGCATCGGTTCCTTCGTCAAGCAGGTAGCTCTTCACCTTTGGGGTGCAGGAGAAAACGAACTGGTTCGCGGCTGAGGCCATCAGCACCCGCTGCTGCACCATACCGAGTTCGATTTCAAGGATCTGCTGCAAGTGCTCTGACCGCAGAGTCTTGAACACAACAACCTTGTCGATGCGGTTCATGAACTCGGGGGTGAACTTGCGGCGCGCAGCTTCGACGGCGGTACGGTTGATCTTTTCGTCGAAGGAGTTGTCGACGACCTGCTGCTTGGGTGCAAAACCCAAGCCGCCCTCGACAAGGTTGCTCATCTCGCCAGCCCCCAGGTTCGAGGTCATAATGATGATGCATTGCGAGAGGTCGACCCGGCGGTTATCGCCAAGGGTGAGCGTAGCCTTGTCGAGGATGCCAAGCAAAAGCTGCCAGAGAGCGTCTGACGCCTTCTCGATTTCGTCGAAGAGAAGGATGGAAAGCTTGAGTTTTTCCGTGTGCCACTGATTGAGCGCCTCCTGCGTAAGCAGAGGGTGCGTCTCGCGATGTCCAAGGTAGCCCGGGGGCGAACCAATCAGTTTGGCGATTTCGTGCGAGTGCTGGAACTCGGCGCAATCGATCTTGATGCAGGCGCGGGCATCGCCGAATAAGGTTTCAGCCAGCGCTTCCACCACGCGAGTCTTTCCGGAACCGGTTGGCCCCAGGAAAAGCAAATTTCCCACCGGTCGATTGGGCGGATTCAACCCGGCCAGGAACATCTGGTAAATCTCTACCACCTTCTCAACCGCCGCATCCTGGCCGACGATCTTGCGGCGAAGGCCGCCTTCGAAGTCACGCGCGTCACCGCTACGGCGGGTAGGATCAAGAACTGTGCTGGGAATCGTCTTCATAGAGGGCGCCTAGTTCTCCTTACTTTGGCCTGCGGATCTGGTTCCTGTTGACCGAAAGTTGACAATTTTTGTCACTCGCCGAAAACAAACTCGGTGAGCACTACAGCAAGCGCCTCGCCAACCTTCCTCCAAATTCGCAAACCTCTTTTCTGCAAGGATTAGATGCCACAGTTGCACCGAGAGAGTCACTTACATTAGCAAGTGAGATCGTGTAAAGGGAAATGTTTTGCGCAGGAAGGGAAGCATTCGGCTCTAGGCGTCAGGCTTCAGGCTTCAGGCTCTGGACTTCAGCACAACTTCAGATTCTTTGTGGAGGGTTTCGCTGACGGCTAAAGCCGAACGCCAAGAGCCTAGAACCTGATTTGCTAAAGCCTGAGGCCGAAAGCCTAACGCCGATTCTGAACGTTCTCGGTCTGGCGTAACTAGCAAGCGAAATTCTGGATAAGTAGCATCAAAAAGAGGAATATCTCTGGAGAACAACTTGCGCCGCCATAAATTGGACCTGCTTGTAGTTACGGCCGCCGTGGCCATGATGTTTGGAATCTTTCACCTTCGCACATCCAAAGCAGCCGCTCAGGCGCAACTGATTCCAGCGAAACAGACAACCAGTAACGCCCCGATTCCAGCGCCGAAACTTGCCGCGCCGGGAACGGTCTACTACGAGGCGCACCGCGGAGATACAGTCATTTCTGTAGCTCGGCACTTTCTTGGGCAGACTTCGTATCTGACTTCATCGCAATTGGGAGAAGCCATCCGCGGCTCGAACTCTGACGTTCACGGAACGTTTCTAAAATCTGGAGAGCAGTTGACAATTCCGGGGATTCTGGACTCGCCGATCGTTGAAAAATCAATTTCCGTCCCCAAGGACTTCGAAGTACGGGCGATCTACCTTACGGGATTGATGGCCGGAAGCGATCACGGCATTCAAATTGTAAAAAGATGGCGGCAGGCGGGTGGGAATGCGGTGGTTTTCGATATTAAGGATAGCGATGGGACCGTCAATATTCCTTTTGAGCATCCGCTGATTGGGGCGCATAAGGTCTACCTGCATGACGTTCCGAAGTATGTTCGGTTTCTGCACTCGCAAGGCATGCACGCGATTGCTCGTGTGGCAATATTTCGCGATGAGCGGCTGGTAGTTTCGCACCCGGAGTTGGCGATCAAGTCGAAGAAGACCGGCCAGCCCTGGCGCGAGAATGGAAAGCTGGTCTGGACCGATCCATCGAGGATTGAAGTTCAGGAGTATGACATTGCTCTGGCACTCGCGGCGGCGCATGCCGGGGCAGATGAAGTCCAGTTCGACTACGTCCGCTTCCCTGCCGAGGGCGACCAGAAAGATGCCCAGTTCAGCTTCATGAAATCGCACCCGAACTGGCAGCGGGCGGACGTGATCGCTGATTTCCTGCAGCGTGCGTACACCACACTTCATCCCAAGGGGGTTCTGCTTTCTTTAGATGTGTTCGGGATCATGGCGTGGCAGCGACAGGTCGATTTGTCGCATACCGGGCAGGACATCGTGCGTATGGCGAAGTTCTGTGACGTGCTCTCGCCCATGATTTATCCCTCGCACTTCTTCGGCATGGACAATGTCGCCCGCCCTGGAGATCAACCGGAGCACTTCATTGGCGAATCAATGGACCGCTTCCAGGCAATCACGAAGGGCAGCGGCGTCGTAATTCGTCCCTGGCTGCAGGCATTTGCCTGGCGCACGAAAAGCTATTCGCCAAAGTACATCGAAGTCCAGGTGCTGACCGCGAAGAACAAAGGCGGCATTGGTTTCCTCTTCTGGAACGCGAACAACGACTATTCGAAACCGTACCTCGCAATGCCCGAAATGAAGACCGTAAAGGGGCAGTATTTTAGAGGGGATGAATTGCCAACGTTTCAGCAGGCACAGATCGCGATGAAAACGACGCCGGGGGCTGCAACAAAGTAATCCCCTTTCAGCGATACACTAACGCGCTGTCATTCCGAGCCGCTTTGGCGGTGAGGAATCTGCTTTTCTGCCGCTCGGGCTACGCCCGCGCGTTGGCCCCTTCCTTTCTCCAACCCAGCGCTGAAGCGCTGGGCTACGATCAGCCGCCCTTACCCGGGACTTACGCCCTGGATATGTATTTGCTTCTGCTGCGGTGCTAATGCCGAGTTGCTGCGGTGATTCGCATTGGCTACATGAAAAAAGCAGATTCCTCGTCGTCGAGCAAGCTCGACTCCTCGGAATGACAAATGGTAAATGGTTGCTCTCTTCGCACGACTGAAGCCGTGCCCTGATACGAACCTGCCGGGTGCCAGTGCCGGGGCACGGCGCTAAATCAAAGGCCTAGCGCGGGCTACACATCCGAGATCAAACAACGACATTCACTCCGCTGAGAAAACCGCCGAGGTGGGCGGTAAGCGCCACAACGCCGACCGCAAGCACCTCGACGGGAAAACGATAGTGCGGCAATGGCGTTTGTCTTTGCAGTGCGCTGCGGTGGATGAACCAAGTGAAGAGAATCAACGCGGCAGAAGCCGATCCGAGAAGAAGATGCATGAGAATAATTCCGTGCAGCCTCTGCCCATTGAGTTGTAATTGCCACGCCAAAATTCCGGTCGCGACTGCCAATGGCGCCGAAACAGCCGCGACGACAAAGTTGTAATACGCGACTGAACGTAAAATCGTTCTCGCGGAGAAGTGCGCCGCGAGATCGAACGCCACTCCAACCACGAACAGTGCAATCGGAAAGTGGATGATGACTACGTGCTGAGCGTGTTTCGCAAGCAGGGCTTGCTTTAGATCAAAAGGATGCACGGCGACTCCATTCTGCTGAATACCTACTTAACGATGATTTCTGCGGTCATTTTTGGGTGAATCGAGCAGAAATATTTGTACGTGCCAGGTTTCGTGAACTTATAAGTGAATTTGTCGTCGGTATCCAGGGCCTTGGACTTGAAAATCTGATCGTCGCTGACGACGGTGTGCGGAATATCGTCATGGTTGGTCCAGGTAACTTCGGTCCCGGCAGGTACAGCGATTGATTGAGCGTTGAAAGTGAAGTTGTCGATGCGGACTTCGGCAGCAGAGGGCGGTGCATCGGCTCGAGCGAGCTTGAACGTTGAAAAACCGAGTGCAAGCACGAGCATTAGTTCGAAGAGTGTAGTCTTGATGTTCTGTTTTGAAATAGCGTTCATATTGTTCCTTCCAGTACGTTTTGTAGGTTCAGGCAAGGGTTGAGTCGGTGACGGCGAGCGCATGCTTGCCGCGAACATAATTGACATCAGTAATGCCGAGCACACTGCGAAGTTGTTCAGCAGGAACTTTCATCGGACCAGGCCCTTGCGGCGCGCCCGGTTGCGGCTGGGGGAATGCGGTCGAGCACGCGGTATGAAAAGTGACATTGCCTTCGACTTTTTGCATGGTCTGATGAATGTGCCCGTTTAGAACGGTGACCGAGCCGAAATTCTTCAGGCAGGAAAGCGCCTGAGCGCTGTCCTCGGTGCCCCATCCCCACTCGGGATAGACCGCCCACAGCGGAATGTGTGCGAACACAACGATCGGGGTGCTGTGCGAAAGATGCTTCACGTCATCTTCCAGCCACTCGAGCTGCTCATGGCCAAGCACGCCAAGGCCGCCAGCTTTCAGATCGACAACGTTCACCAGACCGATGAAGTGCACGCCTTTTTGGTCGAAGCTGTGCCAACCAGCGCCGTGAGCATTCCTTCCAAATCGATCGAGATAGTCTTTGCCGTTATCGTCAAGAAAATCGTGCTCGCCGGGAACGTAGAACACTTGTTTGCCTGTCTGCTGCAACATCTGCGAGACGGTATCGAACTGTTCGGGTTTCGAAAGATGAGTTATGTCACCGGTATGAAGAATGAATTCCGGCGGGTCATTGAGAGCCTTGATGCGATCGATAGCAGTTTGGAATGTGCCGGTGACGTCAGGATTCGCCGGCTTGTTGAACCCCATGTGGCTGTCGCTGATCTGCACAAAACTGAGCTCGCCTTTCACTTTCATGTTTGCAGCTTCCGGCAAAGCGAAAGACTTGAGCACGCCGCCTTGCATTACGCATAGCGCGCCTGTGCCCGCCCAAGCCATACACTTCAGGAAGCCGCGGCGATTAACGCCGTCATGATTGTGGTCGTGCGAGATTTCTTCTCGCGACACTTGGCGCAATTTGTTTGAGTCCGAACTCGACATCAGCATCCTCCTGAAAATTTTGTTCCGCTGTCATGGAGTAAAACTGGCGAGTGCGATTTTTATTCCGCGGAAATACCCGACGAGCTTTCGCGTTCTTGGGCGGCCAGTACGCCCGCACCCGCGCCTAGAAGTACTGAAATGAATGGAATAAATTCCGGCCTGGCGAGTTATCGTACTGAAGACGTGCCCGATGATCGTAGGAACGCCGACGAATTTGCGGCGCTAGCCCTCCCCTTGCTGGCGCAGCTGTACAACTTTGCCCATTGGCTCGCAGGCAATCGCGAGGAAGCAGAAGACCTGGTGCAAGAGACGTACGTGAAGGCATTAAAAGGTTTCTCGTCGTTTACCCCGGGCACGAACTTTCGCGCATGGGTGTATCGGATTCTTCGCAATACGTTCTTAACATCTCGCGCCGGACTAAAAACGAACGTGTCGCTGGATGACGAGGAAAACTCGATTGCGGAGCCCACCGCAGCGGACAATCCTGAATCGCTGCTGCTCGAGCGCCTCGACCAGGCGCAGGTTCGGAAGGCCCTCGAACAATTGCCGGTACAGCAGCGCGAAATCATATTGCTCTGCGACATGGAAGAGATGAGTTACAAGGAGATTGCTGAGACGCTGGCAATTCCGGTCGGCACGGTTATGTCGCGGTTGTCTCGCGCGCGAGCGGTCTTGCGCGAATTGCTGAGCTCGAAAATGCAGAGGGCCGGACTATGAATTGTGAATGGCGTGGAAGGCTCGAGGCATACGCGGATGGGGAGATTCGACAGCCGGAGCTGGAGCGACTACAAGCACATCTTCGGACTTGCTCATCCTGCGCAGCCGAAGCCCTGGGGCACATGCAGATGAAGCGCGCGGTCCACACCGCAGCGACTGATGCGTTCGTGCCTTCGGTCGAGTTGCGGACGAAATTGTTGGCTGCAATTGATTCTCGGCGCGCCTCTCGCCGGGCATGGTGGCCGAAGTTGGCTTTCGCAAGCACGATGGTCACGGCACTGCTAGTGGCCGCCCTGATCCTGCTGCGACCAACCACTCGGCCGGACGTGTTCGCGGAGGTGATTGATTTGCACACTTCGGCGTTGGCCAGCGCTAATCCGGTAGACGTGGTGTCGTCGGATCGCCACACGGTCAAGCCATGGTTTCAAGGAAAATTGCCGTTCACGTTTAATCTGCCTGAACTGCAGAATTCGGAGTTCCAGCTGATCGGCGGACGCATGGCTTACATCGAGCACAGCCCTGCCGCGCAATTGTTATTCGGCGTCCGCAAACATGAAATCTCGGTCTTCATTCTCCAGGACTCGGACAAGCTAGACAAGGAACTCGGCAAAGACCTAACTACCCGCCGGCTAGAATTTAATCTGAAAACCTGGCCGCAAGCTGGTTTGCGCTACATCGCCATCAGCGACAGCAACGCCGCGGACGTGGAAAAGCTCAGCTCGTTACTGCATGCTGCCCAATAACCTTCCTTAGAACGACAGCATTAGCACACCGCACGCTACCAGGCTGGCGGCTGCCCAGCGCCGCCATCGGACGTCTTCACCGAGAATGTATTTTGCGAGCAGGGTCTCAAGCAGGTAGCTGATCGCTGTAGCCGGAACGGCAAAGCTGACGGTAGCGATCGACAGAAGTGAGAGCAGCGCAAAGAAAGAGACTGACATGGCAGCGAACCCTCCGAGCACCAGCGGGTTCCTGAATATGCGCTTAATCATGGTGCCGAAGCTACGAGGGCGCAGGTCTTGGACCTCGCCCTGACGCTTCATCCCCGCCGTGTTCAGAACATCGCCGAGAGTGTTGCAGAGTGCAATGATGCCGACAAGAATCCACTTCATGAACGGGACTCCTCGGAACCATTCGTAGTTCGGTCTGGCGTATCTTCGGCCAGGATGACTCCGAGCGTGATCAAGAGTATCCCGATCCAGCGCTGCCAACTCACATGATCGTGCAATATAAAGTGTCCACCGATGGCGACGAGCACGTAGGCGCTGGCGGTAACAGGCAAAACGAAGCTAAGATCCGCACGGCTGAGGAGAGCGAGGTCAGTGAGGATCCATACAACGAGAACGCAGACGCCCAGGATGGTCCAGGGGTTTTGCAGGGCCCTCAGATAGTCGAGAGGTGAAGCGGAAACAATCCGCCCCACCTGCTTCATGCCATGACTGAGTGAAACATTGCCGAGGACGTTGGTAACGATCACTACCAATACCAGGGCTTGGGTCTTTCGCGCATGGCCTCGTTTGAAGCTCATGCTGATGGCAGGCTGTGGCGAAGTGGCTCGCATCGCGCTGAAGCAGTGTGGATTGATTTTGCTCAGGACACAAATTTCCTGCCATTCCCCAATTAAACGGTCCTGAGCCAAGTCGGGGCGGAATTTAGATCATATACTCGGTTGAGTTCTTGCTTACGCTGCCATTGCGCTTGAGCACTGCGGATGCGGGCAGGTGCAGCGATCATTCCCGCTGCTGCTTTCGGCTGCATCGGAACAGGCTCGGCTGCAATACTTCTCTCCTTCAGCGACAGGGCAGGTACATTTCGGGTGTGCGCATCGGTCCTGGACTGCTTCTGGCATTTGGGATCTCCTTCTTGCTTCTTTAGTCGAAACTTCGATGCCGGAAGCGAGGCTCTAGGTGTCAGGCTTTGGGCTTTAGGCTTTAGGCTTTAGGCTTTAGGCTTTAGGCGTCAGGCTTTAGGCGTCAGGCTTCAGGCGTCAGGCTTCAGGCTCTGGGCCTCAGGTTTTTGGACCGGGGACCGGGCATTGCGCAATCGGTTTTCGCGTTTCCTCGTCGGAAGAGTCCGAAGCCTCATGATCGAAGATTTGAGCTTGGACCTGGAGCCAAGAGCCCAAAGCCTAAAGCCCAAAGCCTGACGCCTGACGCCGATGTTCCTGTCCTTCCGGAACATTCCTGAAGTAACTTCAGAAAACCTGATTTAGCGTTGACCCGTCCAAAGAGAGGGGAGTAGGATTTCGTAGTCTCACCGGAATGGCATTTTGCGCTAAGTACAAGATAGGAATGAAGATTCCGCGTTTTTCGGTCCTCATTACCGCATTAGCAGCGGTGCTTTCTGGTGCAGGCTGCCAGAGTGCGCAGAAGCCTGCCTCGCACCTTTTACTTCAATCGCAGAACGCGCCGCCTCCGATCCAGCAGAAGTCTCGGCCGGAAAAGGCGCCCGAGAACAGGCCCCAGATAGCTAAATCGGAGCACGCAAAGCAGTCCCAGACGAGCCCCGCCCCCGCAGCTCAGCCCCAAGCCGAAGCCAAGCTCGACCCTGTTGCCGAGTTGATCGCCAAGGTTGAAGCGGAATACCAGGCCGGATTGGATCAATACAATGCCGACCAGAAGGAGGCGGCCAAAACCCATTTCGATGCCGCTTTCAACATGCTCCTGGCGAGTCCGGCTGAAACGCGTAAAGATCCTAGATTCCAACCAGAGTTCGACCGCGTGCTCGAGAGTGTGAATGAGCTTGAGCTTGCGGCGCTGCAGCAGAGTGAAACGGCGCCGGTGGAGAAAGCCGAGCCCGCCCCGATCGACGAAGCGAACGCGGTTACAAACTACCCGGTCGATCCCAACCTGAAAGCCAAAGCGACTGCGGAAATCAAAGCTACACATTCCGACTTGCCATTGATGATGACTGACCAGGTCGCCGGCTATATCAACTACTTTTCAACGCGTGGCCGAGGAACTCTCGAACGGGGATTGACCCTGAGTGGTCGCTATCGCGAGATGATTGAGAGAATTTTGAAGGAAGAAGGCGTTCCGCAGGATCTGATTTACCTGGCGCAAGCGGAATCTGGCTTCCATCCTTATGCGGTTTCGCGGGCAGGCGCACGGGGCATTTGGCAGTTCATGGGAAGCCGCGCAAGGGCCTACGACTTGCACCGGGACCTCTGGGTCGACGATCGCCAGGACCCGGAGAAGTCCACTCGCGCCGCAGCCCGGCACCTGAAAGACCTTTACAACGAGTTCGGCGACTGGTATTTGGCAATGGCCGCTTACAACTCCGGCCCCGTTACCGTCCAAAGTGCGGTCAAACGCACCGGTTATGCTGATTTCTGGGAGCTTTATCGCCGTAATGTACTGCCCCGCGAAACGCGTAACTACGTGCCGATCATCCTGGCGGAAACGATCATGGCCAAGAACCCTGCGCAGTACGGATTGCAGGACGTGATCCCCGACCCGCCGATGACGTATGAGACCGTCAATATCAGTTACCCGGTCGATTTGCGACTGGTAGCCGAATGCGTGGACGCTACGCCGCAAGAATTGCAGGAGCTGAATCCGGGACTTTTGCGCATGACTACCCCGCGCGGCCGGTTCGAATTGCACCTGCCGGCGGGGACGAAAGACAAGTTCGAAGCTGCTATTTCGGCAATTCCGGCAGATATGCGCCTGTGGTGGCGTTACCACACGGTTGCAAAGGGTGACACGCTGATGTCGATTGCGCGGACATATCGCACTCCGATGAAAACTATTGCGGAAGCGAACCAGCTTGAGACTTCAGATACGATCGAGCCCGGCGCCAAGCTGGTGGTACCAATTGCTCCGGGCAGACACGCGAGCGGCGACGTGCAGACTTATGCACGACGTTTGACGGTTTATCACATCAGGAAGAACGACACCCTGCAGTCGGTTTCAAACAATCTCGGCATTGCAGCCACAACCATCCGCCGCTGGAACCATTTAAAGGGCGAGAGTATTGCCGGGAGGCGAGTGCTTTACGTGCATCTTCCTGTCAGCCCGACGGTTGCTGCCGCGGAGCACCACACAACATCTAAGTCACACGCAACCAGCAAGTTAGCTGACTCCAACGCGGGCGGAGAAATTCGCCACACCGTTAAACGCGGCGAGACTTTGTACTCGATCGCTACCAATTACAAAACCAGCGTCAAAGCAATTAAACAAACCAATGCCAATGTTGCCGTGCTGCGTCCCGGCATGGTGCTGGTGATTCCCGCGCAGTAAGTTCTCCGCATCAAAACGAGGATGCATCTGAAACAGGTTGCGATGGTGTTCGCAGTTGGTTATAATCCGGCGCCGTCGCAAGTTTTGTCTTTTTAAATTTTCTCGCGCGAGTTATGCGCAAACCGGCGCCGTGGCGTCCGGCAAAAATTGAGGAGGAAAGATGAATTTCGAGGAAACCCTCTATCTGCGTGACGATGAAGCGGACGAGTTTGGCGATACCGGCGGCTTCAACGACTCGCTCGACGAAGATTATGAAGAGGAAGAAGAAGAGGAAGAATCCGAAGCCCCATCGAGCGGAACGGAAGAACCAGAACCGATGGAAGAACCCCAGCCCGCACCTATGAGCAGCGGAGGCGGTGGAGGCGGATCACGCTCCGCGCCACGCAAAGCGGCGAAGAAGAAGTCGACTAAGAAGAAAGCGCCGAAGAAGTCTGCGAAAAAGAAAGCGGCAAAAAAGAAAGCGCCCAAGAAGGCTGCCAAGAAAAAATCAGCAAAGAAGAAGGGCGGCAAGAAGAGCGCGAAGAAAAAGGGTCGACGCAGACGCTAGGTTTTTGGTTGTGAAAAGGCTGCGGCGAGAGCTGCGGCCTTTTTTATTTGGGGCCGCAAACCTAGATCGTGAGTGATAACGCTGTTAATATCAGCTGTTCTGTCGAGCAGCTCCTCTGATTGCGGAGAGTAGTCAATGGAACCGCCAAAATCCAAACTGCCGATCGAAGCCATCCAGCTCTATAACGATTTCATTCACGGTGAGATCAGCCGCCGCGCCTTTATAGATGGCGTGCAGAAATTGGCAGGTGGTCTGGCGGCGGCCACGATTATCAATGCATTGATGCCGAACTACGCTCTGGGACAGCAGGTTTCCCGCACGGATGAGCGAATCAAGACCAGTTACGAAACCGTGCCGTCGCCGAAGGGCAACGGAAGCATCAAGGGATATCTGGTAAGACCGATCAGCGCCGACACACGCTCTGAGACAGTGACGAAGCTGCCCGGAATAATCGTGGTCCATGAGAACCGTGGTCTAAACCCGCATATTGAGGACATCGCGCGGCGGTTTGCGCTGGCCAACTTTATGGCGTTTGCGCCGGACGGGCTGACGTCTCTTGGCGGATATCCTGGCGACGACTACAAGGGCGGCCAAATGTTCAACAAGATCGACAAGGCCAAGATGCTAGAGGACATGATCGCCGCCGCTCTGTGGTTGAAGGCGCGCCCTGACTGCACGGGAAAGATCGGCGCTACCGGATTCTGCTACGGAGGCTCGACGGCAAATATGCTGGCCGTGCGGCTCGGTGACGACCTCGCGGCGGCTGTTCCGTTTTACGGCGGTCCTCCGCCTGCAGAGGACATTCCGAAGATTAAGGCGGCGATCCTCGTGCATCACGGGGAACTCGACACGCGGCTGGCGGCGACGTGGCCAGCTTACGACCAGGCCCTGACGGCAGCGCATGTTCCGCACGAAGGCTATATCTATCCTGGCGCGGTGCATGGTTTCAATTGCGACGCGACTCCGGAACGGTACAACAAGGCTGCGGCTGATCTGGCCTGGCAACGCACGATTGATTGGTTTAACAAATATGTACGTGGGTGAGATTACACTGCCGGGTGTTTGTGTTGAATGAAATCGCCTGATTGCAGCCACTATGCATTACCAGTAACGCGTTCATAAAATCGTACAAGTCTTTCGATAGCCACGATGGTCAGATTGTCGGCTCTCTTTTTGCCGACAACAAGCACGACCAGGACATAGGCAACAAATAAGCAGGCAGCGAAACCTCCTGCAAAAATTGCCAGATTTTCGCGAGAGGGTGCCGGAACGTTGTACTTGGTACTCAGAAGCGGCCATAGCAGTATCACGCTTACAATTCCCAGCGCAGCTAAGAACAGCCTCAATTGATCTCCGCGAGGCCGCAGTCCTGCCAATCGAATCATTACTACAATATAGTGATCCTCGCGTTGTAGAAAACGGATTGCGGCCCACCATTTTGCGTAATCGTCGCTGGAAGCCTTCCGAATACGTTGGTCTGCCTCCTTAAGTAGCGTCGCAATTTTCTGTTCATATTCATCTTGGTCGTACTCGCGGTCGAAATCCTCGTTAACCTTCACGATGTCAGGCAATGTCCAGCCACTCTCCGTGAAGTAGAGCATCTTGCGCTCTATGTCCGAGAGCGTTACGTTTTGACGCTGCGCCTCCTCAACCACTTCGGAGATCAAGAACTCTTTGGCTTCCCGTCCGTTGTGGAATACCTTCACATCGCGAATTTTACTCATGTTCTCCATTTGCTAGGGCCAGCATGATTGACGTTAAACCCTGATATCGCTCATCGACGACCAACGAGTACTAATTTTTTGACGCACAGAGTCAGCCCCCATCGTAACGGCCCCGGGGTCATCTTTTTTTCTCTCGCACTAAATCGATACGCAGCATTTGGCCGGGGAGAGCGTGATCCACCACTCCGGGAATGATCTGCTGGCGATCGGGTGCGTTCTTGGCATTGTCTATTTGCCGGTCATTTCCATCGATGACTTGAATCACGACAGTTGCACCCGCCGCAACGGGGATGGTTTCCTCGAAATCTTCCTTGTAGATGGTGTGTTTGACCGCAGGGTAGTGATTTAGCCAATAGCTATGCTTGGGGTTTGAGACTTCGATTTCCCAGCGAGACCAATCGGGAGTACTGACCGCGCCATCAATCTTGAAGTAGGGGTGCTCGGAGTCGGGTGTATCGCCACCGGCGATGGTGGTGGGTTCAAAAATGCCACGAATGCGCAGGATTACGTCGTAAACGGCTCCAGCTTTTCCGCCAAACGTGAACGATTGCTGGTGGCGCTGATTGTGGAGGCAAGTGTCAGGCTGCGGCGGATATTGCCCGGTGCAATCGTCGTGCAAGAAGAACTTGTCGAAGCCAGCCGCAACCTGCATGTCCGGTAGCGGTTGCGATGCCGTGCAATCTAAGGCCATTAAACCCAAAGCCGCGAGGCAAAGAGCCAATCCGCATTGCAGCGAAGGTCGCGCCGGGCAGAACCGGAAATGCCTGAGTAACATGGTGAATCTCGGCATCGACCTCCCGGTTTGAAGATTGCGTCAGCGGCGTCGAATAGTCAAGCGGCCTTCAACGGCGCGATATTTCTCTCCGTTCCTCTGTGTGGCTGACTGCCCTCTGTGGTGAGGTTTTGAAAAGCTCAACCACAGGGAGCACAGAGTTTCACAGAGGAACGCCGCAGAGGTCTAAGGGCCAGCAAAAACTTGACTTCCGAATTGCATGTGACGCGACTCTGGTGTGAAATCACCATTGCTCACATCTGGACCTTGATGGCGTCCAAGATCACATGAAATCGACCGAGCAAATGTACACATGGGTGGAACTAATTTCCATCAACGACAGTAAGAGTCATAGTCGGCATTCTGCCAGGAGTAACGACATGAGGCGAGACGGGGCTGAGTGTTTATAACTCTGAAAAGTCACGCGTGCGGAGGTTGGCAATGAGAGTTCTGCTGCAGGATCTGAATTATACATTCCGCCAAATGCGCAAGGCGCGGGGATTCACCATTATCGTGCTGCTTACGCTCGCGCTCGGTATTGGCGCCAACTCGGCCATCTTTACGCTGATCAACGCCATTCTGCTACATAACCTGCCGGTAACCGATCCCAAAACCCTCGTCCGCATCGGCGACAAAGACGATTGCTGCGTCAATAGTGGCTGGAACGACGAGGGGGACTACTCGCTCTTTGCCACCGACACCTATTACACGCTTAAGAAGAGCCTGCCGGAATTTGAGGAACTGGCGGCGATGGAATCCGGCTACGCCTGGCGGCCCATCACCATTCGCCGCGCCGGGCCGCAGACGGTTGCGAAATCCGTCGTGGCGACCTTTGTCTCCGGCAACTACTTCCGCGTTTTTGGCCTTTCGCCGGCAGCGGGCCGACTCTTTGCCGATGCCGACGATCAGAAGGGCGCACCCATAACCGCCGTGATGAGATACGACACATGGAAGCAGGATTATGCAGGCGATCCGCACATAGTGGGAGCCACCTTTTACATCAATACCAAGCCGGCCACAATCATTGGGGTTGCGCCAAAGGGATTTTACGGCGACCGCATCGATACCAATCCGCCCGAGTACTTCCTTCCGATGAATTCGATGGATGAAGTCAGCGGTGCACCTTACTTCACCGATCCGGACACTCAGTGGGCCTACATCATCGGACGCGTTAAGCCGGGAACTTCTCTGTCAGTTCTGCAGGCGAAAGCCAGCACGCTGCTCAAGGGTATATTTGCGCCGCTCAAGACGTTCAGCGATCAGCGCTCCAGGCAGGCTCTTCCGCGCACCCATGTAGTGCTCACTCCCGGCGGCGGTGGTATTCAGAACATGCAGTCCGATTACAAGGACCACCTGAAGCTGCTGCAATGGATTGCGGCGCTGGTCCTTTTCGTCGCGTGCGCCAACATTGCCAACCTGCTGTTGGTGCGCGGCATGGGGCGGCGCGCGGAGCTTTGCATCCGCACCGCACTGGGCGCACAGCGCAGCCGTATTGTGCGCCAGCTTCTTACGGAAAGTGTTCTTCTTTCGGGTATGGGGGGCCTGCTCGGCCTGGCTGTCTCCTATCTCGGAGCGCACGCTCTGTTGGCGCTCGCCTTTCTCAATCAGCAGCACATGCCGGTCACGGCTTCGCCTTCGCCGCTTGTCATTGGATTTGCAGTTGCGCTTTCGCTGGTCACGGGCATTCTGTTTGGCCTTGCGCCAGCGCTAATGGCGGCGCGCACGCAGCCCGTTGAATCCCTTCGCTCCAACGCACGTACCACCACTCAAGGGGCCTCCTTCCTACAACGCGGGCTTGTTGTCCTGCAAGCCGCGCTCTCGCTCGTGCTACTGGTTGCGGCGGGCCTCTTTGCTCAGAGTCTTAACAAGGCCGAGAACGTGGACATGAAACTGGATGCGACGAACCGCTACATCGCTCACATTAATCCGCAAGCGGCCGGATATAAGAACACCGAGGTCGAGCCGCTCTACCAGACCATCGTAGACCGGTTTCACGACATTCCCGGAGTTCTCAAAGTCGGCCTCGCAACCTACACGCCCATGGAGGAGAACAATTGGGGATCTGGCGTAAAGATCCAGGGCGAGCCGGACCTGAATAAAGGCGCATCGTGGGTGAAGGGCACGCCGGAATACTTCGACTCCGTCGGCACTCACGTCATCATGGGACGCGGCTTTATGCCGCAAGACACGCTGAATGCGCCGCCTGTCGCGGTCGTAAACCAGGAATTCGTGAAGCAGTTTTTCGGCAATCGCAACCCCATCGGCCATCGCTTTGGTTTTTCAGGGCCTGGCAAGGCCGGCATGGATGGAGCACATGAAATCGTTGGCGTGGTGGAAGACACTACCTACACCAGCATTTACTGGAAGAACCACGCGATGTACTTTTTGCCGCTTACCCAGCGGGCGGGCACCGCCGACGATCCCAACTTCCCTCTGGAAAAGGACCAATCCATGTACGCCGGAGCCGTGGTTCTCCAGACCAGCCGTCCAATGCCCGGTTTTGAAAAGATCGTCCGCGACACCCTGGCGGGCATCAACCCCAATCTCACAGTCGTAAAGTTCCAGACATTTCAGCAACAGATTAACGATCGGTTCATCGACGAGCGGCTGATCGCGCGCCTCACTTCACTGTTTGGCCTGCTGGCACTTCTTCTGGCTGCGATAGGTCTTTATGGCGTCACGGCCTATACGGTAGTCCGACGTACGCCGGAGATCGGCGTCCGCATGGCGCTCGGAGCGGGCCGCGGCCACGTTATTGGAGCGGTCATGCGCGGAGCCATGCTGCAGGCGGCGATCGGCCTGGCGATCGGAATCCCGGTTGCGATCTTCTGCGTGCGCTACGTCAAGTCGCAGCTTTATGACATCACCAGAGTGAACGTGCCGGTGATGATCATCGCCATTGGAGTGCTGGCGCTTGCGGCAGCGATTGCCGGCATCATTCCGGCGCAGCGGGCGGCCTCGATCGATCCCGTGCAGGCCTTGCGCATTGAATGAGCTGCGGCTTTCGTAGGCACTGGTTGAGGAGCTAATGGGTTTCGTGCCATCAAACTCTCGGCGATGCGGAATTCATTTCCTCGCGAGAGTAATCGACTATTTCTTTATCAGGCTGGTGTGGCTGGAGACGCACTGCCACTTGTCACCGTTCAATACCCAGGTGTCGGTGAAGCGTCCGACATGGTCGTAGGGTTTCCCCTTGTAGGTGCCCTGGGTGTGGTAGGTGCCGGTAACGACGGAAGTATTCCCGAAGAAATTCATTTTGACGTCTTGAATAGCGACCAGGGACGGTTTGAACAGCGGATCTCTAATGTCCGCCAGGAAATGCTGCTTGTCACTGACCTCTCCGTCCCACTCGGTGTTGACGAACCGGCCATCGACAAGGGCATCGAGCGCGGCGACGTCGCGGTTGACCTGCGCTTCATTCCACATGTGCTCAAGCACAAGTAGTTTGGTCTCGCGCGGATCGGTCTGCTGGGCAACGGCGAGCCCGGAGCATAGCGCCAACGTCAAACAGCAGCATAAGGTGCGAAGCATGGTCGTACAGGTGTGCCGTCGTCCCCACGTGAGGGCGAACTCCAGAAACATAGCGACCAAGCGGACGCTTCAGCTACGAAAATTACCGCGGCGGGATTACGAAGGTCATGGACAGCGCGTGAAAGACGGGCCTCGATCCGAAAGGAATTGACGAATGTCAGCTTTGTGAAGTTGCCCTGCCAAACTCCCATGGCGTTATGACGATAGATTTCATTTCCGACGGGGACGGTCAATAATCTCTAATCTCTATATCACTCATTCACCAGCCCTGCACTCTACCATGGCTCGAAGCAGTCATAGTTCCGTTGGCTGACGATCTTCCCGTCTTTGAACTGGAAGAACATGGCGGAGTGGGCACGCATCTGGGACCCGACTGCCAGGCTACCAAAGGGTATTGCCAGTGTGCCGGTCCAGAGGACCTCGATCGACAATTCATCCCCGTCCACGATACAACTCTTGATCTCATAGCTCTGACTCGACAGCAGCTTCCGACCCTTCTCGAACGCCTCGGCCATCCTGGAGACTCCAGAGCGAATCCCGTTCGGATAAATTCGATTCGGAAGTTGTTCCAGAACGGCATCAGGAGAAAACAGATTGACGATGTAGGCGAAATCGCCCTTCTCAATCGACTTCAGATAGTGTTCAACTTTTTGCAAGTTCGTAACTGAATTCATCAGTCCAGAGTTTACATCGGTCAAATTGTTGGAAAATTCCCATATCACGCATTGAGAAGAAGTCTAACTTCCTAAAGTGGTCAGTTAGTTTTGCGCTTTCTCTTTTCCATACCCACCATCATTCCTGACGGCGGATCCTTCCGGTTCAGCGTCGCTGCGTTCACAACCAACTGCTTCACTCCCGCCTTCTTCACATCGGCAACGCTCCGCAGTTTGACGTGTCGCACTCCCTTGCCGGTTCCTTCCAGCAACTTCTCCGGGTCTCGAAGCGCGGCACCGCGCATAAACGCGAACGTCACATGCTGTTTACCGACCATGAAGCAGCACAGTGGTCCGTTCGAATCGAATGACGGAATCTTCCACGGATTCACGTACTCCTCAACTCCCTTGACCGCCCCTTTCACCATCGTCCGCAGCGCCTTCGCCACACCCGCAAACTCTCCCGCGTTCTTCACATAATTATTAATCCACATCCCCGCCTGCTTCCCTTCAATCGTCGGCATTGTTTCCTCTTCCCTTCTGCGACATTCTATTCTTCCGTTTTTTCCCGAAGCCAGTCTGTTAAGTCAAGCGTGCCAGCTTCAGCTTCATGCCATGATGACACCGGATTACCGACCCTGTTAAGGCTTCCGCACAGGCGGTTATAGACCACGCAGGGTTGGCACATTTCCTCGTAGAATCCCGTAGAAATAGTGCGTAGAAATATTGCAAAGGACCTCGCATGCACGCTGCTGTTCTGCACACCATTGGAACCGTCCCTCGATACGAAGAATTTCCGGAGCCCGTCGTTGAGAACAAGAACGGCGAGAACAAAGACGGCGAAGTGATCGTGCAGGTGCACGCCGCATCGCTGAAGTCTATTGATAAGCAATTGGCGAGCGGATCACATTACGCCAGTCCCCGTAAACTACCCTGCGTCTGCGGCACCGATGGCGTCGGACACCTGGATGACGGTCAACGGGTTTTCTTTGGTGGGCCTCGGTCACCTCACGGTGCCATGGCACAGCGTACGGTGGTGCCACGCGCGTTCACTTTTCCCGTCCCCGACAACCTTGACGACGAAACCGCCGCAGCTTTACCAAACCCCGGTATCTCAGCCTGGCTCTCACTCGCCTACCGAGCAAAGCTGGTTCGCGGTGAGCACGTTCTCATCCTTGGGGCGACCGGCGTGACCGGCAAGCTGGCGATACAGATCGCGAAGGTTCTCGGGGCTGCGCGGGTGGTTGCGGCGGGACGCAACCAACAGGCACTGGGCAGGCTTCATTCTCTTGGCGCAGATGCGACCATATCACTCGCGTCTCCTGCGGCTGAATTGAGCGAGGCATTCGCGCGGGAAGCGGGTCAGGCTGGATTTCAGGTTGTGATCGATTACGTGTGGGGCCAACCTGCAGAGGCGTTTCTGACTGCGATAACACGGAAAGAATTTGCGGCTATTCAATCGGAGATCCGCTTCGTTCAGGTTGGGGAAAGCGCTGCGCCTACAATCACGCTTCCCGCAGCGGTCTTGCGTAGTACGGCAGTGACAATTATGGGCACTGCGGGCGTTGCACCTCGCGACACTCTGTTCCATGCCTTCCACCAAGTGATGGCGCACGCCACAAAAGGGGAGCTTCAGATAGAGACGGAAAAAATTCCGCTTGCAGACATTGAAAACGCCTGGCAACGTGAGGAGCCGGGACGCCGGTTAGTGGTCACGACCTAGCAGCCGCCCCTAACCAACAATCGCGTGTGACAATAATCCCGATTCCGGTCATTACATACGCAAGACGGGTGACCAAGCTGTGTACCAGATAAGTCCAACTTACGCGGTCAACTTATTGAGATATTCGTAGCTGATCTTGATCGCCTCCAGCGGCGGTTGTTCGCAGTAGTCTTGCTCCACAAAATAGTGCTGCATTCCACCGACTTTTGCGCCGGCAAAGATTCGTTTCCAATCAATCGTGCCTTGGCCGACGGGGGCGAATAATCCCATCTTGGCGTCGAGGGTATGACTGGCCGGTGGATGGTCCTTCATGTCTTTTATGTGGAGGAGCGGAAAGTGCCCCGGATATCGCTTGAAATAAGCCACGGGATCGTGGCCCCCGTGCGTGACCCAGAAGCAATCCATCTCGAACTTCACCAGCTTGGGATCGACTGATTTCAGCAGATAGTCATAAGCAGTCGTATCGCCGTACTTGGTGAATTCAAAGTTGTGGTTGTGATAGCAGAACTGGATTCCGGCCTTTTGCGTGGTCTCACCGGCTTTGTTGAAGACGTCCACCAGTTGCTTGTAGTCGTCGAATGTTTTGTGCTCGTCCGGTTGAAGGATCGCGTTCACAATGTATTTCAGTCCGAGGGTCTTCGCGTCATCGACCTTCTGCTGCCAATTCCCTTTCACATCCTTCAGCATGTAGTGGCCGCTGGAGGCAGTGATGCCGTTGTCGCTTAGGATTTTTGTGAACTCCGCAGGAGACTTCCCGTACAGCGAATAAATTTCAACGTCCTTGTAGCCGATTTTGCCAACCTGCTCGATCGTGCCCGCAACGTCTTTCTCAAGTTGATCACGGAGTGTATAGAGCTGAAGACCCACGGGTTTCCCGTAGGGGCTGGCAAATAGGAATTTGGGAAATTGGGTATATGCCGCCAGGGTCCCAAAAGCTGCAGTTCGTATGAAATCTCTTCTTCGCATCATGATTGCACACTCCTTCGACGACATTGGTGAACTTGTGAAGATACCACCATATTGGTCCAGAATGGAAAGCAACTATTACATGTGGCGGTATGACGGTGCTCGTCCCCTCCAGGCCTCAATTTGCAACGAACTTCTTTCTATAGCCAAACGTACCTACCTTCAGCATGCATCGAACTTAGGAAGAACCCTATTTTGCCCGTAAACCGCCCCTGAGAGAGTAAAATGCGCGCAATGCTGGACATTCTGGCCGAAATCTTCCGTACGCTTTGGGCGCACAAGCTGCGTTCATTCCTCACCATGTTTGGCATCGCCTGGGGAGTGGGATCGTTGCTGCTCCTGGTAGGCGTCGGCGAAGGCTTCCGATCCGGAAACAGGCGCGAGATGGCCGAGTTTGGCCGTGACATTATGTTTATCTTTCCGGGTCGCGCGCCCGCCGTTTACGGAAACATGAATTCAGCGCGAACTTATTTACTGACGCATGACGACTATCTGGACATTTTGCGAGCGCCCCATGTTCGGAATGCCGCGCCGCTGATTTCTCGAAATGATCTCCACGAAGTAAGCGAGTTTGCAACCGGCAGCGGCGAAATTCTGGGCACGGAGCCACAGCTCAATGAGATCAGCTATCTACCACTGAAAGAAGGCAGATGGCTCAATGAAATGGACCTACTGCAAAGGCGAAACGTCATTGTCCTAGGCAACGAGCTGCTGAAGACCTTGTTTCCGGGCAGGCCATCGGTAGGTTCTTTCGTTCTGATTAACGGGCTGAGGTTCGAAGTTGTGGGCAGCGTTCAACATCTCGGACGCGGCGACAATATGTGGCTGAACATGCGCGGTTACATTCCTTTTCCGGTGATGCAGGCGAATTTCCCGATCAAAGGGGAGAGCCACGAGAACTCAATCTCATTTGTCGAATATCAGCCGCTAGCCACTGCCGAGCATGAAATGGCGCGGCAGGAGGTCCATAAGGTTATAGGCCACAATCATGGATTCGATGCCAATGATCAAAACGCCTTCGACGAATGGGACTCGATTCAGGAATCGAAGATGGTCAATACCATCTTTGACGTAATGAACATGTTTCTCGGCGCGGTCGGCATGATCACGCTGGCGCTGGGCGCGATCGGCGTCATCAACATCATGTTAGTGTCTGTAACCGAACGCACGCGTGAAATCGGATTGCGCAAAGCCCTGGGTGCGACCAATCGCAGTATCCTGTTTCATTTTTTCCTGGAAGGATTGCTGCTCACGCTGGGGAGCGGCTTAATCGGGATGTTCTTTGCTGGTGGACTGATGGCGGCCATGGGAACTGTGCGCGGGCCGGGCGGTTTCGATCCGCCGAAGTTGGTGCCGATGTCGGCGCTGCTGGCAATTGGCAGTCTGACGCTGGCCGGAGTGATCGCCGGGCTCTACCCCGCGCGACAGGCGGCCATGCTGCAACCGGTGGAGGCCCTGCGGCAGGAGTAAACGATGCGAGATCTGCTGCAGGAAGCTTACGCGGCCATGCGGCACAATCGCCGCCGGACCGCACTCACCATGCTGGGCATGGCTTGGGGAATCGCGACGGTTGTAATGCTGCTCGCGTATGGCGACGGCTTCGGGCGGGCTTGTGAAAACATTTTCGCGAACTTCGGCACGAAGCTGGTCATCGTGGTGCCAGGCACAACCGGCATGCAGGCGGGCGGCCAGAAAGCCGGAGCCCCCATCCGCTTCACGCTCGACGATGTAGAGATACTGACGACCAATCTGCCCCAGATTGCTCACATCACTCCATCGGTAGATAAGCAAGCGAATGTGCAATACGACACCCGGGCGTTCACCTGGACGGTGACCGGAAATGACCCCAGCGTTCTTGATGTCCGCTCATTAAAGGTCGACCAAGGCCGCTTCTACAACATGGAAGATCAGATCCAGCATGCGCGAGTTGCAGTGCTTGGTTCAGAAGCCAAAGAAAAATTGTTTTCCGGGCGCAACGCGTTGGGAGAGCACGTTCGTCTTGACGGACTCAGCTTCGAAGTGGTCGGTATTCTCAGCGCAAAGATGCAGGAAGGAAATTCCGATATCAATCGCACGGTATACGTTCCATTCACCACCATGTCAGAGCTCAAGGACACACACTATCTGGACTCCATCTGGTTCAATTACCAGACACCCGAGTACGAGCAACTGGAGCAAGCGGTGCGCACGATTCTCGCGGTCCCGCACAAGTTCAATTCGGCGGACCATCAGGCAGTGCAAGTTTTCAACTTGATGACCCAAGTCCACCAGTTCGAAATGATCACCATGGGCCTGAAGATTCTCATGGGTTTCATCGGTACACTGACGCTCGGGATCGGCGGGGTGGGACTGATGAACATCATGCTGGTGTCGGTGACACAGCGAACGCGGGAAATTGGCGTGCAGAAAGCTCTGGGGGCAAAACGGAGATACATTCTGATGCAGTTCTTGGCAGAGGCCCTGACGATTACGTTCATTGGCGGGATATTGGGAGTTCTCCTCGCGTATACGGTCTCCTTATCGGTTGGCAGGCTCACGTTGTACAGTGCGTTTGCGAAGAATGGACAAGCGGGCGACATTCGCTTGATCATTGCCCCTGGGACACTGATTGCCGCAACAATCATTCTGACGTTCGTTGGGCTAATCAGCGGAATGATCCCGGCCCTGCGTGCTTCGCGTTTGGATCCAATTGAGGCGCTGCGGTACGAGTAGGAGCGTTCACCATCGTCCGCCGGCGCAGCTGGGAATGGACAATCGTTAATTTTTTGGGCCGAAGCTGGGAAGACCCATGTGCGCACGCAGCGCCTGCCACTGTTCGACCACTCGTGGATTGTGCGAGATGTTCGCAGCGCGGTGAAGCGATTCTTCAGCTTTCTGCAGGTCATTAAGTTCGGCGTAGCAAACTCCTCGCCCAGCCCATGCATACCAATCGTCCGGGTAATTTTGAATCACTTGTTCGAACATTGGGATTGCTTCGTTGCATCGTCCTTCCTGCTGTAATTGCAGCGCCACCTGAACAGAGGTGTCTGCTAAATTTCGCGCAACGGGAGCGTTGTTGGGCGCGAGACGGTGGGCCGTGGCGAAGACGGTGGCATCGTCTTGCCATTGCATTTCTTGAGAGAGTGTCAGCACTACGAAGAGCGCGGTTATCGCTCCTGCCGCAGAAAGCAGAACTACCCTGATATTTTCCAGCAAACGCCAGGCAGTCGCGAGCAAGAGCATCAATCCAGCAATCGGCAAATATGTGTATCGGCCATGCAGAAAGTCGCCAGGGTTGAGGGCATTTAAGTTCAAGGCTGGAAGTAACGGCAAAATCAACAGAGATGTCCCTATGACCAGCGCGACCTTAATCCCCAGGAACTGCTCACTATTAAATTCTCTCTGAGCTTTTCTCCAAGCCCAAAATAGTGCTGCCATAAGAGCAGCGACAAAAATGGCCAATGCAGCGAGCGGAAACAGAACTCCTGGTGGCGAAAATTTTTCGATCAAAATTGGGTCAGCGAATGAATACGACTTCACCGGCCACAGCATGGCCTTGACATAGAACCAGAGAATTGCCGGCCATGTGAGCGCCTGGGTGCGCCACGATAAATGCTGCGTCTCGGAAGCAAGTTTGCCGAGGGCGTGAAAACGCAGCAAGAGATATGCTGCGGTCGCGCACAGAAACGGCACGCTGTGCAGAAGCGCATTTCGTAGCCGCAGGGCAAGTGTTGCTGTCGCTTCGAGTGGTGGAGCAAGGTAGAAGGCGCTTAAAAAGATCACAGGCAGGAAGACAATTGCGGTTTCCTTGGTCAAGAGGGCCGCAAAATATGCACCGGTAGCAGCAGCCAACCAGAGTGGCGACGCCTTCAGAGCGCGCGAAGTATTTTTTCTGCGAGGGGCCTTTTCAAGTGTCTCGGTTGCCGATGAACGATATCCAACGTACGCCAGGTAGAAGAGAAGCGAGCCCGCGAGGCCCGCAGCCATCAACGGATCGGGAACCGTGACCCAACTCACCGATTCGGTCTGCGCCGGATGAAGAGCGAACAGGCTTGCTCCGACAAATGCAGAGATCCAATCCGCCAAGAGTCTCCATATCAGCAACCCGAGCAAGAGCGCAACAAAGAGGTGCTTGGAGATGCTGAGGAAATGCCATCCCCAAGGAGACAAACCGGTGAGAACGAAATTGATCCTGAGCCAAAGCAGAAATACGGGTCGATAAAAGCTGTTTGGACCACCGGCGAATTGGGCCCAGACAAAATTGGCGAAATACTCCCAAATGTGCCCCCACTCCCGAATACGAGGATCGGAAGTAAACCGATGATCATCGAGGATGAATTGAAAGGCCAGAGACCGGCTGTAGACGGCAAAGACTAAAAAAATAAGCGCGAGTATTAGTACGAGCCGGGTGCGAATCGAAAGGCGACGCGCCGAAGCGGTGGCGGTGGCCACTATTGGAGCCTTTGCGCTTCGACGCTTCATCGGCGATCGGTTCACGGTTACTTCCGGCTGAACCCTTTTGGATATCTGGCGGCAGGCCCTGCCCGCCTACAATCCTTGCAGCGAAGGTGAATTCTTGTTGGCCAGCCAATAGCCTGCAATGTCATCAGCAAAAGCCATAGCGCGGAACAAGCAGCCGGTTTGGATTTACCGACCATGGCTCGATCTTATGGTCGGCTGCGGTGCGTGGTCGGTGCCGCTGCTGATATTAGCTTATTTTGCGTCGGCAGCAAGCACGCTGACCTGGTCGATCGCGTTCTACGGGCTGGCACTGTTTTTCAATTACCCGCACTACATGGCGACGATTTACCGCGCCTACCACACGGAAGAGGACTTCCGAAAATATCGCATCTTCACGGTCCACATCACGCTCGTGTTGGTTGCGACCCTGGTCCTGTCGCATTTCTGGATTCGTACTTTGCCCTGGTTTTTCACGCTCTATCTGACTGCGAGCCCGTGGCATTACAGCGGACAGAACTACGGTTTGTTCATGATGTTCGCGCGACGGAGCGGTTTTCAGCCGAGTACGGCCGAGCGGCGGGTCCTCTACGCCGCTTTTCTGCTTTCATACGCAATTCTTTTTTTAAATTTTCATACTGGGCCATCCATCGATCCACTGTTTGTATCGCTGAATATTCCATCCAAAATCAGTTTGGCCGCGCAGATTGCTCTCGCGGCAGCGTTCGTTGGCTGTTCCGTATTCGGGTTGTCACGGCTTATTTCGCGCTGTAGTGTGCGAAGTGTAATTCCGTCACTTACGCTTTTTTCAACTCAGTGCATCTGGTTTCTGGTGCCGGCGCTGCTTTCGCTCGCCGGAAGGTTCGCCGTTCCGCAGAGCCGCTACAGCACAGGCATTCTCGCGGTCATGCATTCGGCGCAATATCTCTGGATCACCAGTTATTACGCGAAGCGTGAAGCAACCGCAAACAAAGGTCGAGGCTGGCGCCCTTTCGCTTATTCCACGATCCTAGTCGCTGGCGGCATTGCTTTATTTGTCCCCGGGCCCTGGGTTTCGAGCCTGATTTTTCATTTTGACTTCACGCGCAGTTTCTTGCTCTTCACGGCGCTGGTCAACATTCATCACTTCATTCTCGACGGCGCAATCTGGAAGCTGCGCGATGGGCGAATCAGCGCTTTGCTGCTGAATTCTCGCAACCAGATTTCGGAAGGAGCAATCAGCGCGAAAGATGGAGCGTTAGCTGCAGTTCGCTGGTTGGCTGGTCCGGCGTCCGCTGCTCGATCGCTGCGAATCGGAACCGCTCTTGCGTTACTGGCTTGGGGCACTATCGACCAGGCCCATTACTACTTTTCGCTGCAACGGGAAAATCTTGAAGATTTGAAACATGCCGCCTCATTGGCGCCATATGACACTCCGCTCGAAATGCGTGTTGCGGAACGCGCGTTGGAGCAGGGATCGCCTCAGGAATCCGCGATTGCATGGGAATACGCTATCAAAGCTGACCATGAAGATTCCGGCCCGCGCGATGCGTATCTACGCTATTTGCTGCAGCAGAAGCGTTTTGAGGAGGCGTATAAACTCACCAGCGATTGGCTCGTGCTTGCGCCCAATGATGTGGCCCTCCTATTGAACCATGGGATTCTCGCGCAGCAACTCGGACACGTAGATGACGCGGAAAACAGCTGGCAGAGGGCGCTGGCAGTTGATCCGTCGCGCGCAGACATCGACCTGCTGCTGGCTGCGGCCCTCGAACAGCAGAACAAGCTCGATCCGGCAATTGCGCATTATGAAGCATATTTATCGAAGATGGCCACCAGGACGCGGGCGGACCTTCCGCCGGCATCCAGTCTGATCGGCGTGGCGTTGAAGACGGCGCAGTGCAACCTGCAGGCACATCATCTCGATATAGCCGTGCGGTTTTACGAAATGGCGCGCACTCTGGCCAAGGCGACGGGCGAGCAAAAACTGGAGGCTTTTGCTGACATAGCAGAAGCAATGCTTGACGCGAAAGGCAGGCAAGCCCGCGAGGCCCTCCCTCTTTTCCAGAAAGCTTTGCAGCTGGATGCGACACTTGATGACCGGAACACCGAGGCCGCAGATTGGTATTCGTATGGTGCGTTTCTTCGCCAGTCGGGATTTCCGGCTCGCTTGGCGTACGCAAGCATTCTGAAATCGCAGGCCCTCCCAGGAACTGAGGGCGCCCAAAAAGTGCGCAGCGCTGCGAAGCAAATGCAAGCGGAGTTGGAACGAGAGCTGGGGCCGCAAGCTTCTGCGATTCGCCGGAATCCGGAGCCGGTGTGGCAAGCCGCATTGGCGTTGCAGCCTTCCGCAGCACAGTTGAAACGGGCTTCAGAGTAGCCGATTCCCCACACTTCACCCGGCTGCTTCGGGCAACTGCTTCGGAATGGGAGCATCTTAGCCCAGCAGCATGTCAGACTCAGCGCTAGGTTCGCTTCTACTCGTCCTTTTACTTCTTGTCGGCTTTGCTCAGTTGCTCGGCTATCTGCTTGTTCGGCTCCGCCAGCCGAAGGTGATCGGCGAGATTTTGGCCGGCGTTGTTCTCGGCCCGGCGCTGTTGGGACGATTTCCTGCGGTTGGGCATTTAATCGACTCTGCGAAACATCAGGGCAATATTCTTGATTTCGTTTATTGGCTCGGTCTGCTGTTGTTAATGTTCTTGTCGGGCGCCGAGACACAACAGCTTTTCACGCGCGAAGAGCGTCGCGAAGTAGGCTGGTTGGCAGTTGTCGGCACCGGGCTTCCCTTCATGCTCGGACTGATATTCGGTCCCTGGCTGATTCGGCCATCGCTCGCTGGTCCAAATGGAAATCGCCTTTCTCTGATTATTATTCTCGCGGTGGGAGTGGCCGTCACATCCGTTCCAGTCGTCTCCAAGATTTTTGCAGATCTCAAGATTCTGCACACGCGATTCGCGCGGCTGGTACTGGGAGTCGCGGTTTTGGAAGACATCGTTCTGTGGCTGGCGCTGGCTATTGCGACCGCAGTGGCGGGAAAAACCGTTCTGCATCCCAAAGAGATGTCGTATCACCTGATTGCGACCGTTGCGTTTTTCTTGTTGGGACTTACGCTGATTCCGCGACTCGTCAAGAAAATCAATAAGGCACGTTTTAATGTTTTCGCGAAACAGTCGCCCGTGGGTTATGCGTTGGCGGTTCTGCTTGCTTACTGCGCCGTGGCCGGAGCGCTCAAAGTGAGTCTGGTATTCGCTGCGTTCCTGGCCGGTTTCGCGGTGGTGCACAAGAAGAGAAGATTGTTTGCGGAGGCGCTCGATGCAATCGGCAAAGTCGCGTTCGCGTTCTTTATTCCCGTCTACTTCGCAATAGTCGGATTGAAGCTGGACCTGATTCGCGGAGTAGCGCTGTGGATGATGGTCGCGTTCATAGCCGGCAGTTGCGTGATAAAGATTCTGTCAGTCTCTCTGGCAGGCCGATGTGCTGGATTCCGAGGACTCGACCTCTTCAATCTGGCGATCACCACGAACGCGCGCGGCGGGCCGGGAATCGTGCTGGCCAGTGTCGCGTTTGACGCAGGCATCATCAGTGCACAGTTCTATACCACGCTCGTGGTGGCTGCGGTTCTTACGTCGCAAATTGCGGGGGCGTGGCTGGATTATGTCCTGAGAAAAGGATGGCCGCTGCTTACGCCGGTTGAGAAATCCGAATCCGCAACCGATGAGGGTTTACAGGCGGCGTAGCGCTTGTCTGTGAAAAGCAGATTCCCCTTCGACTCCTTGGGCCAGTCGCTCAGGGCTGGCTCCCCCGCTAAGGCATTTGGAATGACAGGAATAATTTATTTTTTGCCGATTGCCTGAAGACACTTCCCATACAGCTCCAACAGGTGGGCGGCGTATTCTTCCGGTTTCGCGGCGGAGCCAGTGCCCTGGAATCCTGCGCCGGTTGAGGTGGTGCGGCCGTAGCCGGTGGTCATCGCGATAAATTTCATTAGATCGAGAGCAATGTCTTCGTTGCGGCGCTGTCCGGCGGTGATGCTGGGTACCTCGTCCATGGAACTCTCCGTCGTGTGGATTAAGGGAGATGATAGCAAATAGTGGGCCGTGGCTCGTGGGCGGTGGCTAGCGATTAGTGGGCCATGTTTAGTAGCTCACAGCATGAGCACTCAGGCAATCGGCCATATGGAGAATCGAGGCGCATCAGAAATTTGCTGTCGTGACCCACTGCTGCTGCACTGACCACTGACCACTAACCACTAGTCACTTGCTACCTCGATAAGATTTTCAAAACTTCCTTCTGCCCTTTCGCTTCTGCCATGTCGGCGGGAGTTTTGCCGTCGTCGCTTCTCGCGAGTGGGTCCGCTTGATGTTGGAGCAGGTCCTGAACGATCTCGAGATCGCCGATTTGCGCCGCTTCGTGAAGGGCAGTCCATCCACCATGCTGACGCGCATCCGCCGGCGCACCTTGTTCGAGCAGCAATCGTACAATCTCGCGGCTGTGGGCAGCCGCAGCGCTGTGCAGTGCAGTCACTTTCATAGGATTCAGCGCGACGGCTGATACATCCGCGCCGTGCCGGATTAAATCGCGCGCGATCTCAGGACGATTGAAAAACGCTGCTAAGTGAAGAGCGGTGAAGCCGTCAGCCGACCAGCGTTTTGCCGCTTGCGGATCATTTTGCAGAATCGCCGAGACCCGGTCATCTTCCCCGGCGGCGGTCGCCTCAAAGATATCCAGAGTCTTGGCAGCGCAGAGCAGTTCAGCAATATCACCGCGGCGATAGTAGTAAGCCTGCATCAGTGCGGAAACGCCATTTGCATCTTTGGCAGAAGCGAGTGAAGGGTCATCGCGCAGAAGTTTGCGAACTTCATCAGTACCGCCGGATTGTACGGCCGCGATCATGTCGGCATGGGTTGCCAAGCTGTCCTCCTCGAAAGCTGAAAGTTTACAGCATGCGTGAATATCGGCTGTCAATTCAAAAAAATAAAAACTCGCGCGCCCGATATGTCTGAATTTAGCGGCATAGGAACCGGTGACCCACTCACTCGGCTACAATGTTCGATTTCATGGAGGTGACCTGAATTGAAACGCCTGCTTTTGTCAGTAGTTTGTCTTTCCGCATGTGTGGCGGTTTGCTATGCGCAGGTTTCTCTCTCGCCGGCAGTCGAGAAGTATGTGCGAGTGAAAGCACAAAAAACAATTCTCGAGCACGTTCGCGTGATCGATGGTACGGGCAAGCCAGCTGTCGAGGACGAGAACATAGTGATCGAAGGCGGCAAGATCACAGCGGTTCAGCCCGGCGCCGATGTTGCCCCCGCTAACGGAACGGCGGTCATGGATCTGCGCGGTTACTCGGTCATACCCGGCATTGTGGGAATGCATAACCACCTTTTCTATGTCGGACGTCCGGATCTTGCCGCCGATTTGAGTTATGAGCCGCCGGTCACCGTGCCGCAAATGAGCTTCTCTGCTCCGCGACTCTATCTGGCGGGCGGGGTGACTACGATGCGCACAACCGGCAGCGTTGAACCCTACACCGACTTAAATCTCAAACGTGACATCGATGCAGGCAAACTGCCCGGACCTCATCTTGATGTTACTGGGCCATACCTCGAAGGCGCGAACAGCTATTTCATCCAGATGCACGAACTCTCCAGTCCCGAAGAAGCCCGTCAGTTCGTGGATTACTGGGCCGACCGCGGCGTGACCTCATTCAAGGCGTACATGAACATCACAGGGGGTGAACTCGGCGCAGCAATTGAGGAGGCGCACAAGCGCGGTATCAAAGTTACCGGCCATCTGTGCTCCGTTACCTACCCGGAAGCTGTAGCGTTAGGAATCGATGACCTCGAGCACGGTTTTTTCGTGAACACGGAGCTCGATCCCGACAAGAAACCGGATCAATGTAGCCAGAGCGCTGGAATTTATACGCTCTCTCACATGGATCCGAGCGGAAAAGAAGCGGAGGACCTCGTCAACCTGCTGATTCAGCATCATGTCGCGATTACTTCGACGTTGCCGGTTTTTGAGGATATAGTCCCGGGACGTCCGCGATTGCGTTCTGCCGTGATGGATGCCATGTCACCGCAGGCCCGCGATGCATACTTGTATTCGCGAAATAATCATCGGTCTGATTCGAAAACGGATTGGGCAATGCTTCTTAAACGTGACATGCAACTGGAACGCGAGTTCGCGCTCGCGGGAGGACTGCTCTTGGGCGGGCCGGACCCAACTGGCGATGGCGGCGTAGTTCCTGGCTTTGGCGACCAGCGCGAAATTGAGTTGCTCGTCGAAGCAGGCTTTTCTCCTGTTGAGGCAATCAAGGTGGCCACGCTCAATGGCGCCACATATTTGGGACGGCAAGACCAGATTGGATCGATCGCTGTGGGCAAGAACGCAGATTTGGTCGTGATCAAAGGTGACCCGGCAACGCACATTGAAGACGTCGGAAAAATTGAGATTGTTTTCAAGGATGGTGTTGGATTCGACTCGCAGAAATTGCTCGATTCCGTTAGGGGAAGATATGGTGAGTACTAGCCGGAACTGAATTCCAGGTCCCTTGAAGTCGTCAAATATAATAAGTACGTAGGCAGCTGGACCGGACGGCCGCTCTTATCGCGCGAGCGATGAGGGAGGAAAGTCCGAACTCCGCAGAGCAGTGTGCCGGATAACGTCCGGGAGGCTGGCGTCAAGGCCAGTCGACGGAAAGTGCCACAGAAAATATACCGCCCCGTCGTTGTGAGTCGTTGGTCGTTCGTCATCGGCAAAACTGAATGGAACGATAGCGTTCCTTCTTCATTACTGCTTTTGCAAATGACGCGTGGCGAATAGCGAACGACTCATAACGACGGGGTAAGGGTGAAAAGGTGCGGTAAGAGCGCACCGCCGCTCCAGTAATGGAGTGGGCAGGGCAAACCCCACACGGAGCAAGACCAAATAGGGAAGGATTTGCGTGCCGGCTCGGTGCGCCACACTTCCGGGTAGGTCGCTAGAGCCGGGCAGTAATGCTCGGCCCAGAGGAATGGCCGTCCTGCTGGAGCGATTCAGCAGACAGAATTCGGCTTACAGGTCCAGCTGCCTTTAAACTTTGAGGTCCCTCGGCTGCGCTCAGGATTTCGGCACGCGGCTCAGATGCCGCGTAATCGCCTCAACTTACAGGTCCAGCTGCCTTTTTAAACTTTGAGGTCCTTCGGCTGCGCTCAGGATTTCGGCACGCGGCTCAGACGCCCGCAAACCGCCTCAACTTACAGGTCCAGCTGCCTTTTTAAACTTATCCATGTCCTTCCGCTTCGCTTAGGATTTCAGCAGGCTCGCTAGAATTGAAGGAGGCTACAAATGGCTCAAATTCAACAAAACAAGAACATACAAGTCATGGGAAGATTGACCGAGCTTCTAGGGGTCGCGGTCATTATCAAGTCAGAAGAGCGGGGTGAAGTGCGAGGGATCATCGAGCAAATTGCTGCACCGGCGATCGCTGAAGACCTTCAGCGTTCGATTGAGCTGACGCAATTCAAGGTGAGGCTCGAGTCTGGCGAGACGCTGACAGTTCCCGGTTCTGCGTTCTCCAAAATCGTGTATGCAAGAGCCTAGGACTAAGTGGGGCGATTTGCTTCCTTCCGCTGGGACTATGAGCGCTCAGAATTCCACGCTCACAATGAATTGCAGCGAACGAGCAGGCAATTGATTCGTAATTCCGGTTAGTGGCGTGCCGAGGTTTGCCGGAGCTGTAGCCCCATTTCCCCAAGTGGACACGTAGCCTACGAAATTTGCGTGATTGAAAACATTGAATGCTTCCGCTCGCAGATTTATCGCCACGCGCTCTGACCGTATCGGGAATCTGCGTTCAATAAACGGCGAGACGTCGTAAATGGGCCTTCCTCGGCCGGCATTGCGAGAGATTACGGCGCCGTTGACGACGGGTCGATCCGTAGTTGCGCCTGTATCTCCGCTGTTGGTAGTTCCGGTCACGATGTTGTAGGGCAACGCACTGCCTAACGTCGCGATCCCGCCAAGGTAGATCTTCAATGGAACTACAACCGTCCCGCTCAGCACGAAGCGGTGGCGCTGGTCGAAGATGGCCGCGCCAAGCTCTTCTCTTCCGGTAAAGTTCGGGTCGTTGGGATTTTGCCCTGGGATGTCCGGGTCAACGGTATCGAGTGCGTGCGACCACGTATAGCTTGCGAGCATCTGCAAGCGCCGGCTGAACTGATGACTAAGATTAACGTTCAGCGCGTTATAGTAGGCCGCCCCATCGTTCACATCGGCTTGAATAACCGAATACGCGGGGATAGGCACCGATGTTGAAGCGCCTTGTGTTTTTGTGCGGTCGCAGGCAAGCCCATTCTCGGCATAAAACGCGGTCCACAGCGGCCGGGTGCAATTCGCGGCCTGCGACGTCCGGGTTTCTCCTGGTGAGGTGCGCACGAACGGCACGGGTGGATCAACATCCAATGGACGATTGATCTTGATCGTATGCGACCCGACATAGTCCGCGCTCAAAATCCAATGTGGCGCAAGAGCCCGCTCGATACCCACCGTCCACTGCTCGGTATATGGACTGAGCAGCGCGTTTTGATATCCAACTAAAGTTGAAGTGGGAAGAAACTGGTTGTAGTACGAACTTCTTCCTGGGCGCAAATAAAGACTGCGCAAAGGAACTTGAGCGCCGGCCGGAAATGCAGGTAATGGCGCAACAGCAACACTCGTGGGGAAGCCGAGCTGACCAGGTGTGGCGGTGTAGTTGAATGCTCCGGTCGGGCCAACCAAGGCATAGTTCGCATCTGAGTTGTCGACAATTTGCGAGTAGTAGATTCCAAATCCGCCGCGCAGAATTGTCACGCCGTGCCCGCCAGGATTCCAGGTAAAACCAATGCGTGGCGCGAAGTCTTTCGTGGAATCCGTGAACGTCTGGCGTTCGTAGCGCAGCCCCAAATTGACGGTCACATTTGATCGAAGCCGAACGTCGTCCTGAACGAACAATGCCCAGAGCGTGTCGTCAACCGTATAGCTCGAATTTCCGTAGCTCTGGGTATAGCTCTTCACATTGTTGATGTCGTTCAGAAAAGCAGGGCTCTCGCAAACCTCTGCCGATTGCGCACAAGTGTTGTAAATAAACTGCCCCAGATAGATTGGTCCGCCGAATTCCTTGCTGTCCCCGCCCGTATGCGCGTGAATAATTTGCGCACCGAACTGCAGGTTGCTTCTGCTATGTGCTGTGGAGACGACATCATTGATCTCAAACTGGTGGTTCATAAGCAAAGCGGACTGAGATGTACCCGTCGTGAACGTCGCGGCGCCCTGAATAGGAACTGAAAACTGCGTGCTGTAAATCACCGGACTAAATTGCGTAATCGGCGATCCCAATTGGAATTCTGCACGCAGGTTGTTCAGCCACGTGTTACTGATGATGTCGGTTTCTCCCAGCTCAGCCGTATATGTATTGCGTTTGAATAGCCGATCGACGGTGGGCAAATTATTTCCGCCAACGGTGCCGTTAGGATTTGTATCCACAAAATGGTCGGCATTGAGCCGCAGAAAAATATTGTTCGCTTTATTGAGCTGACGATCCAAACGCGCCAGGGCCATCCAGTCGCGGTACTTGCCTTTAAAACCTCCGGGAGCGAGCGCGTTCGTAATCGGAGACACTTTGTTTTCCCAGGTGTATTCACCTGCAATAAAAAAATGGGTCAGATTGCTATGCCCAATTGGGCCTCCAAGAGTAAATGCCGGTTGATAGAGTTCGTCGCTCGTTAGTTGATTGCCGCTGGTGGCGTTTCGAGCGGTGAAGCCGCTCAGACTTGCGGCGGTTGCGGAGGGCCGCAAGCTGCCAACCACGCTGCCATGGTATTGATCGCCGCCTGACTTTGTGACTATGTTGATGGCGCTGCCTGCGCTGCCGCCATACTCGGCAGAAAAGGGGCTAGTCAAAACGCTCATTTCATCGAGGGTTTCGACCGGCAGGTTGGTGAATATCGTCTGTCGTCCCCAAAGATCGACCGAGTTAGTACCATCCACTTCGAACCACGCCTGGCGACGCCCTGTTCCGTTCGTCGTGAAAAGGTCTTGATTCATGAATACATCGCCCTGATTGAGCGCTGGACGATTCGCAGCGTTGAGCAGTGGCAGATAGGTAATGCGATTGCTGAGGAGAGGTGTTTCAGTAATCTGAAAAGTCCCTAACCGGTCGCCGAGCTGCGGCATGTCGCTTCGCACCGCGCCGGCTACTCCCGCGACCGTGATTTGGGTCTTTTCTGCGGCAGGAGACAGTTGAACATCTAATCGGGCGGTGGCACCACCGATCAGAGTTATTTCGGAAGTGGCGACTGCGAAACCCTCTTTACGAGTGGTTACTTCGTAATCGCCAATAGGAATTCCACCAATGGAAAAGTGCCCTGCCTGATCAGTCGCTGTGGTGTGCTTCTTTGATGTCGCACGATCGAGCAGAGTAATTTCCGCTGCGCTTACTGCGGCATGGCTGGAATCAACGACTGAGCCTCGGATAATGGCGGTGTCCGGCGTCTGAGCATGCAGTCGGACGCTGAACGGGCTGAACAGAAGGATCGCTGCCACCCCGGTAAGCAATCTTCCCAGGCACAGTCGCATGCGGACTATCTTAGCTGGAATCCTTACTCTCGATGGTCATCGGTTTCGCCCCATGCTCGAAGAGTTGGGAAGTGCGAGAAGCTCGCGCAACCTGGGACGACGCTTATCGATCGAGATCTGGCTTCCAGCCGCCGAGGACAAACGCAGGGTCGCTATAGTTCGCGATGGTTTGGGCATCCTGTGGTTCGCTCAGTTGCCTAGAAGCTGCGTTCCGCTGCGAGGTGTCTACGGGATGGCCTGTGGCATCTGCGCTGTGGAATTCCCAGAGGTGAAGATGAGATGTGTCGCCATCAATCGGCCCCCATCCCACCGGCGGAATGCCATTGAGGCGACAGTTGATGAGCACTGCTTCGGCGTACGGATAATTCCGGCCGTGATTATTGGGCAGGCGCGCCAGCACCGGTGACGACAGGTTTCGAATCGCAACCGTAGCCGGCCCCGGTGGAAAAGGGCGGCTGATCGCCGTGAAAGTGCAATCAACGAAAACGTTGCCGTGGTTCTCTTCGGTGTTGCGAATCCACATAAAAGGCCCTACTGAACGGATCTCGCAACTTCGAAAAAAGGCAGGGCCGACGCCGAGGATGGTATCTCCATCGCCGATGATCGTGCTGTGGGTAATATAGACGGAGCCGCGCAAGTTGAGTGCGTCGCCGGAGCCCTTAATGATCATGTGGTTGACGATGTTTTTCGAACCGTAGATGAGCAGGGCTTCCGCTTGGCCAAAGAAATAATTGTTAAGCGTAAAATTCGTGAGCTCGATACCCGTTGATTCATACACGGAGAACGCACAACGGCGATTCGGCCCTGGCTGCGGAGGGTTAAACGCGCTGTTATTGCCATAACCGACTTGGACTTTGTCCTGGTCCTCGCCGCGAAGAGTGATATTCGATTTATTTTGAAAAAAAACGATCTCCTCGTAATTCCCATTCTTGATAAAGATAGTCACACGTTTCGAAGGGCTGTCGGGGACGAAATCCACTGCGCCTTGCACGGTGTTGAAATCGCCACTGCCATCCGCAGCGACTACCAGGCGAGTAGCGTTCGCAAGGGGAGGGGCTGGCTTTGTGGTGAAATGCCAGGAATCATTTGTGGTGAATCCCTTGAAGGCTCCGCCGGCGAGGGTGAGCACGCCGGGATCGATCTGCACAATGTATTTGCGGCCATATTTCAAGATATTGTTGTGCGGGTAAATTGTCGCCACGCTGCCATGGATGATGATGGGATAAAAGTGAAAGTCAGGCAGTCCACCGATTGTGTTGAGTTGGTAATCGTGCAGGTCAGCGGGAGTGACTCTCACAGCGGGGGTTGTGGTAGTCGGCGACGTGGGAATTGAGGGATCGAGCGGAATCCCTGGCGGAGGATTGGCTATTCGGTGAGACGGATCGGGGCCGGCCGGAATACTTAGATCGAGTGTGTCGACCACATGATGGTCTGCCGCGTCGTAGATCCGAATCTGGCCGGAATGGCCGAGAGACGGCGGGCTGGAGAAGGTCAGAACAAGATGCGTGTCGGGATTCACGCGAGCTGCATTGTTCGCTGGAAAACGAACGACGGATGCGGTCCGCGCCTCGACTTGTGCCGGTAAGACGGCGAAGGCGGCAAGCAGGAAAAATGACTGAATCGGAGTGCGCGCGCTCATCACAATACTCCACACGACTGATCGAAACGAGTGACTATAAGTGCTGATCGTTGTTTGTAGCAAGTTGGAGTACTTGATCGCAAACTTCGGCTAACGTCTTCGATGAGCCTCTTTCTTCGACCAAAAGGAATTTATTGGCAACTCCTTCCGAAAGGTACATAATTGCGCTGCTTTTCTGGTTTCGTGGGCACGGCCGTCACAGACTGGCCGGACAAAGGAGAAACTATGGCACACACAAATCGGGTTCGAGTCGTGTTGGGAGGTTTGCTGGCAGGAGTGGTCATTAATCTGAGCGAATTTGTGACCAATGGGGTGGTTCTGAAAGCAGATTGGGGACAAGCGATGCAGGCGTTGGGCAAGTCACCAAACATCACCGGCAGCGCGATTGCGATCTATAACATTTGGGGGTTCCTGGCCGGCATTGCGGCGGTGTGGATTTATGCGGCGATCCGCCCGCGATATGGGGCAGGTGCTGGGACTGCGGCGCGAGCGGGGCTGGCAACTTGGGTCCTTTCAGGATTGCTCGCAAGTCTCGCAAATTATCCGTCCGGAGTTTTCCCAACACGGCTGCTGGTAATCACGACTGTGGTCGCGTTGTTCGAAATGGTAATCGCCACCATCGTAGGAGCATGGATTTACAAAGAAGGAGCCGCCGACGCGGTCCGCAGCGCAGCAGCGTAGGTGATCAAAAGGCGCGCCCATGCGGCGCGCCTTTTAACCGTTATCGCTTTTTGGGAATGATCTGCTCGCGGAGCCTGCGGGACAGATTAACGGCAAGCGAGCGATAGAAACGCGACGCGAGATGGGGGAACAACTCAAATAGATCGCTGAGCGTTTGCCAGTCGATGGCGTACGCCTGTACTTCGTCTTCGGCTATCGCTGACGCGCTCGGAACACTGCCTTCAAGGAACGCCATTTCACCGCAGATTTCTCCAGGGCCAATGAGCGCTACCATTCCCCCGGCAACGCTGACTCTCACTTTTCCGTCCGCGATCAAGTATAAGAATTTCGATTCCCTTCCATGCTGAATGAGAACACCACTCTTCTTGAAGTTAACCGGTTTCGCGCGGTCAATGATCAGGGTCCAATCGTTCTGAGAAAGATATGGCAGGCGGTTCTTCACCTGCTGCAATGCGGAAAGTAACTGCTCCTGGGCCGGCTTCGCGGAAGAAGACATAAACACGTGCGGTGACGCGAGCGAAGAATATCAGAATCACACAGCAAATTGAACCTTGCGCCAGGTTTTTAACAAACCAAGGTTATTAGTTCGGCACGTGCGAACGACGTAGCAAGCAAGCGCACAGCTAACAACATAACCGCCAGCGCTGGCGTGCTCTTTGGCGGCTCGGCGGCAGAATAGCCGTCGAAATCAAATGATTACTCGCGTAATTCTCTTTCGTAACCTGTGCGAAAAATCCTTGAAAAAGCCTTGTAAAATCAACACACCCTTCGTCAGCAACAAATTTCCAGATCTGGCGTTTATATACACGAGTGAAATGTAGCCGTTGCGCCAACTGAGTCGGGATTTCGCCCGCACTAACTAGTCGCAATCGGCCGCTCCGATTGGACCATCCCCGAACACGCGCGGTTTTCGCGTGTGCAGTAGGAAAGGGACATCATCATGACAAAGCGCTCTGTTGGGCTTGCAATGCTTGCGCTGATGTTGCTGGCGATTCCAACTTCGTCTTTTGCGGGAGTTTTTATTTCCGTGCGTATCGCCCCACCAGCGTTGCCGGTCTACACGCAGCCGCCCTGCCCGGGTGACGGCTACATTTGGACGCCGGGTTATTGGGCCTATGGCCCCGTCGGCTATTATTGGGTGCCTGGCACCTGGGTTGTTGCTCCCGAACCCGGCCTGCTTTGGACGCCGGGTTATTGGGGCTGGACTGGCGGGGCCTATCTTTGGCACGCCGGCTATTGGGGACCACACGTTGGCTTCTATGGCGGCGTGAATTACGGCTTCGGGTACACGGGCGTCGGCTTTTTTGGCGGCGAATGGCGCAGTGGACACTTCTTCTATAACCGTTCCGTCAGCAACGTGACTATCACCAACGTTCACGTTTACAACCGAGTGGTTGTGAACAATGTCACCGTGAACCGTGTCGCGTTCAACGGCGGTCCGGGCGGAATCGAAAGGCGGCCAAGTGCCGACGAGGAACGCTGGGGACACGAACGCCACTTCGAAGCTACCCATGTGCAAATGGAACACGAGAACGGCGCACGAAATAACCGGGAATTGTGGGCTTCGGAGAACCACGGCAGACCTGCAATCGCTGCCACGGGGCGGCCCGGAGAATTTCATGGGCCACACGCGGTACCAGCAAGAGCTGCTGCGCCTCGTCCAGAAAATCGCCCGATGGAAAATCGTGCAATGAACCGGCCGAGGCCGCGTCCGCAAAACAACGTGCGCATGGAGCGGCAAAACAATAGGCCTGACAATCATGGTGGGCCGACTCCACGTCCGAGTTCATATCACGAGAACAATCACCCTCAGCCGCACGAAAATGCGCGTCCACAGGAGCGGCACGAACAGGAGCGCCACGAACCGCACGGTCACTAATTCTCTTGTAGAAGTAATTCAGGGCTGGCATTTTGCCAGCCCATTTTTTTCGTCGATTTGACTAAAGCTCCCTTTCAGCTTTCAATAATTGCTCACCTCGTCCGTTAACAGCGGCGGGTGCAATTCCAAGAGTCTCAGGAGAACCGTTCATGTCCGCACCTAGCCGCCGGCCGGAAATCCGGCGTCGCCGCGCACGCAAAGAAAAAATTCTGAAGCTTCGGAAACGAATTGCAGCTGCTTCCTCTGAATCCGAGCGTTCCCCACTGAATGCGAAACTGGCCCGCCTGGGCCGCATTTCGCCCGGCCAGCCGCTCTCGAAGTAAACTTTGCCTCCGGTTTATTTGACGTTCACTGGACCTAGGAGCTTCTTGAGCGCTCGCACGTATTCGGTAAGAGCATGACGGCCTGCATCCGTGATGCGGTAGCTGCTTTGCGGCTTGCGCAATACAAATTTCTTTTTCACGCGCACGTATCCGGCCTCTTCGAGCTTGAGTAGCTGCGCGCCGAGGTTGCCGTCGGTAGCCTCGGTTTTTTCCCGAAGCCAGGTAAACTCAGCCTCTTCCACGCCGCTGAGAAGCGAGAGCAGCGCCAGCCGCAGCCTGCCGTGAATCACCGGGTTGAGTTCGGGCAACTCAGGCATGGGCCAGACCGTGCCGTTTGCGCTGCCGCGCTCCGGCAACCATGCCGTAGAGACCGAAAACGATAAGGCAAAGAAAGATCGCGACCAGAAAGAAAGTTGTGCTCTGCGCATCGCTGCCGAAACAAGCTACCGCTGCTGCGATCCACCAAACCACGGCGCACGCCAGTTGAAGCTTCCAGCGTAGTATCAGGGCCGAAGCGCCATACGCCAGACCCAATATTGCCGAGACACTGGCGAAGAAAAGGTGGGGATAGCCGAGCCGTCCACTAAAGCCGAGCGCTGGAAACAAAACACACATCGAAACCGCCGCCGCGACCCAAACAGAACCGATCGTTCTGCCCAACGTCGTTTTCACGGGGTCGGGCCTCTTGAAAGAGGCGATAAAGGCCGTGAGGATCACGCCTGCCAGAACCGTGACCGGCCAGGCCCAAGGGTAGTGGCTCCAATTCGACCAGGCAATCGCAACATAATAAGCCACGCCCCATAGAACAAACGTCCATCCCCAGCTTTCCGTTGACCGCCGTCCTTCGGCCATCATGTTTTCGATGACGCTCAATCGGTCTCGCAGTTCCTGCTCTGTGCTGTGGTCGAGCATGACAACTCTCCTTCGAAGTGAATTAGTGGTCTGCTTCCGACACGTGAATTCATGGTTGCTTTTCGAGCAGCATCTCCACGCTGTGATGCGGCGGATTGCTCCCGAACGTCACCTCAGTGACTTCGTCCCATTCGCCCTTTTGAGTCAGGTGCATGGTGTTTGTGATGTGAGCCGGTCCGGCGGTGAAGCCCCACGCAAAGCCGCGGTCGGGAACCGAAAGCTCGGTGTCGAGATAGCGACCATCGTTATATGCACGGAAACGATACGCATGAGAAGCATCGTCGTAGGCGACTGTGGCGAACGCGCTGAATTCGATTTTCCCATCCGGGCCGGTGCTCTTGCCTTCAATGAGGAGGACGAGACCATCGAGCTTGTATGCGACATCTTCTGTTTGCGTGAGGTGAAGGAGATTGGCGGGGCCGCGGCTGATTGTGACTGGCCCTGACCAATGACCGACGAGAAATGACAGTCTGCGCATGGCATCGCGCTGGGCGTCGACGTTCGGCTGCTGCGCAAGAAGCTGGAAGCTGAAGGTTAAAAGAAATACTGCTATCAGCGGCGCCTTTGAACGGTGAATTCTGAAAGATTCGAGGCTCATCGAGGAACGCTCCTTGTACGCTCTTAATTAGAGTACTCTATATTGTAGAGTAAAGCAAGAAGTTTTCGAGATTGCTTTAGGCGCGGGTTAGATCGATGGATGTCAGGAATTTGCGGCTTTTTGGGTTGGTCGAGCGGAGGACGGCATTCCCACGATCTGTTCGTATGCGGCGAGCAGTGCGGCTGCTGAGTCTTTCCAGGAAAACTTTTTTACCTGCTCGTATCCACGCTGGCGCATCTTTTCCCGCAGGGGCTGATCAAGCAACACGCGCTCGAGAGCGCGCATAATCTCGAAAACATTCTCCGGATTAACGATCACCGCAGCATTGCCGACGACCTCGGGAATCGAAGAGGTGTTCGAAGTCAGCACCGGGGTGCCATGCGCCATGGCTTCGAGCGGAGGCAGGCCGAAACCTTCGTAGAGGGACGGGAAAACGAAGACTTTGGCCAGGTCATAGAAGATGCGAAGCACTTCGATAGGCACGAATCCCATGAAGCGAACGTCATTCTGCACCCCGCCGCGCACGACCGTGCGGCGAAGATCGGGGTGCTTCGAGAGCTCGTCGCCGATGATGATGAGCTTCAAGTCGGGATAGAGCTCTTGTTTAACAAGATCAGCTTTGAGCGCCGAAAAGGCCTCGATGATCCGCACGAGATTTTTGTGCGGGCTGATGCGGCCGGCATAAAGAATGAAGGGGTATGTGACCTGATATCGCTCGGCGAGGAACTCGCGGTCGGAATCGGTCGCATGGCCGGTGAGAAAGCGCTGGTCGATGGCGTTGTAGACGACCTCGATCTTGCCGGAGTTGATTCCGAAGAGCTTTTCGATTTCGGTTTTCGTGAATTTCGAGACCGCGAATATGCGCGCGGCATTCCTGAGCATTCGCCGCGTCATATTGAAATGGATAAAACGCTTAAAGTCGGAGCCGCCGCGGGCGCGATACATGTGGTCAAGCAAGTCGTGAGCGGTGACCACATAGGGGCAAGTTAGGTGGTTCGGAAACCAGAAGAGATGCGGAATGTGCGTGAGATGACATTTGAGCCGCTTAATGACGGTGCGGCACTGCAACTCGCCGCGCAGAGTCTCGCCGGGTAAGACTGAGACAGCTTTGAAGTTCCCCGGCAGCTTGCCGATTTCGTTGATCTTATCGACGGGCCCGAGCAGGAAATATTCGTTCTGCTGATCTAGCTGCGCGAGCGCGCGAACGATGTTTCGCGTGTAAGTGCCGACGCCGAATTCGTTGATCCGGCGGATGTCGATGGCGATGCGCACAGGGAGATTTAATCACAACTATGCTGGGTGTCTACGGAAACTATCCGTCGGACAACGCAAAAGGATTAGCGGTGTGGCGATGTGAGGGCGTCGAGCAGTCGGAATGCAATAGGCAAGGCGGCAACAACCGCAAGCGACTTCGTCCAAGTCCAAGTTATCTGAGCCCAATTCAGAGGCTTTTCCGCCACAGCTCTGAATTCGCCAGCGCCCTGTTGGCGACAAACCCGGTAGGTGCCAGTTGGGATGAGAGGAAAATACGACACGACGACAAATATTGTCGTGTCATACTCCTCATTCAGTCCGGAGACTTCCGTATTAGACTTCCCATACGCCCGCCTTCCATTTCCGCGCCAACTCAAACCCAGCCTGCTCATCTCGTCAGCGAGGTTGAAACGGTTCTGCTCATCAGAGAACTTCGCAACCGCCGTCGGCGAATCGAGCTTTCGGTCTTTCAGTTCGAGGCGGAGAGCATCGCGCGCCTCTGCAGTTAGCGAACCGGCCTCTGTCGCTAACGCTAGTAGCTCATCGTCCGACTTCTCCGCATAATTGGGAGTGCCTACTCTCATCGCTTAAGGTTATTACGCGCGCGCCTCTGTACCGGCTCGCTCCCTTCGTTCCGCATACAGCGGGAACGCATCCGCCAATTCCATCACCTGGCGGCGGATTCGGCTGAGCACAGATGTATCGCTGCGATTGTTCAGGGCTTCGGCGATCCATTGGCCGACTTGGCGCATTTCGCGCTCTTTCATTCCGCGCGTGGTTAAGGCGGGCGTGCCGATGCGAATGCCGCTAGGTTTGAGCGGAGGATTGGCATCGAACGGAATTGCATTCTTGTTTACCGTAATTCCCGCTTCACCGAGCGCTTTTTCGGCTTCGCTACCGAACATGCCTTTCGAGAAGACGTCAACCAGCATCAGGTGCGTATCGGTCCCACGGGAAATAACCCGGAAGCCTTCCGAAGCCAGAGTTTCCGCGAGAACTTTCGCATTCGAAACAATCTGGCGCGCGTAATCACGGAACTCGGGCTGGATCGCCTCGCCGAAGCAAACGGCCTTGGCCGCGATGATGTGTACGAGCGGACCGCCTTGCATCCCCGGAAAAACAACTTTGTCGATTGCGGCGGCGAATTCCTGCTTGGAGAGAATCATGCCCGCTCGTGGGCCACGCAACGTCTTGTGCGTGGTTGAAGTGACAATATGCGCGTGCGGAACCGGAGAGGGATGTACGCCCCCGGCAACAAGCCCGGCGAAATGGGCCATATCGACGAGGTAGAGCGCGCCAACTTTGTCAGCGATCTGACGCATGCGGGCGAAATCAATGATTCGAGGATAGGCGCTGCCACCGCCGATGATCAGCTTTGGGCGCTCTTTTTCGGCGAGTTTTTCAAGGTCATCGTAGTCGATTGTTTCCGTCTCTTTGGTCACACCATACGGAACGATCTTGTAAGTCTTGCCGGAAAAATTCAGGTGATGGCCGTGCGTGAGGTGTCCGCCGTGTGCCAGGTTGAGGCCGAGGATCGTGTCTCCCGACTGGAGCACCGACGCATACGCTTCCATGTTGGCCGACGATCCAGAATGCGGCTGGACGTTCGCGTGTTCCGCACCGAAGAGTTGCTTGGCGCGATCGCGCGCGAGGTTCTCGACGACATCGGCGTACTCGCAGCCACCGTAGTAACGCTTTCCGGGATAGCCTTCTGCATACTTGTTCGTGAACACTGAACCCATCGCTTCGAGCACAGCTTCGCTCACGAAATTCTCGGAGGCGATCAGTTCCAGGCCTTCATGCTGGCGGCGAGTTTCGTTGTCGATGGCTGCGGCCACTTCGGGATCAACTTCGCTCAGGGGGCGATTCATGGAAGAAGTTTTCATCTGCACTATCCTAAACTGCGCGATTATGAATCGCCAACGGCGCTGAGTCAGGCGGCCGAACTGCCTTTTGAACGCTGTTCTTCGGATTTCATAGGGGATTTTGCGGGCGCCTCATACTGGTCCAATATCCGACCTGGCAAAATTTCGCGCAGGGCCCAATCGATCCGCTTGGCCGAGTCCTGTATCTGCTTCACCTGCTCGGCATGGCCATGTAGATACGCCGAGTCGACGATGACCTGCAGAGCATTGCGGACGTGATGGTTCATCATCTCGATAGTTTTCAATTTTTCACTGAGATATTTTGAGCGGGTGTATTCGTGCCGGTAAACCAGCAACGCGGCAATGACCGCGCCGAACAGATCGTCGAGCACGCGTTGCGATTCTCTCAAGCCGTAGTAGGCCGAGAGTTGATCAGCAACAACCAAAAAAGTGAGGACCAGTAAGCCGTAAATCATCGCCCTGAGGCCGGGATGAAAGAAGAACCTGCGATTTCGTGGTGGGCCTGTTTCTTGACTCATAAAACGCTCCATTCGGCTTGGGGCTCGATACACGGGGCAAATTCGCGACGAAGAGGCCCGGAACCAGGTTGGAATTGAAGAGGACGAATTCAGTATAACGACTGTTAGCAAAACACGGCTTATTTTTGCGATAAAACTACCCTACAACAGATCCATCTCAGTCTGAATGCGGACTGCGGGCTGCTAATTGCTTAAATGCCCGTCCGAGAAACGATGCCAAATAATATCCATCGAGATATTTGTAAGGCGCCTCTCCGGTCGAGTAATGGCCACAAGGAAGCACCGCAACTTTATGGTCGAGGTTGTGCCGTTCGAATTGCGCGACCACTTCCTTTGAAAATTCAGGCAAAAAGGTCAAATCGTATTTGGCGTAAACGATCAACGACTTCCTGGGCCAGCGCGCAAACTGCTCAAAGTACGACATGGGACTGATCGCGCTCCACAGTCGGCGCAATCTCTCCAGATCGATATGCGATTCGAGTCCCCGGCGAATATGACGCGTGGATTGACCATGCCAGACGACATCTGCGAAATAAGTGGAGGCATGATTGAACGCGGCAACTTTGATCCGCGGATCATGGGCGGCGGCCAGGAACGCGTAACACGATCCGAGACTCGTGCCCACGATTCCCAAGTGCTCATAGTCTTGTTGCTGGAGCCAGTCGAGGCAACAACGGACATCGATAACCGCCTGCCGGCAGGCATCGAGCGTGCGCGCGATATTAGCCGAGACGGCATAGTCGGCGCGGCGAATCTCCGTCGGACGACGAATATCGTGATAGGGCATGCTCAGCCGCAGCACCGAGATGCCGAGCCGATTTAATATTCGGCACAGACCCGTGTACGCAAGTGCATCGGAATTCCAGTGCGGCAGAAGCACGACGGCGCTGGTCCCGTTCGCAGGGAACCAGCGTGCGTTCACTAAATTGTTTTCCGGAAACGGGGTGCTCGCCGGCGAAGTGAAGCGCAAAAATTCGGAGCGCGTACCCTGGACTTTCTTTTCCAGCACAGGGTCGGGGACTTCGCGTGTACTAAAAACCTGAATTTCGCGTGTCTCCAGGAGAAAGTTGTTTGGTGTTTTGTAGGAGAAAAATTCGTCGCTCGAAGCGACTGCCCGCCGATTGTACTCGCGAAGGTAGAATTCGCATTCTGCGTCGGTTTGCGCCGATAGAAAACCGTCACGGCAAGGCCAGTCGCGGGTCCACTCGATTCCCCACTCGAGCGGGCGCACCACCCGATTGTTGTCTACCGAGGTGAGCCGGGTTTCCCATTCGTACATCCAGCGCGCGTAAAGTGACGGCATTCATTCAAGGATAACAAGCGTCGCGAGATGAACCGAGCATGCAGCACTGAGCTGTCAACATTCAGCTGTGAATAGCGACAACCTGACTCTACCGAGTGGAAGTCAAAGTCCCCGCCCTGTCTCGCACAAAACGCGAGACAGGGACGGGGCACCCGCGCATCCAGATGCTATACTCGCCGCCCGGAGCGTTCACTCATGTTAGGAAGTATCACCCCGTTTTTTATTGTTGACGATCTGGCAAAAACGCTTGAGTTCTATCAATCCCGGTTAGCGTTCAAGGTGCTCTACAAAGGAGGGGACGAAAACGGGGATTTTTGGACAATGGTCGGGCGAGATCAGGTCACGCTTATGTTCAAGAGCATTACGCCTGATATCCACCCGCAGCCGAACCACTCACGTCATGAATGGGCGAGATGGGATGCTTACATCTTCACCACCGACCCTGATTCGCTGTACGCCGAGTTTCGCGCCAAAAAAGTTCCTATGCATCGAGAACTGGCCAATACGAATGACGGACTGAGAGCTTTTGAGATCAGAGATAACAGTGGGTACGTGTTGTGTTTTGGCCGTCCGCTCGAAAAGTAATACGCCTTCGCGCTTCTAAGACTGTTACGAGATGTACTTCCTCGGCACTCTTTTTGAAATCGAGCAAAGAATCTCGTACGGAATGGTGTGGGCCAATTCTGCGTGCTGGCGCGCATCCACGCTGAGGCCATCCTGTGACCCAAGCAGGATAACTTCGTCGGCGACCTCGACGCCGGGAATTCCGGTTACGTCAACGGTCGTGAGATCCATCGAAATTCTGCCAACGATCGGCGCATAGTGCTCGCGAACGATCACGCGCCCGTTCGACGAGAGGCCGCGGTTCAATCCGTCCGCATAGCCAACCGGCAGAATTGCAACACGCGTAGGAGCTTTGGTGACGTAGGTTCCGCCATAGCCGAGCGCCTGACCGGGGGGCATGTCGCGAAGAGAAAGAATGCGGGTTTTCCAAGTGAGCACCGGTTTCACATTCAATTTCAAACCCCGACCGCTGACAGTTCTCCCAGCGCGTTCAAATGGCAGATGGTAACCGTACAAAGCGAGTCCCGGCCGCACCATAGTATTCCAGCTCTCATGGTGCGCGATTACAGCCGATGTGTTGGCCGCATGAATCAGCGGCGGATTGAAGCCGTGGTCGCGAAGGACACGACGGGCAGCGTCGAACGCAGTTAGTTGCTCGGTTACCGAGGGGGCGTCGAGCACCTCTGACGAGGCGATATGGGTAGAGAATCCTTCGACTCTCAGATGCGATGCCGATTGCAAAGTCTTTAAGACTTGCGGAAGCTCGTGGACGGCGACGCCGAGACGGCCCATGCCGGTATCGACTTTGAGATGAATCGCGTGTTGTGAGACGCCGAGCCGAGATGCGGCGCGCTCGAGTGATTCGATTTGCCCGATTTCCCAAACCGTTGGAGTCAGTCGCAGGCGAATGATTTCCTCTTCTTCGCCGCGCCAGAATCCCGTCATCAATAAAATTCGCGTTGAAATACCTTCCTCGCGAAGAGGAATGGCTTCATCAAGTGAGGTGACCCCCAGCCAAGTTGCACCCTCCTGTTCGAGCGCTGAGGCGCACTCAACCGCTCCGTGACCGTAGGCATAAGCTTTGACTACGGCACAGACAGTGACGGCGGTTCCGACGTATTCGGCGACGCTCTTGTAATTTTCTCTTAACGCGGAAAGAGAAACCTCCGCCCACGTCGGACGGGTTGCCGCGCGCTTCGCGATTTCGGTCGTGGCCACTTTCGCGATTATAGTTGGCAGGCTGCGAGGACACAGGTTACTGGGGTGCTACGGATAGCATTCAGCAGTCAGCACTCAGCATTCAGCACTCAGCAGTCAGCAGTCAGCACTCAGCCCAAATAATTACAACTGCTGTCATTCCGAACCGGCTTTAGCCGGTGAGGAATCTGCTTCTCCCATCAAAAAGCAGTTCTCCCCATCAAAAAGCAGATTCCTCGGACCTGAGTGTCCTCTGAATGACAGGTTGATTAGAGTGATTTGGTCGGGTGGGGCGCGTTGTTCGTTAGGGCTGAATGCCGACTGCTGAGTGCTGATTGCTCGTTTATTTCTGCATTATGAAATTCACAGTGATCTGAGTCTGCACTTCGACGGGTTCGTGATTCAGGTAGTAGGGGCGGTAGCGCCATTGCCGCACGGCATCAAGCGCCGCATGCACCAGAAGCGGATGTCCGCTTTCGACTTGTGCGCGTTCAATCAACCCCTCGCGGCTGATCCACGCCGCTATCACTACTGAACCTTCAATGTGCAATTGCCTGGCCATCGACGGATACTGCGGCTCAACTCTGTGGATCAGATTCCCTTCCATCATCACGGAAGTGCGCACGTTTGACCCGCGCCGCGATACCGTTGGCATCGGTGGGAGGTAGTTGCCTACGATCGGGCCCGCATACGGCCCGGACCCACCGGTTCCAACAAAATTAAGATTGGGAGCCTGCGGGTTGTCCGCCTGTTGTGACGGACCCGACGGCCGAAATGATATTTCGTGGCTGCTGACTATGATGGGAGCCGTTATCACGGGCCCGCCGCTGTGGGTAACGATTGCCTGGGAATGGATAGGAGCAAAGTCTCCGATGACCGGAAGCGATACCGGATGAAGTACAGGCGGCAACGGCTGCAGGCGGAGCAAAGGGTAAACCAGGGCGGCGGCGAGCAGAGCGGTCTGAAGGCTGAAAGAAGCAATCGCTGTCCAACGCCGAACCGGGACTCCATGAGCAACCGCAAGGTCGGAAAACATGGCGCGCTCTCCTCGTAGCGGCATTCATGCAGCATGCCGCTGCTGGTAATAAAGACACCGAAGAGGCTGTGTTTGCTTGCGTGTGATAAAAAACAAAAGACCGCGATTTCTCGCGGTCTCAGGAACAAAAGACGATCCAGCGGTGTCGCGCTACTTCGTTGGCGATCCTGGCAGGGTCGTTGATGGCTTCGCCGTGCCCGGGGTAGTTGATCGTGGGGTGCCTAATGCCCCGGAAGGTCTCGATGGGGTCGTGGTACCGCTCGGCTTTGGCGGGGCGGCAACACCAGATTGAACGTTATACTCCCCGACGATGGCTTTAGTAATATCCACCGATGGTGAGTTCCAAACTACCGGACCTTGCGGCCAGGGGCTGGAGGTATCGACGATGATGCCCACCGCATTTTCCTGCGCGTACTTCAAGATGAGTGGCGCCATCTTCTGCAGAATGCGCTGGCCGATCTCCTGTTGTTGTGTCTGGAAATCTTCTCTCGCGTCCTGGGCCTCACGGTCCAGCTCTTTCTGCTTCTGATCGACCTGGCGCTGCAAGTCCGCTTTAGCCTCGTCATTCAGGCTGGCGCCCTGCGTGTTGAGTTTCTTTTTCAAAGCGTCGATCTCGTCGTTCTTGCCTTTAAGCTCGTTACTCTTAGGTTCAAATTTTTTCTGCAACGCGTCCATATCGCGCTGGCCTTCGTTGCTGGCAAAGATTGCGCCTTCAATATTGATGGCGGCGATTTTTGATGCCGCGGCGTTACTTGCCATCGCCGGAGGATCAGCGGCGGCGCCGGGGGCGGCCGGCAAGGCTGCTGATGAAGATGCGGTACCAGCCTGGGCCAATGCCATTGCCGATAGCAAAACGACCGCTGCTGTTAGGGAACATAGGAACTTGGGTTTCATGGGATTTGCTCTAACTCCTTGGAATGCTGCCAATATTTTTCAAACTTGAATTTCTCAAACTGAAATCCAGATGGATTGCCAGGACGTACTCTCGCCACACCCGCGCAACTGCAATATCCCGGCAAGACAGGCCGATCTTTATCTGTCAATCCGGACCCTTCAATCCAGATTCTGCAATTCAGATTCTTCGATTCGGGTGATCTTCAACTCAGAGTTCAGATCGAATATCCGGCTCGCATCCAGACTGCGGGCAACATTCGCGCCCGTGACCGGCCACTCTGGTGTGGATGCCCTAATTATAAAAATAGCTGCTCCAAAGCGTCAAACTAGAATGTGGTTCCGACCGTGAAGCGGAACGTCTTCCTCGGTTCGCGAAGCTGGTACCGGGTAGCAAACGTGTTCCGCGCCTGTAAGAACGTGTAATCACCCGCCGGCGTCGCCGGGAAGAGGTCTCGCGTTACTTGCGACGGCGACTCTGCGATTTCGTTCAAACGAACTGGGTTATACGCCCAGTAAATTCTGAAAGGCGCATTGACCACTGGCAGAAACACCTGCAACTCCAGACCTGTCGAAGCACGCGGCTGCCAGTTGGCGCTGCTCAAGATCGGGAGGTTCTGGTTGAACCCTATGCTCCGCGTGTTGATGCAGTTGAGTGTGATCGGGTCCTCCTGCGGACAGCCGAACTGAGTCTGGTTCAGGGTGGCGAATTGTTGGTCGTTAATGCGCAACTGAGATCGCCGAATAATTGGATCGAATCCGAAATCGAAGAAAGGCGCGATAGCCACCGGCCCGGCGATAACAAACCGGTAGTCAATATTGCTGACCAGTGTCAAATCGCCACCCGGGAAGGTGATTTGCTGAAATGGAATCTGGATCGTGTAGGGTCCACGCGCGGGATTGTTCGGGTCTTTGGGGACGATCGAGCCATCGGGATTTCGCAAATCGATGGTTGTCGCAGTGGGAATGTAGGCAACGGGCGAAACCGAGCGTATGTCGAAGCCGCGCAGGTCATTCTCGCCACCGTCGTAAAAGCGTTGGAAGGGTGGCGCGACCAAGCCGCCGTATCCGGTCATGAACGAAGCCAGCGCGTGCATGTCAATGGAGTTGCGGTGCTTCTGCATGGGAATGTAATGCTTCCATTCCGCAATAGGACGAATGCTGCGAACCGTGCCGCCCAGGCCGGAGAATTCAGCGCCAAGGAAATAATAGGTGCCCGAACTCGGATAAAGTGCCCGGTCGGTCTTGTTCTCCATGAAATTCAGAAGGATTTTACTGGTAATAATTCCATTCAATGCGCTCGGGCCGCTGAGGCCGCTGAAATCGAGATAACTGAAGAGTTGCTTGGAAGCCGTGGTGGTGGCGACCAGTGACGAGACGTCAAATGAATAGGTGGCGCCGATGCGTTTGAATGAGCGACGTATCGGGTGCGACGCGGTCAACGTGAATCCCTGGCTGGATTGCGTGTAATTTTGCAAGCTTTGCAGTTCGGCTTGCGAGAGCGCCAGAGTTTGGCCGGTGAGCAAGGCGCTCTCACGCGCCTGATCGTATATCAGCTTCTGGCCATAGACGGAAAATCCAACAGTGACGTTGCGGTCGAGGAAATACGGCTCGGTGAAGCCGAACATGATATTGCGCTGCAGGGTCCCGACATTGGCCTGCACACTCAGGGTCTCACCAAGTCCCAAAAAGTTATTGGTGGTGTAGTTCAGCCCGATAAACGACCCCGCTAGCCCACTCACGCCGCCGGAAAGCCCGATCTGGTTCTTCCCTCTCTCCCTGACTTTCAATGTCAAATCGACGAGACCTTCCTTTTCGTCGAGATGGCGCTCCGTGACGTTTGGATCATCTGGTTTCAGGTCCTCGAAGAAACCTAGCTGATTGAGGCGCTGCAAGCTCAGCTTCCAGTACTGCTCGTTGTAAACCTGGCCTTCTTCGAGCATCAACTCACGGCGGATGACTTTGTCGCGAGTGGTCGTGTTGCCCTGGAATTCAATGCGGCGAACAGAGAACTGCTTGCCCTCATCAATGTCGATATCGAAGAAGACCAGCTTTTTGTCTTCGTCGATGCGCGGCGTGGGAATGGAAGTGAAGTTGATATAACCCTGAGTGCCGTACGCGTTCTTCAGGTTTTCGAGGCCTTTGGCGATCCGTTCGCGATTGTAGATGTCACCATCCTTGATGGCGAACTGCGCACGAAGCGCTGCGGTATTTGTGATCGCTTTGTTGCCTTTGAAAGTGATCCCGCCGAGCTTATAGCGTTCGCCTTCCTCGATGGGAACAGTGATGTCCATGGCCTTGCCGGGGCCGGGGCGAATCAACGGAAAATGAAAGTCCGCGTGGCCAGTGTCACGGATTTTCGTCTGCACGTCGCCAACGTTGCCTTTGAAAAAACCGCGATTCTGCAACGCTTCGCGGACCAGTTCCATGTCGTCGTCGAGTTTGGTGGCGTCGTAAGTTTTAGCGAACAGGTTTTCGAGGAAAATAGAATGCGGAATCCCGATGGGCCTGAGGAAATGCATGCTGGCGCGGAGCTCGCGACTTTTTACATTCTTATTGCCAACGAACGTGATACGGCCAACTTTTACCTTAGGACCTTCGCGGATAACAAAAGTGAGTCCTACCGCCGCGGGCGGGATGGGGCGCACCTCGGTGCGCACAGTGGCAAATTGGTGCCCGTGCTCGGCCTCCAATTGCTTAATTACGACTTCAGCCTTTTTGACCTTTGTGGGATCGTATTGCGATTCCGGCGACAGTGTCACCTTGGCTTGTTTGAAGCGATCGAGGATGTCGCTTTTGGAAATAGCATTGATGCCGAGATAGTTGATCTCACGCACACGCGGCTTCTCTTTGACGTAAATGTGAATGACCCAGCCTTTCGGCGTGGCCTCACGTTCCATCCGGATGTCCTCGAAATACCCCGTGTTCCAGAGCGAAAGGAAATCGCGATACATTGCGGCCGGATCGTAAACATCGCCCACCCGGGTGAAAATGTGGGCGCGTATGGTTTCCGCAGGGACGCTGCGGTTACCGTGCGGCGTGATGCCGACGACAATGTTAGGCACTTCGGTCTGCTGTTGAGCAAACAAGCGTGGTGACAGCGCCAGCAGCAGCACAACTGACGCGGTCTGTAGGACGAGGAGTCTCAAGGAAATCTTACGGATTGAAAGACATACGAACGGGAATAAGCTTTCTGGCGGAAGCCGGCAGCCACTTCTCCCCAAAGTCGCAGGGCTCTCCTGATGAATGCAAAGAATCAGCACTTACCTCAAGGCAGTGAGTTAATGGAAAACCGCAATTATACGGTAGAGCCGTGGAGAGCGTCCAAAATCAGTAGCCAGTTCTCAGTGATCAGTTGCCAGTAAAGCCGCCCTGGATAACTTTAAGAACACTGGCATCCGACTGCTGACAACTGGCTACTGCGTCTGAAAAAGCTCCACTTCAACCAAGACGGAATAAAACGTGGCAGAGTTGCCCATGTCACTGAGTTTTTCCGAGGTAAGGACGTTGATATTCCGGTGGCCGGGTGTAAGTTTTGCCCAGTTCAGCTTGGCGGCAACCACTCCGGGTGAAACTTTGCCGTCTACACGGGCTTTGAGCTTAACTTCTCCGCGCCGGTTGAAAACCCGCACCGTATCGCCATCTCGGACACCGCGGCTCTCCGCGTCGGTGCAGCTGATCTCGAGCAGACCGGTTTCTTCCATCGCCTGAACGCTCGGAACATTCGTGAATGTTGAGTTAAGAAAATTATCTGCTTTGCGGGCAAGCAACTCGAGTGGAAATTCCTTTGCAATAGCCGTGTGCCGCGATTCATCCGGGGGGATGAACGCCGCAACCGGATCGAGCCCCTCAGCCTTGAGCGCTTCACTGTAAAGTTCGGCTTTGCCGCTGGGGGTGCGGAAATTCCCTTCCGCGTAAGGCAGAAACGGCTGTGCGGACCCGTTTTGTGTTCTATGAAAATTCAGCCGAACGTGGCCCTCCCTCTCCAGCCGTTTGCGGTTCAGCCCCTGTAGCCAGGGATTCGGCGAATTGAGCGCCTGGTCGATGATTTCATCGACCGAATCGTGGAAGCAGTCGTCTTCGAATCCCATGCGCAAGGCCAAGGCGCGAAACAACTCCAAATTGGGTTGGCACTCGCCAAGAGGCTCGATCGCCGGATTGGAGATCTGCAAGAAGTAATGGCCGTAGGAATCCTGAATATCTTTGTGCTCGAAAAAAGTCGTCGCAGGGAGGACGATATCGGCGTAATCCGTGGTGTCGGTGAAAAACTGCTCGTGTACTACGGTGAACAGGTCGGGACGAAGCAGTCCGCGAACGACTTCATTGTGGTTTGGGCACACCGCGGCTGGATTTGAGCCATAAACAAACAGCGCCTTCACCGGCGGGTCGTTCACTTCATTTAGGACTTTGCCCAACTCGACCATGTTGAGCGTGCGCGCGGGTCGCCCGAGAGACTTCTGCATCAGGTCCTTGCGTTTCAGGGCGTCGGTGTTCAGATCATAAGCGCCGCTGGTCGAGAGTTGGAAACCTCCGCCGATCTCTTTCCAGGAGCCGATTACAATCGGCAACATCGAAATAGTGCGCGATGCCATGCCACCGTTCTGCGAACGCTGCACGCCGTAGTTCATGCGAATGATGGAAGGACGAGTGGTCGCGTACTCGTGCGCCAGCTTTCGAATGTCTGCTGGCGAAATTCCAGTCCACTGAGAGACCTTCTCAGGCGGGTACTGCTGCACTTTGGCACGGAGCTCATCGAAGCCGATGGCGTAACGACAGACGTAATCGGCGTCATACAAATTTTCGTTGATGATGACGTGCATCATCGCCAGCGCGAGAGCGCCGTCCGTGCCAGGATTGATTTGAATGTGCCAGTCAGCGCAAGCCGCTGTTCGCGTGCGATATGGATCAATGACCACCAGCTTGGCGCCATTTCGGCGGGCTTCTTCGATGAAAGGCCACAGATGAACATTGTTGCCGTGGATGTTCGCAGCCCAGGCAATGATGTACTTGGAGTGGCGAAATTGCTCCGGCTCCCCGCTCATCAGGACCCCATAAACGGATTTGAAACCGGCTTCCCCGGCGTCTGAACAGATTTTTCTGTCCAATTGCGATGCGCCCAGACGATGAAAGAAGCGCCTGTCCATGGTGCTTCCATTCACCTTGGCCAAGGTGCCACCATAGGAATACGGAAGGATGGCTTCGCTGCCGAAGTCAGCGATTATTTTGCGAAAACGCGATGTGATTTCATCGAGAGCTTCGTCCCAGGAGACCCGTTGAAAATTAGATTGTGTGGCGGGGGCGCCGGGGCCCCCGGGACGCGCCGATTTTGCGCGTTCCGGGGTGGACGCGCCCTCGCCCGCGATTCCCTTCTTTGCAATCCTCCGCATCGGATAAAGCACGCGGTCCGGCGAATAAACACGGTCTAAATATTTAGACACCTTGGCGCAGAGAAATCCGCGCGTGAAGGGATGCGTTGGGTCCCCCTTAACCTTGGTGGCTTTGCCGTCCTCGACGGTTATGAGGACGCCACATGCGTCCGGACAGTCGTGCGGGCAGGCGGCATGGACGACCTTCTTCATTAGTTCTGATTATATTGCGCGGATCCAAAGGCGATGCGGAAGCAACTGCGATTCGGTAATAAAATCCCGCCTTTTTGCAGTGAAAACCAGATTCCTCTGACCTGAAGGTCCGCGGAACGACAGACGCCTACAGCTGACGCTGAGCGCTTGTGAGCCAGCCTAGCTTGGCATGCGCATGCCGGCCAGCTTGCGCATCATGTTGCCTTTGCCCATTTGCTTGAACATTTTTCGCATCTGCGCGTATTGACGGAGAAGGTTATTGACTTCCTGAACCGTCCGGCCTGATCCGCGCGCGATGCGCTTGCGGCGGCTGCCATTGATCACGTCGTGATGCGTGCGCTCGTACTGTGTCATCGAATTAATGATTGCCTCGACGTGGTTGATCTGCTTTTCGTCAATCTTGTCGGCATGCTTCTGCAATCCCGCGAATGGACCGATGCTTGGCAACATACCCATCAGGCTCTGAATCGATCCCATTTTACGAACTTGCCGCAGTTGATCACGAAAATCTTCGAGAGAGAATCCATCGCCAGAGAGAGCGCGGGCGGCGATGTCTTGGGCCTTCTTTTTGTCGACTGTCTGCTCGGCACGCTCGATGAGCGACAAAATGTCGCCCATGCCCAGGATGCGCGAGACGATACGGTCGGGATGGAACGGCTCGAGGGCATCATATTTTTCACCCACGCCAATGAACTTGATAGGGGCGCCCGTGACTTGACGAATGGAGAGGGCTGCGCCGCCGCGAGCGTCTCCGTCCATTTTGGTGAGGACGACACCGGTGAGCGATAACTTCTTGTGAAATTCGTCGGCGGATTTGACGGCGTCTTGTCCGGTCATCGCGTCGGCGACGAACAAGATTTCCGATGGATTCAGCAATCGCTTCAGCGACTGCATCTCTTCCATGAGCTGATCGTCGATGTGCAGGCGGCCAGCGGTGTCGACGATCAGCACATCGCAACCGGAATTGACGGCTTCGCGACGGGCTTCTTTCGCGAGGCGTTCGACAGTAGCAGTGTTCGCTTCGGCGACTTCGCCTCCGTAGATCTGCGCTTTGATAGCCTGGGCTACAACTTTTAACTGCTCCCGCGCTGCGGGACGGTACACGTCGACCGAAACCAGCAGCGGACGGTGTCCGCCATTTTTGAACCAGTGCGCCAGCTTGCCTGACGTGGTCGTCTTACCGGAACCTTGCAACCCAGCCATGAGCACGACTGTCGGCGGTTGGGAGGCGAATTTTAGGCGCGCGGTGTCTTTGCCGAGAATTTCGATAAGTTCGTCGCGGACGATCTTGATGACCTGCTCGCCCGGAGAAAGCGAACTCATAACCTGCTGGCCAACGGCTTTCGCCTGCACTTGGTCGATGAACTGCTTTACGACTTTGAAATTGACGTCGGCTTCGAGCAGCGCGAGGCGCAGCTCGCGCAGGGTCTCCTGCATGTTCTCTTCGTTGAGAACTGCCTGCCCGCGCAGGGACTTGAAGGTTCGTTGAAGGCGTTCCTGAAGGTTCTCAAACATTGAACTGATCAGATTTTATCAGCTTCCTTAAGACAATCGGATCGATGTAGAATGCGTTCGCTCGCGAACTGAAATGCTCACATTCGGCTCCAAATACAAGAAGTTTTGGGATTGGTTTCAAGCGCACGAAGATGAGATTTTTCAGTTTGAGGCTGACCAGGAGCGCGTATTCGATAAACTCGGTGGTCGTTTGCACCGCGTTCATCGGAACCTTACGTTTGAATTCTCCGGCATAGTTGACGGCAAACGCGAGTTCATCGTCAGTGCCGGAGGCATCAAGACAGCCTTTCCAGAGGTGGCTGCCCTAGTACGCGAGGCTCCCACGCTGGCTCGCTGGGAAGTCATCGCCTTTCGGCAACGCAAAAACGTCCCGCAGATTCGGTATGCCGGTAAGACTGTCGAACGCGATTCTATATTTTTCGATTACATCCCTGCTGGTGAGAAGCTCGATCTCACGATCTTTGTCGATGGCATGGCGGGCGCATCTCGGGAAGAGATTACCGCACTCAAGACAATCGGTTATCTGCTCTTAGACGCAACTGTTGGTGAGTACGATGTTGAGACCAAGATCGCCGGAATAGAGTTCGTCGATTCCTCCATGTTTCCTGACAGGCGAAGATTGCCGTTTCTTGGACTACCTGGTGTCATCGACAAACTACCAGGTGCCGTTCAATAAAATATCATGCAGTAGAGCGGCAGACGCTAAGAACCAAAATGGCTCCCATTCGGGAGCCATCGAATTACCTGGTACACAGCGCTCTGCCCACATTTAGTATCAGAAACGTGTCCAACACAAGGTTATATGTCGCAACTGAGTTAGAAGTGCGGCAAGTTCGGACAGAATGCGACCCGAACAGAGTTCCTAATTCAAGATTGTGCGGTTCGTCCTCGTGTGTCTTGCTTCAGGTATATTGGTTTGTCTTAAAGTTCGATACTCGAACTTTGTTAAGCCGAGAAGCCATGCACAAGAAATTTTCCTTCTCCCTGTCAGTTCTCATTCTGATTGCGATCTTCACCTGCTTTTCCCGGGGACAACAAACTACCGGCGAACCGCCGTACAAAAATCCCAAGCTGCCGCTCGAACAGCGCGTCGACGATCTTGTCTCGCGCATGACACTGGAGGAGAAAGTTTCGCAGCTTGGACACACTGCCGATGCAATTCCACGCCTGGGAGTTCCGCAGTACGACTGGTGGAATGAGGGCCTGCACGGTGTGGCCCGGGCGGGAGTTGCGACTGTGTTCCCGCAAGCGATTGGCATGGCGGCGACGTTCGATGTGCCGCTGGTGCACCAGATCGCGGATGTGATCGGCATTGAGTTTCGCGCCAAGTATTACGCGACGCGACATTCGGATGGATCGAGCGACTGGTTTCGTGGCCTGACCGTCTGGTCGCCGAATATCAACATCTTTCGCGATCCGCGTTGGGGGCGCGGACAGGAGACTTATGGTGAGGATCCATTTCTAACTTCGCGGTTAGGCGTGGCATTCGTCACTGGATTGCAGGGGAATGATCCGAAATATTTACGCGTCGTTTCCACTCCCAAACATTTTGCCGTGCACAGCGGACCGGAGCCGACGCGCCATACCGTCGATGTCACGGTCTCGCGACACGATATGGAGGACACGTATCTGCCTGCGTTTCGCGCAACTGTGACCGAAGGCAAAGCCGAATCGGTAATGTGCGCTTACAACTCCATTAACGGCCAACCTGCTTGCGCGAACGATGTGTTGCTCGGCGAACACTTACGGCAGGATTGGAAATTTCAGGGATACGTGGTTTCAGATTGCGGCGCAGTCGCCGACATTTTTGAAGGCCATCATTACACGAAGACCATGCCCGAAGGCGCGGCGGCGGCGTTGAAGGCCGGAACGGATTTGATCTGCGGCGTTCCCGTGCAGGAGCGGGTAAAGAAAGAGCGCGATGCAATCTTGGCCGCAGTCCATCAAGGAATTCTGTCTGAAGACGTTGTCACGCGCGCGGTGCAGCGGTTGTTCGTGGCACGATTCCGGCTTGGGATGTTTGATCCGCCGGCGATGGTTTCGTACGCGAAGATCACCCCAGCGGAAAACGATACGCCCGCGCATCGGCAACTTTCACTCAAAGCGGCGCGTGAATCGATTGTTCTTCTAAGAAATCACGGAAATTTCCTGCCGCTGAAGAAAACTTACAAGAAAATCGCGGTGATCGGGCCGAATGCGGACAGTCTCGATTCGCTCGTCGGAAATTACAACGGCACGCCGTCGAAGCCGGTGACGGTTCTCGCGGGAATTCGCGCGAGATTTAAGCAGTCGCAGGTTACGTACTTTGAAGGAACCGGGCTGATTGGACCCGCAATGAAGCCGGTTCCCGCGACGGCGCTGTACACCGAGGACTCACGCGCAAAACATGGGCTTCGCGCCGAATATTTTTCGAACACAAAACTCGAAGGCACTCCGGTCCTTACCCGAACCGATACGACAGTGAATTTCGCGTGGGGCTTTTCCGGAGTGTCGCCTCAACTTGCGAACAATTATTCGGTGCGCTGGACGGGGGTCCTGGTTCCGAATGAGACCAGCGATTACCTGATCGGGTTTCGTGGACAAGATGGATATCGACTATGGCTCGACAACAATTTGCTAGTCGAAGATTGGACAACTCATCGGCCATCGAGCACACAAACAAAACAGGTCCACCTCGAAAAAGGACACGCTTATCTGATCAAGATTGAATACTTTCAGACTATTCGCGGCGCAGAGGCGCGTTTGCTGTGGACAATCCCCGGCCGCAGCGAGCGGGAAGCGGTTGATGCAGCGAAAAACGCTGACCTGGTTGTGCTCGCGATGGGACTGACTGCCCGCATTGAAGGCGAGGAGATGAACGTTCACGCGGAAGGTTTTTCCGGCGGTGATCGCACCAGTCTCGATTTGCCGAAACCGCAAGAGGAATTGCTGGAGCGGGTAGTTGCAGCCGGAAAGCCGACAGTGCTGGTCCTCATGAACGGGAGCGCGCTTGGGGTGAATTGGGCAAACGAAAACGTGCCCGCGATTGTTGAGGCCTGGTATCCCGGCGGTGAGGGTGGGACGGCCGTAGCCGAGGCCCTTGCGGGAGATTTCAGTCCGGCGGGACGTTTGCCGGTCTCGTTTTACAAATCCGTTGATCAACTACCTCCGTTTGACGACTACTCAATGGCGAAGCGGACGTACCGCTATTTTGATGGTCAGCCGCTTTATCCGTTCGGATACGGGCTCAGCTACACATCCTTTGCCTACAAGAACCTCAAAGTCGATCACGGCAGTATTGGGCCTCACGACGCGGTGACGATCAGCGCCGACGTTGCGAACAAGGGCGCGATGCCGAGCGACGAAGTTGTGGAGCTGTACGTAACTCATGAAGAAATCAAAGGCGCGCCGATACGCGCCCTCGAAGGAGTTCAACGGATACATCTTGGGCGCGGAGAGCACAAGACACTCTCGTTCACTCTGCGCGACCGAGAGCTGAGCGTGGTCGATCCGTCTGGTAAGCGAAAAATTGTGCCGGGAAAAGTTGATGTGTGGATCGGCGGAGGGCAGCCGATTGAGGTGCCTGGAATTCCAAAGCCCGCGGGCGCGGAGACCAGCTTCACGATTACAGGTGAGAGTGCACTTCCCGACTGAACTAAACCTCAACCACAGAGAAAACAGAGGTGCACAGAGAAAAGCCACAGAGGAGATCAGCTTGCGGTACGGCGCGAATCGATTCGGAAGCACTCGGCAGCGGCAACGACTGTATTGCAATGGATCGTGACTGTATCCTCCACGCGCTGCGCATATCCGCCGGCGTACGTCACCATCACCGGAATTCCCTGCGCTTTTGCCGCGCGGAACACGAGTTCATCTCGCTTTTTTAATCCATCGATGGTCAACGCTAACCCGCCGAGCTGGTCTTCGCGGTAGGGATCGGCGCCAGCGATGTAGCAGATTAAATCGGGCGTGAACTGGCGCAGGCCCGAACTCAAGGCGTTGTCGAGCCAGGCGAGGTAATCGTCGTCGGTAATTCCATCCGGCAGGTCTACGTCGATCGAAGACGGCGGCTTCCATGCGGGGTAATTATTTTCCTGGTGAAGTGAAATGGTGAACACGTCGCCCGCGTCGATGCCGTGGATGAGTGGCTTTTCGCCGAGAATAGAAGGCCCGCCGGATGGCAACGGCTCGCTCACTGCATGAGCTCCGGCAAAAATCGCCGCGGTACCGTTGCCATGGTGAACGTCGCAATCAACCGTCATGGCAGTGCGGATTTTTCCATCGCGCTGCATGCGTCGAATTGCAACGGCCACGTCGTGAATCATGCAAAAGCCTTCGCCATGATCCGGGAAAGCGTGATGGAAGCCGCCACCGATGTTTAATGCCATACCGTCTTTCAGCGCATGCTGAGCCGCAAGAATTGAGCCTCCTGCGGCAAGCCAGAAAGCCTTCACCAGTTCCGGCGAGAACGGCACTTCAAGCTGCATCTCTTCTTTCGCGGAAAGAGTCCCGTCCTTTAACTTCTTCACGTACTCGGAAGTGTGAACCAGAAGGACGTCGTGATCGGACGCGGGCTGGGGATTGACGAAATCTTCGGGGCCGGCGGCGCCGGTTTCAATCAGCCGGCGTTGTATACGACGGTACTTCTCCGCGGGAAAGACGTGCTGCCCGATCGGCAGGTAATATCCGTCGCTGTGGACGAGCTTGAAGGGAAGCATGAAGCCCCGATCATAAAGCAAGTTCGCTTGACCATTGCCCGAGTTTAACTGGCGGCCTTCTGCTTCTCGTTTCGGGAGAAGAATCGCTCGATAAAATTCGTATCCGTCTGACCCGCACGGAACTCGGGGTCGACGAGAATTTTGCGGTGCAGCGGGATGGTGGTGAATATGCCTTCGATGATGAACATTTCCAGCGCGCGCGACATCCGGGATATGGCTTCGTCGCGATCTTTACCGCGCACAACAAGCTTCGCAATCAAGGAGTCGTAATACGGCGGAATGACGCCCTCGGCGTAAGCGGCGGTATCGAGGCGAACTCCAGTCCCTCCTGGAGGATTGAAAGCAGTAATCTTTCCTGCTGAGGGCGTGAACTTTTCTGGATGTTCGGCATTGATACGGCATTCGATGGCATGACCGCGATGGGATATCGGCCCCTGCAAGACGTCCTCAAGCTTTGCGCCGGCGGCGATCAGGATTTGGCTTTTAACGAGGTCGACGTCGGTGACCATTTCCGTGACCGGATGCTCGACCTGGATGCGGGTGTTCATCTCGATGAAATAGAGCTTACGATTCTGGTCCATTAAGAACTCGATGGTGCCGGCATTGACGTAGCCGATCTCAGAAAGCGTACGGCAGAGCATCGTGCCGATTTCCTCGCGAAGCTGTGGAGTCACCTGAGTGGACGGGGACTCTTCGAGCAGTTTCTGGTGGCGGCGCTGAATGCTGCACTCGCGCTCGCCGAGACTGGCAACGGTTCCGTATTGGTCGGCAAGAATTTGAAATTCGATGTGCCGCGGGTGCTCGACGTACTTTTCCATGTAAAGGTCGCCATTGCCGAATGCGGCAGCGGCCTCGGATTGTGCGGCGTTGAAGAGTGGAGAGACTTCCTGTTCGGAGCGAACGATTCGCATGCCCCGGCCTCCGCCACCAGCTGAAGCTTTAATAATCACCGGGAAACCGACGGTTCGCGCCCACTCCACAGCTTCACCTTCACTGCCGAGAACCCCTTCGGAGCCGGGAAGGATGGGGACGTTGGCCTTTTTCATCGCCGCACGGGCCTTTTCTTTTTCGCCCATGAGGCGCGTGACTTCCGGTGGCGGGCCGATGAACTTGATGTTACAGGTCTCGCAGACTTCGGCGAAGTTGGCGTTTTCCGAAAGCAAGCCGTAACCGGGATGGATAGCATCTACGTTGGCGATTTCGGCGGCGCTGATCACCGCGGGAATGTTCAGATAGCTTTGGGAGAGCTGAGGCGGGCCAATGCAGATAGCTTCATCGGCAAAACGAACGTGGAGCGAGTTGCGGTCGGCTTCGCTGTAAATCGCGACTGTGCGGATGCCGAGTTCTTTGCAGGCGCAAATGACGCGGAGCGCGATTTCACCGCGATTGGCGATAAGTATCTTGTTGAACATTGATGAGCAAGTCGTAAAAGCGATCACCACGAAGGGCACGAAGGAACACGAAGGAATTTCTCTCCTGATTTCTCTATTTCTTTGCCCGTATCGCGAACAGCTCCTGGTTGTACTCGATCGGCTGGCCATTCTTGACCAGGCATTTGACGACCTCGCCCGCGACATCAGCCTCGATTTCGTTCATCAGCTTCATGGCTTCCACGATGCAAAGCACCTGTCCGACTTCGATCGTGTCCCCAGGTTTCACGAATGGGGGTGAACCGGGAGACGGCGATTCATAATAAGTGCCGACGATCGGCGACCGGACCATGTGCAATTCTTCCGGCTTTTCGGCAGCCGGCTCTGGTGGAGCGGGGGGCGGGGGGGCAACCGAAGTCTGTGCGACCGGAAGAGACACGGCATGCGACGCCGCGGGCACAGCGATGATCCTTTCAGTTTGCGCGGCCACCGGCGCGCCGCGCTTGATACGCACCTTGACGTCGCCTCGCTCGAGTTCGAACTCAGTAATGTCTTTCTCGATGAGAAACTCAACGAGTTCTTTTATCTCTTTTTGGTTCATGCTTCGTTCGAACCCGCTCTGCAAAAATCATGCAGGATGGGACACTCATGGCATTTGGTGTAGAACGCAGGAAGTGCGTGGTTCGCCATCCCACGCACTCAGGACTCATTCAGATCGTCAACAGATCTTTTGAACAGGCGGTTAGAATCTCGCAGCCTGTCTGTGTAACCACGACTGTGTCTTCTATCCGCACTCCCCATTTTCCGGGGTGATAGACTCCCGGTTCTATGGTCAGAACCATCCCTGGCTGTAGGACTTCTTTTTGTGCCGCGGCAATCCGTGGTGCTTCATGAATCTCCAAGCCTACGCCGTGACCGGTCGAATGCGTGAAGAACTTGCCTAACTTGCGATTATACAGGAGCTTGCGCGCCGCCTGATCGACTTCGCCAACGGTAGCGCCAGGTCTGACAGTTTCGACAGCTGCCTGTTGCGCTTCGAGAACTGCGTTATAAGTGTCCCGAGCCTCCGGACCTGGACTCCCCATGTGGACGGTTCGGGTCATATCGGAACAATAGCCCGCGAGTATAACACCGAAGTCGCAGACCACGAATCCGTTAGCCGGAATCGCAGCGGACGAAGCGCGGCCATGCGGCAAAGCCGAGCGCTCGCCGCCGGCAATAATGGTTGGAAACGACATCTGATCGACGCCATTTTTCCTGGCCGCGAATTCGAGTTCGCCGGCGACTTGGGACTCGGGAACTCCTGCCCTGAGATTCTCGGTTACCGTGCTGAACAATTCGACGCCTAGCCGGCACGCCGCGCGAATGCTTGCGATCTCGGCGGAGTCCTTGATCATGCGCAGGCGTTCCACTAACGCCGGGGTAGATATCAGAGTGGGGTGCCGTCCGACTGCTTTCGACAAAATAGCGCGGTCGGCCACGGTCAGATGCGCTGCTTCAATTCCCATCCGGCGAAGGTGCTTGCGCTTGGCAAGCCACTCACCAGCGGCGATCAGCGGGGAATTTTTTACGATTTTTACCTTTGCGCCCTTTGTTTCCGCACGGGCTTGTTCGGTGTACCGGCCATCGGTAAAGAGGAGTTTGTCGCGACCCGAGACGAGGAGTATCCCAGCACTGCCGGTGAAACCGCATAGATAGCGGATATTTGGAAGGTGGCTGACGATTAATCCGTGAAGCCGATGCTCCGCAATTCGCTTCTGCAGCCCCTGCAAACGAACACGATGGTTCATGAAACGAGTGTAGCAGCCGCTCTGTGATGGACTGGCCGCCGCCGCGCCGCTGGCGGTGAAACCTGGGAACTGGGCCTGTGCTGCGTGGGCGGATAAGCCGGAAAGCGAACGGAAAATTTCCGCACCAGTGTTCCCGCGCTAAAGAGCGCTCTTTTAGCTAGTCAGCAGAGATTCGAACCACGCGCTGCCGCGACGCTCAGTGGCGTCGGCCAGGCGTTCGCCGATTCGCGATGCAACTTCCAGCAGCGTCGTGCCACGATCGATGTAATGGGGCAGGTTTCGGCGAATCTCAGCGATTTTTTCAGGATATTCTGACGCCAGGGTTGCCAACGCTATTCCACCGAAGATAAACACGCCAGTTCCCTTTCCCCTAACGAGAAAAATCGCAGCCAGGCCGCCTGAACCTGCGAGCACCGCCTTTTTCCAGTTTTCCATTTTTTCTCCTCCAATCCGCGACAGCGCTGTTGCGCCCCTTGAGTATACTTCTGAGTCTCGGGAGAACTTGGATGCAAGAACCGAAGCGCGCGATTCCTAATGGCACAATTCGAGACTTTGCATGCGGATTGGCGATTTTGGCTATCCTGCTCACGTCCGCCGTGAGGGTTTTGCCTCAGACACCGCCGCCGAATGCCTTGGCCCCTGACTCGGAAATCCGCAACATTCTCGTCGAGCGCATCGATAAGCAGCACCAGAGCGTCGGGATCGTTGTAGGCGTGGTTGATTCGTCTGGCCGACGAGTTGTTTCTTATGGAAGTCTTGCTAAGGAAGATAAGCATGCAGTAGATGGAAATACGATTTTCGAAATTGGATCGATCACGAAGGTTTTCACGTCATTGTTGCTGGCCGAGATGGTCGAGAGAAAAGAAGTCGGGCTCACGGATCCGGTTTCGAAATATCTCCCGGCCGATGTAAGAATGCCGGAGCGCAACGGGCGGCAGATCACACTAGAGGATCTGTCTACGCATACCTCGGGTCTGCCGCGGCTGCCTTCGAACATGAAACCGAAAGATCCGGCGAATCCTTATGCCGACTATTCGGTCGAGCAGATGTATCAGTTTCTTTCGAGTTATCAGCTCACTCGCGATCCCGGCTCGCAGTACGAGTATTCGAATCTTGGTGGCGGATTGCTTGGCCACGTTCTGGCGCGGCGGGCAGGAACCGACTACGAGACACTTGTGCGGACGAAAATTTGCGAGCCGCTCGGAATGAACGACACTCGCATTACGCTTTCGCCGCAGGAAAGGGCACGGTTCGCGACCGGATACGACGCGTCGCTCAACGCGGTCTCCGCTTGGGATTTGCCAACTCTGGCGGGAGCAGGCGCACTGCGCTCGACGGCGAACGATTTGCTGACGTTCGTCGCTGCCAATCTCGGGTACGTAAAGTCTCCGCTCGCTCCTGCGATGGCCGAAATGCTGACGGTGCGGCGGCCGACGGGAATGCCGAACCTTGAAATTGCTCTTGGCTGGCACATTTTGACAAGAGATGGTCGCGAGATCATCTGGCACAATGGCGGCACGGGCGGTTTCAGATCATTTATTGGTTTCGATCTAAAGACTCGTACCGGCGTAGTCGCGCTATCGAATGCAGAGACTATGGCAGGTGTGGATGACATTGGGCAGCACTTGTTGAATACCAATGCTCCATTGTGGCAGCCGCCGAAGGAGCACGAAGAGGTAGCAGTCGATCCGAAGATTTTCGACGGATATGTCGGACAGTATCAGTTGGCGCCGAATTTTGTGTTGACGATCACCAAGGAAGGAACCGAATTGTTTGCGCAGGCTACCGGCCAACCAAAATTCCAACTCTTTCCCGAGGGCGATCGTGACTATTTCTTGAAGGTTGTGGATGCGCAGATCACATTCAACACCGATGCTCAGGGGCGGGCAACAGAATTGGTGTTGCACCAGAACGGGGACCACACGGCGAAGAAGATTCAGTAGAACTCCACGAACGAGTCCACCACCTCAGCGCCCGCATTGTTCGCAATCCGCATCGCCTGCCGCTCGACATTTTTCATTAACCCATCGAGATAGTCGCGCGAGTCGGAGACGCTGACCACGCCGATCGTTGCGCTATTCCAGAGATTCGAAGGATTCAGCTCAGCAGTCGCAACGTTGAAGTGCGCTCGCAGGCGGTCTTTCAGGCTGCGAACGACTTGGCGTTTGTCTTTGAGAGATTGCGCATGCTCGATGCGAAGCTCGAGGGTGAGAAGGGCAACCATAGTGGTCAGTGGCTAGTGATCAGTGGTAGTTCTAGCGCACACGCCATTTTGCTGACCACTAATCACTAGCCACTGACCACTGTTATGCAATCACTTCGGCCGCCACGCGCTCGGTCACGAATGCCTCGATCACGTCACCGACTTTGACGTCGCCATAGTTGGCGATCGAAATGCCGCACTCCATGCCATTCGTCACCTGGCTGGCATCATCTTTGAAGCGCCGCAGCGAGCCGACCTTGCCCTTGAAGACGACGACGTTGTCGCGAAGCAGGCGAACTTCGGAATCGCGCTTGATCAGGCCATCGCTCACGCGGCAACCGGCAACCGTGCCGACCTTCGGGATGCGGAAGGTTTCGAGCACTTCGGCGCGGCCCTGGTAGGTTTCTTTGATCGTCGGCTCGAGCAGGCCGCTCATGGCACGCTTGATCTCGTCTTGCAATTCGTAAATGATCGAGTGCAAGCGGATATCTACTTCTTCCTGTTCCGCGAGTTCCTGCGCTTTGCGTTCGGGGCGAACGTTGAAGCCGATGATGATCGCGTTCGAAGCGGATGCTAGTAGCACGTCGCTTTCAGTGATGGCGCCGACGCCCGAGCGTAGAACTTTCAGGCGGACCTTGTCCGTCGACATCTTCCCAAGCAGATCATTCAGCACTTCGACGGAGCCATGAACGTCGCCCTTGAGAATGATGTTCAACTCTTTCACGCCGGCGGTCTTCATCTGCTCAGAGAGACCTTCGAGCGAAACGCGGGAAGTCTTGGCCAGCGCGGCTTCGCGTGCCTTCTGCTCGCGGTAGTCGGAGATGCCGCGGGCTTTATCACGATCGGCGACGACAACGAATTGATCGCCGGATTGCGGCAATCCTTCCATGCCGAGAATCTCAACCGGCGTTGAAGGCGGAGCTTCGCTGAGCTGGCGTCCGCGATCATCAAACATGGCGCGGACTTTGCCGTACACATTGCCGACAACGAAGTTGTCGCCAGTGCGCAGCGTGCCATTTTGCGCCAGCACCGTCGCAACCGGTCCGCGTCCGCGATCGAGTTTCGCCTCAAGCACAACGCCCTGCGCCGGACGGTCCGGGTTCGCCTTAAGCTCTTGAAGATCAGCCGTCAGGCAGATCATTTCGAGCAGCAGATTCAGGTTCGTCTTCTGCTTTGCCGAAACATCAACAAACACAGTCTTGCCGCCCCAATCTTCCGGCATCAAGCCACGATCAGCCAGTTGCTTCTTCACGCGCTCGGGCATAGCGCCGGGTTTGTCAATCTTGTTAACGGCAACAATGATCGGCACTTCGGCCGCGTGCGCGTGGTCAATAGCTTCGAGCGTCTGCGGCATCACACCGTCATCGGCAGCGACTACCAGCACGACGATGTCCGTGGCCTTCGCACCGCGTGAACGCATACGGGTAAACGCCTCGTGACCGGGCGTATCGAGGAAGACGATCTCGCGGCCATATGCGGGCGAGTCTGTGTCCTGAATAGAAACTTTGTAGGCGCCGATGTGCTGGGTGATTCCGCCAGCCTCGCCTTCGGCGACATTGGTTGAACGGATCGAGTCGAGCAGGGTGGTCTTACCGTGATCGACGTGGCCCATGATCGTGACCACGGGCGGACGCGGGCCCGCTTCGGTGGGAGTGCCCTCATCGGTAGTTGCGGTTTCGGCGGCATCTTTCGCAGCTTGCTCTTCAAAGCTGATCACATTTGTCTCCGCCCCAAAGAAACGCGCCATTTCGGTGGCGAGTTCGGTATCGAGCGTTTGATTGATGGTCGCGAATACGCCTTTCGCAAGCAGGCGTGCGATGAGATCTTTCGCGCGAATCTCAAGTTTTTCCGCAAGGTCCTTAACGCTGATGCCTTCGGTGATGGTGATGTTCCGTGTGATCGGCAGCGGCTCGTTTGAAAGCGAAAGCCGCGGCGGAGGAACGAAGCCCTTCATCGGGCCTTCTTTTACGCCGCGCGGAACATATCGTTGACCGGGCCTGCGCGCCGGTCCGCCGGGGCGACTGCCGGGGCGGGTTGGTCCAGGCGGTGGAAGCCCGGGGCCGACGCCGATCGGGCGCGGTCCCATTCCCTGTCGCGTTGGATGCATTGGACGGCGCTCGCCAGGTCGCAACGGAGGACGTGCTCCCGGCGGTCCACCTGCCGGACGAGGACGCTGAAAAATTGGCTGGCCGGGAACTGGTCTTCCCGGAGCTGGACGGCTCGACATGGGTCGAATTGGTTGTCCGGGCTGAGGCCGGACTGGCGCTTGCGGTGGCCGAACTGGCGCTTGATAAACCGGACGTGGTCCAGTTTGAGGCACGATCATGCGCGGCCCCGGCGTTTGCGGGCGCTGGGCAATTGGAACTCCGGGACGCGGCGGTTGCGGCTGCTGTGCTTGCGGCGGAGCTTGCGTGCTCGACGCTGCGGGTGCCGAACTCGGCGGTGTTGCTGGAACTGTGGGCCTCGGAACTGGAGGAGCGGCAGGCGTTGTTGCCGCCGGCGCGGTCGTAACTGGAGCAGATGGAGCGGCGGGCCTGGGCGCTACAGGTGGTGCAACTACGCGCGCAGGAACGGTTGCCGCTGGTGCACTCGGTGCCGGAGTGGGCGGCTTGACCGCCGGAGCGGCCGGCTTCGCTTCTTGTGCCGGAGGCGGTGCTGCAGGACGCGCGGGAGGAGTTGGCGGAGCAGACGAGGCTTGTTGCTTTGCAAGAATTGCTTTCAGCACATCGCCGGGTTTGGAGATGTGCGAGAGATCGATCTTGGGCTTAATGCCTTCGGCCTCAGGCTTAGACGTCCTGGCTGACTTCGCGCCACGGCCATCGCCTGAACCTTGAAAATGCGCGCGGACCTTTTCGGCCTCGTGCTCTTCAAGCGAACTGGAATGGGTCTTCTTCTCGGTGACGCCCACTTCGGACAACACGTCGAGAATGGCTTTGCTTTTTACTTCCAGTTCTCTTGCAAGATCGTTAATTCGAATCTTACTCATCCGCCTCTTTGTCCCTCCGGACTGTCCCGCTAAGTCTTCATATCAACCTCACGGTGTTGTCGTGCTTCGTGGCTCGTGCCTCTTGATTCGTTTCTCGTGACTAGTACTCTGACCAGCCACGAATCGCGAACCGCGAGCCACTATTTATTTTCTGCCGGCTCCGGCGATTCCTCGACCTCAATCTGTTCTGTTTCCTGAGAGCTCGCTTCGGATTCTGTAGTTCCTTCGGCCGCGCTCAATTCTTCCCCTCCGGCTTCCTGCTCGATGGGAGCTTCGTCTCCCGGTTCAGAAGCAGTCTCAGCGGTCGCTTCACCTTCATTTTCCGGCACGGCAACGGCCTCGCCGCCCTCGAGCGCAGCGAAATAATTATTGACCGCAACGCTGATTTTTTCCACCGTTTTGGGGCCGATTCCTTCAATCGCCTCAAGCTGTTCGGGCGTCATGTCGGCCAAGGCTTCGACCGTCGAAATACCGGCTTCTTTGAGCTTCTCAACCAGACCCTCGCCCAGACCTTCTACGCTCTCAAGCGGAGTGGCCGTCGCGCTGGTGAGTTCGGCCATCTGCGCTTCAACTTCCTGTCGCTTCTCCTCTTCGCTCTTGATGTCGATCTTCCAGCCAAGCAGCTTCGCGGCCAGACGCACGTTCTGGCCCTTCTTGCCGATGGCGAGCGAAAGCTGGCTATCGTCTACAACAACCTCGAGGTGTTTGTCGGTTGCATCAATTACCGTGACGCGGCTGACCTTTGCCGGCTGCAGAGCTTTCTCGGCAAAGGTGACTGGATCTTCGTGATACTCGATGATGTCGATCTTCTCGCCACGCAGTTCGCGGATGATCGACTGCACACGCATGCCTTTCATGCCGACGCAAGCGCCAACGGCATCTACTTCTTTGTCTTTGGACAGAACGGCGATTTTCGTCCGCTCGCCTGCTTCGCGGGCAATAGCGCGGATCACGACCGTGTTGTCGTAAATTTCAGGAACTTCGGTTTGGAACAGGTGCTGAACCAGCTCCGGCGCGGCTCGGGAAACTACAACACCCGGACCTTTCGAAGCTTTTTCAACGCGCGCGATGACCACGCGAACACGTTCGCCGATTGCGAAAGATTCAAGTCGCGACTGCTCTTTGCGCGGCATGCGCGATTCGGCTTTGCCGATGTCGAAGATCACATCCGGACCCTCGATGCGCTTGACGGTGGCGTTCACGATTTCGCCGACGCGTCCGATGTACTCGTTGTAAACTGTGTCGCGCTCGGCTTCGCGGACCTTCTGGAAAATGACCTGCTTCGCGAGTTGTGCGGCAATGCGACCAAGAATTCCTTCTGTTTCTTTCGGGATGATGAACTCACCGCCAATTTCGGCGTTCGGATCGGACTTGCGCGCGTCATCGACCGTGATCTGCAGGTTCGAGTCTTCGATCTGCTCCGGAGTTTCGACGATGTTCTTCACTGCGAAAGCGCGAATCTTTCCTGTGTCTTTGTCGAGTTGCGCGCGCAGGTTCTCTTGCGACTTGTAGTACTTGCGGGTGGCGACAACTATGGCGTCTTCCACCGCACTGACTACAATCTGCGGATCAATTCCCTTTTCCCTGCTCAGGGCGTCAATAGTGTTGTAAAGCTCGCTTGCCATGATGAACCTTAACTGCGGCTCCAGGCTTTAGGCTTCAGGCGCTAGCAGTTGCTAAAGCCTGACGCCTAGAGCCTAAAGCCAATTCTCAAATCTCTGGAACCAGATTGGCCTTTTCTACATTAGCCAATTCAATTTCCAGTTTGTGTGGGGCGGGCGCCTCGCCCGCCTTCTGCTTCGGACGAAATTTACGTCGTGCCTCGGCCAAATCCAGCGTCAGCCGGCCGCCCTCAAACTGTTCAAGCCGCCCTTCAAAGTGACGATTCCCGTTTACCGGATCCTTCGTCGTCAGCTTGACCCGGCTGCCTTGAAAGCGCTCGAAATCTGCGGGACGAAATAGCTTTCGATCCAGACCCGGAGATGAAACTTCCAGCACGTACGATCCGCCCGGAACCGCATCCTCGACATCGAGGATCGTGCTCACTTCCCGGCTGAGGTTCGCGCAGTCTTCGTGCGTTACGCCCTCGGGCTTGTCTTTTTCCTGCGCCACCGGTTCCTGCCCCACGCCTATCGGCTTGTCTATAAAGATCCGAAGCATGCGGCTTTTGCCGCCGCCACGCAGCTCAAGTTCGACCACTTCCAACCCGAGCGACGCTGCAACTCGCTCGGCGATGGCGCGTACATGATCGAGGTCAACTGCCATAAAAACAGCGGCTTAGAGGTTGGCTTATGCCTTTCCAAACCGCCGAAAACCACCCGCAAGTAAAAAGTGGGCTTGCGCCCACTGGTGTGTTTCGCCAATCCTGGTACTACACAGCAGTTCCAGTTCCTAATATACGCGGGTAGGAATCAAAAGACAAACGGGAGCGCCGCGCGATGGCTTCAGGCGTGTCAAGTTAGTTCAACGACGCCGGCAAAAAACATGCTGAATTTATGACCCCATCAAATTTCGATGCCTCTCTCTCCGGAACCGGCCCATACGCGATATCAACCCCACCTCTGAGGTGAACCCTTCTCCAAATTTTTGTTTTGTCCAGATATCCCCAATCGTCTTCGCCGACCTGTATGCCTCGAGGATCGCGAATCGGACGCTTTTCAAAGTGCTGCGAGAAAACGAACAATGGATCAGTACTCTTGAGCTCACCATCATCTCCAAACGAGATCTGTACCGCCGAGTCGCTGTGAATCAGGCGCACAAAGTAACCATGAGCAAATGGTGGCGTGTCTTGCGTTCCCTGAGTGACTCGAAAATCCGATCGAGCGACATTGAATTGAAACCCGTACTGCTCACCAAGTCTCGTCCATCCGTCTCGGATCGGCTCGCATTTAGGCGCAAGGGGAAGCGGCGGGGCAACTGGTGTCCGGAAAATTGTGGAATGTAGATGCAGAACAAAAGGACCCAGACCAACGAGGCAAACCAAAGGAACGACGCTCCAGAACATCACACGGGCCGATAACGTCTTTGGATGGACCATGTCTCAGCAGCTTCTCTGATTATTGACACCGCAAGCAATTTCTTCGGATACGTAAACTATCCCCCGAACTGCTGCACGAGCGCGGTGCCCGTTTCTTCTTGCAATTCGCGGTAGTCGCAGTGGATCGTCGAGCGCAACGCAGATTCGGTGGAGTCTCCCTGACCGAGGCGTTGAAGGATGCGCATGATGTCGCTCATGCCGTAGCGGTCGCGGATGTATTCGGTGGTCGCTAGCGCCTCTGCGTAGGCAAGTTGCGCTTGCGGAGTTGAGAGTCCCATGAAACCGCCTTCGAGCACGTTCAGCGGGACCTCTTGCTCGCTCTTGAACAGTCGCGCAAGCGGCGATCCGAGTGGACCGAGCGACCTCGGCTCGAGCATCTGCGCGATTCCCTCGTTCAGCCAGGTCGGGCAGCGGCCTTGCGTGGCCTGGTTAACGAATGAATGTGTGAGCTCATGCCTGAGTACGCGGGCCATATCAGAGCTAACGTAGTTCACGCCTCGCAGCGGAATGCGAATCTTGCCGTCGTTCAATGCGCCGGTCCAACTCGGGGCACGCGTCACGTCGAAATAGTCTTGTCCCGTGTAGAGGATCACCTCAATACTCTGGCGCGGTTCACTAGCAAACTCGCGCGACAAATCCTGATATGCGGACTCGAGAGTCGAGATAATCTGACCGCGCAGCGATTCAGAACTCTGCGTGCCTTCGTAATGTAGTGAGAAATGTCCGCTCTCGTGCTGCGAGAAATTGCCCTCGGTCGAGTTCTCACGCTGGGCCCGGGCGATCATTTGCTGGATGGAAGTATCGGGACGGAGGGCAATCGACTTCTTCCAACTCTGGATCGCATCTTTATTATGGTCAGTCGCGAATTGAGCGTAGCCCAGGACCGCATAGGCATCAGCCGAATCGGGCGCTTCCTGCACCGCATGTTCGGCGTATAGCAGCGCGTCGCGCGGATTTCCAGTTTTGAGCAGAAGCGCCGCGTAGAAATTCAAGATTGCCGGATTACGCGGATCGTTTTGCAGTGCCATCTCGAAATCGCGTTTGGAAGAGTTGTAGTCCCCTGACTGAAACTCCTGCTTGCCGGCGATGTAGTAGGCAATCGCAGTTTGCGGCGCGTTGCCGCGGCGCTCGATTTCGCGCAGGGCTTCGCGGTTGACGTGACCATTGCCGGCGATTTGATTCAGCAATTCCTGCTCACCCGCCGTACTTGCTGAACTAGGAGGAGCAATTGGCAAATCGGCTAGGTTAGTAGCAGGACCAACAACTGGAGCATCGCTCTTTTCTATGCTTTCGACTCGCGACTTGGGAATTGAATAAACGTCATCGCCTTTCTGGTATTGAATCTTCGTCCCGATGTCTTTAGCCTCGTCGGCATAGATGACGTCCCCGTTTTTCAAATGGATGACGTCTGCCAAAGCGGGCGTCCCAAGGCCGGCTACGAGCAAGAGAACGCAACAAGATGGCGTGACAATTCTCATGACTTAGGCGCATTCTATTGGCATAAGAGGTCTAGCCGAAGGTGACAAAGGTCACGGGCTAGCGATGGCCCGTGGTTCCAAGAGCTGGTCCGAGCGTTGGTGTTTCGCGTTGAGCCTTCGCGTTTTACTTCGTCAAAGACCGTGACCCATGCCTAGGGTGGTCAAAGTCGCTTCACTCGCGTTCTTGTTCTGCGGCATTGCTATCCTCAGCCGCTCCCAGGAAGCTACGCCCACTCCGATCGCGCAAACAGAAGTTACACCTGGTCCTGCCGAAACAACATATCTAAAGCTACGGTCAGTTGGGCTCGACAAGACCCACGTCTACAAAATTCGCGAAGCCTCACTGGACCGCGCCAAGCTTCACATCTCGCTCGATGACGGCACTATTGCCTTCACCGAAGCAGTCGACGGCCACATCACTGGAGCTTTCTTCGTTGGCTATGGCGAAGTTCTTGTGATTCCTCCGAACGAGATGGAACGGCAATCGTTATCTCTGTTTACCGGAACGGCGATTCTCGAAGAGACCTTCTCGAGCGCCTATCTGCGCTTCAACGATGATGTATTCAGCGAGCTGCAGCCCTACTTGCGGCAGGCGGAAAACCCTGAAGAGTTTGCATCGCAATGGAGCATGACCGCAAGCAACATTGCCCCTTATGACGCGCTGCGCTTGCTTTTCAGCTTTAGCGATTCGCTCCCCGCAGCATCCAGCGGCGGCGCCAGCGGAAACGACCACATGCTGCATGCATATGTCGAGGGCAACAAACTCGGCGGCTTCGACCTCCGTTACGACTCGCTGCTCGAGGAACAGATCGAAGTCGGCCAGCACAAGCGCGCCAATGGTGAAGATTATTACAACGTGTGGACTTCATTTGCCGTGCCGGTGCTGACCACAGCAGGCGAAAGTTCCACGCTGCGAGATGAAGATGAAACGCCGAACGCCGAGTTAGACGTAACGCATTTCAAGATTCAGACGCACATAACTCCGCCCAAGGAAATGAACGCTCGCGCCGAATTAAGCATTACTGCGCTCCAGCGGACACATCGCGCGTTGTTGTTCGAACTCTCAAGAATGCTGCGCGTGAACCAGGTCCAGGCCGACGGAAAGCCGGTCGAGTTCATTCACAATCAGGCAATTGAAGGCTCGCATTTGGCAAAGCAGGGAAATGACGTGATCGCCGTGATTTTGCCGGCGGCACTAGAAAAAGGACAACGAACGGAACTCACGTTCCAATATTCTGGGTCGGTACTTTCGGAAGCGGCCAATGGGCTGCTCTATGTCGGTGATCGAGGGACCTGGTACCCGAACGTCGGCTTCGCAATGTCGTCTTTTGATTTGGAGTTCAGCTATCCCGTCGGATGGACGCTGGTGGCGACAGGAGAGCGCAAGGATCTGAAGGCGGGAGAGGCTGAGCAAACATCCAGGTGGACCACAACTCGACCAGTGCCCATTGCAGGATTTAATCTCGGAAAATATTCGCAGACCGCCAGCCACGCTGGAAAAATTCTCGTGATGACCTATGCGACTCCCAACGTGGAACGTGGGTTTGCAGGAACCGCTACTCAGTCTCAATTACCTTTAGCGCCAAATCCACGACGCCTTGGTTTGCCGGCTGGATTGCAAACGTCGCCGGTTATCCCGGACCCTGCGCGGCCATCACCTTCAAACAATGCGCAGATGGTTGGCGCAGCTTCGGCTCGGGCAATTGAATTTTACGAGCACTACTTTGGTCCTTATCCCTACGGGACACTGGCTATTACCCAGATGCCCGGGACGATCAGCCAAGGCTGGCCCGGCCTGATCTTTCTTTCCAGTTACGCGTTTCTGACCCCGGAGGAAAGAAGCAACGTGCAGTCCGATCCCGTCCGGCGTCTGATGTGGGAACAGACCGTAGCGCACGAAACTGCGCACCAGTGGTGGGGAGACCTGGTGAACTGGTCTGGATATCGCGATCAGTGGATTATGGAAGCGCTCGCGAATTACAGCGCCATGATGCTACTGGAGTCTCACGATCCCTTGAAGTTTCAGATGATCATGCAAGGTTACCGCGATGACCTGATGGCGAAGAACGACAAAGGCGAGGCGGTGATGAATGCCGGGCCGGTAGCGCTGGGTTATAGGCTCTCGTCGTCGGAATTTCCCGGAGCTTACGAGCCGATTTGCTATGGACGCGGCACTTGGCTGTTGCACATGTTGCGCGCCATGATGAATGACGGCGAGGCGAAAGGCGGTACGCGCCCGGGAGAGGAGCCATTCGTCCGCGCATTGCGGAAGCTTAGAAGAGAGTACGAGGACAAATCGGTCAGCACGTCGCAACTGCTACACGTCTTCGAAACTGAACTTCCGGAGCCGCTTTGGTATGAAGGTCACAAATCGCTCGACTGGTTTTACGAAGGATGGGTAAACGGCAGCGCAATTCCGAGCTATGAGTTGCGGGACTTGAAGTTCAGTGAGCGGGGGAAAACCACTGTTGTAAGCGGCACGATCGTGCAGGACGACGCTCCGGATAAGCTAGTCACCCCGGTTCCTATCTACGCGGTTGTAAATGCCAAGAGTGTATTCGTGAAAAGAATATTTGCGGAAGGAAAAGAGACTGCGTTTCGCATCACCGTGCCAACGGGGACGCGCAAGCTGTTGATCGATCCCGAGAAGACGCTCTTAAGCCGCTCAAAATGATCTCCGTGAAATGTCTGCTGTGGGCGCCTGTTATCGAAGAGTCCCCTGCAAAGTGTCGCGATTCGTGCCGGGGAAATTATTTTCCCGGCGATTTGGAGAGTAGTTCACAATCTTCAGGATTTCGGCGGGTATTTGCGAAAGGGGAGCGATCTCCTGGAGAACTCCGCGCTCGGCGCACGCCCGGGGCATTCCATAAACGGTAGAAGTCGCTTGGTCCTGGCCGAGAGTAGTCCCTCCGGCGCGGCCGATGGCGCTCATACCTTGCAGTCCGTCACAACCCATGCCGGTGAGAATAATTCCGCAGGCATACCTACCGAAAGTTGCCGCCACCGAGAGCATCATTAAATCAACGGATGGCTTGTGAAGAACTCCAGGAAAATCGTCTGACAGAACGATTATCACCCTGGTAGACGACAAACGTTGCACGCCGATGTGTTTTCCCGCCGGCGCGATATAGACGCTGCCGGGTTCGATCGTGTCTCCATCTTCCGCCTCTCTGACGTTGATGTCGGAAATAAGATCTAATCGTTTCGCCAAAGGTGCGGTGAACCCGACGGGCATATGTTGGACTACGATTATGCCAACCCGCAGATCAGAAGGCAGCTCCGGCAGGATTTCCTGAAGCGCGCGCGGCCCTCCGGTCGACGTTCCTATGGCAACAATTTCAGGAACAACACGCGAGCGGTGACCGTCAGCCTTTTGCGCGACAGCGCCCAAAGCCCCAACGTGGCCTTCCGCCTTGTAAAACGTGCTGTGTGCCGCCGCCTCAATTTTCGCGACTAATTCATCGCGGAACCTGCGAGGCCCAAATGAAAGGCCCGCCCGGTATTTCGGCAAGCAATCGAAGGCGCCGAGACTCAGGGCTTCGAGCGTGAGATCTGCCCCTTGCCCCGCATAAGAACTGACCACGATTATGGGACGGGGCGACTCATCCATGATGCGTTTCAGAACTTCGATCCCATTTAACAAAGGCATTTCAAGGTCCAGCGTCACCACATCGGGCTGCAACTCACGGATTTTCTCGAGCGCTTCGACGCCGTTCTGTGCCGCCCCGCAAACTTCCAGCGAGGGAGCGGACTGGATGATGTCATACAAGACCTGGCGCATCACAAAGCTGTCGTCTGCAATCAGTACTCGAATTCGTGATGCATGAGTTAATCCAGAGTCCATTAGTAACTTCCGTAAATGCGCGAAATGAGTAAACGGATTTCATCGAGAATGGTTTGCATTTCGCCGGTGAAGCGCGCGAGATCAAACGGGCGCAGTGCTGGGAACCGCATCGCCAACCTGCCAAAAGCAGGATCCTCGGTGACACTCGTCTGCTTATCTTCCAAATAGCCGTAGCCGAGACCGCCAAAGCGGCACAACACATCGCTCAAACCCACGATGCTTGCCAGTGCGTGGTCGCCGTGAAGGGTAGAGGGAGCGTGGTGGCCAGCAACTACTTGGACTATTTCAAGCGGCAAGTTCCAGGTGCGGGCAATGATCTTTCCACTCTCACAATGAGTGATTCCCAGTACCCGATCTTCTGCTTCGTGCAGGGGTATGCGGTTGTTTCTAGCTTCTTCGTAGGTGCGCCGAAATTCGTGCGGCGCGACCCAAAGTACCGCGACGATACCTATGTCGTGTAGCAGGCCGGCGGCGTAGGCCTTCGCGGAATCGGCAAAGCCGATCTTATTCGCCAATTCGCGGGCCACCATCGCGCATGCCAGCGAATGCGCCCAGAACACTGACGGATTTACTCCCACCGAGATCGCAGGCATCAGCTTGAGCAGAGAACAGGAGACTGCGATTTGCTGAACCCGCTCAAGCCCGAGCGTTACTACCGCCGACTGGATGGTTTCGACTTCACGCCGAACTCCGAACAGCGGTGAATTCGCGACCTGCAGACAACGACCGGCAAGCGACTTATCTTGCGAGATCAGCTCCACCACTTGGTGTATGTCTACCTGCTCCAGAGGTTTTTCCATGTGCTTGAGCAAAGGAAGAAGCACCGCCGGCACTGTGGGCAAGTCGCGAGTGGACTCCAGTTTCTCGACGATGACATTGGCGGTAGCAGTAGCGGCTGGCATGGCCTATCTGAGAGAGATCGGCCACTGCAGGGCAGGACTTTATATCTGTGTGGGGCAGGCTCAGTCCGAACAGCTAAAAAGAAGAAGGTCGGACAAGGATGTCCGACCTACAGGAAACCCGGGTATTTACGCTGGTAGCAGCATTCCTTTTTCCAGGTGCCGGGTAACGTGAGCGTATGAGGCCGCATGTGGATCGTGGGTCACCATGACAACGGTTTTATTGAAGCTCTCGTTCAAGCGCTTCAGTATCTCGAGCACTTCGGTTGCAGATTGGCTGTCGAGATCGCCGGTCGGCTCGTCAGCAAGAATGAGGGTCGGATCGCTGACAATGGCGCGCGCAATGGCCACGCGCTGCTCTTGTCCGCCGGAGAGCTGCTTTGGCAAATGATGTACTCGCTCCTCCAGACCGACCAGTTTCAGCGCAGTCATGACGTGATCTTTGCGCTGCTTGGCGTTGAGCTTCGTGAGCAGGAGTGGTAATTCGACATTTTCAAAAGCCGTGAGCACAGGGATCAGATTGAACGTCTGAAAAACGTATCCGATGTGCTCATTGCGCCATTTTGCCGATTGTGAATCGTTAAATGTAAAAATGTTCTGGCCAAGCACGAGCAACTCGCCAGCCGTCGGCCGGTCGATGGCCGCAATCATATTCAGCAAAGTGGTCTTGCCTGAGCCGGAAGGCCCCATTAAAGCAAGGAATTCGCCGCCGGCAATTTCGATGGAAACATCGTCCAGCGCCTTTACTTGAAAGGCATCGCGCTTGAAAATTTTGCTGACGTTCCTGGCCTGAACGACTTGTGTCTTGGTAGCGACATTAGCAACAGTAGCAGTGCTCATGATTGTCCCTTGATCTTGATTTTGTCCCCATCTTTCAAATTCTCTGGCGCGGTGGTGATGATCGATTCTCCGCCATTCAGTCCACTGACTAAGGCGCCGCCGCTGCGCTGCGAAATGATCTTCACGTCGCGTCGCATGGCCTTGTCGTTAAATGCGATCAGTACATATTTCTGTCCATTGTCATCGCGCAAACCTGCGGTTGGAACATAGGCGCCGGCGGCTTGCGTCGAACCCGTGTTCTTGTTCTCATCCGCGATGAAGCGCACGGTGGTATTCATCTCCGGACGCAAATGCGCATCCGGATTCAGAATCTGAACTTTTACTTCAATCGTTGCCTTCTGCCGGTTAGCCTCGGGAGAAACTTCGGCGATCACGCCGTCCCAGTGCAGATCGGGAAATGCGTCAACGCCCACCACCGCTTTCTGGTGCGGCGTGAGTTTGGCGAAGTCGTCCTGCGCAATGTCGAGATCGGCCTGGATGTCGTTCAAGTCGGCGAGAGAAACCACCGAGCCCTGCGGCCCGCCTTCAGCCGAACTGGCAAATTGCGCCGTGATCAGCTCGCCTTTTTCCGCCGTGCGCTCGAGAATTGTGCCGCTCACCGGAGCACGGATGACCGTCGCATCCAGCAATGACTTGGCATACGAAGCCTGCCCTTCAGCTTGCGCCAACTGTCCTTTCGCTCTCTCGATTTCTTCCACGCGCGGCCCCAGCTTTGAAAGTTCAAATGACTGACTCAGCGAGTTGACGCGTTGCTGGTCCGAATCGTATTTCGCAATGGCATCATCAAGTGACTGTTTTGCGACCACACCTTGTGCGTAAAGTTCGCGTGTGCGATCAAGGGTCACTTTGTCATTCGCAAAGGTCGCTCGGGCTTCATCGAGGTTGTGCTGGGATTGCGCGATTTCTTCCGGGCGCGATCCGTGCTGAAGTTCTTGGAGGTATGCCTTGGCGCTGTCAGCCGCTCCTTGCGCCTGTTGATACTGTGCACGAAACTCATCGTCCTCCAGGCGAACCAGCACCTGGCCCTCTTTTACCTTGTCGCCTTTTTCAACGCCGATCCACTTCACGCGGCCCGTGACCTTGGAGTTCACGTTGATCTTATGGTGCGGAACGATGTAGCCGGTCGCAGTGAGAATTGTGCTGCCGGCTGTCTGCGCTCCGCCTTCAGCCGCTGCGCGCACGACATCCACTTCCGGAGTCGCACCGGCAAACAAGCGGTAGCTGATGGCTGCGAGTCCGAGTAGGACGATCAAGCCGATGCCGCCAAGAATGTACGTCTTCGCCCACAGCGAGCCTGCGCCGTCCTCAACCGGCGCGGAACGGTCGATGCGCAGTCCTTCCAAATCTTTGTGTTTTGTGTCGATTGACATTTCTTTTCTTAGTCTCTAAGCGCCGCCAAAATTTCACGCCGCGCGGCGCCCCACGCCGGGGCCACACCTCCGATGAGCCCCATCGCGACGGCAAAGATCACGGCTGTCAGAACTACCTGCATGGTGATCCGCATGCTGAAAACAACCTGACTGAATGTGACCTGGTTGGCGGTTGAAGTAGTCATGCCATTGAACGGCAACATCAGGATGATGCCAACCGCCGCGCCCAGTAACGCCAGCAAGACTGCTTCAAAAACGAACGAAACCACAATGCCGCCCCTGCGGAATCCCATGATCCGAAGCGTCGCGATTTCGCGCGAACGATAAGCCACCGCCGCGTACATGGTGTTGGTCGCAGCAAAGATTGAGCCGATAGCCATGGTCAGGGCAACGATGAATCCCATAACGCGGATGCCGCCGCCGCTGCTGGTCTGCTTATCGTAGTATTCGGTCTCGAGTTGCCCCATCAACTGCAATTGCTGGTCATCCGCAACCCGGTGCTTCAATGCGTCGGCTGCGATAGGATCAGTCGCGCGCAGATAAACGTTTCCGACTGCGTTCTGCCGGTTGAACTGGTCGGCCACCTGGTTGTAGTCGCCCCAAATCTCCGACCCGTAAGCAGACCCACCGGCATCGAAAATGCCGGTCACCTTCCACGGTCCCTTGCCGAAGTCGATGGTGTCGCCGGGGTTGGTGTGGTCAAAGCGATCATGAATAGAGCTGCTGACTACCACTTCGCGCTGCCCGGACGAAAACCAGTTTCCGGCCACCAGCTTGACTTTGTCGCGCCGCAACTCGATGCCGTCCTGATCCATGCCGCGCATCGTAATGTTGACAGTACCCGTCGTTCCCCTTTGCGGCAGGGCCACGATGACCACCCATTCCGGCGAAACCAAAGGCTGGCCATGACTGTCGGTCGCAATTCCCGGAAGCTGGCGCAGGATCGGCACTTTGTCTTTGGTAAATCCGCCTACGAGCTCTGAAGTAGAACCTTTGCGCATCACCAGGACATCCAACGGATCGCCGCTGGAGACAAAGGCCTTCTTCATTCCCGCCAGCAGCATCATCAAAAACACCGTCGTCATGACCGTGAGTGCAATGCCCAGGGCGGTCATAATGGTGAGCCGCTTGCGCAAAATCATGTTGCGGACGTTGTAGCTGAGCGGCACACTCGCGTGGAAAAGAGTCCAGAAAAACCAGATCACAAACGCAACTGCGGCCGCGACGACGAGAACAGAGAACCCAGTGAGAATGTAATGGTGCATAGCAGTTCTATCCAATATGCCTTAAACCCTCGACAATTCCGGTGCGCGACGCGCCGTAAGCCGGAATGGCCGAACTCAGGAACCCGGCCAGAATCGCAACTCCCCATGCGATAGGGGCGGTAAACCGCCACTCATGCAAAGCAAACGTAAACAGATTGCCGACTTGTGGAGCGTGCGATGCTCCTGATAGCGCAAGCGCGGCAATCAGCGTTCCCGCAATGCCGCCAATAAGAGAAATTGCGACGGCCTCGCCAATAAAAATCCCGAGAATCGTTCCGCGCTGAAAGCCCAACGTCTTGAGTACGGCCACCTCGCGCGTACGCTCGCGAATAGACATGGCCATGGTGTTCCCCGAAACCAACAGAATCGTGAACACGGCGGCCGAGGAAATGATCAGAATGAATGCCTTCACATTGCCGAGCATGTTGATGAAGTTCAATCCGAAAGCCTTCTCGGTTTCGGCTTTTACTGGCTCGGGCGCGTTCGCAAAAGTGGCGTCAATTTCCTTGGAGACCCGGTCCACGTCTTTGGGCGAATCCACGATCAGGCTAAATAGGCCGGCGCGGTCTTTAGCAAACGCAACTCCCTCTTCTACATACTTCCAGTTGAAATAGAATCCGTCATTGGGCAGCTTGGCCTGGAAAATTCCGCGCAATGTCAGTTCCAGCCGGATCGGGTAAATATCGCCCTGAATCACGATGCGGTCGCCGATTTTCCATCCGTACTTCTTTGCCAGCGTTTGGTCGCACACCGCGCCGGCACGATCTTTTTTCCAGGCTTCGAGCTGGTCAGGAGGAATGGAGAGTTCGGTATAAACGTCGAAAAACTCGTCTGGATTGGTCCCAAAGCGAGCGAAGAAGTTCTCCGGCTTTTCATCCTTATAAATTCCCTGAAACCAGGCCATTGGGACAATATGCGTGACACCAGGTATGGCGCGAATTTTCTGCTCGTACGACATCGGCAGGAAATTCGTCAGTGAGACCTTATGCCGGACGATCAGCCGCTGGTTCGAGGCATCGCTGCGCAGATCATTTCCGTAGAAGGCCCGCCAGAGCGACATCAGAAACGAGAGCAGCAACAGCGGGAATGCAATGCTCAGTATTGTCAGCAAGCTGCGCCGTTTGTTCCGAAAAGCATTCTTTCGCACAAAACGCGACAAGGTCATCGTTTAACTCCGGGAGATATCACGCTAGCTGTAGTGAGAGCCTGGGAGGCAGACACACAGCATAGCCGATCAGGGCGCAATCAACAACCAAGTACATAATCGTTTACCTGCCGATTACGCACCAGTGCAGATCGTCAGCGGCCGAATCTGACATTTGTCATTTGGCCATAGCTTTCTGCCGTCAGCCTTCAGGAAAATGCTAAAAACCTGTCATTCCGAGCGGAGCACAATCGAACCCTTCTGCAAGCGATTGTGCGAATCCCGGGGGACCGGCTTTCTTGCCGTCGTTCTGATTCGGGCTCACTCCGAGGTCGCTCAATCAGCTCCTGCCCTACACTTCGGTACGTGGCCAAAAGGAACTTCGTTCCGCTTCGAGGCCGCTACAGCTTGAATTTCCGACGACCAGCCGAGCAAGAAGCCCTATATCGCGCTGGAAGATAGACCTTTAAGTACTTCGGTAACTCCAACCTAGGCGCGAGAGAACTTATGATTTTCTCTGATCCCCACGCGTACTTCTCTCATTGGAGATGAGGCAGACGATGTCGAACAAAATCGGACGTTTCGAGATCATCAGCCAAGTGGCGCAGTCGCCGTTTGCCACGGTCTATAAGGCACAAGATCCGGAAAGCCAGCAGACCATCGCGCTGAAAGTGGTAGCGCTCAGTAATGTGCTTGACCGCGACTCCCTGGTGAAAGCTGTTTTTGGAGAGTCCGATCGTGCTAAACCGCTTAACAGCCCAAACATCGCGCAGCTTTATGGAGTTGGCGATGAAGACGGTCAACTGCTGGCCGCGGCCGAATACATTCAAGGAAATCCTATTGCCACAACGCTGGAGCGCGGCGATGGATTCTCTATCTGGGACATTCAGGACATTGCCCGCCAGGTTTGCCACGCTCTCGATCACGCGCAAGCTCACAAAGTGCTGCATCAGTCGCTCGAGCCGGCAAAGATCATGGTGCAGTGGGATGGGGTCGTAAAGGTTCTCGGCTTTGGGATTTCGTCGATGAACGGACAGGCTGGAAGCTCGGCGGCTGTGCCTGAGGTATTCCACTACGTTTCTCCGGAACAGATGCGCGGAGAAGACGGCGATCATCGTTCGGCGATCTTCAGTCTGGGAGCCATCCTGTACGAGATGGCAACTGACCACAAGGCCTTCGCTGGAGAGACCGCCGACCAGGTACGCACCGCGATTCTGGAGTCGGCGCCGGAGCCACCGCATGAACTCAAGGCAAAACTGGGAGCTCCGCTGGGTGAGTTGATTATGAAGGCGCTCTCGAAGTCGCCCGAAAATCGATATCAGTCCGGGCAAGAGCTGATACACGATCTCGAGCAGTGCAACGCAGCGCCCAAAAAAGTCACGATGGTCGCGCCGCAAAAACCGAAGGCACAGGCCGCAGCCGCCGGCGTTGGGCCCGGGAAAGCAGCACCGGGGTCAAAACCGTTCGCACAGGCGACGCCTGCACCCGCGAAGCCTGCCGCGCCGCCTGCGCCGGCCGCATCCGCTGCCGCCCCAGCTACGGAAACCGAGGCCCCAGCGCCGAGCTTCGCTATCGATCCCATGATGGCCGACAACGACGAAGGCACTCCCGCAGCGGCCGCGCGGAAGAGCTTCTCCGAACTCGAGGAACTTCCTCCGCTCAAAGAAATTTTCGTTCCATCGATTTCTCCTTCAGAGCCGGCGGCCGAAGAGGCAGAGCCGGCCGAAGCACCTGCGCCAACTCCGAACAAGAAACCAAGCAACAAAGCAGAAGAAAAACCCAAGATTCAAGTGCGCGCCGCCGCGAAGAAGGCCGCGACTGAAATCCGCAATACCCCTAAGCAGCTTTATGGTTACGCGATTGGGGGAGCGGTGCTGCTGATTGTAGTGATCATTGCGGGAATGACGATCTACAACTTTTTTGAGGACCATGACAGCGGCAGTTCGAGAGCGACTGCGCCCGCACCGGTCCAGACCCGGCAGAAGCACGCGTCGCAGAAGCCAGCTCCGCCTCCAGCAGCACCAGCTCCTGCACCCGCTCCAACCACCGAGCAGGCCGCGATACAACCACCGCCGCCGGCGGAACAAAATCCAAGTCTCACCGTAACTGAAGAACCGGAAAAGCCGACACGGGGATCAAAGCATGGCAGGACGCGAGCCGAAGCGACTCCTCAGCTTGCGAAGCTTACCGTGGCTTCAAATCCGGCGGGCGCACAGATCAGTTTCGATGGTAGTCCGCTCTGCCAGAGCCCGTGCACACTGACCGATATTGCTCCCGGCCAGCACGTTCTGCTCGCGAGCAAATCAGGGTACAGTTCTGAATCTCGCACCATCAATCTAAAAGCCGGCGCGGGCTCATCCATCACGATGCAGCTGAGTTCTCTTTCAGCGATGCTTTCTGTAAGCAGCACACCTGCCGGCGGCGTGATCTTTGTCGATGGCCACGATACTGGGAAGCTGACGCCGAGCCAGTTCATCGTGAATAGGCCCGGCAATCATTCCGTTGTCGTGCGACGAAATGGGTACATCGAAGCCAGCGGCAGCTTCATCTCGCAGGTCGGGCAGACTGCGACGGTGAATCTCACGCTGGCAAAACTTGGCGAGACCGATGACATCCGCAGCGCCGGTGGAAAATTCAAGAAGCTTCTGAATCGCGGCGAATCGGCCAGCATGGGAGTCGTCAGCATCAAGACCCAGCCCAAAGGCGCCCAGATCATGGTCAACAACCGCGTTCTCGATAAAGGTTCGCCGTTTGACTTCTACCTCAACCCCGGCGCATATGTCATCGACATCACCATGTCGGGATACCGCAGCGTTCACAAGGTGATCAACGTGGAAGAAGGCGAGAAGGTCGCAATAGAAGAGACGCTGCTGCCACAGTAATACTCAACAATTCTGCAAATCCACTCGGGATGTTCGTTCTTACGCAGGGAGTTCGATGTTTGCGCGAATTACTTTCGCAGCATTGTGCGGCGCAGCGGTTACAGCGATTTCCTCACTAGCTCTTCGTTTCACGCTTTTTGCAGGTCTTTTCTTGATGCCTGGCGCCTTAATCGAAACCCTAGTTTTCAGGCGAGCGGATACTCCACAATTCATTCTTCTCTCAAACATGCTCCTATATTCGGCGATAGTGCTGATAGTGACTCGGCGTTTCCCTGAATCGGGCTACCAGTCGATCCGTCACTTGAATTTGCTATTCTCCTTACCAGTCGGAGCTCTTGTTTTCATGGCGTGCGTCCCGACACTTGACCCTTTGTGGCCGGTAGGGATGACTCAATTGGATCGCAGAGAGGCACAGTTAAATTATGTTCTGCCGTCAGGAATGGATCTTGGCCAAGCTCGTGAAGCGCTTCGCGCGCAGCGGATAGTAGTTTCGGAGGCCGTCCAGAAATCCAGTGCTGTCGTTCTCGAGCGGCAGGACATTAGGGTTACAGCAAATGCAGGCGACACGGTCCTGTCCGCTGTCATCCCAACAGATGCTTGGCAATTTCCCTGCGGTCATGAAATCGATCTTGTTCTTGTATTTGACAAGCGGCAAAAATTAACTCAGAGATCCATCCGTCGGTTTCGTCTTTGTCCTTGATGGTGTTCTAGGGGAATCCTGTTTGACCGCCTTCTTTCATCACCTTAAAAGTCGAGTTTGCCTGTATTTGCGGTCGCCCTTCTCGGCGAACTCGGCGGAATCTCCGCGGGCTCTGCAGTTAAAGTCTTTTACCGGCAACGGACTGACATTTGTAGCAACGAAACAGCTCCTTCCGCGCCGCTATTTTTGTTGTCGGATCCCGAACGATGTAACTAGTTCCTGCCTGCGCCGCTTAGGATTCCCGATTTGAAACTCATCCAAGCGCAAATGTTCACATAACCTTGCTTTTCCCGCGGTCGCAATGTTTATCTTCTCGCATGATGCGAGCGGGAGTTGTGCTCTTTGTTGTCGTATACACCGTAACAGCGCAGGCCGCGACCAAGGCACACGCAGTCGCGCTGGGCAAGTGGGGCGCGATCTCACTGCCTGCAGCAGAGGGCCAAGGGAAAAATGCCATCGTAAAAATGCGACCGCTCTATGTCGACGGCCGCGCCAAGGAATTTACCGTCGGCGACGTACACGACGTGACTGAGCATACGTTTGTTGTGCAGCGCGTCTACAAATTGAACGACTCCCTTCCGCAGGAGAGCGGTCCACCACAATGGCGCTGGCAACTGGGAGGTTGGCTGCTCGTAGACCGGGTTAGCGGAAAAATACGAGCGATCGCCCTGCCCGACTATGATCCCGATTCATCGCGAGTGAGCTGGTTTCGGGATTACGCCGCCTATTGCGGAATCTCGGACGACGGCCAAAAAGTTTTAGCCATAATCGTGCAACTGGGGCATCGCAAGCCGCTGTTGCGAAAAGCCATCGCCGAAGGCAATGATTCTTCCCTGCCGTACGCAGCTCCTCGCTGGGAGCGTCAGCCAGTGCGAGCTACGTTTGACACCAAGACGGACCAGAGATTGGCGTTTGCGGTGAAAAGCCGAGCCGTTGAAGCTATCCCCGACGACGACGATAGCGGCAGCGAATAAAAGTTATGCAGCATGCTGCACGGTATGACGAATAAAGGCGAAGATCGCGAACAGCACCACGCCCGCCGCGATGAATACGAACCGCCGCCAGGAATTTCTCTCGTCCGCAGGTGAGGTCAAATGAGGAGCCAAGACTGCGCCGAGAATTAATCCACAAACCAAGCCGCCGAGGTGCGCCGAATTGTCAATCGCTGGAACAACTGCGCCAAAGAACAAGTTGTATCCCGCGAACAGCACCAAACTCTTCAATGTCGATTTGAGTGCGCGCGGAGGCACTGGCAAGTGGCCAAGATAAAGGGCAGAAATCAGAGCACCCGCTAAACCGAAGATTGCGCCTGACGCGCCTGCGCCGAACCGTGTTGGGTGAAGTCCCAGACTCGCGAGACTGCCGGCAATGCCACAACAGGTATAGGTAAGAAAGTAGGTCCAGCGATCGAACACACGCTCGGCGAGTATGCCCAGACTCCACAGGCACCACATATTCAGAGAAATGTGAACGATTCCGATGTGAACATAGTTCGACGTCCACATGCGCCAGGGTTGGCTTACAAGCGTTTGCACACCGTTGTTCGCGCCCCACTTCACTAGATCGGAAATTTGGGGATCAACTGGCGAAGCCCCCGAAAGCGTCATGGCTAAGTAAACAAAAACGTTGCCCGCAATAATTGCGGAAGTGACGGGGATTATTCTGAACATCCCGCTCATCATCGCTCTGCGATTTGAACGCGCTTGCTCGTAAGCGCGCACAGTTGCCGCCGCGCGGCAGTCCGGACAGATATTGTCTGGATAGCCCCCGGGGGGCAGTTCGCGGCCGCAACCTATGCAGTTTGGCATCTGGCTATTCTACGGGCTTCTTTGACGGCGCCGGTGACAGCTCACCTTATTGGTAGTCGGACGGGGGTGTCTGGCCGGCATGGGTTTGATATGATCGTGCGCAATCTGCCATGCGAATCAAGCGCGGCCTCCCCATCCTGTTTGGGTTTCTGATCTTTATCGCGGCGGTAGCGGTCATCATCCAGTTGCGGAAGCATGCTCCGCCGGAAGCCGCGCGGCTGCTGCCCGGAGCTGACGCTTTCGTATATCTCGATCTGAGTTGGATGCGGCTGGCTGATATCGGCCACCATCTTCCAGCCGTGCCGCACGACGCCGAATATGAGCAATTCATCCAGGCTACCGGATTTCAATTCGAACGCGATCTTCAGGGAGCCGCGCTGGCTGTCCACTACGCCGGCCCGCTCACTGGTGGCGAGACCCGTTACTCTGAAGTTTTTGTCGCTCACATTCATGCCGATAAATTGCGTAATTATCTAAAGACTTTGGCGAAGTCGGTTGAGACTTACCGCTCGATCGATATTTACAACGTGCCGTTGCAAAATCGCACTCTGCGCATCGCCATCCTGAGTGTGGACACCGTGGCCGCCTCAAACTACCCAGATCCTGCCGTGATCCGCGGAATCATTGATCGCTCACGAAAGCTGGCGTCGCCGTTTGGCGGTCCCGCGTTATTGCGGCAATTTTATAAACGCGTTCCGATTGCGAGTCTGGCATGGGGAATCTTCCGCATGAATCCGGCAGGCCAGTCGACCGCTGACGCCTCGTTTCCTTTGTCGACTCCCGCGACTGTGGTGGCTTCGGTGCGCTATCTGCGCGCTGTTCACCTCCGGGCGGAGGCCTTCACACACGATGACCAGGCGGCCAAGCAGTTAGCGCAGCAAGTGAATACGTTTCTTTCGATTTTTCATTCCGCTGAAATTTCAGTAGCCGGCGAGACGCCTGATCCCGACGTCAAACGGGCACTGGACAGTTTGAAGGTGGAACAGAAAGAGGACCGCGCCGTACTCACGGCGGTATTGCCTACTGAGTTGCTGCGGAAGATGGTCGCTGAGGCGCCAAAACAAGTTGGGCCGGCGGCAGAAAAGAAGTGATTCCGGTAGTCACTTGGCGCATACATTCTATTTACATCTTGCAGGTACAATAGCTCTCGAATGGCGAATCCTACTCCAATCGCCGCATTTGTCGCGGGGCTGGTGTCATTCCTGTCACCATGTGTGCTGCCTCTCGTACCGGGGTACGTCTCGCTGATCTCCGGAGTTGGGGTGGAGGAACTGAAAGAGCGGAATACAGCTCTGCTTAGTAAGGTGATGCTGAATTCCATCGCCTTCGTAATCGGCTTCAGCATTGTTTTTGTCACTTTGGGCGCGCTTTCGACCGAAGTGGGTCAGCTTGCCGCGCGATATAAGTCCGTCCTCGCGCAGATTGCCGGGGTGTTCATCCTCATCTTCGGCCTGCACCTAACGGGTATATATAAGATAAAACTGCTCTATTCGGATGCGCGCCTGCACAGCGTTAAGGGCGGCAGTACGGCCTGGGGGGCTTTTGTAATCGGCTTCGCCTTCGCGTTCGGCTGGACCCCGTGCGTCGGACCCATACTTTCAGCCATACTATATCTGGCAGCGGCGCAGAATTCGGTGAGTAAAGGAATCTTTCTGCTTACGATTTATTCTCTGGGTTTAGCGGTACCATTCCTTCTTACCTCTTTGGGAATTGAACGATTTTTGAGTTTTTACGGACGCTTTCGCCGGCACATGCATGCCATCGAAGTTGCCAGCGGAGGCTTGTTGATCGCGCTCGGGGCCCTGTTAATTCTCGGGAGATTCACTTTGCTGTCACATTATCTCTCGTTCCTAAATCGGTTCACTTTGTAAAGGACTCTTGTGAGCACACTTGAGAAAGAAGGCAACACTAATACGGCGCCCGGGATGAGTAATCAATACCAGGCCAGCGGCAGCCCTATACCACCGGCGCCAGCGCCACGTCCGCGGCACTCCGGTCGGCGCGATCCAGTCATCCTGATCGTGATCGCGATGGTGATCTCGATCATGTTGGTTTTCGGGATTCAAAGAGCGCACCGCACGCCGGTCACAACCACCGTTGGAAAATTGCAAGGCCAGCCCGCGCCTGATTTTAGCCTGAGCTCGCTCGACGGAAAGACGATGAAGCTCTCCGATTTCCGCGGTAAAGCGGTCCTGTTGAATTTCTGGGCTACCTGGTGCGAACCGTGCAAGGTCGAGATGCCCTGGTTCGTCGATCTGCAAAAAAAGTACGCGCCTCAGGGATTACAAGTGCTTGGCGTCGCCATGGATGACGCCAGTCCAGAAGACATTGCTTCATTCGCACAGAAGATGGGTGTCAATTACCCGGTGCTGATCGGCAAAGAAGAAGTTGGCGCACAGTACGGCGGCATCGAGTACCTGCCGTCAACGTTCTATATAAACCGCGACGGCAAGATTCTCGACCACGTATTTGGGTTAGTCAGCAAGTCAGAGATCGAGAGTGACATTCAGAAGGCGCTCGGCCAGCAGGTGGCCGCAAAGTGAAGGGCACAGTCATCTGCGCCTGTGCGCTCTTTATGAGCTCCCTGCCGCTATTTTCGCAAGGACTTGCGCGTAGCAAGTCTTCCGTTACCTATGAGCCGCCCGAGATCAAAACCATTGAGCGCGGCCATCCCAGCACGGTAGAGTTGCAGTTTCGCGTAGCGCGCGGCTTTCATATCAACTCGAATCAGCCGAAGCAGGAATACCTGAAGAAAACCGAGCTGCGCCTCGATCCTCCGACCGACATCATCGTCGGCGGGGTCACATATCCCAAGGGGGCAGACCGCAGCTTTCCCTTTGCTCCGAATGAGAAATTGAACGTTTATACCGGCGACTTCGCGGTCGACGTGGTTGTGAGGCCACTGTCATCGGTCCTGCCCCAAAAGTACGCGTTTCACGGCTTTTTGAAATATCAGGCCTGCGACAATGCAGCCTGCTATCCGCCGAAGCAGTTGCCAGTCAGCTTTGAAGTAAAGGTGATCAAAGATCAGTCGCGGCCGGCACGGCGAAATCCGCCGCAGAGCCCACACGCGCATAGCTAAGCAGGCAGCATAGTCTCCGAGATTTCCTCTTGCGCCCACAAGCCCACCAGCGTAAACATCATTAAAGCCACCGCACCCGCTGTTATGCTTTCGACCATCAATCCTCGCACCGGGAAGAAACTCTCTCCTGCCACGCTGAAGATGCGGCTCATCAAGCGGCTTCGATGCACGCTGAAATTCGAGAAGATCGCCTGGGCCTCGGGCGCGAAACTCGTTGCCGGGGTCGATGAAGTTGGGCGGGGATCGCTGTTCGGCCCGGTCGTGGCCGCGGCGGTAGTGCTTGAGCCGACTTACCGCATCCGTGGGCTAAGAGATTCTAAGTTGCTGGAAGCCGAACGCAGAGAGGTGCTCGCCGAACGCATTCGCGAGCATGCCGTCGCGTGGGCAATTGCCGCCGTCGACGCCGCACGCATCGACCAGATCAACATTTACCACGCCTCGCGGCTGGCGATGCATGAGGCAGTGTCGCAGCTGAATCCGGCGGCGGATTATCTCCTGATCGACGCAATGAAGCTCGACTATGAAGTGCCGCAACAGGCGATCATTCATGGCGATGCGCTTTCGGCGTCGATTGCAGCGGCGTCAATTCTCGCCAAAGTTCATCGCGACCAAATGATCTCCGAATGGGACCCGGTTTTTCCGCTCTATGGACTGCGCTCGAACAAGGGCTATAGCACGCCGAAACATCTGGCTGCACTGCGCGAGCACGGCCCATCGCCGCTGCACCGGCAGTCGTTCGCGCCGGTATGGAACGCACCCGTGCCGCAGGAGATGCTGGAGTTCATGCTGGAGGACTCCAATCTGCCGACCCTGGCAGATGTTCAGACTGCTGGTTCCTGATTCGCGTCATCACAGGAATACTCCTCGGAGATGGCAGCTCCGCGGATATATTTTTACGCGCTGGCGGCTGCACACCGCTCATCAGCGGCCGCTAACTTCTGTTTGATGTGCTTGGCTAGTTCTTCAATCTGCTGCAGGCGCACGCGGATTGGATCGCTTGGCTTCGCACTCTCAACTGCGATGCCGCAAGCGAGCAACAGCGCGGTCACATCGTCTTTCAGCTCATCTTGCAACGCCTGATGAGCGCTTTGCCGGGCCAAAGCAGTTTCAATTCCGCGGCGATGCAGAGCGGCCCGCAATTCGCGCAGAATTCGTTCGACCGCGCTGATGCCAAAATTTACGAACAGGGGGACGGCCATGCCCAGATGATCACAAACTATGCTCGCCGGCTCAGGCTCAGCTTCTGTTATCCACTGGTCGATAATCACGGCCGAGTATTCGGCTGATCGCAACAGCTCACTACCTTCGTGCAAACTGCAAGCGACCTGCACCGGCTCCTGCATTGCATGCTCAATGACTCGCGCACATTCCGGTGCCTTACCGGAATTCCAGATGATCAGAATCATGCAGGCAGCTATCGCAACTGCACGGCCAAAATGCAGCGATTGAAAATAAACGACAAGCAGCCTTCGAAATCAATCCAGTGCGCCATTTCGGGAAGTCTGGTTCCAAACTGACCCATCACACTTCTGCGCCGTACTCCTTAAGCTTTCGATACAAGGTCGTCTTTCCAATCCCCAGCATCTTTGCCGCCATCAATTTGTCACCATTGAGTTGCGCGATTGCGGTGAGCACAGCCTGTTTTTCAAGGTCAGCCAGGGGGAGGACTCGCTTTTGGGCGGCTTCTTGGACGAACCTGGCAGGGGCTCCTGTAATCGAACTTGGCAAATCTACAACGTGAATCACGTTGCCGGAGGTGATCGCGCAGCAGCGCTCCAAGCAGTTCTCAAGTTCCCGCACATTGCCCGGCCAATCGTACGCCAGCATCGCCCGCATGGCGTCGTCGCTCAGCTCCTGGGCCCTACCGGTACTTTGCGAAAGGCGTTCGAGAATGTGCCCGGCGAGCAGTGGAATGTCCTGCCGTCTCTCTCGCAAGGGAGGAATTCGCAGAGTGAGCACGTTCAAGCGGAAGAAGAGATCGCGGCGGAAGGAACCTTCGGCGACGGCATGCTCCAGATCGCGATTGGTGGCAGCGAGCACTCGTATGTTGATCGGCACGGTTTTCGTGCTGCCTACAGGCCGAATTTCCTTTTCCTGCAGGGCCCGCAGCATTTTCGCCTGTAAATCGACGGGAAGTTCGCCGATTTCATCTAGAAACACTGTGCCGCCATCGGCGATGCTCAATAATCCGGCTTTCGACTGCATGGCTCCGGTAAACGCGCCCTTCACATAGCCGAACAGTTCACTCTCGATCAAACTGGGCACCAGCGAACCGCAGTCCACCGGAATGAACGCCTTGTCGCGATATGGACCCGAATAGTGGATTGCGCGCGCGACCATCTCTTTCCCGGTGCCACTTTCGCCCAGGATCAGCACCGGATGCGCGCTGTGCGCGGCTTTGGCAATGATGCGGTAAAGCCGGTCCATCTCCGGGGCGCGGCCGATTATGCTCCCGAAGCCCTGTTTGGATTTGATTCGCTCGCGCAACATGCGGTTTTCGGCCTTGAGCTTCAGGTGCCTAGCCAGCCGCTCAAGGAGCAGTTTGAGCTCCTCAAGGCTGAATGGCTTCTTAACGTAGTCATAAGCGCCCGCTTTCATGGCCTGAACGGCCGATTCGATAGTTCCATGACCGGTGATGACTATGACTTCAAGATCGGGATGGCGGCGCTTGATCTGATGGAGTGCTTCCACGCCACTGGTGCCTGGAAGCTTCAGATCAAGCAGCGCGACATCCACATTTTGCGAGTCCAGAATGCGTTGGGCCTGTTCAGCTGAATCGCAGGCGCTCGCGTTGTATCCCAGCATTGCAGTAGCTTCTTTGGCCGCCTCACGGAGAGCGCGGTCGTCGTCCACGATAAGTAGATTGAGCAGTCCCTGGCCATTCACTGGCCCTGAGCCGGTGGCTACGAACGTGGTTGGCGCGATAGCAGCAGTCATGAACACCTCAGGTTGATGGCAGAAGTAGGGGAGCTTCCCGGATTGAGACAACGAGGATCAAAACCGGAAGAAATCCCTCTTTGGGAAGTTTAGGAGCTGACGTTTTCCCTGTTTAGGACAGGTGAACAATCCCGCTGTGACGTATGAACATTCAGTGTTCCGGAAACTGTGAAAGAAATTGGAGAATGTCGGTGGGCTCGGGCCGGGAAGTATAGTCGGGATCGACCCCGGCGAACAGAATTGTCGAATCGCGGTCGAGAACGTAGGTAGCAGGACTTGGCAGCTCCCAACTGGAATCGCCATTTGCAAATGGCAGGTTCACGAATGCGCTACGGTAGACTTCCTGCTGATAATCAGGTACCCGGTAGACAAGTCCAAATTGCCGGGCAACAGCGTTTCCGGCGTCGCTCAACAGCGGGAATCGCAAACGGTGCTGGTCCGCCATCAGGTAAGACTGGTGCTTGGTCTGAGGAGAAATCGCGAGGAACGAGGCGCCAAGTTCCCGAATTTGCGGAACAATGGAATTCATTGCCTCAAGCTGGCCAACACAGAACGGGCACCAACGGCCGCGAAAAAAGCAGATGACCAGGCGCGAATCCTGCCGCAGATTCGATGATGAGAGCACGTTCCCGTTGTGATCGGGCAGGGCGAACTCCGGCGCGTGGCTTCCCACCTGCAGGGCACCAATTCCCGATTTTCGCAGTTCACTGACGACACGCTCGTGAATGGCGCGCACCTCGTCCGGCACATATCTGGCTATGAGCTGTTTGCGCTCGGCAAACACATCCGCCAGAGAACGGGCTCCAAGTTCCGGAGAAGACTCTTCCAGAGATCGCCATTTCATAGACTTAGCTAGAGTAAGCCACCGACCAAGGCGGTTACAAATAGGCGAGCCTACAGGATCTTCCGATCCCACCTACGGGATGTACTGTATCGAACATTTCTAAGGGTGCGCCGATATTGTGAAGTATTTGCCTGCCACTTCGTCTTACAACGAACTGTGAGCCTGCTGCGTCAAAGGCTCGGCGAATCTATACCGGGAATGACATACTCCAGGTGAGGAGCCGTGCGGATGGCGCGACAGTTCGACTACCGGATGCTGATCGTCGACGACGACCTGGTCTTCTGTGAGATCGCCGACGAGCTATTCAGCTCACTTGGTTATACGGTGAGGTGCGCCGAAGATGGATTCGAGGCCTTGGCCATGATGAAGCAGGCCCTGCCAGACATCATCATTTGCGACTTGAATTTGCCTAAAATGTCTGGATTTGAGCTTCTTTCGATCATCCGGCGGCGCTTTCCTCAAATTCCGGTAATTGCAATGAGCGGCGCGTATGCGGGTCCGGAACTGCCGATGGGAGTAATCGCGGATGCTTATTTACAAAAGGGCGGAGATCATTCACCCGAGGAACTGGTCTTGAACATACGAGACCTTTTGGAGAAGGCCCCTTTTCGCGCCAGTGTTGTTAAAGGACCCAACGCTCCGGTGTGGATACCGTTAGACGGAAAACAGTACTTTGTATTGACATGCCCCGACTGCTTGCGCTCTTTTTCGCTACCTACTCCCGGTAATCTGGACGACAAAGTGAAAAGGCTGGCGCGTTGTGAATTTTGTGACGCCGAAGTTACGTACGTTCTGGATGCTCAAGCAGTAGGGCAGGCCAGGCGCGATGCTGAGATCTAGATATGCCACTTTCAGAGGGCGCTTCAGACAACTCTCATATCGTCAGCTACGAGCGTTTGCAACGCGGCCCGTACTACGCCGACTTTCGCCGCGACAGGCGGCTGGATCCTGAGGTGTACCACTGCGTAATTCAATGCCAGGGATCGAGCGAAATTCTTCGCTGGACACAACATCACTCGCTGGACGAAGCCATCGAGGCGGCTACCACGGAACTTGCGCAGCTTCTGATCCGGCACGAAGCGGAACGACAAATGTCGGCACAGTCGAGCTAATGTTGCTTTGCAGTATCCAGATATTTGTCCAGAGCTACTTCAAAGTACATCAAGTCATTTCCGGAAGAGTTCCGAACACCAGTCAAATAAAACCGCGCTCCTCGAATAGGAGCGGCCACGTCTGAGATATCGAAGAACAAGAAGCCAATTTGTGAACTGCGAGGTTCCACCGCCTTGGCCCGAAATTGCGCGCTCTGAATTTCGTTTGCTTGTTTCGAGTTGATGCCGCCCTTCGCCTTGGGCGACGGAAATGGGATAGGGTAGCGCGTGCTGGAGGCGTTCGGGTGCGAAACTCGCCGGAAGATGTCGTCTTCTGTGTCGGGCGTGAGTTTAACCCCGTCCGCCGTGACCAATTCCGCTTTCATGGTCGCGAGTTCGATCGGCTGCTCAGAGTCGTTGGTGATAATGAGAAGTATCGGCAGCAAATCGTGCTGCCGATAGTTGACTACGAAGATGTTCGCTTTCTCCGGGGTATCGTAAGGATCGAGCGCGACGGTAACGTTCTCATTCGGATGGTGATCATGCGCGGGGTAGCTGAACGCCGGCTGGGCTTTGGGCATGGAAAATTCTTTGGCAGCGAGACACAAAGCCGGAACAGCTATGAAAGCCAGGGTACAAAGATGTAGTCGATGGTTTCCTATCGCCATGTTGTTGCAACTGTGAATTATAGGATGCGCGACGATAAATTCGGCGTTTTCGGTTTGTAGGTGGCTAATAAAGCGTAATCGCCTGCCCGCCAGCTGCTCGAAGCGTTACAATCAGAGGAGAGCTACACGCCAATCCCAAGTTTTGTTAGGTGCCTTTTTATGTCCAAAGTTGTTCTTCGGCTTGCCTTGATCGCCGCCATTTTGTCACCTGTGCTGCTGTCTGCCGACACCGTGATCGAGGAGATCATCGCGCGGGTTAACAGTCAGATCATTACCAAGACGGATTACGAACGCGAGCAACAGCAAGTCAAAGAAGAGGCCCAGCAACAGGACCCGACACACGTGGACCAGGCTGTCGCAGAACAACAGAAAGACGTGCTCAGGGGACTGATCGACCGCGAATTGCTGCTCGAAAAAGGCAAGGACCTGGACATTTCGGCCGACACCGAACTGATCAAACGCCTCGATGACATGCGCAAGCAGATGAAGCTGGACACAATGGAGGACCTGGAAAAGGCCGCGCAGGCGCAGGGCGTTTCGTTCGAAGACTTTAAGCAGAACATGCGCACGGAGATCATCACCCAGCAAGTCATTCAGCGCGAAGTGGGTGGCCGCATAAACGTCACGAAAGAAGAAGAGCAAAAATTTTATGACGACCATAAGGCCCAGCTCTCCCGTCCCGAAGAAGTGCGATTGAGTGAAATTCTGGTTTCCACCGAGCAGGCCGGAGACGATCAACAGAAGCTCGACGCGGCCAAGGCCAAGGCGGACGACTTGCTGAAACGAATTAAGGCAGGCGCAGATTTCGCTGACGTAGCGAAAAAGTCTTCTGAGGGGCCCTCCGCGGCGCAGGGTGGCGACCTTGGTTTCTTTGAGCGCGGCAAGCTGGCGAAGCAGCTCGAAGACTTGACCTTCAATATGAAGAAAGGCGATGTTTCTGACGTAGTCCGCACCAAACAAGGTTTCGTGATTTTGAAGGTCACTGAGCACCAAAGCGCCGGAATTCCTCCGTTCAACGAAATAGAGCCGCGTATCCAGGAAGCCGTTTACATGCAGAAGATGCAACCGGCCCTGCGCGAATACTTAAAGAAGCTCCGCGAAGATGCCTACATTTGGACGAAGCCGGGGTATGTGGACACTGGCGCCAGCCCGAACGAGACCCAGCCAGTAGTTACCACTACCGCAAAAGAAGCCAGCGCGAAGGAACTGAAGAAAAAGAGGAAGAAATTGGGCGTGCTTTAGGTTAAGCTTGCGGCAGCCAGAAATGGCGCAAGCTACTTACCTTCGCGCCGCCGGACTACCGTATGAAGGATTTCTTCCTCTCCGATTGCGCCCGCTTTGAGAACAAAGTCGTCGTCTCGAGCTTCGTTGTCACCAGCAAACAAGTAAAGCCGAAGAAATCGGGCGACCCCTATCTTGCTCTCACACTTGCCGACCGCTGCGGCCAGATCGAAGCCAAGATGTGGGACAACGTCGAGGACGCGCTCGAAGCTTTTGAGCAGGATGATTTTCTGAAGGTCAAAGGCCTGCTGAACAAGTATAAGAACCGCTTCCAACTTACAATCCACAAACTGCGAAAGCTGGGCGACTCCGAAGTCGATTTCGCCGACTACCTTCCGAAGACTACGAAAGATGTGGATGAACTCTGGCGCACGCTGGGGACATTCGTCGACTCATTTCAGGACGCATCTCTAAAAGCGCTAGTGCGGTCCTTTATGAGCGATCCGGACATCGCGAACGCGTATCGCAGCGCGCCTGCGGCGAAAACCTTGCACCATGCCTATATCGGTGGCCTTTTGGACCACGTAGTATCGCTGTTTCGCTCATGCGATCTCATCTGCAGGAATTATTCCCAGATTAATCGCGACCTGCTGCTGACCGGCGCGTTCTTGCACGATATTGGAAAGATCCACGAGCTCACTTATAACCGATCGTTTTCTTACACCAGCCGTGGCCAGTTGCTGGGGCACATGATTATTGAGCTCGAAATGCTACAAAAGAAGATATCGCATATCGCGAATTTTCCAGATGAGCTGAAGACACTGCTGGAGCACCTCATCATCAGCCATCACGGGGAGTACGAGTTTGGCTCGCCGAAGCTGCCTATGTTTCCCGAGGCGCTTGTGCTGCACTACCTCGACGATCTGGATTCAAAGATGGAGAGCATGCGGGCGCACTTCGAGCGCGAGTCGGAAAACGAATCTAGTTGGACCAGCTACAATGCTTCACTCGGCCGGACGCTTCTGAATACCGCAAAGTTCCTGAAGAAGAATGAAACCGCCGTCGCGGCCGCGGCTTCGGTGTCGGACGCTGTGCCCGGGATGAAAAATTCCAGCAATGGCGATCATCATCCGTCAGCGGCTGAGCCGGTGTTCCCGCTCCTGAATGGTCCGAGGTAATTGCACGATCTAGCCTTGCACTATTGTGAGTTGCTGGTTCGCTGCCATATCTGATAAATATTTTTCACCGGGAGGCTATATGAGTGTGCGTGTTGGCAAGTGGATATTGTGCGCAATTTTGGGGCTGACGCTGGGTTGTAATAAACCTAGTCAGACGCAGTCGAGCCAAGCCCAGAGCAGCTCTGCGCAGCCGGCCGATAATTCGCAGCCGGCGAACAGTCCTGCGCCTGCAGATAACTCACAGCCCGCGCCCCCACCGGCGCCAACCGCAATTACCATTCCTGCCGGAAAAACTTTGACCATACGGCTTGCAGATGAGGTTGGTTCAAAGGTCAGCCAACCAGGCCAGACTTTCGGCGGAACTCTAGCGCGCGCCGTCATGGTCGATGGCCAACAGGCAATTCCTGCCGGCGCACGAGTGGAAGGCCTGGTTGTAGAGGCGAAGGCGATGGGACATTTCGCCGGCGGAGCGCTTCTTCAGCTAAGGCTTCAATCCATTAATGTGAACGGGCAGGAGCTTCCGCTCCAGACTTCGACTTTCACTCAGACCTTGAAAGGGAAAGGCAAGCGCACAGGCGTCCTCGCCGGAGGCGGCGCGGGACTCGGTGCACTGATCGGCGGTCTGGCTGGCGGCGGCAAAGGCGCTGCCATTGGAGCTGCTGCAGGAGCTGGCGCGGGCGGCGCCGGCGCAGCTTACACCGGCAATAAAGAAATTGTGCTCCCGGCCGAGTCCGCGGTGGCCTTCACATTAAAAGCTCCGTTGAAGGTCGGACAGTAATTCTAACCAAATTTCAAGCCCACCATCGGTCGAATCTCGCCGATGACTGAAAGTTGATGGCCGACCGCTTGCCTTTTGATCTTTCTCAGTTTCGTGTAATCACCTTCGATTGCTACGGCACTCTCATCGATTGGGAGACGGGCATTCTCGGCGCGCTGCGCTCAATCCTCTCGACGCACGACTCGTATCTCGATGATGGCGAAATCCTTCGCCTCTACGGTGAGATAGAGGCAGAAGAGGAATCGGGCAATTTTCGCGAATACAAGGAAATTTTGCGGGCAGTGGTCCGAGGGTTTGGCAGCCGCCTAGGCTTCAGCCCGACACCACAAGAGCAGCAATCCTTACCGGATTCATTGAAAAACTGGAAGCCTTTTTTAGATACCGTCCCTGCGCTGCGTCATTTAAAAAGCCAGTTCAAGCTCGGCATCATTTCGAACATCGACGATGATCTGTTTTCGGCGACGCTTCCAAAGCTGGGAGTAGGTTTTGATTACCTGGTCACCGCGGCTCAGGCGCGCGCCTACAAACCTTCATTGGAAATATTCCGATTAGCGCAAACGAGGATCGGACTGACCCCTGAGGAATGGCTTCACGCCGGCCAAAGCGTTTATCACGATGTGGTTCCTGCAAAATCTCTGGGAATTTCGACTGCCTGGGTAAACCGGCCCTCGGCTCGACCCAACGCCGGAGCCGCAAAACCGGCAATCTCCAAACCTGACATCGAGGTTTCAAGTATGGCGGCTTTGGCTGACCTCTCCGCTTAAACGCGCTGACTGAGACACCTCCGGATGACAAGAAAATCCGCTGCATTTATCTTGAACTTGACTGATGGCTATTGAACTCAATGGCAAGCGCGTGCTGGTTCTCGGTCTGGGACGGTCCGGACTGGCGTCGGCGCTATTTTTGAAATCGAAGGGTGCACGAGTCACCGTCTCTGACACCAAATCTGAACATCAGTTACGCGATCAAATACCCGCGTTGCTCGAAGAGGGAATTGCTGTCGAAACCGGTGGCCACAGCGCGCGGACATTGCAGAACCAGGATCTCGTCGTTGTCAGCCCGGGTATCCCCGTCGACGCTTGGCCCATAGTACAAGCGCGAAATTTAGGGCAACCAGTAATCGGAGAAATAGAGCTGGCATTCCAATTTCTTCCGGGAGCAATCGTAGCGATCACTGGTTCAAACGGCAAAACGACCACGACTACGCTGGTTGGAGAAATTCTGAGGTCCGGCGGATTGAACACTCTCGTCGGCGGCAACATCGGCACACCGGCAGTCTCTCTTGCAGCGCAGGCAACGCCTGAAACCGCAATCGTTCTCGAGGTTTCAAGCTTTCAACTCGAAACCGTTTGCGCATTTCGCCCGAAAGTTGCCGCGATATTGAACGTAACTCCTGATCACCTGGACCGGCACCGCACTTTCTCGACGTATGTCGATGCCAAGGCCCGCATCTTTGAAAATCAAACTACAGACGATTTTTGTGTTTTAAATGCCGATGACCCAACTTGCGTTGAACTTGCCGCCCGCACTCGCGCCAAGGTGGTCTGGTTCAGCCGCAAGCGCGAGGTGGACTCTGGGGCATTCGTTCGCGACGACGTCATAGTTTTTCGAGGAACAGGGCCGATCACCGAAGTTATGCCGGTGTCGGAAATTCCGCTGAAGGGGGCGCACAATCTCGAAAACGTGCTCGCGGCGATAAGCGCAGGTGCGCTGATGGGCTGCCATAGTGAACAAATTCGTCGGATAGTGCGAGAATTCAAGGCGGTCGAGCATCGTTTGGAGTACATCGCGACGGTCAATGGAGTCGCTTACTACAACGATTCCAAAGCCACCAACGTCGATGCAACCATCAAAGCATTGGAGTCGTTTCCGGCCAATATTCATTTAATTCTTGGCGGAAAAGATAAAGGAAGTGACTATACGGTGCTGAACGATCTTCTGCGACAGAGAGTGAAGCGCGTGTACACAATTGGCGCCGCTGCGGAGAAAATTGAGTCGCACATCAAAGGAGCGGCCGCCGTTGTCTCGGCAGGGACTCTCGAGTCCGCAGTAAAGCAGGCCTCATCTGCTGCGCAACCCGGAGATATCGTCCTGCTCGCTCCGGCGTGCGCCAGCTTCGACCAATTCCAGAATTACGAACATCGCGGACGCGTCTTCAAACAGCTTGTCCACGATTGCGGCGCGGCAGTTTCGGCCGCAGAACCATACAAGTAACCCTCCATTCAGAATTTTTACGCGAACTTTTCTCCGTGCCTCAGTGCCTCCGTGTTGAAATGAATTTTTATGGCCAAGCGGGTGAGTGTCGATCGGATCTTGTTCATTATCACTTTGCTACTGGTTTTTATCGGCTTGGTGATGGTGTTCAGCGCTTCGGCGGTCATGGCCAAGGAGCGCTATCACTCCGGCTATTTCTTTTTGCTGAGGCAATTGGGCTGGGCCGTTGCCGGCTTTATCGCCATGCTCGCCGGCATGAAGATCGACTACAGACGGCTCAAGTATCCGGCTGTGGTCTTTTCATTGCTTGGTTTGACCACGCTGATGCTGATCTTGGTCTTTTTCCTTGACCGCGCACATCACACCCACCGCTGGATCCACTTCAGCGGCTTTTCGTTTCAGCCGTCCGAGCTGGCAAAACCTGCGCTGATTCTGTTCCTCGCGTTCTTCCTCGAAAACCGAATCAAGTCGATGAATGACTGGCGCAATACGCTGATCCCAGCCGTGCTGCCGACTCTGGTCTTCATTGGACTGATCGTCTTTCAGCCAGACCTGGGCACAGCGATCGCCTGTGCAGCCATCACCATGTGCATCCTGTTCGTCGCCGGACTTGAGCTGAAATACCTGGCGTATGCGTTCATCGGTTCGTTGTTGCCCCTCTATTTCCTGATCTTCCACGTGGCCTATCGGCGCGATCGCATCCTTGCGTTTCTGAATCCTTACTCCGATCCGCAGGGACGCGGATTCCACATCATCCAGTCTTTAATTGCGGTTTCGACCGGCGGGTTGACTGGCGTGGGCCTCATGGAGGGCAAAGAAAAATTGTTTTATCTGCCGGAGCCTCACACCGATTTTATTTTTTCTGTCCTCGGTGAAGAGTTAGGACTAGTAGGATGCGTTGCGGTCGTGCTGCTCTTTGCGACATTTCTGTGGCGTGGCGTGCGAACGGCATTGCGCACACCGGACATGTTCGGACGCTTTCTGGCCGTCGGAATCACGAGCATGGTGGTGGTGCAGGCGTTCATCAACATCAGCGTCGTGCTCGGGCTCATGCCGACGAAGGGCATTCCTTTGCCGTTGATTTCGTACGGCGGATCCTCGCTATTTATTACGTTGGCATGCATCGGCGTATTGCTGAACATCACCAAGCAAGCGGAATAGGCTCGTATATAGTTCCCTACATGAGAGCCATTCTCGCGGGCGGAGGCACGGGCGGTCATGTGATCCCCGCGCTCGCCATCGCGCAGGAGTTGCAAAAGCGGTATCAGGCTGAGGTGCTGTTCATCGGCACCGCGCGCGGCCTGGAGAATCGGCTTGTGCCTGCGGCAGGCTTTCCGCTAAAGCTGGTGAAGGTCGGGGCACTGAATCGGGTTAGTCTCAGTACTCGCCTAAAAACTGCTTTCGATCTTCCACGAGCGATTTTGGCAGCGGCAGGAATGTTGAACGAATTCCAGCCGGATGTTGTCATCGGTGTTGGCGGATACGCATCTGGCCCGGCAATGCTGGCGGCCATTTTGAAGCACATTCCGACCCTGGCATTCGAGCCGAATCTTGTTCCGGGTTTTGCAAATCGCATGGTGGCAAGATTCGTTTCCGCAGCTGCCGTCCACTTTGAACAGACCGCAGACCATTTTCGAAATGCCGTTGTGACCGGAGTTCCGGTGCGGCCCGCTTTTTTTCAAATTCCAAGGAAGGCGTATTTGCCGGCATCGCCAACCCTGCTTGTTTTCGGAGGAAGCCAGGGAGCGCGCGCCATCAATCAGGCCGTGATTCGAGCTTTGCCTGAATTAGCGAAGCGCCTGCCGAGCCTTCATGTGATCCACCAGACCGGCGAGCGTGACTATAATGAAGTGCAAGCCGCTTACTCTGGGATCGCAGTCTCTGCCGAGGTCCACAAATTCATCGACAATATGCCGGCATTTTTTGGTCGTGCTGATCTGGTTTTGTGCCGATCAGGCGCGAGCACGGTTGCGGAGATTGCGGCTGCCGGCAAGCCAGCCATTTTTGTTCCCTTTCCTCATGCGGCCGATGATCACCAGCGGCGAAATGCGGAAGCGATGGAACAGGCGAAGGCCGCGGTGGTGCTCGAAGAAACGAAGCTCGACGAAGTCTGGCTGGTGGACACGATTTGCGCGTTACTCGATGATTCGAAGCGGCTCTCGCGAATGAGTGATGCCGCCCGGGCGATGGCGCATCCACATGCGGCGGAGGAAATTGCGGAGCTGGCGGCGAAAGTAGCAGGAATTGAACAGCCAGACTCTGGGTCTCTAGCTTCTGGCTGCTAGCAAGCTGAGCTCGCTCGTAGCTCGCGGCTCGAAGCTCACAGCTTTTTATGTTTGCGAAAATTCAGCGAATTCATTTCGTAGGTATCGGCGGCATCGGCATGAGCGGCATCGCCGAGGTGCTGCTGAACCTCGGCTATAAGATTTCCGGCTCCGATCTGAAGCGATCATCCGTAACCAATCGCCTCGAAGTGCTAGGCACAACTATTTTTGAAGGACATCGCGCTGAGAACGTCTCCGGCGCGGAAGTCGTGGTCACCAGCTCTGCCATTTCCGCTGTCAATCCTGAAGTCGAAGAAGCCGGCCGCCTGCACGTTCCAGTCATTCAGCGCGCCGAGATGCTCGCCGAATTAATGCGCCTGAAATATGGAATCGCTGTTGGTGGCATGCATGGCAAAACTACGACGACGTCGATGATTGCAGCAGTGCTTGCAGCCGGCGGACTCGATCCCACAGTCGTCGTTGGCGGCCGCGTAGATGCGATGGGCTCGAATGCGCGATTAGGGCGCTCGCAATATTTAGTTGCAGAAGCTGACGAGAGCGACCGCTCATTCCTGAAGCTCTCGCCCATTATCGCGGTCGTCACCAACATCGACCGCGAGCACATGGACTGCTACCGCAACATGCCGGACGTGAAGCGCGCATTCCTGGATTTCATGGACCGTGTGCCGTTTTACGGGATTATCGTCGCATGCAATGACGATCCGATTTTGCGGCGGGTGCTGCCGAAGCTGAAGCGCAGGATGGTGAGTTATGGGACGCGAAAAGGCTCAGACTTTCAGATCACATTGATGCCGGGGCACCCGCGTTCTACCCAAAACGGCGGTGCACAGCCGGGGACCCCCGTGCCCCCACAGTCTCTGAATTCTTTCTCAGTCAAGTTCCGCGATAAAGATCTCGGCGAATTTCAGCTCCACGTTCCCGGCACCCACAACGTGCTCAACGCGACTGCCGCGATCGCTGTGGGAGTCGGACTCGATATTCCTGTGCCTCAGATCCGCGAAGCTCTTGAGCATTTCCGGGGCGTCGATCGGCGCTTCCAATTGCGCGGCACGGTGAATGGTATCGCTGTAATTGACGACTATGGCCATCATCCGACTGAAATTCGCGCCACGCTCGCCGCGGCCCGGCAATGCGGATACCGCAAGATTCACGTTATCTTCCAGCCGCACCGCTATACCCGCACTCGTGATCTGATGGACGAATTCGCCACCGCATTTGGCGACGCCGATTCACTGATCGTTCTCGATATTTATCCCGCGAGCGAGCAGCCGATCGAAGGAATCACGGGAGAAGCGCTGGCACGGAATATTGCCGAGAGGGGTAATGCTTCGGCGAAGTATGTTGATTCATTCGATGAGGCGGTGAACGCCGCAATAGAACAGGCACACGAAGGCGAGATGATTCTGACTTTGGGTGCGGGGTCGGTCTCACAAATCGGCCCAATGCTACTAGAAAGACTGCCCGCTGGGAGTTCGGCAGCGACGTAGTAGGCACTTACCCAATTAAGTCGCTCGCGACGTCATTTAATTAGCCCAGCACGTCAGTGCTGGGAACACAGAACTCAGACCGGAGTCTCCCAGAGGGAGACGGCACTCAGGCCGCCAGCGCTTGTTTAGCATCATGCGGAATACCCGCTTTTCTGAGCAATGCCAGAAATTCTTCTTCAAACGTTCGCCTGCGATGATGCTCCTCCTGGTTGAGGACGTAATCGCGAACACTGCCCACCTGCGATGGACTTACGCTCAACGCAGCGTATCCTTTCTGCCATTCGAACGATATTCCATGGCTCACCCATCCAGCGCGAAGAATTTGCTTTTAGTTTCTGCACAGCTTCGGACACTGTCATGTTCGGTTGAGCCCAAGCAACAGGTGGGCATGATTTGATGTTCCCCCAACCGCTACGGGAACAATCCCGAGATTTTTCGCAGTACCTTCGATGTAGGCCCACAACCTGGGCCGAAGGTCTTCTGGGATGGTGTCACGCCGGCCTTTCGTCGAGAAGACGCAGTGGAAATAAGTGGCGCAATATGTGTGCGACATGCGCACAATTTTCCCTCAGACATCGCAGCTCGCATACGAAAAATCCTACGGTGAGGTGTGTTCGTTTCAATTTGGGAAACTGGTGCCGTCCCTGCGGGACTCTGTCGGCTAGCTTCGCTTCCCCAGCGCTCACGTGCTGGGCTAATTAAATTCCGTCGCTACGCGACTAAGATAAATGATCATCTCGGCTGAGCGCCGGGAATTGGACGCTTGCCGGGGTTGAGAGCTGGCGTGCATCTTCACCCCGAATGCCTGATGTGCAGCACGTCGCCATCTTGCACGATGTAGTCTTTGCCTTCGAGGCGCAGGATGCCTTTGGCCCGAGCATTGGCTTCTGATCCCGCTTCGAGAAGCTGGTCCCAGCGGATGGTCTCGGCGCGGATGAAATGTTTCTCTAGATCAGAGTGAATTGCGCCGGCTGCCTGCGCTGCCTTTGTGTTCACCGGAATTGTCCAGGCGCGGCACTCGTCTTCCCCGATGGTAAAAAAGGAGATCAGCCCGAGCAGTTCGTAGCTTTTGCGAATCAGGCGAGCGAGGCCGCTCTCGGTCAATCCATAGCTGGAGAGGAATTCGGCGGCATCGGCGTCGCTCATTTCGGAAAGCTCGGCTTCAACTTTGCCACAGATGGCCGTGGCGCCGGCGTTCGGCTGCGAGGCCACATCTCCTAACTTGTACTTTTGTACGGCAGCTTCCAGATCTTTCCCCAGCTCCGAACTCTCGCCGATGTTCAGCACGTAGAGAATCGGTTTTTCGCTCAGGAACATAAAGCCGCGAAAGCGCTTCTTGTCTTCCGGCGTCATCTCCAGTTCCCGCAGCGGGCGCTCGGTTTCGAGATGAGCTTTGGCTTTTTTCAGCAGATCGAATTCTTTCTCTATATCCGCCGACTTCATCTTCTTCAGATCTTTTTCCACCCGCTCCAGCCGTTTCTCAATTTGGCCGAGATCGCTGACCATCAGATCGAACTCGACGTTCTTGATGTCGCGCAGGGGATCAACCGGTCCGACATGCGGAATCGATTCGACTTCGAACGCCCGCACCACGTGCGCAAGCGCATCTACTTGGCGAAGGTGCCCAATATAGCCGGATTCTTTCAGCGCTTCCTGCCCGATCGCACCGACGTCGACATAATCGACGGAAGCATGGGTCAGCTTTTTCGGATTGTATTGCGCAGCCAGGCGGTCAAGACGATCATCGGGAACTTTGGCAACCCCGATATGCGCCTCGCGCGGATTGGCGTGAGATGGCGAAACGCTCGCCTTCGTCAGAATTCGGAACAAAGATGTCTTGCCCACCTGCGGCAGGCCAATAATGCCGGTTTTCATAAAAAAGCTTCTCTAGCTTTTAGCTCCTAGCTCTTAGCTTTTCGGGAATGCCGTAAGCGGCCGAGGATGCGGAAGAACAAATAACAGAATAAATGATTTTTTCGGGACCATGTGCCTGGCACTATGTGCGAAAGGATGAAAAGCGTCGCGCAACCGAGTACAGAACGATCAGCCCAAGAACCAACACAATTCCTTCGATCCGCACAGACCAAGCGTGTAGTGAATCGAATTGCGCGCGAACGGGACTGCCAGTGGGAAGTGATCCGATTTCGCCTGTCGCCAAACGTAGGACGTCCATTTTAGGGATGATGACAAATTGCGACACTGCCGTGAGCCCGACCATCAGCAACACGAAAATGTGACTTGCCGCGAACGGGCGCGCACGGCCCAGCAGCATACGATTGTATGCAGCTGAACAAATCAGAAAGATCACCCCGCATGCCATCCCGATCCAATGCAACTCGATCAGCGATCCCCGCACAACAACACCGGCTCCGTTAGAGGGCAGCGATGAAAATGACGTCTGCGCTACGAAAGGGAAGAAGATGAGCGCACCGAGCCAAAGTGCTATCGACAGTAGCATGACAAATCGTAAGAACGTCATGCTGGAATGATAGGGGAAAAACAGCAGAATTCGTCGTTGGTTGGGAAAAGCAGATTCCTCAGCGCTAAAGCGGTTCGGAATGACAGAAGGTTGAAGTAGGTGGTGACTACACCGGCACCGGAACCGACTCCACGATCTCGCGGATCACTTCTTCGGGGCGGACGGACTTTTTCAAACCTGAAGAATTCATTCCATGAATCGCGACACGGTGGGCAAAGACCGGAACTGCGAGCGGCTTAAAGTCTTCCGGAACGCAAAAGCTGCGGCCGTCGAGAAATGCCATGGCCTGTGCTGCGCGATATAGCATTTGCGAGCCGCGCGGCGAAACTCCCAGGTTGAGTTTTTCGTGACGACGCGTACGCGCCACGATCTCAAGTGCATAGTTAACCAATGAATCGTCGACTTCCACTTGCGTTACAAGCTGCTGCATTTCGAGTACATCGGCGCCGGTGAGCACCGGCTGCAGATTTCCGAGCTGCGCGGTCCCGGCTTCCGCGCGAAGAATCTCGCGCTCGGATTGACTGTCGGGATATCCCATTTGCACGCGCATCAGGAAGCGATCCAGTTGCGATTCCGGCAACGGATAAGTCCCATGGTGTTCGACTGGATTCTGGGTTGCGATCACGAGAAAAGGCTGCGGCAGCGGATGGCATATTGCATCCACCGTGACCTGGCCTTCGTTCATGGCTTCGAGCAATGCAGACTGAGTTTTTGGCGTGGTACGGTTGATCTCATCCGCGAGCAAAACGTTCGTAAAGATCGGGCCGCGTTTGAATTCGAACTTCTGCTCCGCCGCGGAATAAATTGAAATTCCGATGATGTCGGACGGCAGCATGTCGCTGGTGAACTGCACGCGCTGGAAACTGCAGCCCAGCAATCGCGCCAGCGCCTGGGCGAGTGTGGTTTTACCTACACCGGGTACGCCTTCGATCAGTAAATGTCCGTGTGCCAGGACGGAAACCAGCGCCAGGCGAACGACTTCATCCTTACCGCGAATGACTTTTTTTAGTTCGTTTTCAAGGCGAGAAGCCCGATCTGACGCGGCAACTACGGATTCTGGGGACATGAGAGTGATTCTATAACGCCAGAGTTGGGTTCCCTTGATTACCGAAGTGACCAGAAATCAGTGGCTCGTGGCCCGTGATTCGTGGCTCAGTAAACACCTGTATATCCAACATTCCGAATTACGGATCACGAACCTCGAGTCACGAGCCACGGAATTTTTACTGCATCGTGTACTCAGCCGGCCTACCGGTCAGCCGCTCAATGCGCTTTGCGATTGGCGGATGGGTCGAGAACAGGCTGCCGAGGTTCATTCCTAAGAACGGTTGAATGATGAAAAGATGCGCCGTAGATGGAGTGGCTGCAAGCGGCAGTCGCTTTGAGTAGGCGTCGAGCTTTGCCAAGGCGCTCGCCAAGGCATAAGGGTTTCCCGTGAAGTGCGCGCCGGACTCGTCGGCCTGGTATTCGCGCGAACGCGAAACCGCAAGCTGAATCAGCATGGCGGCGAATGGAGCAAGAAAGAGCATGAGCAGCGCGCCGAAGCCCCCGCCATCGCGTTCCTCGCGGTTGCCTCCATATCCGCCGAAGATCATTCCCCAACGCGCGATCTCCGCCAGATAAGTAATTGCCCCCGCGACCGTGGCCGCAATCGAGCTGATCAATATGTCTCGGTTGCGCACATGGCCGAGTTCATGCGCGAGCACGCCTTCCATTTCTTCGTCGTTCAGTAGGTCCAGAATGCCCTGGGTCACAGCAACGGACGCGTGGTTCGGATTTCGCCCGGTGGCGAACGCGTTCGGCGAATCGGTCGGAATCACGTACATTTTCGGCATGGGAATGCCGATCTTCTGGGTAAGCCGTTCGACGATCTGATATGCGCGCGGGAGTTCCTCAAGCGTAACCGGCTTAGCTCGATACATTGCAAGAGCGATCTTGTCCGAGAAAAAATAGGAGACGAAATTCATGACCGCCGCAATGATCAGCGCGATCAACATGCCGTTCTGCCCGCCAAAGATTCGCCCAATGAACATCAATAGCAACGTGAGCGCGGTCAGTAGAAACGCGGTCTTAAAGGTGTTCCCCATAAATAGCCCCTAGAGAATAGATGCTCTACGAAAGCCTGCCGCTTCATAGGTGGATACGCACTAAAGCGTGAATGGGTTCAATTGTTTCAATCCTTACAAGCCGCGTAGGTGGGACGCGCGAAATCCATCGAGCTACGATTTCCGCTTGATGGCCCGGGCGAGGGTTTGGTCGAGCGCGGCTTTTGCCGTCGAGTATTCCTGGTCTGAGATCTTGCCCTGCTGATGTTCAAGTTCGAGTTGGAACAGTTCTTCTTTGAGCGCATCCAGCAGCGCAGTGGAACGGCTCGCAGGAGCCGTAGATGTAGCAACGACCCCAGAGCCATAAGCCGATATGGCCGGCGTCCGCGAATGTGTCGTTATATAGACCGCCCCGCCGGCAAGCACCACGGCAAATCCGCCGAGCAGCCACCAGCGATATTGATCCATCGGATCAGGTTCATCGCCCGGCTTACCAAGTCCCCCGCCGGGACGGTTATCCGGCGACGTCGAAGCCGCACCCGATGATCCGCCTTGGTTTGACGCATTCTGGCTTTGGTCCTGCAAAGTGCCTTCGCCACTGATCTCGAATGCCAGGTTCTGCCCCGGCTTGGGATTGCTCGCTACTTCCGCAATCGCGTTCGGCAGATCGGGTGGCTGCTTGTCTTCATACACACCCGTGCGGCTGGGAGTGAAACCCAGCGAGCGCGGCATGATGGTCACGAAGTGCTGCAGCGGATAGATCAGCTTCGGATCGAGCGATGCCTTCCCGGAATAAGGCAGATGGTAAGTTACGCGAAATTGGGTCTGGCCCGGGCGAACCGGGAATACAAATGCGTAACGGCCTTTTTCCCTTTGCGGTACCGGCTGCGTGTTCACCCATTGCCCGCCAGCGGTCTGCGCCTGAGCGTCTTCAATTTCCGCATTTTCCGGCGCATAAAATTCGAAATTGGCATCGTTCATCTGGGTGCGCGGAGGCTGCGAAGTATTGTCGACTGCAAACAGCCGCATGATCGCTAGATCGCCTTTGCCCGCTTGTATGTACATCAGGTCGGCAACCGCCTGCACGCCCTGAACTCGCGGGCTGACATCGTAAACCTGCACATCGATCGAATTCGATCCCGGTGGCGCGGGCTGATGATAGGTCACGCCCTGATGGATGACCCGAATCAGGTGCATACCATCGTCTGGGAGCGGGAGCGAGAACTTTCCCTGGGCATCAGTTTTTGTATGCGCGGCTTCTTGCATTCCGGCGGCGAGCTTGATGAGGATGACTTCGTCCCCGCTGGAGGGCTTGTTGGTGGTGCCGTTTGTGACTGTGCCGGTCAGATTGGCGGCATGCGCGGCAACGCCGAGCAGGAGAACCAAACATCCGTATAGCGCTTTCCAAAATAAGTTTTCTCGGTTGATCAAAATTTTTTTCGGTTCTCTCTGTGGCGTTCCTCTGTGAAACTCTGTGTCCTCTGTGGTAAGGATTTTAAAAACGCAACCACAGAGAACATAGAGGTGCACAGAGCAATTCCACAGAGGTCAATTGCGCGAAGACTCCAGGCGCGAAATTTCGGCCAGAATCGATGCCGCCTCATCTTCCAAAGAATTCTTCATCGATTGATAGTCGAGCTCGGGAACTTTCCCCGCTTTATATTCGAAATTCAAGTCCCGCAAATTTTCGTAAATGACCTCTTTCCGCTCACGAAGGTAAGACACCCGCGACTTCTCCGGCCCCGCGATCACGAGTTCTGGAAGGCTGAAAATGTAATAGAGGGCGGCGCCACTCACGGCGAAGCACAGGAACGGAATCAAAGTTCTGTCTCCCGGCGCGCTTGTTGTCGGAAGCGATCAAGGTCGCTCTCTCTCGTCGCGCTTGGGGCACCGGCGTGGGCTGGAACCGAGCGCTGCTTCCAGGTCCAGACAACCAGCACTACCAAGCCAATCCCTAAGACCAGGGCCAGATACGGCATGATCCAGGCAATGCGATTAAAACCCGTCCTGGTTGGAACAGTCAGCACGATGGTGCCGTAGGTCTGAATAAACCATTGCAGGATCACGTTATCGCTGTCACCGCGCGTGACTGCCGCTGTGAGTTCGTCACGCATGCGGCTTGAATACGGACAGCCCACGTGATTGCACTCGAGTAGAACTTGATTACAGCTGCAAACGCACATCAGCTGATGGCCGATGCGGTCGATCCTCGCAGCATCGTCGCCAGCGCCGAGCAGTAACAAAAGTCCTGCGAATACAGCAAGAAGTAAGCGAGCGCGTTTAAGAGAGGAAAACTGCATTAATCACCAGCTCCCACGGGTGCGGGATGCGCGTGAACGCGCGCCTCGGCACCCTCATGCACCGGGGCACGAACAGGAGCCGCATTTGGAAACAAGGCCAGAATCGTACCGAAGACCATGACCAGAAGCCCTATCCATATCCACGAAACCATCGGATTCAAGTGCGCCTCGATGATCGGTCGGCCCGTGTCCTGATTCTGGCCTTCATACACTACATACAAATCTCCCTGTAACGTCGAACGGATAGCAGGCACGTGCTGCTGCTGCTGGCTTGCAGTGTAGAAGCGGCTCTCCGGATACAGCGTATCGATCTGCCGGTCGCCTTTAAAAATCTGAATGATCGCAAGATCGCTCGCATAGTTCGGGTTCTCTTCCTGCGTATAAGAGCGGCAGACCAGCGTGTACGGCCCAAGCGCCATCTTGTCGCCGAAGGCCATCTCCTTTTCGGCTTCGCGGTTGAACGGTGTCCCCAAAATTCCGATAAAGACAAGCGCCACGCCGAAATGGACAATGTAACCGCCGTAACGACGGGTGTTGCGATGCCAGAGATGAGCGATGGAGCCGACAAGATTGCGTCCGCTATGCCGGGCGATTACACGTCCGCCGCGAATGAACTCCGAAAGAACGGTGAACGCGACCAAAGCCGCGAGCATGGCCGCAACCAGCGCGTAAAAGTAGGAAATCTCTTTCCATGGTTGAATGCCAAGCGCCACCAGCACTACTCCGACAGCCAGCGCACCTAAGCTCGGCCACAGGAAATTGCGCTTCAGACTTTCAAGGGAAGTCTTGCGCCACGCGAGCAGCGGGCCGACGGCGGTCAACAGCAGCAAGAGCAAAGCAACCGGAATGGTAACGGTGTTGTAATAGGCCCCACCGACGGTCACCTTGCGATCTGTCGCAAGCTCAGAAATTTTCGGGAACCATGTACCCCATAGCACGGTGAAACATGCCAGCACAAACAGCAAGTTATTGAAGAGGAAGCTCGACTCACGCGAGACCAGCGATTCCAGGCGGTGCTCGCTACGCAGGTGCGAGCGGTTCTTCACATAAACCAACGCGAAGACCGCAAACGTGATCACCAGGAACCAGGCGAACCAGTCACCAATCGAGGATTGCGCAAACGCGTGTACCGAACTGATGATTCCGCTGCGCGTAAGGAATGTTCCCAAAATCGCGAGCCAGAATGTGAGGAAGACCAGCCACATGTTCCACGTCTTCAGCATGCCGCGTTTTTCCTGCATCATGACCGAATGCAGAAACGCGGTGCCGGTGAGCCACGGCATCAGCGACGCATTTTCGACCGGGTCCCATCCCCAATAGCCGCCCCAGCCGAGTACCGAGTAGGCCCAATGCGCGCCGAGAAACACTCCGCAGGTGAGGAATCCCCAAGTCACCATCGTCCAGCGGCGGGTGATGTGTATCCACTTTTCCCCCGGGTACCGCATCGCAAGCGCACCCAATGCGAACGCAAAAGGCACCGTGAAGCCCACGTAGCCGAGATAGAGCATCGGCGGATGGATGACCATCTCGGGGTATTGCAGGAGAGGATTGAGCCCGTTGCCATCGGCTGGAACGCCGCCCTGCGTCACCGCAAATGGTTTTGCCGCGAAATTCAGCAGCAACAAAAAGAAGATTTGGACTGCCGCAATCACTACTGACGCATGCGCGAACAGTCGCTCGTCGGTCTTGTGGCGCAGCCTCAAAACAAAGCCATATCCCGAGAGCAGCAACGACCAGAACAGCAGCGAGCCTTCCTGCCCGGACCATAACGTCGCAAATTTATAAGGCAGCGGCAGGTCACGGTTGCTGTGATGAAGAATGTAGGAAATCGAGAAATCGTTTTGGAATGCCGCGGTCACGAGGACGACCGCGGCGACAAAAACCGCAGCGAAGCTGGCAATTCCGGCGCGGCGTGCAGTCTCGCCCAGCCTCTCAGAACCCTGGCGCCTTAATAGGGCAACTAGTCCTGCGACAAACGAATACCCGGCAAGCGCGAGGGCGAGCAAGAGGACGAAACTACCGAATTCCGCCATGGAATTTTTATTTTTTCAGAATTGCCGGACGGAAGCAACGGGCGAAAGGGGCAAGCTAGTGGCCAGTGGTTAGTGGCCAGTGGTCAGTAGCATTAGCCAAGTCTCTTTCACGCGCATACGGATACTCCACTGAGCACCAGCCACTGACCACTGACCACTTTTTTACGAATGCTTGACCGATTCTGATCTACGCTGTCTGCGAATGCCCCGGATGACGGGCCAGCACTTCGCGTTCGGCGCGGAGCCAGTCTTCCTGCTCGGAGCCTCCGTCGAATCCGCGCTGTTGATAGAGTTCGAAGGCGCGCAGGCGGATCTCCGATTCCAGATCTGCGGGGGTAAAGCCATTGTGCCCATTGCCGTTCTCCGGCATTTGAAGCACTTTCTTTTCCGCGTTGCCCTCAGCCTTGGATTTCGACGTGCGGGGGGATTTTACTCTTGGCATTGCTTTTACTCCTTGATTTCGTCAAATGGTGTTTTGGGCCACACACTCTGACGCAACAACCTGACGGCTGATACATCTACCTGGTGGCGGGATGTCCTTATGATAAACCGGAGTGGCTGTGGAAGGGTGAGTAGAGGCAATAAAAAATTTTACTGACGCCTAAAAAGCAAAAGATCAGCGCGCCTTAAAAATGCGGCGAAACGTTCCTGCGAACTTCATTCCAAGCTGCCCTCAGGGCAAGCGCTACGCCAGCCGCGAACTTCCCTGAGCCCATCGCTGCGAGTCTGCTCAAACAGCCGTATCAGGTGGCGCGAATGTTCAAACTCGTGTATATCGGCCCAGACTTCGGCTTGCCACGGATAGTCGTGTACAGCTGAGGCGCCGCAGGTTGCGCAGCGGGTATGAAGCTTCTCCGGAAAATGTTGAACGGCCTCGGGCTGAAGCTCGATAAAGACGCAGCGCACCTCCTTTATATCGTCCTCGTCCCCGATGAGATGTTCGTAGCGTAAGAGATAGCTGAACCCGAGCTTAGCGGCTTCGCGCTCGGCTTCGGCGCGGGTGTGAAATGGACCGTACTCGGCCCGCAGCTGCTCGGTGGAATCGCATGCCATCCAGAATGTTTCTTTGTAGCTCATCTAGTGTTCCCCAGGAACCGTGCCTGCGCCAAAAGATTGCCGCACTAGCCCAAATCGGGAAGCGCGTATTCCCGGTCATATGGGCAAGCAATTCAAATGCCGTCACGGTAAGCTAAGTTCTTTGTTTGCCGCATGCTTTATGTCCCGCGAGATCGCCTTCTGCAACCCTTTGCAACGCTCAGGAATTTTTGCCGGAGCAGTGCGCCCTGACCTTCGTGTAGCGCGATCGCTGGATGAGCCGCGACCAGTTTTTTTACGATGGCCAAGCCGGAGTGTGAAACAGGGTGGGTAATCGGCGTGAACCGCGAAAAACGGTTGCAGTACCGGTGCGTATTTTCGGTACCGACCGGGACGGCAAAGTGTTCTCCGAAAACGTACAAACTATCGACGTAAGCCGCAGTGGGGTAAAGCTGGGCGGTGTAAAAGCCATTCTGAATCTCGATGAGATCATTGGTCTTAGTTACGGCAAGAACAAGGTCCACTTCAGGTTGAAGTGGACCTGCCACGCAGGAACCGCAGGCCAAAACGTTGGCCTGCTCAACCTGTCTCCGGAAAAGCCGCTTTGGGACTTTCCCCTGCCAACGGGAGAGGTCGACGACTTCTTGCAGCAGAGAAACGGCGAACGCCGCCGCTGGCCGCGGGTCAAGTGCTCTATTTCAGTCGAAATACGCCCGAGCGGTCAGCCGGTCATCTGGGGCAAGGCCTCTGACCTTAGCGAGGGCGGGTGCTTCGTGGAAATGCCAGTCCCACTTCCACTTGGCAGCCGCTTCGCGATCGCAGTTTGGCTGCAAGAGACCAAGCTGCCACTCGAAGGGCGGGTGGTGAGCGTGGCCCCCGGCTTCGGAAACGGTGTCTGCTTCCTGAACGTTCCACCCGCCAGCCAGGAGCATCTTCGCCGTTTCGTCGAACGCATTATTCCTATGCGCAGCGGCGGAACGCTCGCTTTCGTCAAGCGCTCCGGGCTGTAGCCGCTTCGATGTTTTCGGGTGCGGTTGGTCGTGAGCCCTGCTCCACCCAACTTGCCCCGCCATTCGAGGCAATATAGAGCGCAAGCTCTAGCCGGCTCCAAACCCCGAGTTTGTCAAAGACGCTGCGCAACTGGTTCTTGATTACCTGCTCGGTGCAGCCGACGACGGCAGCAATTTCCGGATTGGTCTTGCCTTCCCAGACCATCGTGGCTACTTGAATCTCTTTGGCGCTCAATTGTTCACGAGGCGACATGGTTGATTTGCTCCTTTTCGAAGATGGCGGTGGCCAGGATCACTCGCTTGCGGCCCTGCTTGATGCCAGCGCGCAGAAACAGCGTCCGCAAATGTTGTTTGACGGTGCGTGGACTGATGTTCAACTCAGCTGCTATTTCTTTATTGCTGCAGCCCTGCACCAGCAACCGCAGCACTTCCTGATCGCGGCGTGTGATCTTGATTTGCTCCAGCTCCAGCATGGCTGACCTCCTTTTGTGGAGAAGCCCTTAACTGCAGGGACTCTCAACGGGTTCGAGAAAAGCACGTTTTTCGCCAAAGCTTCGCCCCCGTGCACGACGGGCTAAATCCACAAGAACAGGGCACTTCAGGATTTGGCCCCCGGGTCGGATCGGCGGACGTCCGACCTGGCGCTGCTTTTTTGGGACTCTCAAATCCGGAATGGAACGCGGTTCGGGCGTCAGGCTTCAGGCTTTAGGCTCTAGGCTTTAGGCTTTGGGCGCTAGGCTTTAGGCTTTAGGCTTTAGGCTTCGGGTTTGAGGTTTTGGATTTTGGGAAGGCCGAGGATCGAGACCCCCAGCGTTGAAGCTTGAACCCAGATCTAATCTTGAAGTCTAAAGTTGAAGCCCAAAGCCTAAAGCCTGAAGCCTAGAGCCCAAAGCCTAAACCTGAAGCCTAGAGCCTAAAGCCCCGCCTACTCCCGCCGCATGCGGAGAATTTGCTCCAGCCGTTCCCGCAATTGCTTCTCGGCGCCTTCATCGGTGGGGTGGTAGTAGCGCCGGTCTTTCAGATTGTCGGGAAGACATTGCATGTTCGCGACTTTGCTTTCGAGATCATGCGCGTATTGGTAGCCTTGCCCGTAGCCGAGGTTCTTCATGAGCCCGGTAGGCGCGTTGCGAAGATGTAATGGAACCGGCTCAGCAGCGGTACGCTCCACATCCCGTTGGGCCTCGCCGTAGGCCGTGTAGACAGCGTTCGATTTGGGAGCGAGCGCTAAATAAACTGCCGCCTGCGCCAGCGCCAGGTTTCCTTCCGGGATGCCGATGAAATCGAATGCATCGCGTGCGGCTACGCACTGCGCCAGGGCATTGGGGTCAGCAAGGCCGACATCTTCGACAGCCATTCTTACCAGCCGCCGCGCGATGTAGAGCGGATCTTCGCCGGCTTCGAGCATTCGCGCCAGCCAATATAGCGACGCGTCGGCATCGCTATTGCGTACGGACTTGTGCAGGGCGGAAATAAGGTTGTAATGCTCCTCGCCGGCTTTGTCATAGAGCAGTACGCGCTTTTGCAACGCGTCCTGGATAATCTCGGTTGTGATCTCTCGAATACTCGAGGGTGCCGCACCCTTCCCTTTCATGTGAGGTTGGGTCGTTTGACTTTCATTCGGCGCGGGTACTTCGCCCAACCCAGCGTTGGTTAGTTGTGAATTGACCAGCGCCGCCGCAACTTCGAGCACGTTGTACGCGGTGCGCGCATCGCCACTCGAATAAGCAGCAATTTGCCGCAGGACGTCATCGCTGGCCGAGAGATCGAGCGCTGCCAATCCTCGCTCGCTGTCTGATAAAGCACGCCGTAGCAGCAGTACAATCTGCTCTTCCGTCAGCGGCTTCAGCACGTAAACGCGGCTGCGCGAAAGCAGCGCCGAGATAATTTCAAACGACGGGTTCTCGGTGGTGGCCCCGATCAGGCGAATGTTGCCCTTTTCGACGTGCGGCAGAAATGCGTCCTGCTGCGCTTTGTTAAAGCGATGGATCTCGTCCACAAAGACGATGGTGCGGGTTCCGTATTGACGGGCGCGCTCGGCCTCCGCCATCACCTGCTTGATCTCTTTAATCCCGGAGAGAACAGCGCTGAACTCGGTGAATTCCGCGCGCGTCATGCCGGCAATGATCTTCGCCAGCGTCGTCTTACCCGTGCCTGGCGGTCCCCAGAAGATCAGCGAACTGATGTCATCGCGCTCGATCTGCGCCCGCAACGGCTTGCCGGGAGCGATGAGGTGCTCCTGACCTACGAATTCGTCGAGGGTTCGCGGCCGCATGCGATCGGCAAGCGGACGGCCGCGGTCGCTGCCGTCGCTCCCTTCCGGAATTGGATGGAATAGGCTCAAATCGACCTTCTCACCGCAGAGACCCGGAGGCTCGGAGACCACGAATCATTGTTCATATGCTGATTCGAGGAGGCCAGGCCCAAGTTCTCGATGAACTTGGATTGCAGCACCGATGCTTTTGTCAGTTCCTCCTGAATCAACATAAGTCAGCCTTCGTTTCTCCGTGCTTCCGTGTCTCCGTGGTGAACAGAATTTTCTGCCTGGCCGCCTCATACAGCACAATGCTTGCCGCAATTCCCGCATTCAGCGACTCCACCCGCGGCGAGTGCGGAATCATGATCAGCTCATCCATCTCTGAGAGCAGCTTCTTGTGAATCCCCGCGCCTTCATTGCCGATAAAAATTGACGCCTTACTGCGCAGATCGACCTCGGGTAGCGGCCTGCCTTTGTGCGAAGAAGTAGCCAATAAACGAATGCCGTGCGACCGCATCTCGGCTATTGCGGTTTTGATTTCGACACGCGTAAACGGAACCCGAAAAATCGATCCTGCCGACGCCCTCACTACCTTGCTGTTGTAAACGCTGACCGTGCCTTCTCCAAGCAACACGCCTTTTGCCCCAAACGCCTCGGCCGAACGGAAAATTGTGCCCAGATTGCCGGGGTCCTGAATGCCGGCAATTGCGACCAAAGGCCCTTCCTCAGCATGGTCGAGAACCTGATCTATCGCATACGTCTTCAGACGCACGAGCGCGGCAAGACCTTGCGGAGTTTCGCTCAGTACCACGCTGGCAAACAGCTTGTCAGGAACCACCACTGCATCTACGTGGGCGCCAATCTGCGGCAGCAAGCGGGCTGCTCTCTCTCGGCCCGATTCGCTCACAAAGACGGCGCGCAGCTTCAGCCCGCTGCGAATTGCTTCTTCAATGATTCGAAATCCCTCGATTGCGCATTCGTCCGCGGCCGTCAGTTCGCCGCGATGAAACGACTGCCGCAGCTCTTTCAGCAGCGAATTGTGGCGACCCTCGATTCGCCGGAGCCGGTCGGTTTCTAAGCCCTTGCCTGGTTGCAAAAACAATTCTCCTGGTGAGAGATCATACGCGTTACTCGGCGGCAAGCGTGTGATCGTGTTATCTTTACTCTTCGCAAATACATTTTGAATCACCGCCGTCCGGGAGACCCAGTGCGCGTCGAAATGGTCAAGATCAACAGCGAAAAACCGGAGCCATCGCTCATTCGGTACGCTGCCGACCAGATCCGCGCCGGAGAAGTTTTGGGCATGCCGACCGACACGTTCTACGGGCTTGCAGCCGATCCCTTTAATCTTCGCGCGGTCGAGCGTGTTTATGAAATCAAGTCGCGCTCGCGTCACAAGCCGCTTTCACTCTTGATCGAGGATGTGGAGCAGGCCAAGGACCTGGCCAAGCCGCTTCCGGAGGAGTTTTACGCATTGGCGAAGAAGTTTTGGCCGGGACCGCTGACCGTTATTGTGAAAGCCGCCTCCCGCCTGCCGCTCAAAGTGACGGCGAATACCGGAAACGTGGCGCTCCGCGTTCCGAATGCACAAATCCCGCTTGCAGTGGTCAAAGCCGCGCAGATTCCGATTACTGCAACCTCAGCAAACCTGAGCGGCGAATCTGAGTGCACTTCCGCGGCAGCGGTGCGCGAACAACTCGGCACCCGAATCCCCATCATCGTGGACGGTGGGGAGTCGCCTCGCGAAATCGCTTCCACCATCGTCGATCTTACCGATGATGAGGCCCGCTGGCGGATACTGCGCGAGGGAGCAATTCCCTCGCAAGAGGTCTCAGAATTTTTCGCGCAGGGGTAAGTAAGACGCTCGCCGCCCGGCAAAGCTCAACTCGCTGGCTCTTCTGGACCACGCTAATCGCGGCTGCTCTCGTGGTGGCGGCATTTTCGGTCACCTCCCATCGTATTCTCCGCGATGCTGGGAGCCAGGAGCTTCAACCTGCAGACGCCATCATCGTATTCGGTGCCGCCGAATACGATGGCAGGCCGTCGCCCGTGTTCCGCGCCCGCCTGGATCATGCCAACCAGATTTTTCGCATGGGCCTTGCCCCAGTGATCATCACCACCGGCGGTTCGGCTGCCGACCCCAAATACAGCGAAGGCGGAGTTGGGCACGACTACCTCATGCGCAAGGGAGTACCGGAAGCCGCGTTGATCGCCGAGACCCAGGCATCGGACACGTCACAGTCGGCCGCCCGGGTGGCGGCCATCATGCAAGAAAACCATATGCTGAGTTGCATTGCAGTCAGCGACGCCTATCACATGTTTCGCATTCACGTGATGCTCGAGCACCGCGGCCTGCAGGTGTTCCTGGCACCGCGGCCCGAGTCGCGTCCAAAATCGGTCTGGCAGAAGTTCGCTGCCCTCATGCGGGAGAGCGCCAGTTATCTGATATGGCGATCGGGGCTTCGCAACTAATTCATACCTGCAACAAAATCGCCATCGCTCTATAGCAGTTTGCGTCCCCTGATGACACGGCGTTGACATATAATGAAACGCTTTCTGAACAGTATCAAAACGTTTTTCTTCGCATGACTGAGAACAAGAAGCCAGAATCCAACGGCCATCCAGTAACGTTGAAGTCGGTTGCTGCACACTTGGGCCTCTCCGCCGGAACCGTTTCGTCGGTATTAAACGACGCACCCTCGGCAAGGCACATCCCCAAATCCACCCGCGATCGCATCATCGCCGCCGCCCGTAAGCTGGATTACCGGCCCAATTTTTTCGCGCGATCACTTCGCAAGCAACGAACCTTCACCATCGGCGTAATTGCCCATGAAATCGGAGATGGATACAGCTCGTCAGTAATAGCCGGAATTGAAGACAGCGCGCGGCAGAAAAACTACTTCTTTGTGACTGGCGTCCATCGCCATGACCAGGAGTTGTTCGATCAGTACGCGCGGCTGCTGCTTCAACGCGGGGCCGAGGGTATCATCACGGTTGATTTCAACCTTGTCCACACGTTGCCGGTTCCGGCGGTGGCTATTCCAGGACACACCGACAACGAAGGGGTTACAAATATCGTCCTTGACCATCGGCACGCGGCTGAATTGGCATTCAAGCACCTGCTGGAATTGGGACACAGGCACATCGCGATTCTCAAAGGACACCCTGACAGCGCCGATTCGCAGTCCCGGTGGAATGCAGTGCAGCAAGTCGCACACGACTTAGGCGTGGAACTTGATATGAATTTAGTAATTCAAATCGAGTCGACGGCTTCGACGCCGAGTCTGGGATATCCATTCGGAAAGAAATTGATTGAAAAGCAGCGGCCATTCACGGCGTTGTTCGCCTATAACGACATCTCCGCGATCGGCTGCATACGGGCCTTTCAAGAGGCCGGCATGTCCGTGCCGCAGGACGTCTCCGTCGTGGGCTTTGATGACATTCCGGCTGCGGCTTTTCATTACCCCAGTCTCACGACAATTCGCCAGCCGCTTCACAAGATGGGAGAGATTGCCGTTGATATGCTGGTCGACCAGATCGAACGGCGAAGCGAGTGGCAAAGAGAGATTGCTGTGCAGCCTGAATTGGTTGTGCGTGAATCGAGCGGTCCGGCAGCGCGCCGCTGACCGTTATATCTCTACATTGTTTCCTGTATTGCGCGTGCCAGCCGGTCTGTATGAATCTAACCGAGTTGCCCCGGGATTTTTGTGCGCGCCCTTGAGATGGAAAAAACCGCCACTATCCTTTGTATCGATGACGAACAGACAGCACTTCAATTGCGAAAAACGCTATTGGAATCAGCCGGATACCGTGTGTTGAGTGCAAAATCGGGGGCCCTCGGGATCAAGGCTTTTAAGGCGGAACCCGTCGATGCGGTTGTCCTCGACTACTGGATGGCGGACATGAACGGTTTACAGGTCGCCAGAGAAATCCGCAAACTCAACCATTCCATTCCGATTATCATCCTCTCTGCCTACGGTGAGCTGCTCGACGAGAGCCTTGGGCTCGCTGATCTGTGGATACGAAAAGGCGAAGAAGACCCGCAATATTTGCTCAATCGCCTCGATCAATTGCTCAAGCCCAGGGCAGAGAGCTAGCCAGACCACCGCTTAGTCCGCGCATCAGCGACGCGAAGTTGAAACTCACATCCCGTTCCTGGCGACAGGTTGTGCTAGCATCGGCGAAGTAGCGGCTCCAGCAATGTCTTCCCGCCAGCGACCTCGAAAAATTTTATCCATTCTCCTGGCTTCGGTTGCTCTGTTTTGCTGCCGTTCTCTCGGCGCCGACCAGCACTGGCTGCGCGTCAGCTCGGATCATTTCATTGTCGTTACCGACGCGAACGAGAGGGCCGGACACGAGGTTGCGATCCGGTTTGAGCAGATGCGCGCAGTTTTCGGGCAACTGCTCTCGCGAAGCAAGGTGCGAATGGCAGAGCCGATCGAGATTTTCGCGATTGCCGACAACAACGAATATTCGCAGCTTGCGCCGCTCGTAAATGCCCGGCCGGTCACCGCTCCCGGCTTTTGGCTCGGGGGCGAAGATCGCATTTTCGTGGTCTTGAATGCGTCGCAACCGGATAGTTGGCGCGCCATCGAATATCAGTTTGCGCGATATCTGCTGGAGTACAACTATCCGCCGACGCCGCCGTGGTTTGATGAGGGATTCGCGCAGTATTTCGCATCCTTGAATTTGACCGCGAAGAACACGGAATTGGGCAGCGACCCGGCACTGAATCCGGGTCACGAGGGTGCATTAGCTGCGGAAAAATCAAAATCCTTCACGGAAGTTTTGAGCGCGTCATCATGGATTCCGTGGCCTGACTTATTGGCGATCAAGACTCGCGCCGATGGGGAAAAAATCGAACCGCTCTTCGAAGCACAATCCTGGATTCTGCTCCACTACTTACTCAATAATGACAAGATGCCGGAGCTTGGTCGATTCTTCGGCCTCGTCGAGTTGCAAAAGCTTCCGGTAGAACAGGCGTTTCAACAAGCATTCGGGATGAGTATCGCTGAGCTTGAGCAGGGGGTTAAGAACTACTTCCATTCCATTCAACCAAAGTTGAACGGCGCGCCAACCTCGCGGCAGCCCGGAGGAGCAGCACTGCCGCAGCCACTTTCCGAGACGGCCCTTCCCTTCTCTCTTGACGACATCGGCACCAGCGCAAAACAGATTCAGTTGCCGGAGGCGCAGGCGCTGCTAGATGAAATGGAATTGCGCATTCCGGAACACAGGCAGCACGCGTTTGCTGATCTCGAAAAACTGGCTGCCGGCGACAAAACAGAAACCGTGGTTGCTCACCGTGCGCTGGCGTGGGCCTATGTGCAGCGCAGCGAAACCAGCAAGGCATTTGAAGAGCTGAACGAAGCCGTGCAGATGAGCGCCAACGATCCCTGGACACGGTTCGGATTGGCGCTGGCGAGCTACCACTCTGGCGAGCGGGGAGCGCGGGTGCAGGGACTGGCCAACATGATGGAGAGTCTGCACATCGTGATCGGTGAATATCCCGACTTTGCAGAGGCCTACAACATGCTTGGCTGGGCGCGGCTGGCGGGTGGCGGGGCGAATGCAGCTGCGGAGTCAATGAAAGTTGCGGTGCAGCTGGCCCCGCGAAACGAAGGCTATCAGTTGCGTCTGGCGCAAGCTTATTTGGAAGCCAAGAAGTTCAACGAGGCGAGCGCGATCTTAGACCGGCTGAAGCAAAGCAATGATTCGCAAATTGCGCGCTCCGCGGGAAAGGATTTGAGCGATCTGCCATTCATTGAAAAATACGGCGTGCCTCCGGAGCAGCCGAAGGAAGTTGCGAAAACGGCGCCGCAGAATTCGGATGACAGCGATGATGAAGACACTCAACCGGCGCCAAAGCCAACAGAGAAAGCGCCGACAATTGATAAGCGTCCGGTGAAATTTGTTAAGGGCACGCTGATGTCTGTAGATTGCTCGAAGCCACCGGCGGCATTGCTTTCGGTTTCGCAGGGCGGACGCATGTTGAAGATTCGCTCGAGTGATTACAAATCGGCTACCGTGATCGGCGCGCAGCAATTTTCGTGTGCATGGAAAAGAATGCCGGTGAATTTAAATTATCGGGCGAGCGCCGGTTTGACGGGAGATTTGGTATCGATCGAGATTCCGGAGAAATAGCCTTAGGGCACGGGCCGGGTGCCCCGTCCTTGTCTGTCGCGTTCTTTGCGACGGACAGGGCGGGGATTTTGACTTCCCGAAGACCAGAGTTCCTGGATTCTTAAAATACTTAGCCGCTGGAATGAGCTCTGCGGCACTCCAGAGCAGTTATCGCACTTCCACACACGCCTTATTTCGGTAGTGGGTCAGTTCGATTTTGACCCCACTGCTCCTATTTCCCTGCTATAGAGCTTTTCTCTCTCCGCGAGTAAGATGTTGAGTTTTCTAAATTCCTCTCTCGGAGCTTCCCCGATGCGGAAAGTGTGCGTCGTGCTTGTCCTCGCCTTCGCAGCGCTGTATCTCGTAGTGCAACCCGTCTCAGCACAAACTTACGACCAAAAACTCTTCGGCGCGATGCACTGGCGCAATGTTGGGCCGTTTCGCGGCGGACGCGTGCTCGCCGTCGCAGGCATCCCCGGTGATCCAGATACCTACTATTTCGGCGCAGTCGCGGGCGGAGTGTGGAAGTCGACCGACGGCGGCGTGAACTGGAAGCCACTTTTTGATCGCGAACCGACTTCGTCGATCGGCGCGATCGCGGTTGCCGACTCTGACCATAACGTAATTTACGTCGGCACTGGCGAGGCCTGCATTCGCGGAAATATGTCGTATGGCGATGGAGTTTATAAGTCACTCGACGGCGGCCAGACGTGGAAGAATGTCGGTTTGCGCGATACACAACACATTGGAGCAATCATTATCGATCCGCGAGATCCGAACGTAGTGTTTGTGGCGGCCCTGGGCCACGCTTATGGACCAAATTCTGAGCGCGGGATTTTCCGCACGAAGGATGGTGGCAAAACCTGGGACAAAGTTTTGTACAAAGACGATCACACCGGCGGAATCGACGTCGTCTTCGATCCGAGTAATTCGAACATTCTGTTTGCCAGTTTGTGGCAAGTGATGCGCACGCCCTGGAGTATGGACAGCGGCGGGCCGGGCAGTGGTTTGTATAAGTCCATCGATGGCGGCAGCACATGGAAGCGGCTCGAAGGAAACGGACTTCCAGATGGAATCATGGGGCGAATCGGCGTGAGTGTTTCCGGAGCTGAATCGAATCGCGTGTATGCGCTGATCGAGGCCGAGAAAGGCGGTATTTATAGCTCGAACGACGGCGGCGAGCACTGGATTCGAGTGAACGACGACGAACGCTACCGGCAGCGCGCGTGGTATTTCACGCACATCTTTGCTGATCCGAAGGCGACCGACACAGTGTACGTGCTGAACACCGGACTATTTCGGTCGACCGATGGCGGCAAGACATTTGATCTGCTGCCGGCGCCGCACGGCGATCATCACGGATTGTGGATCGATCCGACGGACCCGAAGCGAATGATTAACAGCAACGACGGCGGGGTGACGATCTCGATTGATGGCGGGCAACGCTGGACGCAGCAAAATAACCAGCCGACGGCGCAGTTCTATCACGTGATCGCCGACAACCGCTTTCCCTATTACCTCTACGGCTCGCAACAGGACAGCGGTTCGGTAGCGATTAAGAGCATGGACACGGATGAGTGGGTGATCACAGACAAGGATTGGTATGACGTTGGCGGGGGCGAGGCTGGTTATATTATTCCAGATCCGCGCGACGCCAACATTGTGTATGCAGGAGACAACGGGGCCATTTTGACGCGGTTCGATAAACGTTCGGAGCAGATGCAGGATATTTCTCCCTGGCCGCTCGATAGCTCGGGCCGCGGAGCCGGTGAACTGGAGCATCGCTTCCAGTGGACCTATCCCGTTGTGATTTCGCCAAATGATCCCAGCGTTATGTACGCAGGAGCGGAAGTAATTTTCAAAAGCACCGATCGGGGAAATAGTTGGACCCCGATCAGTCCCGATCTCACGCGAAACGATAAAAGCAAACAGAAGCCTTCTGGCGGACCGATTACGCTCGACATCACGAGCATCGAGTATTACGACACCGTCTTCACCATCGCCGAATCTCCGGTGAAAAAGGATTTGATTTGGGCGGGCACCGACGATGGATTGATCCAGTTGACCCAAGACGGCGGCAAAAACTGGACGAATGTCACGCCCTCAAAACAGATCCTTCCTGAGTGGAGTTTGATCAGCCTGATCGAAGCTTCGCCGCACGATGCGGGTACCGCCTATGCCGCGGTTGATCGTCACAAGAACGACGATCTCCGTCCGTACATTTACAGGACCTCAGATTTCGGGAAGACCTGGACGAAGATCACAACTGGAATTCCCGACGGAGCTTACGTTCACGCGGTGCGGCAAGATCCGAAAAATAAGGACTTGCTCTTCGCGGGAACAGAACTGGGTGCATATGTCTCCTTCGATGACGGCGCACACTGGCAGTCGCTGCAGTTGAACCTTCCAACTACTCCGGTCAACGATCTCATCGTGAAAGGTGATGATCTGGCCGCGGCCACAAACGGCCGCTCGTTCTGGATTCTGGACGACCTGGGCCCGTTGCGGCAACTGACCCCGGAACTTGCGACGCAAGATGTGATTCTTTACAGGCCCGCACCGATTTACCGAATGGAATTTCCCGAGCAAGTCGACAGAAGGCGACCGGTAGGCGAGAATCCGGCGAACGGATTGGTCGTAAGCTACTACCTGAAAAATGCGACCAAAGATGAAATCACACTCGATATCCTTGATCAGTCCGGCAAACCGGTGCGGCACTATTCGAGCAAGCCGACTAATAAATTCGAGCAGCCCCCGGAGTGGCCGGACCTGGAACAGCCGCCAGAATTGCTGCCGACGCATGCGGGGATGAACCGGTTTCCATGGAACCTGCGCTATGACAGTCCAACGGAAATCCCGGGAGCGTTTTATACAGGAAACGGCCCCGAAGGCCCAATTGTGGTGCCCGGTACTTACACTTTGAAGCTAACCGTAGCCGGAAAGAGCCAGAGCGTACCCGCTGAGGTGAAGCTCGACCCACGTGTCCAGGTGGCAGATGGAGACCTGCAAAAACAAATCGAGTTACAGATGAAAGTCCGCGATGACATCGAAGCGCTGCATATCGCTGTGAATCAAATTCGCGGGGTGCGATCGCAACTCGAACCCATCAAGAAGCGCTTTGAAGAAGAAGGCGACAAGAGCAAGTCAATCGTGGCTGCAATCAACGATCTCAACAAAAAAATGGATCCCGTCGAGCGGGAACTTATTCAGGTGAAACGGAAGAGCTCGGAAGGCAACTTGCGTTATCCGAGCATGCTGAATGAGCAGTACGACACATTCAGGGCGCAGATCGAAGGAGCAGACTCGGCCCCTACACAATCGGAGTTGAGTGTATTTGATGGGCTACATGGGCGGCTGGAAAAGCAACTTGCCGCGTGGAAACAGATCGCCTCCACCGATGTGCCGGCAATGGATCAACTCGTCCGCAAGGAAAATGTCTCGATGATCGAGGTGCCGAGCGGGAAAGAATGAATCGACTCGCCGGACTGTTCCGCAGCCAAATTTGTATTAGCAAAAACTCAAAAACCCTTCCAGCTGCCTGGAAGGGTCTGCAAGTGGATACGGGGCTAATCCGGGAGCCCAACCCACGTTGGGTAGCTATCCGCGGACGACGTTGGCTGCCTGGTAGCCCTTCGGCCCCTTGAGCAGGTCAAACTCGACGGTTTCCCCCTCGTTCAGGGTGCGATAACCGTTTTCTTGTATGGCAGAAAAGTGAACGAAAACATCTTCACCCGTAGACCGCTGGATGAAGCCGTACCCTTTCGCCCCATTGAACCACTTTACTGTACCCTTCTCTCTCACTAAATTACTCCTTTCAGCGATTGCTAAAATTTGCCCTGGCTCTTTGCGGAGCTCGCGCCCCAAGTACCCCCCTAAAGGACCAAAGCAGAGTGAACCGGGATCAGTGTTTGCAACGGCGCAATTACTCCAAATTTAAAAGCTCCGGCCGCTTCGGGAAACGTTTTCCCGAAGCGGCTGGAGCTCGATATTTTTGTAAGTTGTGACGACGGCACAAAACATCTACCCGAATTCTGTTGTCCGCCCCTCGCAGCTGCTCAGTAGCGGGCAACAAATATTAATCAGGAACTTACGTTTAAGGCAAGAGAAATTTAAACGTTTTAACGACGGATTTAATGCTCGCAATAGGTATTCGCAGGTGCGATTCAGGCTGGCAGAAACTGATCCTTGCAAGTGTTTGATAAGATTGGGGAACTGTGTCGCACGTCGATATGTTTCCCGATTCTGGTCCGCTATCTCAGATGGAAAGCGGTGCGCATTCTCGAACCACAGCAGCGCAGCAAATTTCGCCTGCCGAAGCGGTGGTATTCGAAAACGTCGAGCTCGCTTTCGAGGATACGGTTGTCCTCGACGGCGTTTCATTCCAGCTCGCACGCGGCGAGACCAAAGCGATTTTCGGAATAGCGGGATCAGGAAAGAGCACGATTCTAAAGCTCGCGCTTGGCCTGTTGAAACCGGATGCGGGGCGGATCGTCGTGCTCGGAGAAGACATCACTGAGGCCAGCGAGGCGCAGCTGTTTGAACTGCGTCGGCGGGTGGGCATTGTGTTCCAGGAGAGCGCGCTTTTTGATTCGTTGACGGTTCGCGAAAACGTCGCCTATCGGCTGCTCGAAGAAGGCAACATCTCTGAGGACGAGATCGAAAACCGCGTGCGCGAGGCGCTGAGCTTTGTAGAGCTCGAGCACACGATGGACTTGTATCCTAACGAGCTCTCAGGTGGTATGCGTCGGCGGGTAGCAATTGCGCGCACCATCATTACCCATCCGGACGTGGTGTTATATGATTCGCCGACCGGCGGCCTTGATCCAGTCACATCGACCACGATTATCGAGCTGATCGTGAAGCAGCGCGATGTTTATAAAACCAGCTCGCTGCTGGTTACGCACCGGCTGCAGGACGCATTCACTATGGGGACGCACTACTTCGACCGGAGGGAAAACAAGATGAAGCCGCTTCCGCCGCATACGCGCGCAGAAGTTCCCATGGGCTTCCTCATATTGCGGGACGGCAAAATCATGTTCGATGGAGATATAAAAGATCTTCGCGAAACTGAGGACGAATACATCCGCGAATACATTTCCTGACTGTGTGAGGCGGGACCCGGCCCGCCGGTGAAAAGACAGTGGGCGCCCAGACGTCGTCGCCCGTGCAACAAAGACCAGCCTAAGATTACGCCTTCGCCGACGCAGCCCTTCTCGCTTCAGCCCGCTTCACCATCATAGCTAGCCGCTCCCGCGCTTCTTTCGTGCGCGTCGCGATTTCCTCAACCCGCATGAAAGCGTGGGGAATACCCGCCTTCTGCCGAACTTCTTTCAGAAAAGGCTCCAGTTTGGCGAGAATGAACCACATCTCGCCGCAGCTATCGACGAATAACTCCTCGTTCAGCGCGCCGCGCAGGACGAAGGACGCAGCCATGTCCCAATAGCCGTTCACTTGCCGAAACCAGGCATTTTCCTGCGTACCAGATGAGTTGAGGACCTGCAAGACATCATCCACGCTCGCGGGCCACCAACCCGCATACCAGGCGCGCGCTTTTCGCATTTCTGATTCGCGGCGCAGGTCATAAAGCCGCATAATGATTCCTGCATCTTCAGCGGTCGGTTTGTTTGGCACGATGAACTCCTTCTTTCCCGCTCTACAACACCCTTAACATCTTGTCATTCCGAGCGGAGCAATTTCGCGGAACGATGTTGCGAAGTCGAGAAGCCTGCTGTTCGTCCGGGGAAAGCAAATTCCTCACTTCTGAAGCGGTCGGAATGACAGGCAGTTAATATCGAACTCCAACTAGGTTGAGGTATGCGCACCGGTCCCAGCGCCCGATCCCGGCGGAGGTCCTGCATTCTCATTGGGCCGTTCGTAGTCGCACTCTTTGTTCGGACACGCGATCACCGGCCCAGACTTCAGGTATTTCTCAACTAAATGGGGATTCCCGCACGTCGGGCACTTCTCGGCGATTGGCTTGTTCGCCGACGTGAATTTGCACTTTGGATAATTGCCGCACCCGTAGAACGTGTTGCCCTTGCGCGCGCGCTTTTCGACCAGCTCGCCGTCTTCGCACAACGGGCACTTCACGCCAATGAAGTTTTGCTTCACGTACTTGCAATCGGGGTATCCGCTGCACGAAGTGAACTCACCGTAGCGGCCATGGCGAATCATCAGATTGCGACCGCACTTCGGGCAAAGTTCATCAAGCGGAATGTCGGGAACTTTCTTGCCCTGATCCAGGCGGCGCGTCGTCTTGCAATCGGGATAGCCCGTGCACGCCATAAATTGGCCAAAGCGCCCGCGCTTGAGCACCATTACTCGGCCGCAGTTCTCGCAATATTCTTCGGCCGCGCCGGTTTCCTGCAAGTCCGCGGAGTCGAGATCAGGCAGGTTGATCGGATTTTCCTTTGTAAAGGTGCAGCTGTTCGGGTCTTCCTTGTCATATGAACTGCATGCGTAGAACGATCCATGCTTGCCCCACTTGATGACCAGTGGCGAGCCGCAGCGCTCGCACTTCTCGTCTGTGGGCTTCTCCATGCGCTTGATGTTTTCCATGTGCTTCTGCGCATAGCGAAGGTCTTTCTCAAACTTCTTGTAGAAGTCCGCGAGAGCGTCAGTCCAGCCTTCTTTGCCTTCTTCGATCTCATCGAGTTCTTCTTCGAGACGAGCCGTGTATTGCACGTCGAAGATGTCACGGAAGTTTTCGATGAGCAGATCGGTTACCACCAGACCTATTTCAGTGGGAATGAATTTCCCGCCCACTTTTTGCACGTACTGCCGCTCCTGAATCGTGCTGAGGATGGCCGAATACGTTGAAGGTCGCCCGATTCCGCGCTCTTCGAGCTCTTTCACCAGAGACGCTTCGTTGTAGCGTGGCGGAGGCTCGGTGAAGTGCTGCTCGGGGTTGAGCGAACGCAGCGTTAACTTCTGTCCCGCTTCGAGCGCCGGCAACTTGTGCTTGAGTTCTTCGTCTTCTTCGTCTTTACCTTCCTTCGATTCTTCGTAGACTCTGAGGAAGCCGTCGAATTTCAGTACAGATCCGGTCACGCGGAACCAAAAGGCAACGTTGCCAGATTTAGCATCGATGTCGACGTTCGTTTGGTCGAACACCGCCGGCGTAATCTGCGAGGCCACGAATCTTTGCCAAATCAGTTTGTATACCTTGAACTCATCTTCCTTTAAATACTGTTTGACCTGATCGGGATGGCGCATTGCCGAAGTTGGCCGAATCGCCTCGTGAGCACCCTGAGCTTCTTTCTTGTCTTTGTAAACGTTTGGCGATTGCGGCAAATACTCTGCACCATAGTTCGATCCTATGTACTCGCGCACCTCAGTCAGCGCTTCAGGCGCAACGCGAGTCGAGTCAGTTCGCATGTAGGTGATGAGACCGACCTGGCCTTCTTGGCCAATTTCAATACCTTCATACAAGCGCTGTGCGATCATCATCGTGCGCTTTACGCTGAAGCGCAGTTTGCGCGATGAATCTTGCTGCAGTTTGCTGGTGGTAAAAGGCGGAGTCGCGTTTCGCCGGCGCTCTTTCTTCTCAACGGTGCGGACCGTCCAATCCGCCTTTTCAAGCGCCGCGGTAATCTTCTTCGATTCCTCTTCATTGGGAATCTCAATCTTTTCTTCTGCCTTACCAAGGAAACGAGCGTCGAAGGCGGGAGGTTTGGGACCGGCGAGGTGCGCATCGATCGTCCAGTATTCCTTCTTCTCGAACGCCTTGATCTCGCGCTCGCGCTCGACGATCAAACGAAGAGCAACGGTCTGCACGCGACCGGCGGAGAGCCCACGACGTACTTTGTCCCACAGCAGTGGAGAAACCTGATATCCAACCAGGCGGTCAAGCACACGGCGCGCTTGTTGTGCATCGACGAGATTTTGATCGATGTCGCGGGGGCGCTCGAAAGCTTCGCGAACCGCACGTTGGGTGATCTCGTTGAAGGTCACGCGACGGAAGCGCTGGTGGCCATTTTCGTCTTTCTTCTTCTTTTTCTTTTTCGCGCCATCGCCGAGTTCTTCGGCTAGATGCGCGGCAATGGCTTCGCCTTCGCGGTCCGGGTCAGGGGCGAGATAAATGGTGTCCGCCGACTGGGCCAGCTTCTTAAGCTTGGCGAGTACTTTTTCTTTACCCGGGATGACGACGTATTCGGTCTCGAAATCGTTATCGATATCGACACCCAGCGTGCTCTTGGGCAGATCTTTGACGTGCCCGAGCGAGGCCTCGACCGTGTAGCCCTTGCCCAAATACTTTTCAATTGTCTTGGCCTTGGTAGGCGCTTCAACGATGACTAAACCCTTTGACACCTTAACCTCAGTTTCCGAAACTAGCACGAATTAGCGGCCAGCAACAAGTTACTGATCCGAGCAGTGAGCGGCGAGCCGTGAGCTGTGAGCTTAACCGAGACACCTTTTACACGCTCTTTCGATCTTCCGCAGGCCGAAATCGCTGAATCAGCGCTGTGAGCATTCGCTGCAGCTCATCCGCTTGGAATGACAGTTTTCGAAATTCCTCCTCACGTAGATATTGCAGATCCCGAGCCAAGAAGACCTGATACTCAACTTCACTGGCCGAACCTCGAGCGATCTGAAGAAAGCGTGCCATTTCACCGTCAGACCTGCGCCCGCAACCTTCCGCTATGTTGGACCCGATCGAGGAGGCAGATCGCCGAAGTTGACTTGTCAGGCCGTATCGCTCGTCGCTGGGGAAGTTTTTCGTCGCTACATAAACAGCAATGGTCATCTCGTGTGCCTTGCGCCAGACTTGCAGCTCCTTAAAGCCTTTCATAGAACCTCTCCTCCGGCACTGATTGCTCATTGCTCACAACTCACTGCTCATAACTCGCCGCTAAAAGCTCCTCACAAAATTCTTCCCGGGCAACTGTTTCACCTTGCCCGCCAGTTCCAGCTCAAACAGGGCAGCAAAAATCTCCGACGATGACATGTCCGGTTCCAGCTTTTCGATGATCTCGTCGAGGTGCATGGCCTCATCGGCCTTGAGCACGCGATAGATCTTTTTTTCGTGAGGAGAGAGTGAAGGTTCCTCGAATAGTGATGCAGTCTGGCCAGCCTGCGATTCATCGCCAGCTTCGGGCTGCAGCGTAAGTCGAACATCTGCTGGGAGTTCCTCCCAGACATCCTCCCAGGTTGCCACCAACTTTGCTCCCTGCTTGATTAGGGTGTTCGGTCCCCAGGAATTCTTGTTGGTGACGTTTCCGGGGACTGCAAACACCTCGCGATTCTGTTCGAGAGCGCACCGCGCGGTGATGCGAGTACCGCTGTACTCGGCGGCTTCAACCACAAGAACACCGAATGACATTCCACTGATAATCCGATTACGGATAGGAAAGTTCTGCGGCGCGGCAAACGTGCCCAGCGGGAATTCAGAGATGAGTGCTCCCCCGAGACTGAGAATTTGATCGGCCAAGCGCGAATTTTCCTTGGGATAAACAATGTCAACCCCCGTCCCAAACACCGCCAGCGTCTTTCCCTTGGCCGATACCGCCCCCCGGTGCGCTGCGGTGTCTACGCCACGAGCGAGCCCGCTGATGATCATGACATTCCTGGCCGCCAGGTCGCATGCAACCCGCTCCGACATCCCGATTCCGTAAGGGGTTGGGTGACGAGTTCCGACTACGGCGATGCCGGCGTGTGCTAGAGTCTCGACTCTGCCACGAACGTAAAGCACAATCGGCGGATCGTAGATCTGCCGCAGGCGCGCGGGATATTCGGCATCGTCGAGAGTCACACAGTAAATTCCCGCGGCGGTTGCTTTGGCGGTCTCGTCTTGTGCGAGTTCGATCGAGCGGCCAGTTGCGATTGATTGCGCAGCGGCGGCTGGCAATCCAGCGGCTTCGAGTTCCGTGAGGCTGGCATGGAATATCTTGTCGGCGGCGCCAAAGAATTCAACCAGGCGCTTGGCTCGGGTTGGTCCAAGTCCGGGGGTAAGTGCCAGCGCAAGCCAGAAAATCTGGTTTGGGCTGGCCTTCGGTGCTGAAGGACGAATTTCAACCGCTGCATTCGACAAAGTAGCCTCCTTCGAATCCTGCCGACTCTACGCAGCATGCGAAAGCAGCGTCAAGGTCAGATGTCACATGTTTGGTAGAATTTTTTTAAGGCGGCTTTAGGCTCTAGGCTGTTGCGGATGCTCTACGCCTAGCCTGCATTTATGGAAGTTTGCTAAAGCCTAGAGCCTGAAGCCTAAAGCCGGCTTTTTCATGCGCATCTCCGCCATCTCGTACCTGAATACCGCCCCGCTCATGTGGGACTTCGAGCACGGGCTGACTGACCCCTCATTTGAAGTTTCGTACACCATCCCCTCGCAATGCGCGCTGCAACTGAGTGACGGGACCGCCGACATCGGCATTATCCCTTCGGCGGCTTATGCGTCGATTCCCGACCTGTCGATTCTGCCTGGGATTGCGATTGCCTCAAAAAAAGCGGTGCGCTCAATCCTTCTTGTAAGTAAGCGACCTCTCGATCAGGTCCGCTCGGTCGCGCTCGATAACTCATCGCTGACGTCGGTCGCTCTGACCCGTGTTCTGTTTGAAAAATTCTGGGGCGGACCGCGAGACTACCGCTCTCAATCGCCTAACCTTGAAATAATGTTGGCGGCGAACGATGCCGCCCTTCTTATCGGCGATCCCGCTCTCAAAGTTGACTGTTCGAAATACCAAACTTGGGACTTGGCCGAGGAATGGATTCGCTTTACCGGCAAGCCGTTCGTGTTCGCATTTTGGGCGGTGCGAGACGAGGCTCTGAGAACCTCCCGCTTTGACCTCACCTCAATTTTTCAGGCATCGCGCGATCACGGTCTTGGCGAGCACAATCTCAGGCGAATCGTCCAAACCTGGGCGGAGAAGCTCAATCTTTCGGCCGCCAACGTTCACGAATATCTCACCTCCAACATCTTTTATTATCTCGACGAAGCCTGCCTTGATGGCCTTCGTCGGTTTTACCGGCTTGCGCAGGAATGCGGCGCTCTACCGGCAGCGCCCGAGTTGACCTTTGCCGCCGCTCCGGCTACTGTTTAGCCGTCTCAGTCAGGTTAGGTCCGGTCCCCTGTACCACTCTGCCGCCCCAAACTGCTTCTAAGACAATCGTATGCAGGCGATTGCCGCGTTCGCTGTTTCCTCCGCATGGCGTTGGCTGACACGCCTGGGTGGTCCAGGCCTGGTCCTCATCGGGCTGGCCGACAACTCCGTGGTACCACTCACCGGCAGCATGGATGTGCTCACCATGTGGCTGGCCGCCGGGCATCGCGAGATCTGGCCCTACTACGCGGTGATGGCAACGATCGGCGCAGTAGTTGGCGGCTACATAACGTATTACCTTGGCCGCAAAGGAGGCAAAGAAGCAATCGAGCACCGCTTCAAAAAGCAACGTGCCGAAAAGCTCTTCAAGCGCTTCGACCGTTGGGGATTCCGCACCATCGCGATCACGGCGTTGCTTCCACCTCCGTTTCCGTTGGTTCCGGTGCTGCTCGCAGCAGGCGGACTGCAATACTCGAAGAAGAAATTCCTCGGCGCTCTGACGCTGGGCCGCAGCGTCCGATATTTTCTGGTCGCCGGGATAGGTTCGTTATATGCGCAGCCAATCACCGCCTTTTTCAACCGTTATTACAAACCGGCCGTTCTCGTCCTGGTTGGATTCGCGGTGATCGGCGGCGTTCTTGCCATCCTCGAATATCTGCGCCTGCGCCACAAGGACGGCAACCACGCAGTCGTTTCCCCTAGCCGCGCAGCCTGAAGGAAGCCATTAATAACCTCGTCACAAAACACCGAGTCCGCATCGAACAAACCAGGAGAGTTGATTATGCGTCGGTCAGCGCGCAGCCTGCTTTTGCTCGGGGCGTTAACGGGAATGGTTTCAGCGCGAGCACGAGCTCAAGAACCGACAGTAGCCTTCGCGCGCGAGATATTGCTACAAGCGAGCCAGTTAGTTCCAGACATTCCCGAGCCGCAACGGATGAATGCAGCTTCCAACATCGCAAATGCTCAGGTGCGCGCTAACGACCTGAGAGGCGCACTGGCAACCTTACACCTCTTAAAGAAGCCATACGAAGTGTCATCCGGAATGGGCATTATGGCTTTTGCACTTGACTCCTCAGGAAAACTCGACGATGCGCTGCAGTTCATGAGAGACGCCCCGGCAAACGACGGCAAAGATGTAGGGTACGAACAGTTGGCTCAAGCTCACGCCCAGAAAAAGGACTTCTCAAACGCGTTGCGCATCGCCGATCTCATCCAGAACAATCCCAGTCGTTCGGTAGAGACCCTTACGCGAGTAGCCGAGCTACAGTGGGGAGCCGGCGATCATCCAGCGGCGGAGCGGGTTTGGGACAAAGCGCTGGAGGTGGCTGAACAAGCCCGAAAGCAAGACCCTGGACTCGCCTCCTTGTTGGTTGGAATCGCGACCAGTCGTGTCCAGGCCGGAGACACCGCGCCAGGTTACACCACGCTGGACGAGTTTCGCAGCATAGTCGAGCAACAGCAGCCTCCAGATCAAGGCAAGTTATCTGTGCTGGCAATGGGATATGTCCAAGTCGGGGATTCGACCACTGCGTTGAGAATAGCTAAGGCGCTGCCAGCCGGTTCCAACCGCGATATCTGCTTCATGAGTGTTTCTATTCAACTCTCGAAGACAGGCGATCTCGCTGATGCCGAGGCGACCGCGGCAGAAATCTCCGATGCTCACCTCCAAACTGTAGCCTTTAACGGAATCGCTGAATTCGAGGCAGAGTCGGACAGACCAACGTCTGCCATCGACGTGATCACGAGAATCACGAATTTTGAGGGACGTGCCGAAGCCCTGGCAAGCCTCGCGCTGGAACAAGCTAAAAGAGGCGACGATGCTGCCGCGTTCACACTAGAGCTTGCCTCGAGGGCGGCTGAGGAATCGAAAAGTGTGCCTGAACACGTATTTGAGTTCATTGCTGTCGCTCACGCAATTCTGGGCGAATTCGCCTCTGCGGAGAAGATTGTCAAAACTCTGCCCTCCGCAGCGCGGACCTGGCCGTGGTGGAACATAACCGAGATGATGGTTGAAGCTGGCAAACTTGATGAAGCGATTGAGTTAGCTTCGAACGAAGACGATGCTCACCCTAAGGCCTATGCGCTTTTAGGAACCGCGAACGGCGTTTTGAGCCGACTCAAACGCGAGGCCGAGAAGTCGCAATCCTCTCATTAGTTGGACGATATATCAGCTGGAAGCTAGAATTATCTGTTCATGTCCCTGACTCACGCCCAGGCGCTCGACCTTTACCGCTCCGATGATCTCATCGGAATCGGCATGGAAGCGGACGCTGTCCGTCGCAAGCTGCATCCCGAGGGCGTGGTCACCTACATTATCGATCGCAACATCAATTACACAAACTTCTGCACAGAATATTGCACCTTCTGTGCGTTTTATCGTCCGCTGAAAGGGCCGAAAGCGAAAGAGGGATACATCCTCGATTACGAGACGATCTACGACAAGATTCGCGAGACGGTCGAGCTCGGCGGCACCGGCGTGCTCATGCAGGGCGGGCTGCATCCTGATCTGAAAATTGATTGGCACGAAAAGATGCTCCGGGGAATTAAGGAGCGCTTCAAAGTTCATCTTCACTGCTATTCCGCGTCGGAAATTATTGCCATTGCCGAGTACAGTGGACTAACCATTCGCGACACGATTTCGCGGCTGCGCGATGCCGGCCTCGATTCGATCCCTGGCGGCGGAGCTGAAATTCTCGACGACGAAGTGCGACATCGCATTGCGCGCCTCAAGTGCCTGACCGAAGACTGGCTCAATGTGCATCGCACGGCGCATCAGCTCGGCATGCGCACCACGGCGACCATGATGTTTGGTGTCGGCGAAAAATACGAACACCGCATCAATCATCTGCAGGCCATCTACAACTTGCAGGAAGAAACCGGCGGCTTCACGGCGTTCATACCGTGGACATTTCAGCCGCAAAACACCGCACTCGGCGGGCGCAAGTGGGATGAAGCGACTTCCGTCGAATACTTGAAAAACCTCGCCATCTCTCGCCTGTTCCTTTCAAACTTCAAGAATGTGCAATCGAGCTGGGTCACACAAGGACTTAAAGTTTGCCAGATGGGCCTTCGCTTCGGCGGCAACGATGTCGGCTCGGTAATGCTCGAAGAAAATGTCGTTCGCGCCGCCGGGGTTACGAATTGCACCACAGAAGAGGAACTCCGCCGCATCATCCGCGACGCGGGATTCAAGCCCGTGCAGCGCGACACGCTGTACAAAACGTACTTCCTGAATTAGCAATCTGGATTGGAGGGCGTCATCCCGAGCCCCGCGCGTTGGCGTTACATTCGTCGTGTTGGCTGCTGCGGGTCCTTTGACGATGGGATTTGCTGCTCTTCGGCGTTGATCGAGATGTGCTCGTGCTTAATGTTCAACCGCAAACGGTCGTAAATGCTCGTGTATTGATTGGCGATCCACACCAGCGCGAACAAAGAAATCAAATATCCACGCCAATCCGGAAACAGAAGCTTGAAGCGCGTAATCAGCAGGAGCAGCGCCGCCACATAGTGGCTGAAGCAGTATTCGCAGGTGAACACGTAAAAGAACTTACGTTTCAAGAGACTGCGCGTGTTTTGCTGAGCTCGGCAGAACTGCTGCCACTCATGAAATATCGATTCGTGAGTGACGGTCCAGGCTGCCGAAGCAACGGGTAGGGCTAAAAGGAACAGAGTGATGATTTCCTGGCCAAGGGACACGCACTTCGATGTTGTTAATGCACGACGAGGGTGCCCGCCCGTCCAGTTCAAGATCGGATTTCGACAGCAAAGGAACAACGCGGCTTTATCGTCTTCTCCGAAAGCGGTGGAACTGGTGATCGCCGATGCGGCGGCAACTGAGCCATTCCCACCAGGGCGCGTTTTCTTTGATGAAGCTGGGCGCCATGAATGTGGTTGGGCGCTCGCGCGGAGGATGATTGCGTTCGGCGGGCGTAGGCTCCTGCTCTGGCGGGATGAACAAGCCGATTTCCAGCGGAGAGATGGTCATGAATTTTTCATCGATCAAGCTGGCGCGAGACATGTATCCGTAGAGTGTAGGCCCGCCTTCACATAGCAGGCGCTCGATCCCATATTGCTGGCGAAGAATGCGCATCGCTTGAGGGAGATCGACAAAGTCGCCTTTTCCGCAGATGATGATTTTTACGTGCGGATGAGAAGTGGTTTGAGCGAGACGCTGCGCGCCGGTTGTCGTAGTAATGATGAAAGTCTCGAGCAATCCAGGACCAACCAGGCCGGGATCGAAGACGCGATAGTCGCTCAGGTTGAGGGAGGCTGCGCCAGTTACGAAGATGTTCTTTTGAGTCCGAAGGCCGAGTTTCTTCCGAAGTCCGCGAAGTGCGTCGTCTTCGATCGCGTAGACCGGCCCGCGATTTGCGGAAATTTGCGTTTCCTCAACGAGCGTGTTGATGCCCAGCAGAACGGCGTCGGCATGCGCGCGAAGGAAATCCATGAGCCAGCGATCTTCTGGTAGTTGCGAAATGTCGCCGCCGGCGGCGTGGCGTCCTTTGAAGGAGGCGATGCCGTCGAGAGAGTGCACGAAGTTAGAGAAAATCCAGGGACGGTCAGGTGGAAGAGGAGGAAAGACGAAGTTCCCGTAGCGGCCATAAGCGGGGTCGCCGATGTTGCCGGATTCGGCGATGTCGAAAAGAATTTCGAAATTGCGCACGGGACTAAATAGTACATGTTCGTAAATCGACAACTTTGCTTCCGCGAACGGGTTATGGTTAGGGCATGCCGCAGGTGCGTGTCGTCCTTACCGCCGTGTTGCTTCTTTGCTCGCTTTCACCAGCGCAGGAAAGGTCCTCCACTTCAAACACGACCGCGGGCGAGCAGCAACAATCAACCACTGCAGCTGCTCCGAGCCTCGATCTAACGCCTAATGCGCGTGGTGGATTGTCGCAGGGACAGATGCAGGCGTTGTTTCGCGTGGTGGCGGAGAAGGACGTGGAAAATGACAAGCTGCAACGCAACTATTCGTACCTCGAACGGCAGGTGGAAACGAGGCGCGATGGCAAAGGCAATGCGAAATCGAGTGAGGTAAAGAGTGTTGAGGTGCTCGAAATTTATGGCGAGCAGGTAGAGCGGCTGACAGAGAAAGACGACAAGCCGCTCTCGCGAAAAGATGCGGAGAAGGAAGACCAGAAGATTCAGAGAATCATTGATAAACGAAAAAACGAGTCGGAAGACGAGCGTAGAAAACGGGAACAGCGCGAAGAAAAAGATCGCGAGGACAACCGGACGTTCGTGATGGAAGTCGCCGATGCATACAACTTTAAGTTGGTGGGAACCGAGCTGGTCGGCGGGCGCGAGGCGTGGGTGATCGATGGCGAGCCGCGCCCGGGATTTGTGCCGCATACGAAAGAGGCAAAATTTCTTTCGAAGTTCCATGGGCGGGTGTGGATCGACAAACAGGATTTGCAGCTCGCGAAGATGGATGTTGAATGCCTGGACACAATCTCGTTTGGCCTGTTTCTGGCGCGCTTTCACAAGGGTTCGCGGCTGATGCTGGAGCAAACCCGGGTAAATGACGAGGTGTGGTTGCCGGCGCATGTGACGGCGAAGATCGATGTGCGGCTAGGATTGGTGAAGAATTTCGATGTGGATTTGGAGCAGACGTTCCGGGATTACAAGAAGTTTCGGAGTTCGTCGAAGGTGATTGCGGGCGGAGAGGTGAAGTGATTCATCTGGTCGGGCTACAACCCGTTTGTTTTTGATCGTGCTTATGCGCCCATAAATGGCCGCTCTTCCCCAAAGTCAAAAACCCCGCCCTGTCGCAAAGGACGCGACAAGGACGGGGCACCCGACATAAATTCTTTCCCACATCGTTAGTGTTAGTGCTTTCCGGGGCCTAACAGCGGGCGACCGGGAAATACATTTGCAGTTATTTTTCCTCCGTCAATCAGTACGGTGCCACCGACGATCAGATAATGCACGCCGGTGCTCGGCTCCATCGGATGCTGGAATGTAGAGCGATCGGTGATTGTCTGGGGATCGAAGGCTACGATATCGGCGTCGGCGGCTTCTTGCAGGCGTCCTTTGTGACGCGCTTCAGGAGTGGCGCGTTCCAGGCGCTCGGCTGGCATAAGCGTCATCTTGCGAAGTGCGCCCATCAAGGTCAGGCTGCCCTGCTCGCGCACATACTGTCGCAAAACGCGCGAGAAGGTCCCCGCGATGCGCGGATGACTGACCAGTCCATCGCTCGCAATCATTACCAACGCATTGGTAATCACCGCGTCCACAGCTTCTTGCGTATTCTGAAAAATCAGCACCAGTTGCGGCTTATTGGAGTTGTGCAGCTCTTCGAATCGTTCTTTGGTGAGGCGTTCACCGGTCTCGGGCAATTGCAGTGAGTCGTAGGTGATGCCAATCCTTTGCTGCCATCCGGGGTTGAAGACGGCGGAGTTGATGTAGGTCATGCCCGCAATATAAGGATACGATTCCGTGGTGATGTCGAGGCCGCGAGCTCGCGCGCCGGCGATCATCGACAAGCATTCAGGCGCATCCTGCATGCAGCTGCTATTGATATGCACGATTTGGAGCGACGCACCGGTGACTGCGGCTGCCGCAATCACTTCGCTGACGGCTTCGACGGAGGAGCCGGGCTCGATGCGGCCTGAGCTGCGGACGTGCGTGAAGACCGGCACTCCACGTTCAGCAGCGAGCCGAAACATTTGAATTACTTCTGATCGCGTGGCTCCGGGCGTGTAAGCGATGCCCATACCGATGCCGAGTGCGCCGGCGTCAAGTTCGTGGTTCAGGCGTTCTTTAATCTGAACTATCTGTTGCGGAGTGGCGGGCTGGTCGGTGGCCGGGCCGGACTTTGGCAACAGCTCGGGCAAAGCCGCTCCGAGTGCCACAGAACGTGCAGCGACATGGCTGGCGGTGGTTCCGTAGTTGATTAGCGAATGACCATCGCGCGACTGCAAGAACGCGGCGACGTCGGGTTTGCCGATTTCCATCTCGAGCGCAGTGGTCACTCCATCGAAGGCCTTTACGCGTTGGCTGTCGAGTTCCTGGCCGTGCTCGTGCAAGTCGATGAAGCCGGGCGCGACTACCAACCCTTTTGCAGAAATCACGCGCTTACCGCTTAATGGCTTTTCCGAAATCGCAACAATTTTGTCGCGGTTGATTGCGACATCGCGGACAGCGTCAAGCCCAGTTTCGGGATCCATGACGCGTCCGCCTTGGATCACGAGGTCGAATTGTTGTGCTTGTGAAAAACAAATCAGAAAGAAGACAGCGACGATCAAATGTATTGTGCGCATCGCGTGCGGATGATAAATGTCGTGGCATCGCAGGGCAAGGGATCGGCGTGTACTTCGATAGCCGCTCTCGACGAGTTTTCTTTTGGCCGCGTTGAGGTCGGTGGGCTGCCGGGTTCAAAGTAGCTTGCCACAGCGTACTGAGCCGGCTGAATATCTGGGGGCGCGGATAACGATACGGTCAATCAGTTATCGCTTGCTTGAAAATTCCAATTCCCCGGACCACACCAGCGCTCCTGAAGCGGGAGTGGCTGGCGGCTGTAACCTGTCGCGATAACTCCGCTGCAAGGACGCAGGGCATGGCATTCCGGGCACTCGAACTGCTCGCCAAGGTTTTGCGTCTCACTCAGGCCGACCCGGTAGGCTCCGTGGAGGTTGCATTCAACTTCCAAGAAAACAACTTTTTGATAGCCATTATTTCGCAGAGACGCACCCAGTTCATCGAAGGAGATTTGCATTGGTCGATCCTCACTGGAGGTATGGTGAGCGGGAGAACGGGAACGTTACAACAAGTTGGCAGGCGTCCTCGCGGGACTTGATTAGGTGCGGTCGGAAAAAGCCTTTAACCGCAGAGCGCACCGAGAACATCCGCCGAGAACGCGGAGAGAAAACTTGGTGAGCTTTTTAGGAAAGTCAAAGTGCCCACCTTGTCTCGCACAAAACGCGAGACAAGGATGGGGCACCCGATTATTTCTCTGCCCGGGGGCGCCAGAGTCGATAGGATAAATACGCTCCAGATCCAACAACCAACAGCAGGCCCGTTACATTCGCAATCAGCACCCAACGGGGTCCATCAGCACAGTCCCTCATCCCTGCGAGTCCGCAGACGTTGTAAAAAAGTGTTGGCAACACTACAACCACGATCGCGCCACAAAGAATTGCTCCAACTTTGCGATACAGGCTCCTTTCGCTCCGACTCTTGCCCATTAACGTCGTACTCACAGCTTTATCTCTTTGAGATACGAATCTTTGTATCCTAAGTAATTGTTCGCGTAGCGCATGATAGATTCCTGATCTTTTTCATCCAGCTTGCGGCGGAATTTACCTGGGGAGCCCATCCACAATGAGCCCGGCTCAACGATGGTTTTTTCGGGAATCAGCGTTCCTGCCGCGATAATCGATCCCGCGCCAATCTTCGCTCCATTCAGAATGATCGATCCCATACCGATCAGGCAGTGGTCTGCAATGGTGCAGCCGTGCAGGGTTACATTGTGCCCGACGGTGACGTATTCGCCGAGAAAGACTCCGTATTGCTGTTTCATTCCATGCAGCACGCTGCAATCCTGAATGTTGGAATATGCGCCGATACGAATGGAATGCACGTCACCACGCACGACGGCGTTCATCCAGACGCTCGCGTCCTCGCCAAGAACAACGTCGCCGATGATCTGGGCGGAGTCATCGATGTAGCAGGAAGCCGGAAATTTCGGGGTAATGCCGTTATAGGAGCGGATCATGAATGAGCACTCAGCAATCAGCACTCCGCATTCAGAAGTCTGCGATGAGCTATGAGCGGTGAGCATCGAGCAAACCAGCCAACGCAAAACTCCCTCAGGTTTGCTCATAGCTCACGGCTCGACGCTCGGCTCAGTGCTGACTGCTGATTGCTGAGTGCTGATTGCTAACTCTAGCAAATTTCCCGCATCGGGAATTCCCCACAAATTTTTCTCCGCTCGTCACTGACTTCCGCGCGCGTTCGTGATATATGACACTTGTCTCCCGTCGAGGCTGGACTCCCTTCCTGAGCGGAGGGAATCCATGCGGCAAATCGCCCTGTGTTTGGCTGCGTTATTTCTGTTCTCGTCACCATTGTTTTCGCAAGATGGCTCGACAGGTTCGATCCGTGGAAGCGTTCTCGATCCTGCCGGACGCCGTATTAGCGGCGCGACGATAGCACTCGCGAATACTGCGACAGGCTTTCATTACGAGCAGGCTACAGACATCGCAGGCCGCTTTGCGTTTCAACTCCTGCCGCCCGGCGACTACTCGGCGCGAGTGAGCGCGGAGAAGATGTCGCCGCAACTCAGCCCGTTTCTGCGCGTCACTCTCGGCGGAGTGACGGAAATCGAATTCAAGCTTCAGATTGCCGGGGCGACCGAGAATGTCACCGTGTCTGCAGAGCCGCGCGGGATCGAGACACAACCTCGGGGGTTGACCGCGGTGATAGACGAACGCGCAATCCTAAACATGCCTTTAAACGGGCGGCGGTTCACGGATTTGGCTTTACTGACCTCGCAGGCCACGCCCGATCCGCGAGGACTCAACTCAAGTTCAAACGGTGATCTTTCATTCGGCGGAGTGCGAGGGTTCCAGACGACCTACCTGGTTGATGGCGGAGACAACAACAACGCGTTTTTCGCGCAGGCGCGCGGCAGGTATCGCGCGCCGTATCAGTTCTCGAACGAGGTCATCCAGGAATTTCGCGTTTCGCCTAACTCGAACTCTCCGGAGTCGGGCAGGACCGCTGGAACAGTCGTCAACGTAGTCACAAAATCAGGGACCAACAAATTCCACGGCACCGGCTTCTATTACCTTCGCGACAGCGTTTTTGATGCGAGTGACCCTGAGTTGCAGATGAAGCCGAGCGATACGCAACAACAGTTCGGGCTCACGCTGGGCGGACCGCTAAAACGTAATCGCGTATTCTTTTTCGGCGGATACGATCAGCACATCTTTCATGAGCCAACGGTGGTGCGGTTTGCAAACGGGGCGAATACCGTTTTCCCCCAAGCTGCAGCGGGCCCGGCAACTCCGGGGGACTATGAGGCGGATGATCAGGCGTTGGTGTTTGCAACAGCAGCAAAGCTGGATCAGCAGGCGGGACTGTTCCCTTCCAAACTGGTTGGCAACGCCGGTTTTGCCAAGCTCGATGTAACCATTTCGGCGCACAATCAGCTGGCGCTTCGGGTCAACACTTCGCGGTACTCGGGGACTAACAACGTATTTCTCGATCCCTCAAGCCCGCTGACGACGTATGCAATTTCAGACAACGGGATTGAGAATGTGGAAACCGAAACCGCGTCCGCGGCGCTGACCACTGGACTGTCGTTTCGCACCGTGAGTCATTTCCGAGCGCAGTACTCGTTTGACCATCAATGGTCGGAGACGAATTCGGGGCTGCCGCTGACGCGAATTCCTACGATTCTCGATGGCATGGGTCGCTCGACAATTCTGCCGCGAGAAAACCGCGAACATAGGGCACATGCTGCGGAAACCATCAGCCGCGAGGGGTCGCGGCATTCGTGGAAGTTTGGGGGCGACGCGCTGCTCACGAAAATCTATGACTTCTTTCCTTCGACCTTCGGCGGGGAATACATCTTCGACCCGATTCGGGTGAACCCGTTTACCTTTGAGCCGATGATTGGCGGGCTTGAGCTTACTCCACTGCGCGCCTATGCGCACCAGGTTCCGCATTACTACATCCAGGACTTTGGGTCGGCGGTAAGTCATCCAGATACGAATGAGTACGCGGGATTCGCACAAGACATGATGCGGGTGACTGACCATTTCGATATAAGCCTTGGCGTTCGTTATGACCTGCAAGCGTTCGCGACCAAGTATTTGAAGACCAATCCGCTGTGGCCGGATTCCGGCAAGGTGCCTCTCAGCACTAAAGATTTTGCGCCCCGCATAGGCCTGTCGTATGCGTTGGGGAATGATAGACCGTTAGTCGCACGAATCAGCTATGGGCTGTTCTATCCGCGAATTCCGCAAATCTATAACTCGACAATAGAGAGGGACAACGGACTCACGCCGAATTCAATATTTCTCAATCAGACGAACTTTTACGCGCAGCAGATTTTTCCTCAATACCCGTTTCCAGTCGTGAACTGCGCGCCGCTGGCAAGTGCGTGCTCAGTGCCGGCGAATTTGCTGCAATTTGCGGAAAGCGACATCTCGGCGTTCGCGCATAACTTCCGCTCACCGGAAGTTCATCAGGCAAGCCTCAGCCTGGAACGCGAGATGGGAAGACGAGTGGTGGGTGAAATCTCGTACTCATTTGTGCGCGGGCAGGACTTGATTCGGGCGCGAGATGTGAACTTGCCGCCGCCGACGAATGTGCAGTACCCGATCTACGATTCTTCCGGCGCTAGTTTGCTCGGGTATGGTGCCGTCGAGAGCTTTGCGACTTGGCAGCTTTCGGATTCGTTGGCCTGTCCATTTCCTCCCTGCATTAACCCTTTGGCCAGGCCGATTCCACAACTTGGATCCATAAAAGTTTTTGAGAGTGCGGCTTCGAGCGTCTACCACGGCGCAACGATTTCCATTCGCAGACAGATGACCCATGGACTTTACTTTCGCATCGGATACACCTATGCACACGCAATGGATGACGGGCAAGATGCACTGGTAGCAGGTAGACCTGCGACGGTCGAGAATTCTTATTCTCCAAATTCAGAGCGTGCGAACAGCGTGACCGACCAGCGCAATCGGTTCGTCTTGTCGTGGATATACGAGCCACGCGCGTTGAACGGGGGGCGAGGTTTGCTGGGTGTGCTTACGAAGGGATGGAAGAACTCGGGCGTGGTTACAGCCGGCAGCGGAATGCCGGTGGATGCGACGGTTTCGACGGATGCGAATCAGGACGGAAACTATGGGAATGATCGCTTGCCCGGAGCGCGAAGGAATTCCTTCGTCGGTCCAAACTACGCGAGCACTAACATGCGGGTCGCACGCCGGCTTTACGCGCACAACGGAGTCAAAGTCGAACTCACGGCTGAGTCGTTCAATCTGCTGAATCGTTTGAATAGTCGTTTCCAACTGACTGACGATGGCGCAATGAGTAATGCCGCAAGCTTTAACTACGGCACTAAGCAGATTGGAATCAACCACTTCCCTGCCTACTACCAGGTGCCAACAAATTTCATGAAGGCTACCAACGCTTATGCGCCACGACAAATGCAATTTGCATTGCGTTTTTCATTCTGAATTTCGGGCCTATGGCGAAAAGCATTTTCTTGGTGACAAATCGCATATTCCCTTGACTTTATGCGGCTAAATTGCAATAAAGGACGGGTTCAACCAGGACCATTTTGGGGTGTAGTTTCGGTTGGCAGAAGTACGATTGCAGGAAAGCGAGTCGGTCGAAAACGCTCTGCGTTTCTTTAAACGGAAGGTACAGCAGGAAGACATTATTAAGGAAGTAACGTCATTCGTTTTACGTGAAGCCGGGCGAAAAAAAGCGCGTGAAAGAGCGCCGGCCCGTAAGCGCAGCCGCAAATAGCGGCGTAAAGAGCAGGAATGAATGCTGTGAAGGCCGCGACCCAAGTCGCGGCCTGTACGCTTATAAGAAAGACGCCGGTCTTAAGTCTTCGCGCACTTATTCTCCTGCCAGAGTTTAGTAGTATCCCGCACACTTCCCGGTGCGGAGGGGCCGAACCCAGGGTGGCTGTTCAGAGAGGGGCGAGATCATGCAATGGAGCGACGCGAGTCCATGCGTCGACGTTCCATTTGCACTGGGCCAAAGGAGCCTCGGATGGAATTCCAGGACAGGGTGCTGAAGTGCGTTGACTGCGGTGCCGATTTCGTGTTCACCGCGGGCGAACAACTTTTCTTCCACGACAAACAATTCAAGAACGAACCCAAGCGCTGCAAGAATTGCAAGAACAAGCGGCTTGCAGCGATCGGCGCGGCTCCGGTCAGAGCAGGCTTCCAACCCCGGGCGAAGATCGAGACCCATGCGGTGTGCTCGCAGTGCGGAAAGGAAACGACAGTGCCGTTCCGTCCTACGCAGGGCCGGCCGGTATTTTGCCGGGAATGTTTTCGGGAGCGGCGTCAGGCGGCAAGCGCCTGAATTCTCGTTTCACAAAGATTGATCGACGATAGCCTGCGCGGAAGCGCGGCTGAGCGCTAGCTCGCCTTCTGCTGTTCTTTCGGCGGAGCTATTGTTTCGAATTGCGCCAGGCGGGCGCGCGATTGCTTCTCGTCCTGGTGGCGAACCAGCAGCGCTTCAATCTGACGCAGCAGATCTTGTGTGCCAATCGGCTTTACCAACACGGACTGCACGCTGTCATTCCGCCAATCCATATTGCGTGGTGGATATGCCGTCAACAGCGCGGTGGCAGGATCATAGCGCTGCTGGCGGGCCGCGCGAATCACATGAAATCCCGCGTCATCAGTTTCCATGCGCGAATCGGTGATCACCATCTCGAACTCGCCGACGGTAAGTTTTTCGAGAGCTTCGGCCGCAGATGCCGCCGTTTGAACTTCAAATTGATTGAGCTCAAGCACTGCCTTGAGCGTCAGCAGCACGGTTGCGTCATCATCGACAAGCAGGATTCGGCGCTTCATGACTTCCTCGAATGCGAAACTGCACGAGCTCCGGGGAAAAACATCCGGAGAAGTACATACGCTAGTATAGTTCGGTGGCCAGCTTTTACGTAGAAAATTTCGGCTGTCGTGCGAGCCAGGCAGATGGCGCCGCGGTAGAAGAGCAGTTTCGAGAGCGAGGCTTCAGCCGGGCGGATCGAAAAAACGCACACGTCGTTGTGCTTAATACTTGTGCCGTAACGGCTTCGGCGGAAAGTGACGCCCGGGCCGCGATTCGGCGTTTGCGGCGAGAAAATCCTGAATGCAAGGTAATAGTTACCGGCTGCTACGCCCAGCGCGCGCCGCGGGAGATTGCGGCACTGCCGGGCGTTTCTCTGGTGGTTGGCAATTCTCACAAACACAATTTGGCATATATCGCGCTGAGTACAAATACTGAGAAGGACAGTATTGGAACCAAAACCTTCATCCCGGTCACAGAATTTACAAAAACGAGTGATTCACCGAGTCGCGATGATGCCGTAATTTTCGTTTCCGACATTTTTGCGCACACCGAGCTGCGCGCGGCGCCGGTGTTCGATTCCGCAAATGAGCGCACCCGGCCAAATCTGAAGGTACAGGATGGGTGTAATAATCGCTGCTCGTTTTGCATTATTCCGTCGTTGCGCGGCCGCAACCGGTCGCTCAAGATGGATGAAGTGTTGCGTCAGGTAAATGATCTGGTCGCGGCGGGTTATCGCGAGGTGGTGATTTCGGGAATCAATCTGGGGCGTTGGGGGTGGGATCTTGCACAAGCCGTGTGGGGCGGGCACCCTCGCGCGCCAAGACTCGAGGACTTGGTTAGCGGGATCCTCGACCATACGTCGATCGAAAAACTTCGCATCTCTTCGGTTGAACCCATGGATTGGAGTGATTCGTTTATCCGATTGATGGCTGAATCCTCGCGCATTGCCAAACACGCGCACGTCCCCATGCAGTCTGGCAGTGACGCAGTATTGCGGAGAATGCATCGCCGATATCGCCCATGGCATTATCGCGAGAAGATTGAAAAAGTCCGCGCTGCGATGCCAACTGCCGCGATCGGCGCTGATGTGATGGTTGGCTTTCCGGGCGAGACAGATGCCGAGTTCGAAGAGACGCGCCGGATGATTGAAGACTTGCCGTTCACATACCTGCACGTGTTTACGTTTTCTGCGCGTCCGGGGACGCCGGCGGCTTCAATGCCTGGCGTCCCGGCGCGTACTGCGCACGAACGGAGTCAGATTCTGCGAGAGCTGGCTGCGAACAAGAAACTGAACTTCATGCGGAGCTTCGCAGGTCGAACCCTCCAGGCGATCACGCTCAGCCGCGTCGCACAACATTCGGATGGAAACTGGACCGAGGCTCTCAGCGATAATTACCTGCAGCTCAGCATTGCGGGCAGATATGAGGCAAATCAGTGGCTGAATGTGCAGATTGATTCAGTGCGAGACGGCCATTTGATCGGGCACATAACGGATGCTAAGTTCGATCGGACAAATTTTGCTTCCATTCAGCCGCAAGCACAGTCCCATACTTATGCAGACTGAAGAAGTCTTGCCAAAGAAAACGATCCTCAAGCTCTCACTGTTCATCGCGCTGCTGCTGGCCGCGTCTTTCGCGCAGACGCCAGGTGCGGCGCCGACATCTCTACAAAATTTAACTCCCGCGCCAAACTTTCTCGATCCTCTCCCACAGGACACCGGTTCAGCTGGGCTGAAGCAAGAACTACGCCGGCTGCAAAACACCGGCCGCCTGATGATGGTCGTGGCGCATCCGGACGACGAAGATGGCGGACTGCTCACGCTCGAATCGCGCGGCAAAGGCGTGCAGACGCTTCTGCTCACGCTTACGCGCGGCGAGGGCGGACAAAACAAAACTGGTGATACTTTTTCCGACGAGCTGGGCATTTTGCGAACTCTCGAACTGCTTGCCGCCGATCGCTACTACGGAGTCGAAGACCGGTTTACGCGGGTTGCCGACTTTGGGTATTCGAAGACCGCCGACGAGACTTTTCAAAAATGGGGCGGGCATGACGTGCCGCTTGCTGATATCGTGCGGACTATCCGGCAGTTCCGCCCTGATGTGCTGATGGCGCGCTTTTCTGGAACAGACCGCGACGGACATGGGCACCATCAGGCCTCGGCGATTCTTACGAAAGAGGCCTTCCGCGCGGCTGCCGATCCGAACCGCTTCCCTGAGCAGATCAAACAAGGATTACTGCCGTGGCAGCCGAAAAAGCTCTATATCGGAAATGTCTGCGGCTTCGGGGCATCGACCTGCCCCGATCAAAACTGGACGGTCAAATTAGAGACGAGCCAGGAAGATCCGCTGCTTGGCATGTCTTACTTTCAGTTTGCGATTGAAGGTCTTCGTCATCAGCAATCGCAGGGCTTAGGTGATCTGCGAATTCCGAATGGTCCGCGCTTCGCATTCTATAAACTGGCCGACTCCGTGCTGGCGAAAACCACGGACTCGAACGGTCATGAAAAAGACTTGTTCGATGGAATTGACACAACTCTCGCGGCGTTGGCGGATACTGAAAATGGAAGCGCGGCAGAGAAAATCAGGCAAGCGGCCGCGAAAATCGAGGAGGCGGAAAAATCGGAGAGCACGAATCCTGAGTCCGCGCTGGCGCCTTTGCTTTCAGTTCTTGATCTGCTAAACGGAGCCGCCGGCATGGAAGGCAAGACTCCCGATCAGCGCACTGTTCTCCTCAAGATTCAAGACAAGGAAGATCAGGCGCGCAAGGCGATCGATTTCGCGCTGAACGTCCAGCTGATGGCATCAATGATCTCTCCTGCCGGTGTGGTCGATCATGAAGTGGTGCCGGCGATTTCTCCTGGGCAACAATTCGCAGTTAAAGTCACTTTTCGCAACGGCTCCTCGCACCCGATCCATCTCGATTCTGTTGCCCTCGACGGCATGGTTTCAAGTCGCGGAGCAGCCGTCGATGAGCTCGGGAATGCGCCTCCGGTCGCTCCGGGGGAAACTTACGAGCACACGTTCCAATTGCGCATGCCGGGGAGCGCTCCGTTTACTCAACCTGGCTTCCACCGAAACGATCCGCAGCGCGATACCCTTTACACAATCGATCAGCCGCAATTGATGGACACGCCATTCGTGAGTGTGCCAGCGGCAATCGCCAAGGCGAGCTTTGATGTGGTTGGCGTGGGCTCCGAAAAGTCAATGGCTGATCTCACGACTAGTGATCTTCCCGAAGTTTCGGCGCGTGTCACGGTTCCAGTAGCGGATTTGCCAAATTTTCCAGCTAAAGAAGAACTCGCCGTAGTGCCCGCATTTTCGGTCTCGATTGATCCAGGAAATCAGGTTGTGCCCACCAGTTCCACCGGTCCGATTAAAATCGCCGTAAAGGTCAGCTCTAATCTTGACGGGCCGCAAACCGCTACGGTGCGCTTGCAAGCCCCGCTCGACTCCAAAATCTCTCCAATGCAACAACCGGTCTCTTTCTCTCGGCGGGGTGACGAGAAGACGCTCGAATTTCAAGTCTCGCCATCGACAATGAAACAGGGCGACGTGAAGGTGCGCGCCGTTCTCACGTATGACAAGGAGAATTACTCCGAGTCCTACACGCTCGTCACTCGCGAAGACCTCGGGTCCTTTTATTACTTTGAGCCGGCGGTGCAGCACATCAGCGTTGTGGATGTGAAGGTCCCGAACGATCTAAAGGTCGGCTACATCATGGGCGCGGGCGACGATATCGCGAACGTGCTCCAGCAGATTGGAATGAACCTTACGCTCATTCCGGCTGACAAAATCGCGACAGAAAGTCTTTCGCAGTTTGGAACAATTGTGTTGGGAGTTCGCGCCTACGACACTCAAAGAGCGCTGGTCGCGAACAATCAAAAGCTGCTGGATTTTGTTTCGAATGGCGGGACCTTGATCGTGCAGAACAACAACAGCGTGGGCGATTTCAACAGCGAGCATTTGACGCCTTATCCCGCGGAACTGAGTCGTGCGCGGGTTTCGGTCGAAGATGCACCGATGCAGGTTCTCGCGCCGGATGATCCGGTGTTCCATTTTCCAAACCAGATTTCGCAGAAGGATTTCGACGGTTGGGTGCAGGAGCGCGGACTTTATTTTATGAGTTCATGGGATGATCACTTCAAACCATTGCTCTCGTGCCATGATCCCGGCGAAAGCGATCAAAAGGGCGGATTGCTGCTCGCAAAATACGGCAAAGGTACGTACATCTACACGGGATATGCGTTCTTCCGTCAGTTGCCGGCGGGAGTTCCTGGGGCGATCAGGCTGTTCGTGAATTTGGTGAGCGCAGGCCACGAGCGGTGAGCGATGAGGTGTGAGCGGTGAGCAATCTTGAGAATGAGGCCAAAAACAGCGCGTTTGCTCGCGGCTCGGTGCTCATAGCTCGCCGCTGACCGAATGTCTATCCGCTCCCAATCCGAGGGCTCTCCCAAGCGTATTCGCGGCATCGGCCTGTGGAGTGCTGTCATTCCGGACGCCTTTAGGCGTGAGGAATCTGTTTTTCATTCGTCAAAGAGAACAGCAGATTCCTCACCGCTGAAGCGGTTCGGAATGACATCGTCACGTTTAGGGTTGCTAAGAGCTAGTAGCTAGAAGCTAGCAGCGGACTCATGCAGGCTCACGACCAATCCGACCGCACCCTGATCCGCGGTATCGGCCTGTGGAGTGCGACTGCGCTGAACATGATCGACATGATCGGCGTGGGTCCGTTCATCACCATTCCGCTCGTAGTCAGCGCGATGGGCGGGCCACAGGCGATGCTGGGCTGGATTCTCGGCGCACTCCTGGCAACCTGTGATGGACTGGTATGGGCGGAGCTTGGCGCGGCCATGCCTGGCTCAGGGGGGTCATACCGATTCCTTCGTGAAATCTACGGACCGCGCCGGTTGGGCAAGCTGATCTCGTTTCTTTTCGTCTGGCAGCTTTCTTTCAGCGCGCCCCTCTCAATTGCTTCGGGGGCGATTGGATTTGCGGGGTATGCGTCGTATCTGCTGCCCGGACTTGAACAGCAATATGCCGCGCGGACTTGGAATCTAAATCTTCCGCTGATCGGTGATCTGCAACTGCATTGGGCCGCTGCTGGTACGACATTCATCGCGATTGGAATTGTGCTTGTCGCCGTATTGCTTCTGTATCGCCGAATTACGCAGATCGGGTTTCTTTCGAAATTTCTGTGGTTCGGGGTCATCGGGACCATCGGCTGGATCATCTTTGCCGGGTTCACTCACTTCAATGCCGCGCGCGCAATGAGCTTTCCCCCTGGCGCGTTTACGCTATCGAAGAATTTTTGGCTCGGCCTGGGTTCGGCGATGCTGATCGCCACCTACGACTATTGGGGCGCATACAACGTCGCGTTCATCGGAGACGAGATCAAAGACCCTGACAAAAACATCCCACGCGCGTTGCTGCTATCGATTTTCCTCGTGGCCTGTCTATATCTAATGATGAACGTCAGCATTCTGGGTGTGGTGGATTGGCATGAGATGCTGCACGCGCAGAATTCCAACAACAAACTGTATGTCGTCTCCACGTTTATGGAACGAATCTACGGGAACTGGGCGGGCAACCTGGTGACTGTTCTCGTCATGTGGACTGCCTTTGCGTCGGTTTTCTCGCTAATACTTGGATATTCTCGAGTGCCTTATGCCGCCGCGCTGGACGGCAACTACTTTAAAGTTTTTGCCCGCATCCATCCGACTTATCGCTTTCCGCACATTGCATTACTCGCGTTAGGCGGAGCTGGCCTGCTGTTTTGCTTTTTCTCACTCGCGGACGTAATCTCGGCGCTGGTGGTCATTCGCATTCTTCTGCAATTTATTCTGCAAGCCATTGGCATCATTGTTCTGCGTATTCGCCGGCCGGAGATGCGGCGTCCGTTTCGCATGTGGCTCTATCCCCTGCCCGCGCTGCTGGCCATCCTCGGATTCAGTTACATCGTGGTCGAGCGCAAAGATTTCCTGAAGGAGATCCGCTACGCAGCGGTAATTCTTATCGCCGGTGTTCTCCTCTACGCGCTGCGTGCGTGGCGCAATCGTGATTGGCCATTCCGGGAGGCGCTTCCTGCTCCCGCGGAAATTCGGGCAAGCTGATGGCCGACTCCCTACACGCTTCATCGAGCATGCCTGCTCACGCCAGCGCCTCTGCTCTCGCTCCTTTGCGTGAACCGCTCTTCCGTTCTCTCTGGATTGCGTCCGTCATTACCTACGTCGGCAAGTGGATGCAGATGGTCGGCGCCGCCTGGCTGATGACGCAGTTGACGACCTCGCCGTTTATGGTCGGCCTGGTACAGGCGGCGATCATGTTGCCGGTCTTTCTCGTGATCCTGCCTGCCGGCGCCTTGGCTGACATAGTCGACCGCAGGCGGTTTCTGCTTGCTACACAAGCGTGGATGGTTGCCGCGGCGGGCGGGCTTGGAATCTTGACGCTGCTCGGATATGTCACGCCCTGGATTCTGGTTCTTTTCACCTTTCTGCTTGGACTGGGCGCAGTTATCAATGATCCAGCGTGGCAGGCGATCACCCCGGAAGTCGCATCCCCGCAGAACCATGCAACTGCAGTTGCGCTGATCTCAGCCGCGTTCAACATTGCCCGGGCGGTCGGGCCCGCCCTCGGGGGATTCATAATTGCGGCGACGAACTCGGGAGTCGCCTTCCTCATGAATGCGGCGGGATTCACGGGCGTAATCGTCTTCTTATATCGATGGAAACGGCCGAGGATTGAGCGCACAGACACGGCTCGCATCACTGAATCGCTGCGTACCGGGTTGCGCTACGCACGGTCGGCACCGTTGGTGCACTCTGTTCTGATCCGCACTGCGGCATTCAGTGTTGCAGCCAGTTCGGTGCTGGCGCTGTTGCCGATCATTGCGCGACCTTACGGCGCCTCTGGATACGGCCTGCTGCTTGGGTCATTCGGAGTGGGCGCGCTTGCGGGAGCTGGATTGCTTCCGCACCTACGGGTGCGTCATTCGGTTGATGGGTTGATCGCAGGGGCAATCATTCTGTTTGCGTTGATGACCTTTGCAACTGGACGCATCGGGAACTTTGGATGGCTCTCGCTGGTACTGTTTTTTGCCGGCGCAGCATGGATCAGCATCGTGGCGTGCCTAAACGTAGCGGCGCAGACAATGACGCCAAGCTGGATGCGCGCGCGGGCCATTTCCGTTTATCTGCTTGTGCTGCAAGGCGGAATGGCGCTCGGTAGCGCCGGCTGGGGTGCGCTGGCAACAAAATTTGGGATTCCAGCTACAATGCTTTGGTCCGCGGTGGCGCTAATCGTGGGCCTGGTTGCGGTACGCCGCTACCGGATCACGTTGTCAGAACCGCAGCTTACTCCTTCGGTAAGCGCGGATTGATTCACTGCTGTACGTCTCTGGGGCAATACGAATTTTAAATTCTGAGGAGATTGCTATGCGTTTGCTGAAATCACTGCTCGGGCTTTCTGTTCTGCTGTGTTGTACCGCATCGGTGTTTGGTCAAATGAAACCGCCTCCACCGGCAAAGACGCCCGGGGACGCGCTGAACACTATCCTGAATATTGCGAAAAGCGAATTTGTTTCTGCCGCCGAAGCCATGCCGGAAGACAAATACTCCTTTGCCCCTAGCGATGGTGAGTTTAAGGGAGTGCGCACGTTTGCCGAGCAGGTAAAGCATGTGGCGGCAGTCAATTACATCTTCGCAGCTGAGATCTTGCAGGAAAAGCCGCCGGTCGATACCGGCGAGGAGAAAGGTCCGGCCTCGGTTACCAGCAAGGCTGATATCTTGAAGTTCTTGAATGATTCCTTCGACTACCTGCACAAGGCGCTTGCATCTGTGACCGAAAAGAATGAACTCGACCAAATCGACAGCTTGTTTGGGAAAACTTCCCGGTTGACGATTGCGTCTTTTTCTACTTCGCATCCCTTCGACCATTATGGTCAGATGGCTGTCTATCTGCGGATGAATGGAATCGTTCCTCCGGCAAGCCGTCCGCAACCGAAGAAGTGAGAAAGACAGCTGTGGGGTATGCATCCTCGCATAGCTAAACACTGCGTCATCTCGAAGCTCGGCGTTTTCACCCGCCGAGCAAGGGATCTCGCGCTGGATGAGATTTGCGTTTGCTCGTACGACAGACCGAATTGGGCTTAAGTGCAACTGCCCGCCAGATCCCTCGTCGCTCTGGTAACTACGCGCGAGTTCGGGATGACGCAGTTCATTAAACTGAATGCAACCTTAGTACCATCTTTTTCGCGGACCCCTCTTGCGAAGTCGGGGGATTTTGCCTAGCATCCCAGATGAAAGCCGGCCTGCAAGCTTGGTGATGGCGGTAACCGATTTTTGAACCAATGCCTGAATGAACGGCGCCCGACTCGAAATTAGATCCGGTGTGCCATGCTCCGCCATGCGGAGAGGCCTAAAGGGTCGCGGAGGGCTCCAAACGTCTACCGACGGTTCATTCTCGGCCCGTCACACGGTCAAGTGGGTCGGCTTCTTTCATCTGGCCATCTGGTGATCGGGTCATCTGGCGATCTGAGATCACGAACGGTTCGATGATTCGATGGCCCGATGACCCGATCTTGAGATCATCCGATATTTCCAGCTCTCGCCCGCATCTAATAAACTAATTACGTGCTTCCCAGACTTTTTCACATTGGCAGCTTCTTTGTACCTACTTACGGCGTGCTGGTCGCTACCGGCGTCCTGATTGGCCTCTGGATCAGTGTTCGCAATTCTGAAAAGCAGGGAATAAAAGCAGAAAACGCGTGGGATTTCGGAATTGCAGTTGTTCTGGCCGGTATCGTGGGCGCGAAGATTCTTTACATCATTCTGGATTGGCAGAGCGGGAACACGTTCGGCGAGAACCTGCGTCAGATTTTCAGCTTTGACACCTTGCAGTCGGGCGGTGTTTTTTCTGGAGGGTTGATCGCGGCTTTCCTTGTCGCGTGGTGGTTTCTCAGAAAGCACCGCATGCCCGCGCTAGCAACCTGCGACGCGTTTGCGCCTGGTTTGGCCATCGGGCACTGCATTGGCCGTTTGGGCTGCTTTGCCGCCGGCTGCTGCTATGGCAAGCCGACAAGCCACTGGTGGGGGGTAACGTTCAGGAACTTGCTTCCTACGCCGCTTGTCGATGCTCTCGTACCGCGTGAGCCGACGCAATTGTTTGAGTCAGGGGCAGAACTGATCATTTTTGTCATTCTGACCTGGATGTTCAAGCGTAAGAAATTCGATGGGCAAGTCTTCGGGGCTTATTTGTTCCTATATGGGATCGCGAGATTTTTCCTCGAGTTTATTCGCGACGATCCCGGACGGGGTTCGGTATTTGGCGGCGTGCTCTCCGGTACACAATTGATTGCGATTGGACTCGTGATCACCGGTGGTCTGATCTGGTATGTTCGCCCTGCTCCGAAGATGGCAATGGCATCGGCGACACGGTAACAATCGCACAGGAGTTGTGGGGCCGCCTTCGTACAGGATCAATCGCGCTTCCTGCGCTCGTTCCACTTGCATACAATCGCAAGTGCCGTTAGGCACGGCTGATGACTCCCGGCAATCACACAAACAGTTTCAATGTTTCGGCCGAGCACGCCGGTAAACGCCTGGACCAATTTCTCGTCTCTCGACTTCCCGACTCCAGTCGGGCACGACTTCAACAACTGATTTTGCAAGAAAAAGTTTTGCTGAATGGAAAGCCATCTAAGCCTTCACTACAGTTGCGCGGCGGCGAAACCGTCGAGATTATCGGCGAGGTCCAACGAGCTCCGCTGAGAGCAATCGCGGAAGACATTCCACTCGAGATCGTCTACGAAGACGATGACCTCGCCGTGGTCAACAAACCTGCGGGCATGATGGTGCATGCCGGCGCAGGCGCGACCGACGATGAACGCAATCGCGGAACTTTGGTCAATGCGCTACTGCACCGGTTCGGCGCGCTCTCTGGCCTCGGGGGCGAGCTGCGGCCCGGCATTGTTCATCGTTTGGATAAAGACACCAGCGGACTGATTGTGGTGGCGAAAAATGATTTCGCACATCACAAGCTGGCGCGACAGTTCTCCGGGCGCAAAGTCAAGAAGACCTACGTTGCGCTGGTCCACGGACGGCTGACGAACGATCGCGGCACAATTTCTGCCTCCATCAGCCGCGATGTGCTCCGCCGCACCCGCATGACGACGCGGCGCTCTGGAGGCCGCGAAGCCCTGAGCCACTACGTAGTCGAGCGACGAATCGACGCCGCGCTCGGAAAATTTACGTTACTCAAGGTGAGGATCGAGACCGGGCGGACACATCAAATCAGGGTCCACATGGCGTCGATGGGCCATCCGATCGTGGGCGACACGTTATACGGCGCCCCGCGCGAAATTCAGTCCAACTCCGGAGGCAGCATTTCACTTCCACGGAACTTCCTTCATGCCGCGGAACTTGAATTCGCACAGCCCCGAAGTGCTAGGCAGCTTAGCTTTGCAACTCCGATTCCGGCCCAGCTTGAGGAATTCTTGAGCCATTTGGATGAGAATCCGGCCACCGGGAAGCGGCTATAATTGAGTGCCATGCAGTGGTTTCAACGTACCTACCTTGTCTTGATTGCGGCTTTGGTTGCGCTGCCTGTATTCGCGCAGGACACAAACGATCTACCCTCGGCGCCTTCAGCGGTCCTACAGAAGGCGAAACCTGCTCCTCCGAAACAACCCGAAGCGCCCGCGCCGGTCTCAACCCAGCCGACCACTAGCGAGAATTCACCGGCAAGCACGCCGCCTGAGCAGGCGGCCAACGCCGAAAGCTCAAGTAGCGCTCGCGAGACATCTGACCAGCCAGCGACTCGAGATGAATCAACTTTCGTCACCACTGTGAACGAGGTTCCTGTCGTCTTCACCGTCACTGACAAACATAATCATTATGTAAAAGACCTTAACAAGGAAGATTTCAAGGTAGTCGATGATGGGCGGCCAGTTGAGGACATTCGCAGCTTTCGGCGTGAAACGGACCTTCCATTGCGCGTGGGGCTTTTAATCGATTCGAGCGCTTCTGTCCGTAGCCGATTCAAGTTCGAGCAGGAATCAGCGATCGAATTCATGAACCAGACGATCCGGCCCAAGTACGACTCGGCCTTCATCATGGGCTTTGACTCAAGTCTCGAGATCACGCAGGAGTTTACCGACAGCAGCGAGCTGCTCTCGAAAGGAATTCGCAGTCTGCGGCCGGGAAATAGTACGCGGCTTTATGACGCACTTTACTACGCCTGCCGCGAGAGGTTGCTGGACGAGCACGAGTTGGTCGCTGTCCGCAAGGCTATCGTGCTGATCACAGACGGTGATGACAACTCCAGCCGCACGACTCGCGAAGAAGCGATCGACATGGCGCTGCGGGCAAATGTCATCGTCTATACGATCAGCACGAATTTTCCCGGGTACTCAGAGAGCAGCAAGTACGACAAGGTTTTGGAACGCATCGCCGATGCTACGGGAGGGCGCGCGTTTGAGCCCTTCCAGGTTACGGATGTGGCCAACGCCTTCGCGCAGATTCAAGCCGATTTGCGCAGTCAATATGCACTCGCATATCACCCGGCAGATTTCCGTCATGACGGGCGATATCGGACGATTGAAATTCTCGCGGAACACAAAGGGTTGAAAGTACACAGCCGGCACGGATATTACGCGCCGACCGAGTGAGAACCGTCACAGGTCCTACGTCGTGGGCCGTGCCCATAACATTAGCTTTCACCGCAGAGTCGCCGAGCGACTCAGGACGTGCGACGCACGATGGTCTTCAGAAAGGTAAACTTTGAGCCCGACCGAAACAGCAACTAGCACCAAGCGGGAACTGGAAATCGAAATCCCGCCCGAGGAAGTTTCCCGCGAGACTGACGTTTTAATTCAGAAGTATCAAAAGCTGGCGCGAATTCCCGGGTTCCGTCGCGGACACGTACCCGCATCCGTAATTCGCCAGCGCTTTTCGCAGGAAATTCAGAATGACGTCGTCGATGCTCTCGTTCCCAAGTATTTCCGCAAGGAAACCCAGCGCCTCGGTTTGATTCCGGTTTCCCAGCCCCGGGTCACCGACCTGCACGCACACGAGGGCAAGCCGCTGCACTTTAAAGCGAGCTTTGAGGTGATGCCTGAGGTCAAGGTCGAAGGCTACAAGGAACTTCGCGCCGAGCGCGCTGAAATTTCAGTAACCGACGATGAAGTCGGGCAATCGTTAACCGCCTTGCAGGAGCAGAAGGCAACGTTCTCTCCTGTCGAAGGCCGATCAATTCAGGAAGGCGACTACGCCCAGGTTTCACTCGACGGGACGCCGAAGGACCAGGAAGCTGGAACCAAGCCGGTACACATGGATGAGGTGATGGTCGAGATCGGCGGGAAGAACACCATGCCGGAGTTCACGGAAAATTTGCGTAATGCCAACCCTGGCGAGGAACGTACCTTCGATGTTCATTATCCAGAAGATTTTTCCGATGAGCGGTTGAGGGGCACGAGTTTCAGCTACCAGGTCAAGATCAAGGCGATCAAGCAGAAGTCGTTGCCCGAACTGAATGACGAGTTCGCCAAAGAACTCGGCGAATTTTCTACTCTGGATGAGGTTCGAAAACGAATTCGCGAAGGCATGGAAAGCGAGCGCCAGCAGGCCGCGGAGCGCGAAGCGAAGGACAAGCTACTCAGCGAACTGATCCGTCGCAATGAGTTTGAGGTTCCGGAGGCCCTCGTGGAGCATCAAATTGATGTCCGTCTCGAACGTGGGCTTCGCGCGCTCGCCGCCCAGGGTATGAGCTCCGAGCACATGAAGAAAATGGACTTTGGCCGCCTTCGCGCAGGACAACGTGAGCAGGCGGTACAGGAAGTGAAGGCTTCCCTGCTGCTCGAAAGGATTGCTGACGAAGAAAAAATCGATGTCGGCGATGATGAGATCGATCACGAGATTGAGGCGTTGGCAAAGCAGACAAATCAGACGGCTGAGGCGATCCGCGCTCGTTTGACACGTGATGGAGCGCTGGATAGAATCCGCAACAGGATTCGCAACGAGAAAGCCCTCGATTTCCTGTATCGCCAATCTGCCTGAGCAGAGCGCAGTTTAAATCCCTTCAGAATCCGGATTCACGGGCAGGAGTGTGACAGTGAGAGATAAGGAGCCACACAGCATGCTGGTGCCTATGGTCATTGAACAAACCGGCCGCGGTGAGCGGGCATATGACATATACTCTCGCCTCCTGCGGGACAATATTATTTTTATTGGCACGCCCATCGACGACAACGTTGCCAATTTGGTAATCGCACAAATGCTCTTCCTGGCACAGGAAGATCCCGAAAAAGACATTCAGCTGTATATAAATTCTCCCGGCGGGTCGATTACTTCGGGAATGGCGATCTACGACACAATGCAGTACGTCAAGAACGACGTGACTACAATATGCATTGGTCAGGCGGCCAGTATGGCAGCGACGCTGTTAGCGGCAGGCGAACCGAAGAAGAGATTAGCACTGCCTAATTCGCGAATTCTGATTCATCAGCCGCACATGGGCGGGCTGTCGGGTCAGGCGACCGACATCGACATCCACGCCAGAGAAATCCTGCGGATGCGAGATATCACGAACCAGCTACTGTCAAAACATACAGGACAGAAACTGGAGAAAGTAGAAAAAGACGTTGAGCGCGACTTCATTATGAACGCCCAACAATCGAAGGAATACGGAATCATTGACGATATCATCTATAAGACGCGGTAAGTTGTATGATCGGCCTTCCGCCGGTCAGTTTCCGAAAGTTCTCGGCGCAAGAAAATCTGGCCTGCCAAACGGGCCGAGGGAAATAAGGCAGCCAGAAGTGGCAACTAAAGGAGTCTGGGCCGAGTGAAAAACAAAACGGGAACGGAAGAAATCCTTCGTTGTTCGTTCTGCCACAAGTCGCAGGATGCGGTTGCCAAACTGATCTCGTCTCCGAGCGATTACCCGCGAGCTTACATTTGCGATGAATGTGTAGCGGTTTGCAATTCCATCCTGGAAGATGACCGCGCTGCCACCCCAGCGGCCACAACTCCGAACCAGCTCCCGAAGCCACACGAGGTGAAGACGTTCCTGGACGAATATGTTATCGGGCAGGAGCAGACTAAGAAGAAGCTGGCGGTTGCGGTTTACAACCACTACAAGCGCATTTACATGAACCGGCAGCGTACCGGAGACGGCATTGAGTTGACGAAGTCGAACATCATGCTCATCGGTCCCACCGGTACGGGTAAGACTCTGCTGGCGCAGACGCTCGCCCGCATGCTCGACGTGCCCTTTGCGATCGTGGACGCAACTACGCTGACCGAAGCCGGATACGTTGGGGAAGACGTTGAAAACATTATCCTTAAACTTCTCCAGGCGGCTGATGGCGATGTTGGGCGTGCCCAAACCGGAATCATCTACATCGATGAAGTCGACAAGATTGGCCGGAAAGACGAGAACCCCTCGATTACACGTGATGTTTCGGGCGAAGGCGTGCAGCAGGCCCTTCTGAAGATTCTCGAAGGTACGATCGCCAATGTTCCTCCGCAGGGCGGACGGAAGCATCCGCACCAGGAATTTACCCCGGTCGACACAACGAACATTCTTTTTATCTGTGGCGGCGCGTTCGTAGGGCTGGACAAGATCGTAGGTCGGCGCGCCGGCAGAAAGTCTCTTGGATTCAAGGCGGAAGAAGAACAACCGCAAGAAGTTGTGGTCGAACGGAAGCGCAATTTTGAGCTGCTCAGCGATGTGCAGCCTGAAGACCTGATCAAGTTCGGTTTAATCCCAGAGTTCGTAGGCCGTTTGCCTGTGGTGGGAGTGCTCGAAGATTTGGACGAAAATGCCCTCATTGAAATCCTCACCCGGCCCAAAAATGCCATTGTCAAGCAGTACCAGCGGCTATTTGAATTCGAGAACGTGCGCTTGAAGTTCAGCGACGACGCGCTCCGTGCGGTTGCCCGGCAAGCCATGGTCCGCAAAGTCGGCGCCCGCGGGCTGCGCATGATCCTCGAAGAGCTCATGCTTGACCTTATGTACCACCTGCCTAGCCAGAAAAAGGTAAAGGAATTCGAAGTCACACGCGAAATGGTTGAAAAACGTAACGTTTCGCTTACTATGATGGAGAAGGCAGGATAGAATCGGCTTCAGGCTTTAGGCTCTCGGCATCAGGTTCAGAATCGTCCTAGTCTTGAAGAAGGCTAAAGCCTAGAGCCGGATGGCTGAAGCCGTTTTTGGAGTCTCCCTTGACCGCTAGCAAAGAGAAATTCGAGACCAGAAAGCTGCCCATGATGCCCATTCGGGACGTGGTCATCTTCCCCCATATGATGACTCCGTTCGTAGTGGGCCGCGAATCGAGCGTGCGCGCACTTGAAGATGCGCTGGCCTCGGACAAGAAGATTTTTCTTGCCACCCAGCACGACGCGAGCGTCGATGAGCCGAAGTCCAATGAGATTTACCAGGTCGGCACGGTCGTCAACATTGTCCAAAGCCTGAAACTGCCTGACGGAAACATCAAGGTTCTGGTCGAAGGAATTGAGCGCGGCAAGGTCCTGCAGATCATTGATACAGAGGGTTTCATGCAGGCGACGGTGCGCCTGGCCCGCTATGTGGTCGAAACGAACCCACAGCTTGAGGCGGCGATGCAGCGGGTCACGACCCTGTTTGAGCAATATGTAAAGCTCTGCCAATCCTTGAACTACGAAACCATGATCGCCGCCGTGCGAATGGAAGATCCGGCAAAGCTTACAGACACGATCGCAGCCAACCTGCAACTTTCAATCGAAGAGAAGCAGGAGCTGCTCGAAATTTTTGATCCAGCCGAACGCCTGACCCGCATAGCCGACGTTCTGGATATCGAAATCGAAAAGCTGAACATGGATCGCACCATCCAGTCGCGCGTAAAGCGGCAAATGGAGCGGGCGCAGAAAGAGTACTACCTCAACGAGAAGATTAAGGCGATTCAGAAAGAACTTGGACGCGGCGAGAAAAGCGAGTTCGACGAACTGAAGAAGAAGATCGAAAACGCCGGCATGACCAAGGAAGTGAAAGACAAGGCGCTGCAGGAGCTCAAGAAGCTTGAAGCCATGCCGCCGATGTCGGCTGAATCGACCGTCTCGCGCAACTACCTTGATTGGCTGCTCGCGGTGCCGTGGAAGAAGCGGTCAAAAGAAATCCGCAACATTTCGCGCGCTGAAAAGGTCTTAAACGAAGATCATTATGGACTGGAGAAGATCAAGGAGCGCATCCTTGAGTTTCTTGCCGTTCGCCAGTTGGTAAAGAACCCGAAAGGTTCGATTCTCTGCTTCGTTGGTCCTCCGGGAGTCGGGAAAACGTCGCTCGGAATGTCGATCGCAAAGGCGACCGGGCGCAAGTTCGTTCGCATGTCGCTGGGCGGTGTGCGCGATGAAGCTGAAATCCGCGGTCACCGTCGCACCTACATCGGGGCGCTCCCCGGCCAGATCATTCAGATGATGAAGAAGGCCGGCACCAAGAATCCGGTCTTTATGCTCGACGAAGTCGACAAGATGTCGATGGACTTCCGCGGAGACCCGTCCGCGGCGCTGCTTGAAGTTCTCGACCCCGAACAGAACTACATGTTCGTCGATCACTACCTCGACGTCGAATACGACCTTTCGCAGGTCTTCTTCGTCGCGACGGCAAATGTCCTGCACACGATTCCGCCTGCCCTGCAAGACCGCATGGAAGTTCTAAGGCTGCACGGCTACACCGAGCATGAAAAAGTGGAGATCGCGAAGCAGTTCCTGGTCAAGAAGCAGATGGAACAGGCCGGGCTAAACGACAAGAACATCAAGATCACCGATGACGCGATCACAACTCTGATCCGCAACTACACCCGCGAAGCCGGCGTCCGCAACCTGGAACGCGAAATCGGCAACATCTGCCGCAAGATCGCGCGCAAAGTAGTCAAAGAAGGCACGAATTACAACGTCACGGTCACAGCCGAAAACGTGAACGACTTTCTCGGGGTGCTCAAGTTCCGGGATAGTCTAGCTCACGAGAAGAGCGAGATCGGGCTGGTCGCGGGCCTTGCATGGACCGAAGTAGGCGGCTCGATTCTGAGCACCGAAGCCACAGTTGTCGACGGCAAGGGGGGAAAGCCTATCCTTACCGGCAAACTTGGCGACGTGATGCAGGAGTCTGCGCAGGCAGCAATCACTTACGTCCGAACGCGCTGGCAGCGCCTCGGTTTAGCGCGCGACTTCTATCGCAACATCGACATTCACATTCACGTGCCCGAAGGCGCGATTCCGAAAGACGGACCGTCAGCTGGAATTACCATCGCGACTGCAATTGCAAGCGCGCTGAGCAAGATCCCTGTTCGCCGCGACATCGCTATGACCGGCGAAATCACGTTGCGCGGAAAGGTTCTCGCAATCGGTGGTTTAAAGGAAAAGCTGCTCGCGGCGCATCGTGCCGGACTGTTTGAAGTGCTGCTGCCAAAGGACAACGAAAAGGACCTGGCAGAAGTCCCTGAGAACCTGCGTAACGCGATGAAGCTGCACTTCGTTGACACCATGGATCAGGTGCTGGCAATCGCTCTTGAGCAGCCGCTTCCGCAGGTTGATATTCCGGCGGAGGCCTCTCAAATTCCGCTGAACGCTCCGAGCGAGGGCCCCGCAGCGCACCAGTAAGGTCTCTCTTTTCCAAGCCGCCGCAGTTTTCCGCGCCTTGACACGGCCGGATTGCGCCCGTAAATTGAGGACACTCCAGCCGACTTCATTTAAGTTGATTCGTCCGTGACTTCCAGCCCTGCACGGCATTTCACACGCCTTCAACCGTCAGGAGTCGTAAAATGTCCAGCACAGTGGCCCAACCAGAAACAGGACTCTTCCCCGACGCGATCCAGGAATCTGCGGTTCGCAGCAAAGGCATTCTTCCGTCGCAAGGAATCCGTGAGTTGATCCAGACGGGACGAATCATTGCTGCGCCGCCGATTGAGGAGCAGCACATACAACCTGCAAGCCTTGACCTGCGGCTCGGCAATATTGCGAATCGCGTCCGTGCGAGCTTTCTGCCGGGGCCAAACAGTACGGTGGCTGCGAAAATTGAAGAACTTCGCATGGCGAGGGTTGACCTCAGCGGCGCGGCCGTGCTCGAAAAAGATTGTGTGTATCTGGTCCCGCTGCTCGAAGAGCTGGATCTGACGGAGAACATTTCTGGGAAGGCAAATCCAAAGAGCACGACGGGGCGGCTGGATATTTTCACGCGGCTCATTACCGACTACGGAGTTGAGTTTGACCGAGTGCCTCCCGGATACAAAGGAAAGCTTTATGCCGAAGTGGTTTCGCGTACCTTTACCGTGCGGATACGCGCCGGCATGCGGCTCAGCCAGCTTCGGTTCGTGCAAGGCAGCCCAATTGCGGGAGACCGCACCATTCGCGAACTCGACCAGGAGCAGAACCTGGTTTACATGGACGAAGACAGCCCTACGCGCGCGCGTCTTGACCGCGGTCTGCGAATCACGTTGAACCTTGAAGCCGCCGAACCCGGCGAGGTGGTTGCCTATAAAGCACGTCCCGGAGCCCCGGTAATTGAGCTGGACAAAATAAATCATTATTCCTACGACGAGTTCTGGGAGGCACACTACCAGACCACGGGGAAGAGCCTGATTTTGCATCGTGACGATTTTTACATCCTGGCTTCGCGCGAGCGGGTACGTGTTCCTCCCGATTACGCGGCTGAAATGATCCCCTTTGATCCGTCGGATGGCGAATTCCGGATCCACTACGCGGGCTTTTTCGATCCTGGGTTCGGATATGGTTCAAGCGATATCAAGGGGACACGCGCAGTGCTTGAGGTTCGTGCGCATGAGGTCCCATTTTTGATGGAGCACGGGCAACTTGTCGGTCGGCTGAACTACATCCCTCTGCTTTCGCGTCCCGATAAAATTTATGGGACGGACATTGGATCTTCTTACCAGCAGCAGGCTTTGACGCTCAGCAAGCAATTTCGCCGGAAAACTTAAGACGCTTCATCTCTGAAGTAGCGCAACCCATCAGACGTCGGGTAGTACTAAAATAGCCCCGATGCTGCCGAGAATGTCCTTCCACGTAAAGGGGACGACCGGGCTGATTGTCGCTGCCGTGGTGATGATTGCCGTGGCCATTGCCTATCCTCCGTACTGGATAGTTCTCGGCATCTGCGTAGGTATCGGCCTGGTTGTTGCTCTCATACTCTATCTGCGCAACAAATACCGCCCCATCCGCGATGAGGATGTGAACAACAAACGGCCACTCGGGCTCGACTGAACGGGTCCCTCGGCTTCGCTCGGGATTTCCGCAGCGGACTCGCACGCCCGCTAAACGCCTCAACTTGCAAGAAATCTCAAGACCCGTGAAACTGGACTGTGCGTGTTCTTTCCCGATTCCTGTTATCGGCTACCAGTGTGAGCCAGTTCCCTACCCCGGCGCTACCGGAGGTCGCATTCCTTGGAAGGTCAAACGTGGGGAAATCAAGCGTTATAAATTCGCTGCTCGGCGCCAAAATTGCGAAAACCAGTTCGAGCCCGGGCCGGACTCAATCGATAAATTTTTTCGAAGTACGCTGGCCCGGAAAGCCGCAACCGGAGCTGATTTTCGCGGATTTGCCTGGTTACGGCTATGCTCGTGTGCCGCGTGATATCTCCGATCAATGGTCAAGTTTCACCGAACCATACCTGAACCAACGACGCTCGCTCGCACTGTGCCTGGCGTTGGTTGATTTGAATGTTCCTCCGCAACAGAGCGACCAACAACTTCTCAATTTCCTGAATTCCATTAGACGGCCTTTTCTGATGGTCGGCACAAAGGCCGACAAACTCTCCGGCAACACGTTGCGCAAGTCCCTCGATGCCTTTACTCAAGAGATGCCTGGGTTGAGAATTGTCCCCTATTCCGCGCGAACCGGCACTGGACGCGATGAACTTTGGCGGGAGGTCCGGAATGCGGCACAGAATTTTATAACTCCGCGAGAAATTGCTCTCTAGGTATATTGAACCATGGCCCTTTATTTGATCACCGGCGTTGCCGGATTCATTGGGTCTTCACTGGCCCGAGCGGTACTCGCTCAGGGAGACCAGGTCCGAGGAATCGATAATTTTGCAACCGGAAAACGCGAAAATATAGCGGCTATCCTGAGCAAGATCGACTTCCGCGAAGCTGACCTTCTCAACTTGAACTCTATTCGTGATGCATGTAGTGGAGCCAACTGCATTTTTCACGAAGCTGCGCTTCCTTCAGTGCCGAAGTCGGTGCTTGACCCGCTTGGCAGCAACCAGGCGAATATCGATGGCACCGTTCACCTGCTCCTCGCGGCCCGCGATGCCAAAGTAAAACGCGTCGTTTACGCCGCATCGTCATCGGCGTACGGCGACACGCCGACCTTGCCTAAGCACGAAGACATGCTGCCGAATCCAATCTCCCCATACGCGGTGGCGAAGCTCGCCGGCGAGCACTATATGACTTCTTTCTATCGCTGCTATGGGCTGGAGACGGTCTCACTGCGCTACTTCAACATCTTCGGCCCGCATCAGGACCCAACTTCGCCGTACTCGGGCGTTCTTGCAAAATTCATTACCCAGATGCTTGCCGGCGAGCCGCCCACTATACTCGGCGACGGGACGCAAAGCCGTGACTTCACCTATATCGAGAATGTCGTGCATGCGAATCTGCTGGCCGCGAAAGCCCCGGCAGCAGAAGTTGCAGGCCGGGTATTCAATGTAGCCACCGGAGTTAGGGCGGACTTAAACGAGACTTTTCAGCTGCTGAAGAAAATTACAGGCTTCTCCGGTGACGTGAAGTACGGGCCGGAACGGTCAGGAGATGTAAAGCACTCGCTCGCTGACCTCAGTCGCGCCCAGAAGCATCTCGGCTACAAGCCACAGGTCGATTTTGAAGAGGGCCTGCGGCGAACGGTGGAGTGGTATCGTCACGAAGCGGCAGCGGCAAAAGCATAGGCAGAATTTTCCCCATTACCTACGGTACTTTATTGGTTTCTTTGCAGCGCGTAGAGTCTCACCATGAGCTCAAGCGCAGGCACCGCGAAACAGTACATCTGCATGCAATGTGATATGGCCGAGAGCAAGTGTATCTGCGACAAATTCTGTTGCCTATGTCAGAGCCAACTCGGCATACGGCTTTGTGAAGATGGGCTTCTTTACTGCCCGGCCTGCCGGGAAGCCTGCGGTTACAAGCTCTCTGAGTAGAAAAAAACTACTCAGATCACCACGGTCTCCTGGTATTCCCCAAAGGCATCCCGCATCGCGTCTGAAATCTCGCCGACCGTGGCATAAGCTTCCACGGCTTCCAGAATTCTCGGCATTAAGTTTTCGTTGGATTGTGCAGCGTTGCTCAGCGCTCTAAGAGCGGCATTCCATCGTGTCGGGTCGCGCTTTGCCCTGAGGGCCCGCAACCGTTCCACCTGTTTGCGCTCAAGCGACTCATCAATTCTCTGGATCGGGATTTTGCCTTCTCTGTCCTGAGTAAACCGGTTCACACCCACCACCGTGGCCCTTTCAGCCTCTACTGCTTGTTGGTACTCGTAGGCCGCGTTTTGGATCTGCTGCTGCACAAATCCCCGCTCAACCGCCTTCAACATCCCGCCCAAGGCGTTGATCTTGTCGAGATACTCCCACGCCCGTTTCTCGATTTCGTTGGTCAATGATTCAATGAAATATGATCCGGCCAAAGGATCGACGGTATTAGGCACTCCCGATTCGTACGCGACAATCTGCTGGGTGCGCAAAGCAATCCGGGCGGCTTGCTCAGTAGGCAACCCTAGCGCCTCATCGTATGAGTTGGTGTGCAGCGACTGAGTCCCACCCAGTACGGCCGACATCGCCTGAATCGCAGTGCGCACGATGTTGTTCTCAGGCTGCTGTGCCGTCAAGGTCGAACCTGCGGTCTGGGTGTGGAAACGCAACATCCACGAACGCGGATTTTTTGCTGCAAACTTCTCGCGCATGATGCGCGTCCACATGCGGCGGGCGGCGCGGAATTTGGCCACTTCTTCCAGAAAATTGTTGTGCGCGTTAAAGAAAAATGAAATTCGCGGGGCAAAGACATCCACATCCAATCCAGCCTTTAATGCGGCCTGAACATATGCGCTGCCATTCGCGAGTGTGAACGCCACCTCCTGCACAGCCGTGCAGCCAGCTTCGCGCATGTGATATCCGGAAACGGAAATCGTGTTCCACTCGGGAACGTTCTCGTTGGCCCAGGCAAACAGGTCTGTGACGAGCCGCATCGCATGCTGAATGGGATAAATGTACGTTCCGCGAGCGATGTATTCCTTCAAAACATCGTTCTGCACAGTTCCAGAAAGCTTTCTGCTATCTGCACCCTTGCGGCGCGCGACCGCAACGTACAACGCCAGAAGAATCGGCGCAGTCGCGTTGATAGTCATGGAGGTCGAAATTCTTGTGAGATCAATTCCGTCGAATAGGCGCTCCATGTCTTCGATGGAATCGATGGCGACCCCGACCCGGCCAACCTCGCCCGCCGCCAACTGATGATCGGAATCCAGCCCGATCTGCGTTGGCAGATCGAAGGCAATCGACAACCCAGTTGTGCCGTGCGCGAGCAGGTAACGATAGCGTTTGTTCGACTCCTCAGCATCGCCCATGCCGGCATACTGGCGCATGGTCCAGAGTCGCCCGCGGTACATGGTTGGCTGCACGCCGCGCGTAAAGGGAACTTCGCCCGGGTAGCCAATCACGCGGTCGTAGTCCAAATCCGCCACATCGGCGGAAGTGTAGAGCTGTTTCACTGGTATGTGAGAGGAGGTTTCCGGATCTGCAGACTGATCGGGCGGCTTGAGACTTTGGGACATAAACTATTTTCTGCCGCGCGCGCGGAAGAAAGAGCTAACACCAAACCAGGCGAACATGACGGTGAAGGCTGCAGCTGCACCGACTTTCGATGCCGCCGACTTCCCCGCGTGATAAGCGGAATACTCTTTCACCAGAGCTGCCGCCCCGACAACAGCGAAAGCCATAAAAACAAAGCCCGTGACTTCGTGCCAGAGCTGGCGCATTATCCCGGCAAAGTGGCCCAGAGTTGTGCGCGCGCCACTTAGCATGGCTCCATACGTTCGCGTGCGCTTTACCTGCTGGCCGGCAATCCTGGCCGCAATACCCAGTTTTCGCGCGGTTGAGACGTTCGCCATTTGTTCTCGATTTTACCAACCTTCGGGTTTAGAATATGTATTATTGCGCGGGTTTCGGTCAGAGACTTAGACGCATCTAAAGATTCCCAGAGGCCGGGAGATTCCGTGGACCAGCAACTCAAGCACTTGATGAAGGAATTGGGCGAGGCGATCAACGAGTCGCTGGCGGACTCAGAACAGATTGCCGATGTTGTCTCACGGATCAAAGACGGCGGTTATGATATTTTCCTGGTGCTCGAAGCCACGATTGGGGTGAGCCGCCCTGGCGAGAAATCCTCAGATAAGACCTCAATGGTGACTACTCTTTCGAGCAACCCTGACCTGAAGGGCCTGAGCGATCAGGACCTGAAGTTCTTGAAATCACTACGCATTAAGATCGAAGACGACGCTGCTTAGCCCGCCTTTTCTGGCCTGCTCTCCGTCCACTTGTTACATAGGGCAACGTGGTTTGTTGGCCCGTGAATCCAAGACTGCGCCGTGGCACAAGAGATGGGCGATTCCAACCTCAGTACCGCAGAACAGGTTTCTACTATATGGAGCCTGGGTGGCCTGACAATCCGGCAATTCGGGAAAAAAGTTATTGCCGGCGTGAATGATGACAACCTGATTGGACGTGCTGCCGAGCTGGCCTACAACTTTGTCTTGGCGCTGTTCCCGATGCTCATTTTCTTGTTGTCGCTTTTGGGGCTGTTTGCCTCGCATGGCAGCACCCTCCGAACCAAGCTGATCTCGTATTTCTCATCGGTGCTGCCCCCGGATGCGGCGCATGTGATCGCGAACACGCTGCAGGAGGTGATGCGCAACGCCAGCAACGGAAAACTCACGTTCGGCATTGTGCTTACGATCTGGTTCGCCGCTGGAGGCATGAGCTCGATGATTTCTGCCCTGAATGGCGTTTATGAAGTGAAGGAATCGCGGTCGTGGATCAAGGTGCGCGTGATCGCGGTTGGGCTCACGATCGCAATATCAGTGCTCGTGATTGCAGCACTCGTGGCGGTGCTCTCAGGCAATTATGTTGCGAATTATCTGGGCAACTACTGGGGACTGCGCGAAGCCGTGGTCATCGGGTGGCGGATTCTGCAGTTCGTAGTCGCCATCGTGTTCGTGGTTTTTTCTTTTTCGCTGATTTACTATTTCGCGCCTGATCTCGAAGAACAACACTGGTATTGGATCACTCCCGGGTCTCTGCTTGGAGTTCTGATCTGGATTGCCGCCTCATTCGCATTCCGTGGCTATCTGCATTTCTTCAACACCTACAGCAAGACATATGGTTCGCTCGGCGCGGTGATGATTCTGTTGATCTGGCTGTACGTCACGGGGTTCGCGTTTCTTATAGGCGGCGAGATCAACGCTCAAATCGAGCATGCGGCCGCGCGGCGCGGTCATCCCGAAGCCAAAGCACCGGGCGAAAAGAAGGCCGCCTGACAGAAAACCCACTTACTTCCTAAGAACTGGCGTTCAATGCCTCTGGCTGCAATTTGATTGCTGATGGACGCCGTGTATTCGGAATTCTTGATAAAATTGACCTTCCGTAGAGTTCAGCGGATCTCAGGAGAAACCCACTCATGGCCTATGTCATTGCAGAGCCGTGCATCGGCACAAAAGACGCTGCTTGCGTCGACGCCTGTCCGGTGGATTGCATTCATCCCAAGAAGGACGAGCCGCCGTTCGCAAATGAAGAGATGCTCTATATCGATCCTGTCGAATGCATTGATTGCGGCGCCTGCGTCCCGGTTTGCCCGGTTTCGGCGATCTTCGCACTCGATGACCTGCCGGAGAAGTGGAAGAGCTACGCCGAGCGGAACGCGAAGTATTTTGGAAGGTAGCCGTCCGCGGGCCTTCCGCAGTTAGGCTTCAGGTTTTCGGTTTCGCTCAAGTACTGCCACCTAATTTCTATGTCATTCCGAACCGCTTTGGCGGTGAGGAATCTCCTGTTCGATTTGAGCTGCAGATTCCTCGGACCTGAAGAGCCTGCCCTGAGCGAAGCCGAAGGGTCCTCGGAATGACAGTGAGTTTTGGTGTCAAAACTGAAAGTCGCCGGCTGGAAGCATAGAATCACCACTGCCCTATGCCGCTGAAGGAATCGGAAGCGATCGTACTCCGTACGTACCCTTTTCGTGAATCGGACCTGCTGGTCACGCTTTTCACGCGGATCGAGGGAAAGGTGCGCGGGGTGGCCCGCGCGGCGAAGAAGTCACGGCGGCGGTTCGGCGGCGCGCTGGAACCGCTCACCTATGTAAAGGTCACATTTGAAGATCGTGAGCGACAGGAGCTTGCGCGACTGGACGCGTGCGAAGTGCTGGATTCGCCGCTGACATCAGAGGTGAGTTATGCGCGCGCGGTTGCTCTTGGTCATATAGCTGAATTGCTGGATGAGCTACTTCCCGATCGAGAAGCGAATGACGCGGTTTTTCGTCTGGCTCTTTCGGTGTTGAAGCAAGTCAAGGGTGAAGACTTTTGGGTTCCAATCACCTATTTCGAGCTCTGGATGGCACGGCTGATGGGCTATCTGCCGGATATTTCGGAATGTATCACGTGCGGCCGAGTCTTGAACGGAAGCCGCGCATATTTCCACGTGCTGGCTGATGGCCTGATGTGCCCGGAACACAAGCGGCTGGCGTCGTCAGAGATGTCACCGGAATCGCGACAGCTTGCGGCGCAGATGTTACGGATGCCCTTATCTGCTGTCGCCCAGTCGTCAAGTTCGTCGGGTGCTGATTTGAGAAAGTTTGTACTGCAGGCTCTCGAGCGCCACATTGAGAAGAAGTTAGTGACGCGGGGAATGTTAGAAAAAATCCGCTAACGTCTACGAAGTAAGCCTCTATGAACCCGCAGAGGCGAGGAATTGCGTTGGACGATTGAAATTTCACAGTTCAGGGGTCATTCCGTAGCCCCGCGTTCTTACCAGCCGGGGCGAGGAATCTGGCGCGGAGAGTAGTTGGTGTGCACGCGAGATCCTTCGCTCCGCCTGAAGAACGGCTTCACTCAGGATGACGCCAGCTTTGCAGTAGGAGTGGCCATTCTAACAATTGCGAAGGGCTGACGGTCTCTCCTCCATCCGTTACAATCACATGATTGCCGAGGTCTCTTTGAGTTCGCCCGCTTCCAAATCTCTGATCTTCCAAGAGCTAATACTTCGCCTGCAGACGTTCTGGGCGGAGCGCGGGTGTGTGCTGCAACAGCCCTACGATCTTGAAGTTGGCGCGGGCACGATGGCACCGGAGACGTTTCTGCGCGTGCTTGGGCCCCAGCCTTACAAAGTTGCGTACGTACAGCCATCGCGCCGCCCGGCTGACGGTCGCTATGGGGAGAATCCCAACCGGCTGTATAAGCACATGCAATTGCAGGTCATCCTGAAGCCGCCGCCGGAGAACGTGCAGGAACTTTATCTCGAGTCACTGGGCGCAATGGGGATCGACCTGCGTCAGCATGACATCAAGTTCGAAGAGGACAACTGGGAATCGCCAACTCTGGGCGCGTGGGGAATTGGCTGGCAGGTGATGCTTGATGGACTCGAGATCACGCAGTTCACCTATTTTCAGCAGTGCGGCGGCGTCGACCTCAATCCCATTTCCGCCGAGTTGACGTATGGGCTGGAGCGAATTGCGGCCTTCTTGCAAGATGTGGACTCAATCTATGACATCGTGTGGGCGCGAGACCCTCACACGGGTCATGTGACCAAGTACGGCGATGTGCGGCTTGCGGACGAGTTGCAACTTTCGGTTTACAACTTCGAAATGGCCGACGTGGAAAAGACGTGGAAGCATTTCGAATTGTGCGAAGAGGAATGTAAGCGGCTGCTGGAGCGGTATGCAAAGATTGGGCGAGAAGATCAAACTCCCCGCCCTGTCTCTCCAAAAAACGGCGAGACGACAAGGACGGGGCACCCGCCGGATGAGTTCGTTCGTGAGAAAAAACGGTTCCCGCTACTCGGCGCGTACGAGCTCTGCCTGAAGTGTTCACACCTGTTCAATATTCTTGACGCCCGCGGTGCAATATCGGTCACCGAGCGCGTGGGCGTCATCGCGCGGGTGCGCGCCCTGGCCGTCGGAATTGCCAAAGCCTGGGTCGATCAGCAAACGGCAGAATCGCGCCCCGAAGAAGAACCTGAGCCTGCCGTGCCGAACAAAGTCATTCAACTGGCGCGCACAGTTTCTTAGTGCGTTCTCACGACTCTCGTTGCAAGTCCTTCTCCTGCTTCACACTAAAGGCACCCATTGGGTTGTCGCTGTTACCTAGGTCATCTTGGGAACATTACGAATTCAGAGCATGATGGAGAGGTGAGGGAGAGCACTTCTTCGCAGCAGGCGAACCTGCCTGTGCGGCCGAAGTGCTCTTCCGCCGATGTTCTCTGGGGACCGTGAATGCACATAGATGATCTGCTGCGTATTGCCATGGAGCGGCGCTCCTCCGACCTGCACCTGAAAGTCGGCAATTACCCTCACCTGCGCATCGACGGCGAACTTGTACCCCTGACCGACCAGCCTCGTATTACCGCAGAAGACATGCTGACCATGGCGTTCAGCATGATGTCCGCACGCCAGAAACAAAAATTTAAAGAGACCAGCGAAATTGATATGGCGTATGGCGTGGCTGGCCTGGGGCGCTTCCGTGTGAACGTGTTTCAGCAACGCGGCAACGTGGGTCTGGTGCTTCGAGTCATTCCCACAAAGATTCGGGCGCTCGACGAGTTGTATTTGCCGAAAGTAATCGAACAGATTTGCGAAATGCCACGCGGCCTGGTGCTGGTTACGGGCGTCACCGGTTCCGGTAAGTCGACCACGCTTGCGGCAATGATTGACCGCGTGAACTCGACGCGCGCCGAACACATCATCACAATCGAAGACCCAATAGAATTTCTGCATCGCGATAAAAAAGGTTACGTGAACCAGCGCGAAGTGGAAGTCGACACGCCGAGTTTTTCTGCCGCGTTGCGCGCCAGCTTACGTCAAGATCCTGATGTCATTCTGGTCGGCGAAATGCGAGACATGGAAACGATCGGCACGGCATTGCACGCTGCCGAAACCGGCCACATGGTGTTCTCGACCCTGCACACGCTCGACGCGGTCGAGACCGTCAACCGAATCATCTCTGTGTTTCCGCCGCCTGAGCAGAAGCAAATTCGCTTGCAGCTTGCCGCAGTGCTGCGAGCCGTAATCAGCCAACGGCTTGTACGGCGCAGCGATGCAGAGGGCCGAGTTCCCGCGGTAGAAGTAATGATCAATACCGCTTACATTCGCGAGTGTATTCTCGTTCCAGAAAAGACTCGCTCCATCCGCGATGCCATCTCTGCCGGCACATCGCAATATGGCATGCAGACCTTCGATCAATCGCTTTGGGATTTGTTCCAGGCCGGGCTCGTGGCCTACGAAACCGCGCTCGAGAACGCGTCGAACGCCGACGACTTCAAGCTCCGCATGCAGGGCATCTCGTCAACCAGCGACATGTCGAAGAACGCAATGCAGGCGGCAGGCTTCGGCGGAAGATAGAGTTCGATTCCCGAGTCATAAATACGAATGGGTCGGACGTTGTGTCCGACCCATATTTTTTTGTGTCCAGCGCTGGGCTGCCTAGCCTCGTTTTCAGACGGCGGCCAACGCAGCGGCGCTCACCGGCTCCCGCTGCGCGCAACAGATCACGCTCAAGACATCGTGAAAAGACGAGATATCAAACACGCAATTCAGGTGAGTGCGAGTCAGCATCTCGCGCACGAATGGACGAGGGTTCACAATTTTCAAATGCGTGCGATTGCCTTCTGTCCAGCGATGCAAATACACCAGCAGGTTCAGACCTCCCGCATCAACCGACTCCACATCTGAAAGATCGAGCACCACCATGCGCGCAAGTTTTTCCTGCAGCACAGCGTTGCGCAACGCGGTTTCCTGACCGCGCACAATTCGGCCAGCGCACTTGATTATTACTACATCTCCGGCCCTCTCGTTCCTTACCGTAAGCATAACCTGCTCCTGTTTTCTGTTACGTATATAGACGAGGTGAAGTTCCCATTGTCATCAAAAATTAAGTCAACATTCTGTTAATATCCGCAATCGAAAGTCGTAATACCTTGCGAATATGGGATTTAAGCGACGCAAACTCGACACCGAAAGTGAGCTATATGACTATGCTGTCGGTGCGCTGGCGCGCCGTATGCGATCGATTGCAGAGTTGAAACGAATGTTGCGCCAAAGAGTTGATTCGGAAACAGAAATCGGACGCACGCTTGTGGATCTAGTGATTCGGCGGTTAAAAGATCAAGGCTATTTGAACGATTCGAAGTTTGCCGCTGCGTATTCGACCTTTCGGCGTGACAACGAAAAATTCGGCCGCAGGCGCATAGCCACGGAATTGAAGGCCAAGGGAGTTCACTCGGAGATCATCGAGAAAGCTGTCGGTTCAACATTTTCCGAAATCAGCGAAGAGAAGCAGGCACGCGAATACCTCAGACGAAAAAGACTGAAAAAACCGCAGAACAAGAAGGAGGCAGCAAGAATATTCCGCCAACTGATTCGCGCAGGATTCGGAACAAAGACAATCTTCATCATCCTGAAAAGGTGGGATGTCGACGATGAGATGCTAAGCGCGCTCGATACAGAAGCTGAGAGTTAACCAACCAGACGATTGTGATTACGCTGGAAGCTGCTTGCGCAGCAGGTCCTCAACATCTCCAAGTTTGTCTCCTAGCCAATTAATCTTGTTCGCCAGCCCTTGAATTTCCATTTCAGCGCGGCGATTGACTTCAAAATCTAATTCGCTACGCAGGCGGTCTTTTTTGTCCTGGCGATTCTGGCTCATCATGATGATCGGCGCTTGTATGGCGGCCAGCATCGAGAGAAAGAGATTCAACAGAATGAAGGGATAGGGATCCCAGGCGCTCCGGCCGAGCCACACGTTGGTCGACGAATAAACGACGAGCACGCCAATGAACGTAGTAATGAATGTCCACGATCCTCCGAACGACGCGACAGTATCTGCGATGCGCTCGCCCAAGGTTTCCTCCTCCTCGATCACCTGATTCGGATTCCGATTGGCCCTCACCTGCACCAGATGCTGCGAAGCGTGGAACTGGCGCCCAAGCACCGTCAGCATGTCCATACCCGCCATTGGCTTGCGCTGAAGCAGAACAGCGATGTCGTGCCGATCGACTTCGACACAGACTGTTTCTTCCTGCGCGATCGCGGTGGTCTGGTGCGGCGTCTGCTCGAGCATGGAGGCGAAGCCGAAAAATTCTCCGCGTGCGGGCTGGTCGATCACGACTTCCTGATGGTCTTCATCAACCGTGGTTACCCGGACCGCGCCGGATACGAGCACATAAGCCTGGCCGCTAGGATCACCCATCTTGTAAATGCGCTGACGGGGCACGAACTTCTTGACTTCAACCTGGCTGGCGAGTACGGCGGTTTCTTCATCATCGAGCAACGCGAAAAGTGGGACTTGCCGCAAAATCTCAGGGTTGCAACCCATCTCATTCCCTCCAAGAAAAGCTACAGGGAAGGATTGCACAGAGGGAGCCTGACAACCAACTCCGGGAATAGAATCATGTGAATACGCACTAGCGGAATTCGCATGACCTCGCACAACGGCTCACTTTTGGCTGGGTCGTGCGAGCATCTCGGCGATTTTGGCCATCAATTCTGTCGGCGTGAAAGGTTTCTGAATGAACCCAGCATTCGGATCGAGGTCTTTCAATTCTTCATCAGCGTAGCCGGACATGTAAAGGATGCGGGCGTCGGGCCAGCGCTGTTTCCCCAAGCGCGCCAGATCAGGACCGCTCATGTCAGGCATGACGACATCGGTCAGCAGCAGATCGACGCCGCCTGAGTGGTCAGCCATCAATTTGCGCATCTCGTCGCCATTAGCCACGCTCACGACGGTGTAGCCGGCCTGCCTAAGAATGGTTTCTCCCAGCTCACGCAACAGAGGCTCGTCTTCCGCGAGAAGAACGGTGCCCAATACACGTTCAGGTGCTTCTTTCGTCATGCGGGTCCCCTGGGAAACTGCGTGTTCGACACCGGAAAACGTTATCTGAACTGCGCGCTGATGCTGATTAACTCTTGTTCTCAAAAAACGACAGCGTGCGATTGCTCTGCGAGATACGGCTATATACGACGATTGGAGCGGTCCTGGTTCCTTTATTTCGCCGAGTTAGAACCGAGAATTTACGACCCGACGCAGTTGCTCCGACTGATAATCCGAACACCTGTACCAGAGACGCACACGGTTAAAGAAAGGGAGCACGAAATTTTCGTTCCCTCTCAAACGAAGCGTTCGCACCAGCATCCGATTTCGGGAGACTCACACTCGGGCCCAAGTCGCCGTTAGATGCCAGTTTGACGAACTTCACTCTACCGAACTTCCTGCTCAAGGCAGACGTGGTGGCGCAGGTCGTATCGCAGAGTCTATTGTTGCCATTGGCTTCGCCAGTCTAGCGCAGTTGTCAACCGAGAAAACGAGTAACTTTGGTCATCTGCGCACAGTTGGTTAATAGAAACGGGCAAATCCCACCCCAACGAAAACATCGGGTTGAGCCATCCAACCTTCCCTTTGCTGGAAGGGATGTCCGCCGCATGATTGTGGCCGACTGCGCAACTGGTCACGAAGCACAAACGGCTGCTAACATCCGTTCAGCATGGCTCTTCGTCGTATTGCCAGGAAAGTCAAGAGCAGCACGAGAAAGTTAGGCGGAAAGCACAGTCGGCGCAATCCGCGGCCACAAGGCGAGCTCGTCATCATTACCGGGATGAGTGGCTCGGGTAAGGCTTCGGTGCTCAAAGCGTTCGAGGACCTGGGCTATTACTGCGTTGATAATCTCCCGGTTCGACTGATTCCCCGTTTTGCCGAGCTGGTTTCGCAATCTTCCGAAACTGCGCGCACCGCGCTGGTCGTGGATGTTCGAGAGGGACGGCAGCTTGAGGAGCTACCGTCAATCGTGAAGTCGGTTCGCCGGATGATTGCAACCAAAATGATTTTTCTGGAGGCGGATGACGCGGTTCTGCTACGCCGCTACAGTGAGACACGCCGGCCACACCCGCTTGGAACGGACGCCCCAGTCAAATCATCGCTTGCAGCCGAGCGCCGCCATCTGCGCCACATTCGTTCGATTGCCGACTTGGTCATTGATACCTCAAAGTTCAACGTTCACGAATTGCGGGCGCACATAAACGAGCTGTTTCATAAAAAAGAAAACGGCAGGAAGATTCTAGTTTCGTTCGTCAGCTTCGGATTCAAGCACGGCGTGCCTGAAGACGCCGATTTGGTTTTCGATGTTCGTTTTTTGCCGAACCCACATTTTGTTCCTGAATTTCGGCCACTCACTGGACGCGATCCCAAGATTGCAAAATATATTCGGTCTTTCCCGCAGACGACAGAATTCATCCAGCGCATTTCCGACCTGCTGATCTACCTATTGCCTCACTACATTCACGAGGGAAAGAGCTATCTCACGATTGCATTCGGCTGCACTGGCGGGCAGCACCGCTCGGTGATGATCGCCGAAGATGTGGCCAAGCGTCTGAAGAAAGCTGGCTATCGAGTTAAAGTTGCGCACCGAGACAGTCCGAAGTGATATGCGATGCTTCCGCACAGTTGTTCCTATATTGCGCTGACTTCACGTCGACATTGCAGGCGCGTGATACCGGTGGATCTTGGTTATTGCTTGCGCCAAGTCATTTCGATGTGCACCGGAATGTCATTTTTGATCGGCACAGTTAACAGGGTCGGCGGGTCTATCTTGAAATCAGTCAACTTCGATGGGATCACGCCCGAAAGCTTTGCTTCGCTTCCCTGCTCTGTAACCTGGAGCGGAACATCTTTGTAATGCGCGGTTTGTCCTGCGAATTCCACATCGAGATCGGCGTGAATAGTGCCTGATGGGGCTTGCTCAGGCAGTCGTGTGCGAACGGTAACCATCGGATATTGACCGCCGCGAGTCACTTGCAGCATGTGGAGGTCGCGGTTGCTGTCGCCCGAGTCGAACGACTTCACCGGCACAGCGATCAGAAAATCGCATTGACCTTCGTGGCAAAGGCCTTTGCCACGGGCAGCGTGGCTCACACCATCAACCTGATGCAGCGGGTGAGAAACGTGGTACGTGAGCGTGGATTGTTCGAGGATCCATTGGCTATCGGCTGCGAGCGCCGGTAGTGCCGTGGTCAACAGGAAAAAAAGAGTCGTTCTTATCCCAATGTTTACCATTTGAGCGAAACCGAAAGAATCGCGGCACCGTACGCGCCGGCCGTGATCACGGCTACTGGCCCATGCAGGCTCGCGATTCCGTGAATTCTCTCCCCCTTGCTTTTTTGTGAAAATGCCATCGCACCTAAGATCGGCGTAAGGACCATGCCGGGCCCGTGAATCCACGCCAAAATTTTGTGGGCCTTGATCGGACCACGCGTTTTTGTTCCAAGAATCTTCGGCGCGAAAATCGCGTAGTACGCAGTTACTCCGTATAGCAAAGCCGTTGTTGAGCCAAGCGCAGCGTGCAGATCGCGATCGGTTGAGCTCGTTTGCTTGCCGCCCGCCGCAAAGCCCGTCAAAACGGTGGCGACCAGAGGAACAGTTGTAATAACTCCAAAGCGCTGGTGGACTTTAAGCATGTGCGAGCGCTTGTCTAGACGTGCCTGCTCGGCAGCACTGCCTTGAGTCTGCGCAGGCGAGAAGCCGAGATCCGAGAGTGACGGCCCAGAAGAAGACGGAGCCAGAGCGATATTCAAGCTCGGCGGCGTTCCGGCGGTGATTGTGACCTTTGTCGTTTGCGCGGCGAAGCCTTCTGCTGAAGCTGTTACTTCATAGCCGCCGAGAGCGAGGTTCGAAATCCTGAACACACCGGACGCGTCGGTTTGGGTGTCTGAGGCTGCTCCAGTGGCTTGATTTTTGATGGAAATTTTTGCGAATGGTACGGCCATTCCCGCAGCATCTTTGACCGTTCCGGAGAGATTAGCTCCGGTTGTTTGCGGCTCGGCTGTTTGAGCCTGAGACTGTTCGCTTAAAAGAAAAACAGAGAGTATCACTAACACAATTACCGAGCACGCCCGTCCGTTCCGCATGAATTCTCCTGAATTCCTGGAAGCAGCTAATATTCGCTAGAGATGCGCGACAGAGTACCAAAGATGTCCCCCACGGCTAACTCGCGCTCTCAAGTAGAATAGGGCCTTGCACCTGATGTCTTTTATCTTGGGAACCGACACGGGATTCCGGAGCCACGCATGCGTCAATTGACGCGATTGTTGCGGTATCTCACACCATACTGGGTGCAATTCATTCCTTCTGTAATTTTGCTGGCTGGTGTGGGATTTCTGGATGCGTTTCGCGTTTTGCTGGTGGGGCCGATTCTTGGCCGCGTATTGAACCCTTCAACTGGTTCCGACAACATTGTCCTAATTACAATTCCGCATACCCATCGAACCATTTATCTACAGCAACTAGTTCCAGCGCATCTCCACAATGCATGGACGATTGTCGCTTACGCCTTTGTTGTGTCCACGGCTCTTAAAGGAATTTGCGATTACACCGGCACTTATTTGGTGAACTACGCCGGGTACGGATTGATTACCGACCTGCGCAATTCGCTTTACAACTCAATACTGCGCCGCTCGGCGGCTTTCTTTCAAAAACACACCACCGGCACTTTGGTCTCAACCATCGTCAGCGACATTGAGCGGGTCCAGTTCGCAATGTCGAGCGTGCTTGCCGAGTTTCTGCAGCAAACCTTTACGTTCGCGTTTCTTGTAGCCGCTGTCATCATTCTAGGCGGACGACTGGCTTGGCTTTTATTGCCGGTTGTGCCGTTCATGATTATTTCCACGGGAAAAATCGGTAGAAAAACGCGCCACACCACACGCCAGGGGCAAGACAAACTAGCTGACGTTCAGAACATTCTTCACGAGGCAATTACCGCGAATCGGATCGTAAAAGCTTTTGGCATGGAAAACTGGGAATTTGCCCGTTTTCGCAGCGCTGCCCAGCGTTTGTTTCGCGCAAATCTTCGCTCAGTTGCCGCTGCCTCCTTGAGTTCTCCCATAATGGACTTGTTCGGCGCGATTGCCGTTGCCTTGCTTCTTTTGCTGGGGCGCGAACAGGTAGTACACGGCTTCATGCATCCAGAGACGTTCGTCGCGTTCATTATCGCAGTGTTCAAGCTGTACGATCCCGTCCGAAAGTTTGCGCTGTTTCACAACAGCTTTCAGCAGGCACTCGGCGCATCGTCAGAGATTTTTAAGTTCATGGACATTCGTGACGAAGTCCAGGAGAAGCCGAATGCTCCCGCCCTGCCGCCCTTTTCAAGAAGCATTCGCTTTGAAGATGTCTCTTTCTACTACGAATCGCAGGACTCCGATCGCGAGATTTTGCGCAACATCAATCTTGAAGTAAAAGCCGGAGAAGTTCTGGCTCTCGTCGGATCAAGCGGCGCGGGCAAGAGTACGCTGGTTTCACTAGTCCCTCGCTTCTTCGATGTGACGTCTGGCTCGATTGCAATTGATGGGAATGACATTCGCGAGGTTTCGATCGCGTCGTTACGTTCGCAGATCGGCGTTGTGACGCAGGAAACTGTCCTGTTCAATGACTCGCTGCGCAACAACATCGCCTACGGTCAGCCGAGTGTTTCGCAAAAACAAGTAGAAGCGGCGGCGCGTGCGGCGTTGGCGCACGATTTCATTTGCAAGTTGCCTGCGGGGTATGACACGGTAATCGGAGAGAAAGGCGTGCGGCTTTCCGGAGGCGAGCGGCAACGTATTGCCATAGCCCGCGCTTTGCTGAAGAATGCGCCGATTCTGATTCTTGATGAGGCCACTTCCGCGCTCGACAGCGAATCTGAAGCGCTAGTTCAATCTGCGCTGCAGAATTTGATGACGGGCCGGACGGTGGTCGTGATCGCGCATCGACTCTCGACGGTGCGCCGTGCGGATAGAATCGTGGTGATTGAGAACGGCACGATTAGCGATTCCGGCACCCACGAGGAGTTGATGCAGAAACTCGGTACTTATCGGCGGCTTTACGATTTGCAGTTCATCGATATCGAATTACCACGCGTCGCAGTACCCGCAGAATGAACGAGCTCGCCTAATGCCGATCCGATCAATGACGGGCTTTGCGCAAGCGAAAGGTCAGGTCAACGGCGGCCCTGCTTTCAGCTTGTCGGTCAAGTCCGTCAATCATCGGTTTCTCGACTTGCATTTTCGCCTTCCTACGAATACGGACGCGCTCGAGATGCACCTGCGGCGCATATTGAAAGAGAAGCTGGCGCGCGGGCACGTGGACGTGAATCTGTCATTTGAACAGGCTGGAACGGCGCAGGTCGGATTGAATCGTCAATTAGTTTCGGCCTACGTCCAGGCGTTTCGCGCGGCCGCGATTGAAGCTCGAATTGCGGCGGAGCCGGATCTGAACGCCATCTTGCGCCTTCCCGGCGCACTCGAAAATGCGGCTGCTCCTGCCGAAGAGGAGCTTACTCCGGCAGTGCAATCCGCGCTGGAACACGTCCTCGACCAACTCAATCGCATGCGCGAAGAAGAGGGCCGCGGCATGGAACGTGAATTGCGGGAACGAATGGCGAGTCTGAAAGCGGCTTGCACGGAAGTACGCAAGCATCGCGAAACCGTGCTCAAGACCTATGCCGAGCGATTAAAATCGCGTATGCAGGAATGGCTGAATACGACGGCGGACCAGGACCGTATTGTCCAGGAAGCCGCGCTGCTCGCCGATCGCAGCGATATTCAAGAAGAGTTGGTCCGTCTGGAAAATCATGTGGGACACTTTCTTGGACTACTCGATGCAGAAGGCGAGGCCGGGAAAAAACTCGATTTCCTGCTACAGGAAATGAATCGCGAAGCGAATACGCTGCTCTCGAAAACATCGGGCCTTGTAGGGGATGCGACACGGATTACGGAAGCAGGGCTGGCGATGAAATCGGATATCGAAAAGGCGCGTGAGCAGGTGCAGAACATCGAATAATGACCACGGTCTTCATCATCTCCGCACCATCCGGCTCCGGCAAATCAACGCTGGTAAACGAAATTCGGCAGCGGGTGCCGAGACTCGAGTTCTCGGTTTCGTACACCACTCGCAGGGCACGCGGCAGCGAACGAAACGGTTGCGAGTATTTCTTCATCACGCGCGAACAATTCAGGGAGATGATCGGCAAAGACGAATTTCTCGAGTATGCGGAAGTCTTCTCCGAGGATTATTACGGGACGGCGCGGCGTTTCTTGCGAAAAGCAGAAGAGCTAGGGAATGATCTTCTGCTCGACATTGATGTGCAAGGGGCAGGGCAGATCAGAAGAAAGATTCCGGACGCGGTGAGTATTTTTATTCTGCCGCCTAATCGTGAGGAACTCGAGCGGCGCTTGCGTCAGCGCGGGCAAAATTCGGAAGGAGTGATCCAACGAAGGCTTGAGACGGCCGGTCGTGAGATTGAGAATTACGGGAAATACGACTATATTTTGGTGAACGATCGGCTGGACGACTCGGTGAGGGCGCTTGAGGCGATCCTGCTGTCGGAGCGGTACAAACGTCAGGACCAGAGCGACGCCGCGGTGAGTGTAATCGCGGAGAAGTATCGTCTTGAAAACGTTCGCGAACGGTTGCAGCCCATTTTGCAGTCATTCGGAAAAAGTGCAGCCAGCGTGAAGTAAGCAGGGGGAGTGCTATGAAGTTGATTGACGGATTCGACAGCAACTATCGTTACATTCTGGTAGCGGCCCGGCGCGCCCGGCAGCTTCAGGGCGGAGCGCCACCGGTGATCGAAACGATTTCACGCAAGCCCTGCAGGATTGCGCAGGATGAGATCAAGGCCGGCAAGGTGAAGTGGGTCGTGCCCGAGGTCGCAACCACTCCTGTCGAAGTCGCCGGCGACATGCTCGACAAGGCGATGGGTTCTGAAACCAGCTCGTAGGTTTCAGCTTTGAGCTACGAGCGATGAGCAGTGAGCTACCCGCTCGTGTTCCTGCAAAGTTTCCCGTATTCCCTTGACTTCTCCGGTGGCTCGCTGCTCATTGCTCATAGCCCGGCGAGTTACGTTCGTACTGGCGTTTGCTCCCATTCCTTCCGCGTAGAATCTAATTGGTAGCAGCTAGAAGCTTCTCATGAAAATCGCTCTCGGCGTTTGCGGCGGGATCGCGGCCTATAAAGCTGCGGAAATCGTACGACTGCTGCAAGATCGCGGGATTCACGTTCAGGTCGTGATGACGGAGTCTGCGCAGGAGTTCGTTCGTCCGCTTACGTTCGCGGCACTTTCCGGTGAAAAAGTTATTACCGGGATGTTCACGCGCGATGCGGGCGCGGAGCCGAATATTGAATCTGCGATCGAGCACATTGCCGTCGCACAGTCGATCGATGCTCTGGCGGTCGTACCTGCGACGGCCGATGTTCTCGCGAAATTTGCCCAGGGCATCGCGAGTGACTTTCTCACGACGCTTTATTTGGCTACTACGGCTCCAGTTGTGGTTGCGCCTGCAATGAATGTAAACATGTGGGAGCATCCGGCCACCCAGCAGAATCTCGAGACGCTTCGCAATCGCGGAGTGAAGATTGTCGAGCCAGGCAGCGGATATCTTGCGTGCGGAATGACGGGACCGGGAAGGCTCGCGGAGAATGAAGCAATTGTTGCGGCGATCATGGAAGCGTTGGGAGCGTCGCAAGATTTGGCCGGTGAAACGGTCCTGATTACCGCTGGGCCGACGCGAGAGAAAATTGATCCGGTGCGATATTTGAGCAATCGTTCGAGCGGCCGCATGGGATATGCGGTGGCGGAAGCTGCTTTGCGCCGGGGCGCAAGAGTTCTCTTAGTGAGTGGGCCGACTTCGATTAAACCACCGGGAGCAGCGGAAGTGACCTGGGTGGAGTCGGCAAAAGAGATGCTCGATGCGGTGCTCAGGCTGCTGCCTGAATCATCGATTGTGATCAAGACCGCGGCGGTTGCGGACTACACGATTGCCAATCCCGCCACACAGAAAATAAAGCGCGGAGCTGAAATGACACTCGCGCTTGAACCTGCTCCTGACATTTTGGCTGAAATCGCACGAAGAAAAAAGTCACAGCTCGTAATCGGCTTTGCAGCTGAAACAGAAAACGTGGTTGATAACGCGCGCAGGAAGTTGAAATCGAAATCGCTCGACGCGATTGTGGTGAATGATGTTTCCCGCCAAGGGATTGGCTTCGATTCTGATAGAAACGCAGTCACCATCATTACACCATCCCAAGAGACCCGTGTTCCCGAGAGCAGCAAGTGGGAAGTTGCGCAGAGGGTGCTGGATTGCGTGGTGGGGTTAAAAAATAAGCCCTTAGCTGTTAGCTCTTAGCCTTTAGCTCACCCGTCCTGGAGTGAGCACGCTCAGTTAATAGAAATCTTAGCCTCCTAGCCTATTTCCTGTTGTAGAGACTACGGCCGAGTTGCAGAATGGTGCGCCACCACAAGAGTGCCGCGAACATACTCCAAAATGAAAGCTTCGATAGTCGCAATCTGCGTGTTGTTTGCTTCTTCCTTTGTTAGCGCGCAAAAATCTGTGTGGCAGCCATCACCCGGACATACGCAACTGCCGATATGGGATGAGACGGTGCCGAACGCGCAGCCTGTCCCGGGAACGGAATTGGTCGAGATTACCGAAGACAAAATGGTTGCAGGCAAGCCCTACGTTTGGGTTAGCAATGTCACGAGACCCACGATGACGGTCTATTCGCCAAAAGAAAAAAATACGGGCGTCGCGGTTGTCGTGTTTCCTGGCGGCGGATTCGAGGGATTAGCAATCGACTTGGAAGGCACGGAGGTGTGTGACTGGCTAACATCTAGAGGTATCACGTGCGTGCTGCTCAAATATCGCGTGCCGAGCCCTCCGTATGAGTGGCGCTGCAAGTGCCGACCCAACGATCTTGCGATCTCCACACTAGCTCTAGAGGATGCGCAGAGGACGATGGGCTTGGTGCGATCCCATGCTGGAGAGTGGCACGTCAATCCGCAAAAGATTGGAGTGCTTGGGTTCTCCGCGGGCGGATACCTCGTGGCGGAAATCAGTACGGCATTCCAGCGACGTTTGTACGCGGGTCGCGATGCGGCTGACAAGGAAAGCTGCCGCCCGGATTTCGCGGTGGCAGTTTATCCGGGCCACTTGTGGGCTGGCGGCAAGTCTTACGGATTGAATGCGAACGTTCCGATCACGCGGCAGACGCCGCCAACGTTTCTGGTGCAGGCAGAGGACGACAACATTGATGGGGTGAGTCAATCGGTCGCATATTATGTAGCGCTGAAGAAGGCTGGGGTCCCGGTAGAGATGCACTTATACGCGCACGGCGGCCATGCGTTCGGGCTGCGGCGCACGAAATTTCCGATCACGGGATGGCCACTGTTGGTGGAGACCTGGTTGAAGACGATCGGAATAGTTTCAGAGTAGGCGCGTTGTTGGAAGTTTTTGCCTTTTCATCCACAGCAGAGTACCGGTTTACAATTTTCGTGAATGGCTTCGCCTCTCGATCCGCAAGTCCGCCGCGCTTTGGCCAACCGCATTCGTTACTACAATGACCTGGGGATTTATGATTTTTATCGGCGGCCAATCGAGGGCGTTTTTGAGTCAATTAACGAGAGCGGCGGCTCTACGGGACCCGAAGGAAAAACAGATTCCTCACGGCTAAAGCCGTTCGGAATGACAGAGGGTGAGGGGCGGTTCGGAATGACAGAAGCCGTTGAGTCGGAACTTCAAGGAATGAGCACACAAAGCATGGCGGGCGAGGGCGCCCGCCCCACACACGCCCGCCCCACACACGCCAGCGCCACACAGCTTGATCCGGTCGCGGCACTTCGGGCTATTCGCGAAAACATTGGCGACTGCACTCGCTGCCGATTGCACAAGCAGGGACGCAAGCAGATTGTGTTTGGCGTGGGAAATCCGCAGGCCGAGCTGATGTTCATCGGCGAAGCGCCGGGAGCGGATGAAGATCAACAGGGCGAGCCGTTCGTGGGCCGTGCAGGACAATTGCTGACTAACATGATCAAAGCGATGGGTTTGCGGCGCGAAGATATTTACATCGCCAACATTATTAAGTGCCGGCCGCCAGGAAACCGCACACCGGAGCGCGATGAATGCGAAACGTGCTCGCCGTTTCTGATGCGGCAGATTGAAGTGATTGGGCCGAAGGTCCTGGTTGCATTGGGAGCCGTGGCAGCCAAGACTCTTTTAGCTCTCAATGCCCCGATGTCTGAACTGCGCGGACGCTGGTTCGATTTTCGTGGAACAAAACTTGCGGTGACATATCATCCGGCGTTTCTTCTTCGCGATCCGCGTCAGAAAAAAGAAACCTGGAAGGACTTGCAGATGGTGATGAAAGAACTCGGTCTCAAACTTCCAGAGAAGCCCGCCGAATAATCTCAGAACAACCCAAAAACAGTGAGTTGGGTCTGACCTGCCACGTAGACTTTGCCGTTGATCACCGTGGGCACAGTGAACCGTACGGCCACTCCGAAGTTGTCGCGCGTGCCTGCCTGGGTGGTGTTGTAGACTTCATTGGCTACGTTGGTTGCATCGTAAGCATGCAACACGTTGACCCCTGAGGCTTCAATCGACCAGAGAATCCCGTTTGCGGCGCCGTTTGACGACACCGTCATATTCGCTCCCGGATATCCGTACACATACGTTCCCTCAGCGACAGGGGAAGTAGAGAGCAAGCCGTTCGTGAGCTGGAACTGCTTAACCACATCCATATCGCCGATGAAGTACACGTAGCCTTGCCAATACGTAGCCGTGCTGTAGTCGTTATTGTTCGCCTGTGATCCCAGGGCGCCGGGAAGCCACTGGACTACCTGACTGTCACCGCTCGATTGGTACTGACCAAGGTTGTCGCGGTTCAACACATAAACCGTTCCTGACTTTCCCGCACTGACGCCAAGATGCGGGAACGGGCCCGCTTGGTCGGGAAGGAGCATGAATCCGCTGGAGCCGACGTCGACGTCATCGTCGGATAACGTGAGCTGATCGTAAGGCGTGAAGTAATCGCTCGCGATCAGTGAATTGCCGGTTGGCGTTAGCTTCACGAAGCTATCGCCGTAATCGCTGCCACCGGTGCCTGCGTCGAAGGTGCCGTTGCCAGTGATTGCGTAGATGTTCCCCGCTGCATCTGCGGATAGAGACGCGCCGGCCATCCAGATTCCACCGCCTTCACCGTTGGGAGTGGAATTCCAGACCGCTACCTGCTGCAAGGTAGACGCGTTGTAGCCGAAGATCCAGCCGTGATAGGGAAGTACATCGTTATAAGAACCAAATGCGATGTACACAACGCCGTTCAGCAACAGGAGACCGGGCCGTTGCAATTGATGCACTGGAAGAAACGCAACCTGGCCATTTGCACTTCCGGCTCCGTTTCCAGCGACGGATGCTTGAACCAGGACGGGACTCCCGAGCCGTTCTTCGCCGGTAACAATATCCAACGCATGCAGCCGGTAGAAGTAGCCGCCATTTTCTTTGGTTGCGGCCACCACGTACAGGGTTCCTGTAGCGCCGTCAATGACCGGCGTTCCCGTAATTCCGACGGTGTTAATGACACCGCCGCCCATGTCGCTTCCGGGGATGGGAGTGATGCCGTTGGCAGGGTCGGTGAAATTCACGCTCCACAACGGCGAGGAGACGCGCCCATCTGCGTCGAATGCGTAAACGTTGTCGTTCTCCGTCTCGACGAAAACCACGTTGTATGTTGCTCCGCCGATATTCACGCCCGAAACGTAAAGCGGTTGAGCGAACGATTCTCCATCAAGCGAAAAGGAGAACAGCTTGCCGAACGAAGCCTGATTCACATTGGCAGGAGTGAGAATCGTCTCGTTTACATTTTGCCCCGTTACCGAAAGGTCATATCTCTGTTTCAAAACGCCGGTGTAACTCGATGAAGGCGATGGTGGATCGGGAGTAGGATTCGGCGGTGGAGTGGACTGTTGCGGTGGCGCCGGGGTGGGAGGCTGGATCGCTCCGTCATTTGTGCCGCACCCCGCTAAGAACGAGATAGAAGCTGCCGCAGCAAATACAAGGCAGCATCGCCTGACCAGGTTACTTCGGGGGCGCACGAGCAGCTCAGATGTAAGTTCCTGGTTCTGAGTTGCGCGATTTTGTAACAGCGATGAGGGGTCACTGAATTAGCCGATCGACGTAGCCGATCGACTGGGTTCGTAGCCCCTGCATTGAATAACTGGCAGCCGGGGGTACTTAGGGAAAGCCGGGTCTGAATCCGACTTCTGACACCGATAAAAAACCGAACCGCGATCGGATTCGATGAGGCGCATGTGGCGGCACCCGGCACAGAGACCGGCTTCTTTTTTCTGAGGATTGGTGATGGGATCCACTGAGGAAGCATACTCGTTATCGAGAGCTTTCCAGGGCAACTCTGTGGGCGCGAGGCAGATCAGATTCTCTTACTTTTGCCGCTGCTCTTGCAGCTGCGCGCATTGGATGTTTTCTTTTTACGGGTCTTGCCAACCTTAGCGTTTTTCTCAACTCTCAGTTTCCAGGCGGTTCTCAATGCGCCGGCGAGGACATCCTCGGCAACAACTGCAAGACGAACGTGGGTCGCTCCCATGCGGCCCCATCCACCTGCGATCGGCAGGAAAATTTCGGGCAATTCCTCAACGAAAGCGGTTTGCTGCTCGGGAGTGAGCATAAGGTTTCCGTAGCCCAGGGATTGTGCGGCAAGCGTAGCGAAAATTCGTCCGCCAACGCGAAAATCCGGGCTGCCCATGTGAGAACTTTCCTCAGCTCCCTCCATGCTGAGCGCGATCCGGCGGAAATCATCAGGATTCATAGGGTCGGCAGCGTTTGGGTAACGCTTTAAGTTCTCATCCAACGGTCTGCAAAGGAACTGGCATTCTAGATCCGGCCCAGCTAGCGGTCCTCGGGCCACGAGCTCGGCAAGTTCTTCGCTCTTTGAATACTCTGGGCGCGCAAAACGCCGTTCGCGCCAAACGCTCCATAAATTGTCACCAGACTTCCTTGCGAATACTCGTTGACGCGCTTACTTTTTATTGCTTCGCTGGCATCCACGTGTATGGTGCGCTTCTCGCGCGTCTCCACTTGGAGCTGCCCATTCTTCATACTGACGATCTTGCCTGTGACGCGGTGCGCCCACACAGCAGCCTCTTTGCTGAGGGGAGTGGACGTGTTTTTTTCTTGGCCAAAGGCCAAGTTCAGCGCGACAAAGGCGACAATAATACAGGCGCAAGTCCGAAATTGCATTGCCATGACTATCTCCCTTTGATCAGTTCAATCCGAGAATTGTGAGCTGCTGATTAGTCGCTACAAACACCTCGCCGTTTGCAACTACTGGGACGACGTTTGCATTGCCACCGGCCCAAGTCCCTACCGCCTTAGCAAAGAGCTGCGGCAGCGAATTGCTCCCATGCGGCGGTAACGCGCGGAAGGCGTACAGCCACAATTGCCCACTGCCGTCTGGACGAGAGACCGCCCAAATGATTGCGTGCTTATGGTGGTCCGAAGAAATAGCAGTGAAAAAGCCCGAGTCCTGCCCGCCTCCGCCACCACCGGCGACGTTTGCCGAAGTGCCTTCGTGAATCAGCGAAACTGATGGGTCAGTGCGGAGCTTCCAGACGTTTATGTTCGTGCCACCGCTGGTCACAATATAGTGACCATCTTCTCCTTCAAAGTAAGATGGACCGCACCAGCACGCTCCAACATTGACCTCGGCAACTACGTTGTCAGTTGCGCCGGCGCCATTCTGTGGGGGATTAAATCCTCCAAGGCTGTCTGCATTTAGGACGTACAACTTTCCGTCTTTGCCCGCGGCAGTGACCAGGTGAGGAACCGGGCCGCTCTGGTCGGGCAACACCAGGGCCCCACCCGAGCCGTAGTCCGCGTCGGTTTCATCCAGGAACTGCTGCGCCCAGGGCGTAAACACATCGTGGACAGCGCTTAAGTCAGGTTGGAGCCGCACTACGCTGTTTTGAATATTGGCGTACGCCGGTGCGCTGGCCGAGCCCTTGTACGTCGTGTAGTAATTCCCTGCGAGGTTCGAGTCCGAGTTCCCAGTAACAAAATAAAGGTTGCCGCCCGGATCTGCTGCAGGCCCATAGCCGGACATCCACACCGAAGACAAAAACATTGGGGCGGGAGACGCTCCGACGATCAAGCGATTGTTCAATTGATTTGCGGCCAGCGGTGTAAGCCCGGGGGTCTTCCATCCCAGCACCCAGCCGCGGGAGTGATCGTAGGGCGACGGACCGCCCCAGTCACAAAAGCTGCCGAAGGCCACGTACAAGGTTCCATTGTTTAGCAACAACGCCGGACGCTGCCGCTGCCAGCCGGGATCAAAATTAAATGAGGTTCCGTTAGTGAGGGTATGCGAAGCGCTTATGACCTTGGCTGGAAAGCGGTCAGTGAGGTCGCTGAGGTTCAAAGCATGCAGGCGATAAACCGTATTGCCGCTTTCCCATGAATAAGCGACGACATACATGGTGTTGCTGGCGTGATCAATGACCGGAGTGCTGTTGATCCCGACATTTGGGCCGTTGTTCCCGCAAGTGTAGGCCGGCGGCGTCGGCGACGGAGGTGGCCATTGGTTCAGCGGGACCGGGTGATTGATCTGCCGGCTAACCAGCACTTTCCCGCTGTTCGCATCAATGGCGAACACCGAGTTGTTTTCCGTGGCCACATACACCACGTCGTATTCTCCTGGACTGGAGCCGCCGGTTATGTTTTCGTCCGGCACGACGAGAGGCTGGGCATCGACCTGGTCGTCGACCGATGTCGGCGTGTAAAGCACACCGAAATGTGAGCTTGAAACTTTCGCAGGCGTCAGGCGGTCTTCGTGCCGATCCCAACCGGTACGAAGATTGTCATAGTGATAGGTAGTAACTGCGATTTTTGGTTGATGGCCGCAACCGCAGAGCAACGCGGTTGCAAAAAACAGAGAAAGGCGCGGATCCCGGAGAAAGTTCCGAACCATAGGCACCTCGCAAGTTTATGAGTAGCGAACCGGGAAGACGTGCTGGGAGTGGCGATATTAACTCGAACCTAGCCGAGATGCAATTATTTTTATCGAAGCCTGAATATGGTGGGCGCTATAGGATTCGAACTTGAGGCGTTTACGCGGGGTCCGAGCCGCGTGCCGAAATCCCGAGCGAAGCCGAGGGACCTCCAAAATATGGTGGGCGCTATAGGATTCGAACCTATGACTTCCACCGTGTGAAGATGGCACTCTACCGCTGAGTTAAGCGCCCAACTCAGTGCTGCCTATAGATTGCCATTCCGTCAAGCAAATTGTCCAACCAGGGCGCTCGATGGTTTGCCGAATCTCCTCCCCTGGTTGTTATACTGGTGGGCCATGGACGTCGAGCGGGTCATAGCCGACATCGAAGAACTGGAACGTCTGTTTGAGACGGCGGACATTCGCCCGCTGACGGCAAACGATGTGACGGCTGCCAATCGCAGGCACGACGAGCGGCTGGCCCACAGTCCCTGGTTCAAGCTATGGCAGGCGTATGGGATTTGCTGCCGGTCTGAATCACCTACACTCCAGCGGCCGGAACGCGAAGGTTAGCCCCAGCATAGAACCATCCCTCCTCGCCTTCACCACCTAATGGATGACGGCTACCTGTATTCCCCTTCGATCACCTTTGCGGTATCTGACGTATTGTCCTCGGCGAACGTCTGCTTTGCCTTGCGATAGACGTTTGCGACAGCAAGCGTCCAGAACGGGACTAGGTCTACTCCGGGCACGAGCTCGGCAGCGAAGGCGGGCAGGAACTCCCAGTGCCAGCCGAGTAGACGGACCTGGATGGCGGCCACGGCCAAGTCAAGGATATCGTCGGCCGGAGACAGCGCACCTTCTCCAAACAGCGGCAATACAAAGATTTGCAGCGCATCGGCGGCGACAGCCAGGGTCATCGCTGACCTGAATCGCCAACGGTCAGAGGATGTGAGGCTCTCCATCATAAAGACCCAATCTATTCGATGCGTCACAGCAATCTTAGCCCCTTGCGAGCGCATCGGAAGATGTTCATGACATTTCCCGTCTGCAGTCAGCCAGGTATATTTCCCCGACCACAACCCGTGCCCAAACCAGATCCCGAGCCAGAGCCGGGTTCAGATCCTGACGTATTTCCGCCTGTCGGTCCAGAGCCCAGACCCGACGTGGTTCCCGACCCGACCCCCGAACCAGAGCCTATGCCAATGTAGTAGATCGTGGTTCATTGGTCGTTCGTCGCTAGCCGTTGCCCAAGAGGCGAAAATGCTGGCTTAGTTCTTCAATTCCGGCGCGAAAACTTCATCTTCAGAACCTGATGCCGGTTCTCCTTTCCTCGTGGTAGGCTACGGGTTTGCCGGGAATGGCGGTTCCGAAGATCGCTCCTGGTGAAAGTTGCCTAACGCGCTATCAGGTTACCTTCGGTTCGAAATGTGGAAGAAAAGCAAACCCGCGACTCCGCCGGTAAGTACCTCAAATCAGGATACATCCGGGCAGGAAAGTTCGTCAGAAGAGATGCAACTTTCTGACCGGGAGCGGGTTAACTCCACTGTGAGCAGTGTGGCACTCAATTACGGGTTGCCAGCGATGGGCGTGCGTTCCACGACTGCTGTCGCCGATCCGGTTGCTGGCGAGTTGACTGACGCGGAAGTCATGCTTCGCGTCAAGGCGGGCGACAACTCGGCGTTCGACTTTTTGGTACAGAAATATCGTCGGCCGATCATAAATTTTATGTACCGGATGGCGCATAATCCGGCAGCGGCCGAGGACCTGGCGCAGGAAGTTTTTTTGCGGGTGTATAGGTCGCGGTCAAGCTATGAAGCCAGCGCGAAATTCACAACCTGGCTGTATCGGATTGCGACCAATCTGGGTATGAACTATGTGCGTGACACACGTCACGAGCGGCCTGAGAACACGATGAATCTTGATGTCCCCGACGAAGAAACAGGTCAGGCGCCCGACTTAGCGGATAAGCAGCCGAACGTAGAAGAGGAAATCTTGCGGCGCGAGCGGATGAAGGCGATCCGCGAAAAAGTCGAAGCGCTGCCCGAGAGACAAAAGATGGCGGTACTTATGCATAAATATCAGCAGATGGATTACCGTCAGATTGCAGAAGTTTTGAAGTTAAGTGAATCAGCCACGAAGTCGCTGTTATTTAGGGCTTACGAGACCCTGCGGCAGCAATTAAAAGAGTTTGTATAAAAACCGCGGGCGAGGGCGCCCGCGCCACACACGAATTTTTTGGCGAAGGGAAAGAAACATGAAGTGCAATGAAATTCGCGAACAGCTTCCGGACCTGGCCGCTGGACTTGTCGCTGGAGTGCCAGAGGTAGATGAGCATCTGCGTTCTTGCGCTGAATGCGCGGGAACCTTGGCAGAGTTCGAGAAGACAATGGCGCTGCTGGATGAGTGGCAAACGCCGGAACCGTCTCCTTACTTCGACACTCGCCTGCAGGCACGCCTGCGCGAGGAGATAGCGAAGCGGCCTGCGACGCGGTTTGCGTGGCTGCTGCGTCCGGCGCTGGCAGCGTCATTGGCAGCGATTGTGGCGGTCGGGGCAGTAGTGTTCCGGCTTGAGCAAAATAAAGTTGTGCACAATCGGGGTACAGTTGCGGCTGTCGCCGAACCCATACCCGGCACGGCGGTTGGTGATCTGCAGGCCCTTGATAACAACCAGGACGTTTATGCAGACTCAGACTTAATGGATGATTTGCAGCCGCAACAGGACGATAGCGCAAATCCGTAATCGGCTGACTTGGTATGACGAGAATCCGGGGACATGAGCGGATGAAAGTAGGGCCGCATTTCTGGCACAGGCTGCAAGTGATCAGCTTCGCGCTGGCTCTTGGAGTGGCGCCATGCCTTGCTCAAAATCGTCGCCAAAACTCCGCGCCGAGTCGGCCGGCTCCGCAACCCCGGTATCAAGCGCCGCCGCGTCAGTCGCGTCCGGTTCAGGAACGCAACAACGTTCCCCGTCCTTACCAGCAGCCGAACCGGGACGCCCGCGCCGGGCAATGGCTGCAACAACATCGTCAGCTGCCACTGGACCAGCAGCGGCGTGCGCTTCAGAATGACCCGAACTTCCGCCGTTTGCCGCCACAACGACAGCAACAGCTGGAGCAGCGCCTCCAGCATTTCGACAGCCTGCCTCCTGAGCGCCAGCAACGCGTGCTGCAACACATGCAAACCTGGGAACACCTAACAAGCTCGCAGCGGCAGCAATTCCGCTCGGCGGATTCCCAGTTTCATAGCCTGCCTCCACAGCGGCAGCAGGCGGTGAGGAACGCGATTCAAAGTCTGCGCGCGATGCCACCCGCTGCAAGGGAACGGGCAATTCAGTCGGGCCGCTTCAGCAATTTCTCATCGCAGGAGCGGCAGATCCTCAGTAACGCCGCTCGTCTTCCACTTGCTCCGGCGCAACCCAATGGCGAGCAGCCTTCGACCGGCCCAGGGCGCTACATTCCTCGGCCGCCGCAGTAGTTCCTGAATGGTCTCAAATTGTGGATAGAACTCTCTTGTGTCCTGCTACACTGCTTAACAATCTTCCCGAGGCCGTCTAACTCAGGACTGCCGATGCGGCGAGAACCCGGAGCCTGAAAAAGCCGCGCATGTCGAGCAGTGTTACAGCAAGAAACGCTTTTCCTATCGCAATCGGTTTGCTGCTGGTGTGTGCTGTGCTTGTCTACAGCACTCTGACGAATTTCTCCCGGAGTCAACGTGCAGTCGAACACAGCCAGCAGGTGCGCGAACTGCTGGGCGAAACGGAGTCTGACATTGCAACCGCTGCCCGCTTGCGGTTGATTTACGTTCTGAATGGAGATAGCGATTCGTACGTTCAGTACGAACACAGCGTTTCGCAGATTCCCGTAGTTCTCAAAGAATTGCGGAGAATTACGGCCGACAACGCTGTTCAGCAAAATAATTGCGATCGGCTTGAGACCGCCGTCAACACGCGTATTGAGCTCTGGGAAAAGTCAGTGGCGTTGCGGCGCAGTGGTGTTCCTGAACCCGCCGGACAGCCGCAAATGACACGTCAGAGCCTTGAGTTCGCCAATGACATTGTGACGGTTACCCGTGCGATGGGGGATGAAGAGAATCGTCTGCTGAAGGAACGCGCTCAATCAGCACACGTCCACTTTGTTCTTGCCATTGTGGTAATCATTGGGACGTTCACATCAGCCGTACTTCTGTTGCTTTGGCACTACAAGCTTCTGCGCGGCCAGTTGCGGGCCCGCGAACAAGCTGAGATGGCGGCAGTCCAGTCGGAAAGAAAGGCGCATGAAGCGGAACGCGCAGCGGTGGCCGGCCGCGAAGCGGTTGGCCAATTGAGCGCTCGCTTGCTCAAGTCGCAGGATGACGAGCGCCGCAGGTTTTCGCGCGAATTGCACGACAGCATAGGGCAATACCTTGCGGCCACGAAAATGACCCTTTCAGGGCTGGCCGGGGCTGAGGAGGTGGATTCGCGTTATGCCGAGTGCATCAGGTTACTTGATCAGTCGATCAAAGAGATACGTACGCTTTCGCACCTGCTGCACCCGCCGGGCCTCGACGAAGCCGGCTTTTCATCGGCTGCGCGCTGGTACGCCGAAGAGTTTGGCAAACGCAGTGGGCTGGAATTGAAACTTGACATACCGGAGCTGCCCGAACGGCTGCCGGCGGTCCTGGAGCTCGCATTGTTCCGGGTCTTGCAGGAAAGTCTCACGAACATCCATCGCCACGCCAAGAGCAAGGCAGCAGAGGTTACGTTTCGCGTAATTGCTGGACAGGCTACGCTGGCAATTACAGATCAAGGGCGCGGAATTCCCGACGAAGTGCTCGATCGCTTCCGTGTTGCCGCAACTTCAGGAGTTGGCCTCGGCGGAATGAGAGAAAGAGTGCGAGAGCTTGGCGGCAGATTTGAAGTGGAATCGAGCAATCAGGGGACCTCGGTGCGAGTGACGGTTCCGGTCAGTCAGGTGAAACCGAGATCACAACAAAGCAGTGAGGCCTTCGATGTGCAGGCATTCGCGGCGGGACCGGAAAAATAAGATCAATTATCGGCGCAACAGATTTCTTATAACAAATAGCAAGTTTGCGGGACGCTCCGCCAAACGCCTCATCAGGTACGGATACCACTCGGTCCCGAATGGGACGTAGACCCGCATTCGCCACCCATCCTTTACAAGCGAGCGTTGCAGATCGCGGCGGATTCCATAAAGCATTTGGAATTCGAATGCCTCTCGCGGAATGCGCTCGCGTGTGGCAAATTCCTGCGCCTGGCGGATGATTCTTTCGTCATGCGTCGCTAGCCCGTGATAGATGCCGCTCTTGAGCAGGGTCTTCATCAGCTTTAAATAGTTTGCACCGACTTCGGATTTTTCCTGATAGGCGACTTCCGGCGGCTCTTTGTATGCGCCTTTACAAAGCCGGATGCGGATTCCTTCAGAAATGAGTTGTGCGACGTCATCTTCCGACCGGCGCATGTAGCTTTGAATAACGGCGCCGACGCATCCCTGATTTCCCGGATGACGGTGAAGCTCACGAACCAGGTCAAGCGTGCGTTGGGTGTAGGCGGAACCCTCCATATCAACGCGAACAAAATTCTTAGGGGTCATTGAAGCCGCTTTCGCAACCAGGGCGCCGACGTGATCTCGGGCAAGCTGAGGGTCAACGTCGATCCCCATGTGCGTAAGCTTCAGGCTGACATTCGCATTCAAGCGGCGACCGCATATTTCAGAAAGGAGCTCGGCGTAGCGTTGTGCACTCCTGCCGGCTTCTTCAGCGGTGCTTACGTTTTCGCCAAGATTGTCGATCGAGACGCTTAGCCCCGCTTGGTTTAGCTTAGCGGCAGTGCGGAGTGCGTCTTCGACTTGCGTGCCGGCAACGAAGCGTCCGGATACCCGCTGTCCAAGGGAAGATTTTTCGGCGAGGGCGCGCAGGCTGCGGCTCTCGGAAAGGGAAATGAGCGCGGCCCTTAACACGGCCGGCCTACGAGCAGTGAAAATGTTGTCTGCCTGTACGGCGAGATCACAGGAAGTTGTAACACATTGCACAAGGGGGTTTCGAGATGGAATGAAATGAGGGGTAATAACTTAATATCTACTTAAAGAACATGAACAAGGGAAACTCCGAGCTACCTCCCGGCTATTCCCCAGTACCGCGGGGATGCATCGCGACAGTCGTAACCAGTTTGGAGATGAATGCGCGGCCGCAAACGACATCAGCGTGGAAGTTTCCAGCCGAATACGAACTTGCCGAATTAGATGGGACGGATCTCTCGGCGTATCGGGGACTATTCCGAAAGGTGGGCCAAGATTGGCTTTGGCATTCTCGACTGACCATGAGCGATGAAGAGCTGCGAAGAATCTTGAGTGATCCGCTCGACGCGATATTTGTTTTGCGCCATAGGAACGAAGATGTCGGGCTACTGGAGCTCGACTTCCGGCAGCGCGGGGAATGTGAGCTTGCGTTTTTTGGCCTTGTCGCCGGGGAGATCGGCAAGGGTTTAGGAAGGGCGCTAATGAAAGACGCGATCGAACGAGCCTGGGCCAGGCCGATTCGGCGATTCTGGGTACATACATGTACCCTCGACCACCCGGGAGCGCTCGGGTTTTATGTTAAGTCGGGTTTTCGTCCTTACGCGTTCCAGGTCGAGGTGCAACCAGACCCGCGGCTGACCGGGCATTTGCCACGCAAAGCAGCGCCGCAAGTACCGTTGATCGAATAGCTGTGGTAGTCGCGTTCAAGGGCTCGGGCTTGGCCCTGGCGTTTTTGATCGTTTCCCGCTTACCCAGCGCTGAAGCGCTGGGCTAGAATCTTCCGCCCCTTCGGGGCTGCGATCGGGGATGAGGTCGAGAGTCGGATCGCAGCTTGATCCCGAAAGGATTTTGGCTCGGCGCGGCTGACGCTATGCCCTCATACAAAATTGGCACGTAGCAGCGATTGCCTGGCCCTCATTTCCCGTGTACTTCCAGAAACTTCTCGACCTCGAGTGCCGCCATGCATCCTGAACCGGCCGCGGTGATGGCCTGACGATAGCGGCGATCCTGCACATCGCCGCAGGCATAGACCCCGGGAACCTTCGTGAAGACAAAGTTTGTGGTCTTCAGATATCCGTCCTGGTCTGTATCCAACTGGCCTTCGAAGATCTTGGCATTCGGAATATGACCGATGCCGAGAAACATGGCGCTCACGGGGAGGTCCCAGGCTTTCCCGTTGTTCACGTCCCGGAGTGTAAGGCCAGTAACTTCTTTCTTTGCCGGATCCTTCACGTCTTCCACGATCGTATTGGATATGAACTCAATTTTCGGGTGTTGCTGCGCGCGTTCCAGCATGATTTTCGAGGCGCGAAATTCGTTGCGGCGATGGATGAGCGAAACCTTGGTTGCAAATCTCGTCAGAAAGAGGGCCTCTTCCATTGCTGAGTCGCCGCCACCGATGACTGCGATTTCTTTGCCCGAGAAAAAGAAGCCATCGCAGGTTGCACACGAAGAAACGCCATGCCCAATCAACGCCTGCTCGCTTGGCAGGCCAAGCCAGCGTGCCGAAGCGCCGCTGGCAATAATCAAGGTACGCGTCTGTATGGTTTCGCGCCCAACTTGCAAGGTGAAAGGAGCCTTGCTCAAGTCGGCAGCAGTGATGTGCGCGAGCTGATATTCGGCTCCGAAACGCTCTGCCTGCCGCCGCATGTTGGCGATCAACTCGGGTCCCTGAATCCCTTCGGGAAACCCGGGGAAATTTTCAACCAGGGTTGTGAGCGAAAGCTGGCCGCCGGGTTCGTGCCCTTCGAGCACCAGCGGCTGCAAGTTGGCGCGCGCGGTATAAAGCGCCGCAGTGTGCCCGGCACAGCCTGATCCGATTATTACGACGTTTCGTATCGCCATTGAAGTCGATTAGATTAGCAAAACAGGAATAAGTCGCAAGTTGCCGGGAATCATTGGTGGTGCGCCGCGCCGGTAGTTTTATGGCGCACAGCATCGCCGCTCATTCTGGCCAGCTCTTCCGGAATCAATTTTCTCGACTGCAACAATCCGCGATAATCCATCAAAATTGACGACGCCGATGAAAAAAGCGGCTCATACGCGCTCTGGTCGACCGGAGGACCACCATTTGCCCCGGAACAACGCGCCAACACCACCGACGATTTCCCGAACCTCTCAAGCTTGATTCTGCCGGCAGGAGTCGCAGACGCCAGCATGGCCGCTGGCGTAGTCACAGATGAGGCACGCGATTCGATCGAAAGCTCCAATAAGTCTTTGGGATCACGCACGCGAAAGACGAGCGTTTCGACCATTTCTTCGGTGTCACGGCTGAAGGAATATTGCACGGTTGAGAGCGGCACATTGTCAGCGAAATCGTGGCGAATCCGTACGAACTGCGCTGAGGCAGGCGCAGCAGAACTGTGACCGGACGCACCTTCAGATGTGGCGGGCGCCATTCCGACTGAGGCCAGCGGATTCGTGGATTGGTCGAGAACCGAACGTCCACGGTCGACCTCGAAGTCCTGGCTGAACGAAGGGTGCCTGGGAATGCGCCCCAGAGCTGACGAAATCTCTTGCTGCTCTTGCTGCGAAGGCGTGCAGACATTCAGCACGTTCACTTTGACCTGGGGCTTTCCCTGCGGATTCGCTTCCTGCGCATAGCACGGGTATAGCGTTGTAATGAGCGCTATGAGCGCGTAAATTTTGGGGTTCACAGCGAGCATTCTAGCAGCAGAAAACCCGGCCTATGATGTCAGCCTTGATTTCTCGTCCGACGCAACGTTGATCAACTCCCGTAATCCGCCGGTTCAAACGCCAACTTTGCGGCGTGCCATACATCTATAATTCAGCGAAGCCGCATGAATAGACGCTTGTTACATGCGCGTGTCTGGCTGGAACACAAAGGCCTATTCCCTCGTGGGAAACTCTCGTTTTTCACGCTGTATGTTCTGGGGCTCGATCTTCTTCTACTCATCATTCAACAGATCGCCGGCGCGCTCGGGAGTTCGTATGCCGCCGCTCTTACCGGCTGGATCATTTTTCTGACGATCTTTGCAATGGTTCTTCTGCTGCTTGTTGGCGCAAGCTGGGCTTCCGCAAACCTTTTGTGGCGAATGCGAACGCGTTTGCTGGTCACCTATACATTTATCGGCGTCATACCACTGATTTTGCTGTTTCTACTTGCTGGACTTGCTTTCTACCTCTTCTCGATGCAGTTCGCCGCTTACATTTTCACCGCGCGGCTCGATTCTGATCTTCGCAGCCTGGAGGTGAGCAATGCGCGTCTGGCCGGTCAAATGGCGACGTATGTCAATGCCGGCCGAGCTGATTACCCGTCCATTGGGGAGACGCTCCGAATACGACCTAACCACGACGTTTTTGCCTGGATCAACGGCCAACTTGTTCTGAGCAGTTCACCAGCTGAAAAACTCACGCTCTCACCAGCGGCTCGGCAAGATTTCACGCGGGTAGTGGAAGACCAGGGGATAGTTTTCTTACGCTCCGTGGTCAGCCTTCCTACAAGCAAAGGCAAGTTGCTGGTGATTTCCAGCCGGCCCGTAGATCAACACGTGCTCTCCGGCCTGGGCAGCGATCTCGGCGAAGTAACTTGGTTTGGATCGGAAGGCGGAACGAGAAGCAACACTCCGATTTACAGCGCCGGCAACATACCGCCTCCACGCCGAGCTCTGGATCTGCGAGTTGACTCGGGAGCAGATATCTCGATGCTCGACTGGAAGACCGGAAACGAGATCGATCCCGCGCAAGTGAGCGTCCGCACACGTGTCTCAAAGCTCTTCGATCTGACGTTCTCTTCTCTGGGAAGCTTTGGTTCGACGATTGAGTTCGTGCTTTTTGTCCTGCTCATCGTTTTCGTGCTCTTCGAGTTTGCGGCATGGTGGGTCGGTTCGCGTCTCTCAGGGTCTATTACTCGTGCTGTTGGGCAACTTTATCAAGCGACGACCCACATCAATCGCGGAGACTTCAGCCGCCGCATTCCGGTCACCTCGAATGACCAACTCGCTGCATTGGCTAATTCGTTCAACTCGATGACTGCTTCGATCGAAAAATTGATTTTGGAACAAAAAGAGAAGCAGCGATTGCAGAATGAAATCACGATCGCACAGGAGGTGCAGGCCCAGCTCTTTCCGCGCCAAATTGCGCAACTGCCCAGCCTGGAAGTTCACGGCTTTTGTAAGCCCGCTCGCAGCGTGAGCGGTGACTATTATGACTTTCTATCGCTTGGCCCAGAGCGCCTGCTGTTGGCCGTTGGGGACGTCAGCGGCAAGGGGATCTCCGCTGCATTGCTGATGGCGACCATACACTCGGCGGTCCGCGCCTATTCAATGGAAGGGATTCCGGCGCTGCGACAGGTACAGGCCGTGGGTGCAGGCCCCATGCTGGTTTCGCAAGGTGGGCCGGTACTCCCCGGCGCGGAGGTTTGCCCGAGCACACTGCTGTCACTTTTGAACCATCAATTGTTCCATAGCACACCTTTAGAAAAATACGCGACGCTTTTCCTTGCGATGTACGATGCTCCGGAGCGCCGATTGGTATTCAGTAACGCCGGCCATCTTCCACCGCTGGTATTGACTAAAAATGGCGCGGTCCGGCGTCTGGAAGATGGTGGGACGGTGGTGGGATTATTCGATAACATCAGCTACGATGAGAGCTCCGTCCAGCTCCATCCCGGCGAGATATTTCTTGCTTACAGCGACGGTGTCACCGAGCCGGAGAATGATTTTGGCGAATTTGGCGAGCAGCGCCTGATCGAACTGGTAGATGAAAATCGCGACCTGCCGCTGGGGCGGATTTGCGAAATCGTCACTTCCGCGGTGAATGACTGGATTGGCGGGGCCGAACAACCCGATGACGTCACACTGGTTTTGGCGCGTTCGCGTTGAGTGCCCTAACCAACTTACCTCGCTTTTCTGTGTTCCAATAATCCAGTGACTTTCCCCGGAGGAGCTGTGACCCCAGTCTCTAACCTACTTGTCCGAGTAATCGCCGCTGCCTGTCTAGCCGTGATGGTAGTTGTGCTTACCGCCTGTCCGCCGCAAAAGAGCATTGAGTCAATCAATCGCGATCCCGGCCGCTTTCAACGGCATGAAGTCACGATCGCCGGACGCGTAGTGAATTCGTTCGCGGCCATGGGCGTTGGTGTTTTTGAAATCGATGACGGCACCGGGCGCCTGTGGGTGTACAGCAAGAAATATGGCGTGCCGGGTGATGAAAGCCGGATCGCTGTGACGGGAGTTATTCAGCAGGGATTCAGCATCGCGGGACGTAATTTCGCAACGATTTTGTACGAGACGCGACGTCATAGCTGACGGATAATCGCGTCGAATCCCGCCGAGTCGAAGCCGCTCCGACCAAGGCGGGATCATTAACTCACTTTGTTATAATCGACGCTGAGTTGACGCGACTTCGCGCGTCATTGCTGCCTGAATGGCGCTATCGTCTAGGGGTTAGGACGGAAGATTCTCAATCTTCAAACCCGGGTTCGATTCCCGGTAGCGCTACCAAGTCTGATGTCGAGGGAGTTTCCTTACTGTCCTCGGAAGTCACACTTGCCTGAGCTACAGAATTTCTTCGCTTTGCTAAGGTATTGTGTCCAGTCGTTGGCGATTCCGCGTTGAGCTGCACTCAGAGACATGGTTCCGGCGCGAACCTGGCGGCCGAGATAATATTCGACCTTGTCCTTCTCCTTGAAGTAGCGGTCATCCAATGCCGCGCCATCGGGACCGCACTGCGGCCAGATGTTATCCAAGGTGTCAGCACCGCCCAAATAGAGTGGAACCAAGTGGTCCAATTCGCAGGTTTGATTCTCGCCCTCATTTCCCGTCGGATGAGAAATCGAATACCAGTTGTACGTTTCCGCCTTAGCGTCCTCAGTTGTCGTATCGTTTCTGACGCAACCAGTTCGAAAGTCAGGATTCTTGAGAACTGCTAATTTCAGACTGGGATTGAACGCTCCCGGCGTGCACTTCGGGTCGGGCATTGGGAAGCCATTGCGCTCGACGGCGTGGCAGGAGTTTTCCGCTGGTTTGTTCCAGGGACGAAAGGAGTGGTCTCCGCTCTGATTGATCTGTGGACAATTCTTAGGTTTTTTTGAGTTCTGCGCGTAAGCTATCGACGCGAAAAGATACACGATGCAGGCCACACCGCTCGCAAATCTCATATGGGACGCTCCAGCGATGGATTTGCAGCCCCGCTCGCGGGCCCCTCCGCTGCAGTTGCGCGAAATTCTAACATGCGTTGAGGATGACGTACGCTTGACTGCAAAGCCAGGAAACTCACGACAGAGACTTCAGCGATCCTGCGCCTGATTGCCGGCAACAAAAGTAAAGAAGCGAAACTGAAGCCGCGGTAATCAGATTCCCTGGTCTCCCACTACGTGACAGGAAAAACATCATGAGTTCGATTCCACTGTGGTTTGAGCGAAAATTCGAGTTCAATTTTCCGGGCGAGCAGTTTCCGAATCTCTGTGTCCGACTGCGCGGAACCCCTGCTCGCCTGGAAGAGATGCTGCGGGACATTCCTCACGCGGCACTCATACGAAAGTCCGACGGCAAATGGTCTGCCCAGGAGCAAGCAGGGCATCTGCTGGACCTGGAACCGTTGTGGATGGGCCGAGTCACAGATTTTCTGACCGAAGGACAGGTATTGACCGTCGCTGACCTGACCAATCAAAAGACAGATGCGGCCAACCACAACGCGACCCCGCTCGAAAAAATTCTGGCGGAATTTCGCGCGGCCAGACTCGACCTGGTGAAGAGGATTCAACAGCTGGAGCCGCGAGCGTTCTCTCGATCGATGCTGCATCCACGGCTGAAACAACCCATGCGGTTGATCGATCACCTGTATTTCGTTGCCGAGCACGACGACCATCACCTGGCACGCATTTGGGAGTTGATTCAGTAGGCAGGGGCGGTCGGGCCAGCTTGATTCACGCTCCCACATGAATGGTTGGTTTTTGACCTGCTTCAATCCTTCCGATCTCAACCGCAGGAACTCGGGCGCTATTAAGTGTCGCTATCAATTCAGAGCTGTGTGTGCCATTGACGCAGATCAATAGCCCACCTGCAGTTTGCGGATCGAAAAACACTGTCCTCAGGTCGTCGGGAACATTGGCATCGTATGTAACCAGGCACTCTGCAAAATCCCTGTTCGACTTTAAACCTCCTGGGATATGCCCCGACTGAATGCAGTCGAGCGCTCCGTTAAGCAGGGGAATGCGACTCGCGTAAAGCTTGGCGGAGACGTTCTCTGACGCGAGCAGCATTTCGCGGAGGTGTCCGATGAGTCCGAAACCGGTGATGTCGGTGAGGGCATGCACGGGAGAGTCAAATTCCCCACCCACCGCTGAAGGGGAAGGATGGGGTACCCTCGAGACAAGTTTCGCAATCACCTCGGCGGCGGGTTTGTTCAGCGTCGTCATCGATTTTATGGCGGCGTCGATCCACGACTCTTTCGCTACTCCTTTTTTGATTGCAGTAGCAATAACGCCGGTGCCGAGAGGCTTAGTAAGCAACAAACGATCGCCAGCGCGAGCGCCACCATTCTTCAAAACTCTTTTGGGGTTGATCAAACCTGTGACTGAATATCCAAACTTTGTTTCATCATCGCGGATGCTGTGGCCGCCGATGATTGTGCATCCGGCTTCAATCATCTTCGAGAGTCCGCCGGCGAGAATTCGCTGGAGGATTTCCAGATCACCCTTTTCGGGGAAACAGACGAGCGCCAGCGATGTCAGCGGCGTGCCTCCCATAGCATAGATGTCACTCAGAGAATTCGCCGCTGCGATCTGGCCGAAAACGTACGGGTCGTCAACGATGGGTGTGAAGAAATCTACCGTCTGCACCAGGGCCTGGTGAGGCGCGATCTGATACACGCCGGCGTCGTCGGCGTGATCGAAGCCGACAAGAACGTTCGGATCGTGTTGCCGGGCTAATTTCCCAAGCACCTTGTCCAGCGCCGCCGGACTCAGCTTGGAAGCTCAACCGGCAGCTTTTACCGTCTCAGTTAAGCGGACGGCCTTGGTGTCTGACATGAGGACATTGTAGAGGAGGCGTCAGGCTTTGGGCTTCAGGGCATCAAGCTTCAGGCATCAGGCCGGCTCAGGCTTCAGTTTTTTATTTCGTCGTGACTTCCACAATCTGCATCTCCGGATATCCCTGGCTCCACTGCTCACTTATGTGTTCGAAAATGAGCCGGAAAGGCATCGTTTGTCCGGGTGCGAGTGGTACGGCGGCTAGCTCGGCAGTGTCAGGATATGGCCCGCTGGTCTGGAGAATTCTGATTGGCACGTCTTCGATCTGCGCAATTTGACCGTACGGGTCCCGGAAGGTTACGCGAACAACAGCACGGGTCACGGTTTTATCGGCGGAGTTTGTGATGGTTCCGTCGATGTAGGTGACACTTGCGCCCACAAAATTCTGGGCTTGACTCATTTTGAGTCCAGAAATTTTCAGTTGCGCAGCGTAGGGAGGAATTTGAAGAGGCGCCTTCGGTTGCTGGCGCAAGAGAAAGGCGATGATTAGCGCCACGACAACGACGGCAGCAGTGGCGACGACGATGATGCGCCGACTGTTGTCCGGTTCTTGTGCGACCGGAGTCGGCTGGATGAGGCTGCCCATGCAGCACGATTATATTCTTCGATCTGCAACATCCATTCGGCTCGCGCCAGATAGCGAATTTCGTGACGAGGCGATCCGGAAGAATGCGATAAGGAACAGCAGACCAAGAGCAAAATCGACGGCAACAAAGACAATGTCGGAACCGCGCATGCGTGCCTGCATATAAAGAACCGCTCCCGCGATTGCGTAAGTGAACTTCTCGAGTATCGAAGGAATTATGATCGGGCGAAAACGAATCGGATTCGCGGCGATAATGAAAAATGCGACTTGCCACGCAAGCGCGGCGCCCACGAAGCCATAGTAAAAAGCCGGATGAGTGATCGGAGGAGGATCTTGCCGGCCAATCATGTTGAACATGAAATACAAAGGGCTGAGCACCAGAACGCCCCAGATCCCGGCGATGACGAACACGATCTTTGCAAATCTCATTGCTGTCTATTCTCCTCCGACCGTGAGTCCATCCATCCGAATCGTGGGCGAGGCGACTGAGCCGCGGAATTCGAGGTCATTTGCGACTTCCGAAATGTTCATAAACATCTCTTTGAGATTGCCGGCTACGGTGATTTCTTCGACCGGATAAGTAAGCTCGCCGCCGGAGATCCACAGCCCAGAGGCGCCGCGCGAATAGTCTCCGGTAACGAGGTTCACACCCATGCCCAGGAATTCCGTGACGTAGAGGCCTTCTTTCAGGTCGCCGATGAGTTGCTGGGGAGTGCGCATTCCAGGCTGAAGAAAATAATTTCCAGGTCCGATTCCCGGAGTTCCGGCCAATCCACGCGAGGCATTGCCTGTGGTCTGCAATCGAAGTTTTTTTGCCGTGTAGGTGTTCAGCAGATATGACTTCAGCACTCCGTTTTCGATCACGATCGTCCGCCGCGTCGGCACGCCTTCTCCATCGAATGGACTGGTGCCGAAACCGCCGATCATCGTTCCGTCGTCGATCACAGTAACGTTCTCGGCCGCGATCTTGTGGCCGAGTTTTCCAGCGAGAAACGACGCCCCGCGGTAGACCGAGTCGCCGTTCACACCCTCGAAGATGTGGCTGAGAATTGAGGTCGCGACCAGCGGGTCGAAGATCACGGGAACTTGCTGTGTTTTCACCTTTCGCGCGCCGAGGCGGCGAAGCGCGCGCTGGGCCGAAATCTTGCCGACTTCCTCCGGTGATTCGAGGTTCGCGAGATTACGCGAAACCGAAAACCAATAGTCGCGCTGCATAGCACCGTTATCTTCTTGAGCAATCGGCACCGCCGCCACCGAACAGTACGAGCGCCGGTATTCGCCAATGAATCCATGCGAGTTGGCCAGGATCTTGTGTCCAGATGCGGCGTCGAATGATCCGCCTTCGGAATTCTTGATACGCGGATCGGAGTCGAGCGCGGCTTTTTCCGCGCGCCGCGCATAGGCGATTCGCTCTTGCCCGGGCAGCGAATAAACGTCGGCAGAGTAAAGATCAAGATCGCCAGAAATTGACCCAAGTTGATCAGGCTGGGGAATTCCGGAGTAAGGGTCTTCGGACGTAATCTTCGCGAGCTCAAGCGCCGAGCTCAACATGCGCTCAAGACCCGCGCGGGTGAAGTCGCTCGAATGCGTGCTTGCAGCACGCTTGCCATTAAACACGCGAACCCCGATGGACTTCGAACCGGATTCTTTCAAGGTTTCCACTTCACCGAGACGAACGAGCGTGGAGAATTCGTCTCCCTCGCGGATGACGCATTCGGCGGCCGTTGCACCGCCGATCATCGCACGCTTTACGATATCTTGCGCAAGTTGTTTCAGGTCGGTTTCGGTTTGTGGTTCGAGAATTGTTTGCGACATAAGGATTGTCGTTGGTCGTTCATCGTTGGTCGTTGGTCGTTCGAAACAGCAGATTCCTCGACAGTGAAGATCATTCGCAAATGAATGATCTTCTTCGCTCGGAATGACAGGATTTCACTTATTGCATGAAGCCGCCGGTGTCTTTACGCGCGGTGCCCCCAACCGTCATTCGGTCCAGCTTCGTGGTGGGCATGCCAACGCCGACCGGCACAGCCTGACCATCTTTCCCGCAAGTACCTATACCTTCATCGAGCCGCAGGTCGTTCCCAACCATGGAGACGTGCTTCAAAGCTTCCGGGCCGTTGCCGATCAAAGTCGCGCCGCGAATTGGCGCAGTCACAGTTCCATCTTCGATCAGATACGCTTCAGAAGCCGAGAACACGAACTTGCCATTGGTGATGTCGACCTGGCCTCCGCCAAAGTTCACCGCGTAAATTCCTCGTTTGACCGAACGGATGATGTCCTCTGGGTTATCTTCGCCAGCGAGGAGATACGTGTTCGTCATGCGCGGCATGGGAATGTGCTCGTAGCTTTCGCGACGGCCGTTGCCGGTGTCGGCCATCCCCATCAGACGTGACGAGAGCTTGTCACTCAAATAGCCTTTGAGAATTCCCTTCTCGATCAGCACCGTCTCTTGGGTTGCGTGGCCCTCGTCATCAACGTTCAACGAGCCGCGCCGCCACGGCATTATGCCATTGTCGACAACCGTGCATTTTTCACTCGCGACTTTCTTGCCGATCAATCCGGCGAAAGCTGAGGTTCTTTTGCGGTTGAAATCCGCCTCAAGCCCGTGACCGACAGCTTCGTGAATCAGCACTCCCGGCCAGCCAGGGCCGAGCACGACTTCCATTTCGCCGGCCGGAGCTTCGCGGGCATCAAGCTGAAGGATGGCTTGCCGCGCGGCCTCTTTCGCGAAGTACTCAGGAGTCTTCTCTCCGAAGAAGAAGTCGAGAGCAACGCGCCCGCCGCCACCGGCGCTGCCGCGGGCGGAATTTGCGTCGGTTTTTGCAATGCAATAAACGTTCAACCGAGCAAGGGGCTGCGAGTCCTCGGCGAAAGTTCCGTCGGAGGCGACCACCAGAATGGTTCGCAGCTCGTCAGCATAGTTGGCCCGGACTTCTTTAATTCGCGGATCATAGGCGCGAGCTGACGAATCGGCACGCATCACAAGTTGCACTTTCGCTGTAATTTCGGCATCGACCGAGGGCAGTGTCACCGGGTACAAGCTTCGTGCCTGCTTTTGCTGAAATCCAGCGCTGGGCGTCTTGGCGGGACCGCTGGCGATCAGAGCTGCGGTACGCGCGGCATGAAGGATACGTGCAGGCGAGAGATCGTCGGTGTAGGCGTATCCGGTGCGCTCGCCGGAGATAACACGAATTCCGCATCCGGCGGAAATGCCCTGTGAAGCCGACTTGACCATGGATTCATCTACGGTCAGCGCGGTCGAGGAAAGATACTCAAAATAAAGATCGGCGTAGTCGCCACCCGCAGCCAGCGCCGCGGCCAAATAGCGCTCCAGATCGCGATCGCTCAGCCCATAGTGCTCGAAAAAGAAGTGATTATTATTCACAGTAATTGGATGACCTCGCGGCTGGAAGGGACTCGGATACCTAGATTATCCCACAGGTAGTGCGCTGAAACCCCCAATGTTCATCCGTCACAGACAGCCTTTACAGACTTTGGGAAACTCTCTATGTGACTTCAAGTGGGCTGGCCTCGGCGCTCGAAGAATTCCTAGTGGGAAGCAGCAATGCGATCGTAATCGAGGACGGCGCGGTTACGTTCGACTTTGCACAGACGAAATATTCGGTTTCCGGAGAAAACAACAAATGCCTGCTTCACCTGTGGTCGCCGGAGCGCAATGTGGTGCGTCGAGTGCTTGAACTAGAGACCAGAGGCGAAACGCTGCGGATCACCGTACAAAAAATCGGGCAAGCGCGGCCGAGTAAACTCGAAATTTGCCGGGAGCCTGACCCCAGAACGGCACAGGTAAAACGCGCGGCTCGGCTGGCTTATCGGCGGGTACTCGAGAGAGCTCTACGGAAGCACTTCGCAGACTTCGCCATTTTCCAACTAAGCACATCGATGGATTTAGAGAAATCCTTTGGCCCGATCTACACGCGCGGGCTGATCAAGCGCGGGCAATCTGCGTTTGCCGTCCTCGGCGTAAATCGCGGCGAGTTGCAATCGTCGATTGACGCCGCACTGACGTTTGGAATTTTGTGGCTGGATGCGTGCAGGCAGCTACACGCGGGCAAGCTGGTGGTTGAAGGGCTGAAGTTGTTTGTTCCACACGGATGCTCAGAGGTAGTGCGGGCGCGAATAGCGCACCTAAATTCGGCGCTCGCCAAGTGGCAGCTTTATGAACTCGAGGAACGGAGTGAAGAGCTTAAGCGCATCGAGTTTGCGGATCGCGGGAACATTTCCACTCGGCTGGTCCATTGCGTCGACGAGACCGAAGCATTCACCAGGTTTGAAGCGCCTATTGCACTCGTACGAACACTAATGCCGGAAGTTGAGGTAGCGATCATTTCTCCGGCCGAAGTGTCGTTTCGATGCTACGGCCTGGAATTTGCCCGAGCTCGGCTGGCCGCAAGGCCGGGGCATTTACTCGGTGAACCAGAAATTGTGTTTGGAGTCGGTCCAGCCGAACGAACTCTCGAGGGCCAGAACTTCCCCCAGTTCGAGCGGCTGGTCCGTAGCATTGGTGAAGTCCGGCACCCTGATGGGCCAAGCGATAACAAATGGTGGCGTTTGCATCCGGAACGCTGGCTGGAGTCGCTGGTCACAAAAAACATTTGCGCTCTCGATGATCAGTTTGATCCGCGCTGGCGTTACTCGCAGGTGCCCGCATTTTCCGGGTCAGATCGCGGGATGATCGACGTGCTCACTCTCACTCGCGCCGGAAGATTGGCCGTGATCGAGTTGAAAGCGGATGAAGATGTTCATCTGCCGCTGCAAGGGATTGACTACTGGTCGCGAGTTGTCTGGCACCACGCACGAGGGGAATTTCAGAAGTTTGGATATTTTGATGGTTACGCGCTTTCATCACAGGCTCCGCTGCTGGTCATGGCTGCGCCCGCATTACACGTTCATCCTGCCACCGACGCCTTGTTGCGTTATATTTCGCCAGAAATCGAATGGAGTCTGCTCGGTATTGACGAAAGATGGCGAAAACAGGTGCGAGTAGTGTTCCGGAAAAGAGGAATCCGTTCCCTGCTCAAGACCGCGGTCTAAAGATGATAATCACGCTTTCCAAATGCCCAGCAGCCTTCTCAGGTCAATCAATTGTCCTAGATGGTGCGAGTTGTGGTCGGCAACGAGCATCGCCTCTCGCAAAATCGTCTGCCCTTCACCCCACGGAATTTTGGCAAACAGATCGGTTTTCGGGTCGCTTACCAGCTTCTTCATTGCGTCCAGGTCGTTACGAAATCGTTCAATACTCTTTTCCCAGGCCAGGGCATCGGCCGGCGCCGCATTTTTCGGCCAGTAATCAGCCGGCCATCTCAGCGCCTTGTAAGCCGCATTGCGGCTGAAATCGAGGATGTCCCATTGCGCGATGCGCATGTGCTCGAGCAGCATCCATGCCGAGTGCGACAAGCCGTTCGGAATTTCGCCGCGATGTCTAGCCGGGAAATCCTTAATTACTTCGTCAAAACTCGCGTGAGCGTAGTTAGCGTCGAGCAGCTCCAGAAGGTGTTTGCGAAGCGATTGGTCGGTGTTCATTCCGAGGCCTTCAGGAAAATCGGCAAAGCTGTCAGGAAAATATCCGAAGCGATAACTACAAAGGCCGACTCAGTTTAGCACTGGCTACGGAGATTTATTGGGGTCGTCCCGGGGGTTACGAGCAGTACTATTTTTTTGCGCCGGCCAGGACAAGGGTAATCAGAAGAATTCGCGTCAGACCCAGAACTCTGCCGGTTGGATCAAACCACTCATGTAGAGTGTGAGCGCCGCCGCCATTCCCTCCCGCCCCTATGGCAATTGCTTCGCGGCCTATCGAAATCGGGATATTGGCATCGGTCGAAGCTCGCTGGACTTGGGCATTGTTTCCCAAATGCGCGTCAACTGCGCGGGCAATCTGGAGGGCACGCGCGTTTGCGCCCAGTTCGCCACCAGGCCGGTTGCCGATGGACACTATTTCCGCCGTCAAGCCAGACCGAAAGGAAGCGTCCCGCGTCTGTGCGCTGCGAACTTCTTCTTCCTGGATTGATTGGTCGACGGTCCGGCGCAATTCAACCTCGAGCCGCTCAATTTCCAGCGGCGAACTGGAGCGGATATCAACCCGCATGCTGGCCGATTCGGGTATCGAGTTTACCGAAGTTCCTCCGCGAATGACGCCGATGTTAAACGTCGTCTTCGGGGAGGAGGAGACCCTGGTTTGGGCGAAAAGATGAATCGCGCGGCCGAGCACGACAATTGGATTCGGCGCCCCGAAATCGCTCCATGAATGCCCTCCCGGGCCGCGAACAATTACCTCGAAACGACGGCTGCCTAAAGCTTCGGCCACGATCGTGTCGTTCCCAGCGCCATCAATCACCAGGCTGGCATCAATGGAATCTTTCCATTGTGATTCGGAAAAAATGTACCGCATACCGCGAAGGTCACCCTCGCCCTCTTCGCCCACATTGCCAATGAACAGCAATGAATCCTCATGCGGCAGGCTGAAGTTCTCGATTGCCGCAGCAATTGCCAGGAGCGCCGTCACGCCGGCGGCATTGTCTGAAATGCCTGGACCGTACAGTTTGTGACCTTGCTGGCGGATGTTCAGGGGAGTGTTGGCCGGGAAGACGGTGTCGATGTGAGCGCTCAGTGACGTAATCCCTTGTTGCCGTCCTTTGCGAAAACCGACGGCGTTGCCAATCTTGTCTTTCGAAACCTCGCTTATTCCGAGCGCACGAAACTGTTCGACGACCCACTCTGCGCGCGCCCCTTCGCCAAATGGAGGGGCGGGGATTCGCGCCAGGTCCATCTGCCAGCGAGCGAATTCGGCCTCCTGGTCGCGGAACCACTGCAGGGCTGAGCGCACCTCCGGCATTGAGGCCAACCGCGAAATTTCCGGCTGTAGGTCAGAGGAGGGAACGGCAAAAGGCTGCAGGGCCTGGCTCATTGGGCAAGTTCATATTACAACCAATTCTTCGGACTTTAGTTCGAAAGCACCCCAAATACAAGGATACTTGGCTTCTTTCGTCGCATCTAACTTTAGAGTAGGCTTGAATCAAGCCCTTCTTACTACCATGAAATCACCACGCGTATTGCTGTTTGCACTTATATGTCTGTTGGCCCTTCCGGCTTTTTCCCAGGAAGGCCCGCTGAGTACGGACCCGCCCAAGGCGATTACACCGGACCAGATCATCCAAAAGTTTGCCGCTAAAGAGAAGGAGTTCAAAGAGGCACGCGACAATTACACATTCCGTCAGGATGTAAAAGTCCAGACTCTCGACGGCGATACCGTTACCGGCGAATATCGGGAAGTTTTTGATGTGACCTACGACAACCAGGGTCATCATTTGGAGAATGTGGTATTCGCGCCGCAGAACACGCTGCAGGACATCCTGATGACGCCCGAGGACCTGCAGGATATTCGGCATACCATGCCCTTCGTTCTGACGACAGAAGAAATTCCTGAGTACAACATCCTTTATGTAGGTCAGCAGCAGGAAGACGAACTACATTGCTACGTCTTCGATATCGCGCCAAAAAAGATCGATCCTAAGCGGCGTTATTTTCAGGGGCGTATCTGGGTAGATGATCAGGACCTGCAGATCGTGAAGACCTCAGGAAAAGCTGTTCCAGAAACACACAAGAAGAATAACGAAAACCTGTTTCCAAAATTTACCACCTGGAGGGAGCAGGTTGATGGAAAGTATTGGTTCCCGGCCTACACACTGGCTGATGACACTTTGCATTTCCGTTCCGGCGGATTTCAGGACGTTCATGTTCGCGACATCATCAAGTACACCGACTACAAGCGCTTTGGCAGCAAAGTGACGGTGACTTACTCGAACGGCCAACAGGACAACGGTACCCAGGACGAGCAGAAGCCTCAACCGAAATAGACCTACCTATGGCGCGCGGGTTTGCGACGGCTGCTTAGCGCTGAACTGCGAAGCTTGTGTGCGTGATCGAATTCCGCTTCTAGTTCACGCGTGTCGAGATTTTCCCGCAGGTGTGCGAGACGTTGTTCCAGCTTGAGCAGCGCCTCGGCAATGCTCTTTTTGTTTGTTAGTGCGATATCGCGCCACATGGAGTAAGGGCTCGCGGCAATACGAGTCATTTCGCGCAGCGCGCGTCCGCCTGACTCAAGCAGCTGCGCTTGCTCGCCGTACTCATCGATGAGGCTAGCAGCAAGGGCTGTCGAAATCATCTGCGGAACGTGGCTGATCCAGGCGCAGAGCTGATCGTGCTCGTCAGCGCCGAGAACAGCGATTTTCGCGCCGATTCTTTTCAGCCACAATACATAATCCTTTACGATTCCTTTGCGAAGTATCTGATCGGCAGCGGGCGTGAGGAACCAGACCGCTCCCCGGAACAGCTCCGCGTCGGCGGATTCGATTCCGGAATTTTCCTTCCCCGCCATCGGGTGGCTCCCGAGAAAATTCTGCGAGGTCCTCGCGCCAAAAACCCGCTGCGCGAGGGAGAGAATCGCGGATTTCGTGCTGCCAACGTCAGTGAGCAGCACACGGTTTGAAAGACCCGGTCCTAGCCTCGAGATGAGTTCAACGATTCCTCCCACTGGAGTCGCGAGAACCACGACGTCGCTGCCCGCAATAGCTTTGAGGGGATCCGTAATTCCTTGGTCGATCGCGCGTCTCCGTTTGGCGCGGCGAAGGACCTCAGGCCGATCGCAGCCTATCCGTTTTCCTTTGAATCCGTTCTTACGAAGCGCCAGCCCGAGTGATCCGCCGATGAGACCGGTGCCGATGATCGTGATTTGGCGGATCATGGAGTAAGACCTCTGTGCGTTTCCTCTGTGAACCCTGTGTTCTCTGTGGTTGAGATTTTTAAAACATCACCACAGAGAGCACAGGGTTTCACAGAGGAAAGACACAGAGTAACAGCACGCCAGATCGCCCTACGCGATGGTGCGTCCCACTGCCGGCGCGATCATCTTCAACGAATCCATCAGCTCGGAGAATTGCTGCGGATAGAGCGATTGCGCACCATCCGACAAAGCTTTGTCGGGATTGTGGTGCACTTCGATCAGCAGCGCATCCGCGCCAGCGGCGACCGAGGCGCGGGCCATGGGAGCAACTTTGTCACGTCGACCAGTGCCGTGCGACGGGTCCGACGCAATCGGCAAATGCGAAAGCTTGTGGATCACAGGAATCGCGCAGATATCCAGCGTGTTGCGCGTGTAGGTCTCGAAGGTGCGAATGCCCCGCTCGCAACAGATGATGTTGTAGTTGCCTCCCGCCATGATGTATTCAGCGGAAAGCAGTACTTCTTCGATCGTCGCGGCGATACCGCGCTTCAGCAGAATCGGCGTCTTGAGCTTCCCCAGCTCACGCAGCAGGTTGAAATTCTGCATGTTGCGCGCGCCAACCTGAAGGATATCGACGTAAGGAAGCATGAGCTCGATCTGCGAGATCTCCATGACTTCGCTGATCACGAGCATGTTGTATTTGTCGCCGGCTTCGCGGAGGAGTTTGAGCGCCTCAAGCCCGAGACCTTGAAACGAATAAGGCGAAGTGCGCGGCTTGAACGCGCCGCCTCGTAAAGCGCGGGCGCCGGCTTTGGCTACGAGTTCGGAGACGGTGAAAAGCTGATCGCGAGATTCGACCGAGCACGGCCCGGCCATGACTACGACTTCCTTGCCGCCGACTTTCACGCCGTTGCGGAATTCGATGACTGTGCCTTGTGGGCGGAAGCTGCGTCCGGCGAGCTTGTAAGGCGCGCTGATGCGGTGAACTTCCATCACGCCGCTGAGCACTTCGAGGTTGCGAGTGTCAAAGTCGGCGCGCGAACCCACGGCGGCCAGAATCGTCTGGCGCTCGCCGGTGGTGCGGTGAACGGAGAAGCCCATTTCGATCAGGTGCTCGACCACGACCTGAATCTGGTCTTCAGTTGCGGTTTCCTGCATTGCGACGATCATAAATAGCTTTTAAGGCGTTAGCCCTTAGGCTTTAGGCAGTCTGCAGTTGCGCCTGAAGCCGAGAGCCTAATAGCTAAAGCCTGTCAGTCATTCACTTCCGGGTCGATTTCTGTTTCGCCGACTACACCATTTTTCTGGGTCAAAGTCTGCGGCGCCATTTCTTCAACCTGAATTTGACGCATCACGTCCATAATGCGCTCATAAATGCGAAGCAGGTCACGGTCTGGCAACGGGCCTTTGTTGGCCTTCTTTGCATTCTCGAAGACTATGCGCTCGCGGTTGGGCTCATAGATCGGCATACCGACGCCGCGTTTCAATTTCCCGATTTCATGGGCAGCGTGCGCGCGCTGGCTGATGAGTTCCACCAGCTTGCGGTCAATCTCATCGATTTTGACACGCCAATCTGCGATGTCCATGAAACAAGGCTGAGCTTCCAGCTAGCAGCGCTCAGCCCGACACTACGTCATTCGACACTGACTGCTTGCCGGGTCCGTTTGGATTGTCGATCTGACGGCTGATGGCTTACGGCTGAGAGCTGTTTTATAAATTCTGCCACAGCTTGAGCTTCTTTGCCGGGATTGGTTTCGATGGTGCGCACGATGGCGCTTCCGATAGCGGCCGCGTCGGCAAATTGGCCCACAGCTTGAAACTGCTCTGGGGCTGAGATGCCGAAACCTACGGCAATAGGAAGTTTGGTGAATTTGCGCATGCGTCGGACGAGTTTTTGCGCGTCTTCTGTCAGTTCTTTGCGCGCGCCGGTCACGCCGGTGCGTGAAACCGCGTAAACGAAGCCGGTCGAAGCTTCAGCGACGCGCTTCAGGCGATCGTCGGGGCTGGTGGGGGCCGCGAGAAACACTGTGGCTAGATTCCGCTTGCGCATTTGCTTGAGATAAGAATCGGCTTCTTCGACAGGAAGATCCGTGACCAGCGCCCCATCGACTCCGGCTTTTTCGCTCGCTGCTGCGAATTGTTCGAGGCCCATGCGGAGGATTGGATTCAGGTACGTAAAGATAATCAGGCCAGCGTCGCTCTCGCGGCGAATTTCGGCTGCGAGTTGTAGGACATCGGGAAGCGTGACTCCGTTCTTTAGGGCGCGTTCGCTGGCGCGTTGAATGACTGGCCCGTCGGCAACGGGATCGCTGAATGGCACGCCGAGCTCAAGGACTTCTGCTCCGGCAGAAATCGCGGCGAGCGCGATTTCCCGCGAGGTGCGCAAGTCAGGGTCGCCGCAGGTGATGTAGGCGACGAGAGATGGCTTGTTATGAAAGCGAAAAGGCACCGGGAGAATTGTAGATGACCGGTTCACGTACAGAAAAGACTCTGTGCTGTCATTACGCTTGACGTAACGCATAATAAATACTAGTTTACGTTGTTGATACTCGGATATCGGGACAAACGAACCCGCGAGTTCGCTGCTGGGAAGCGGGTGAAGGCGTTATCCGGTTTTGAGCGATCGGCGCGGTTGAAGCTCGACCGTCTCGAGGCTGCTACCTCGATACTTGACCTTGCCGCGCTTCCTGTTAATCGGTTTGAGGCATTGGCGGGTGACCGCAAGGGTCAATACAGCGTTCGCATTAAAGATCAATGGCGAATTTGTTTTGAGTGAACGGATAGGTCGCCAGGGCCGTCCAATGTGGAATAGGGGACTATCACTAAGAAGGAATCCTTATGACGACCACTGCTATTCATCCGGGCGAACACCTTTCCGAAGAACTCAAGGTGCTTCGTATGAGCGCGGCTGAGCTCGCGCGAAAGCTTAACGTTCCGACCAACCGCATCACGCAAATCCTGAATGGATCGCGTGCTATTACAGCCGACACAGCCTTACGTCTGGCACATTTTTTTGGCACCAGTGCGGAATTTTGGCTGAATCTTCAGAGTCTTTACGAACTGCGTCTCGCTCAGAAGAAGGCAGGGAAGACCATCGGGGCACTCCCGCGGTTGGAACGGCGCGGTCTGGCTCACACGTAAAACATATTGAGCGAATTTCCAGCGAGGTGCGCAACTCAGGATCGCCGCAGGTGATGTAGGCGACGAGGGATGGACGACCTTGGACTCGTAAAGACACCGACGTTATTTCCTTCCCGCCGCGACCCAAATTTCGGTTCCGACTGGGACATCCGTTTTCGAAAAACCCGCCGGCAGTCCAATCGCAGTGGAAGCGCCATTGGTTCCGGACGCGATTTCAATGGAGTGGATTTGGGTATCCAGAATCCTTCCCTGCGGTGTACGCAACTGAATTCGGTCACCGAGCTTTATGCGCTGCCCGATCCACAAATCTGACGCGAGCGTGAGGAAGCAGCCTCGATTTCCTACATCGAACGCAGCCGCAACTGTCGACAGTAGGGTCAGTGGATCCAAGGCACTGAACTAGCGCTCCAGATTCAGGTTTTCGCGCAGAATCCCCATGTCCTTATCTCCTCGCCCGGAGATGTTCACGATCACCACATCTGACTTCTTCATCTCTGGTGCGCGCTTGATCACTTCGGCGACGGCATGGGATGACTCGAGAGCAGGAATGACACCTTCGGTTTGTGCCAGCAGCTTGCAGGCGTCGAGCGCTTCGGCGTCAGAAGCCGCGACGTATTCGGCGCGCTTCATGTCTGCGAGCCATGCGTGCTCCGGACCGATCGACGGATAATCGAGTCCGGCAGAAACGGAATGCGTGAGCGCGATCTGGCCGCCTTCATCCTGAAGAACATAGGAATACGTGCCCTGCAGAACGCCGGGCGATCCACCGCGGAAGCGCGCAGCGTGATCGCCGAGTCTCTCGCTGCGGCCTCCGGCTTCGACTCCGATCAGCTGAACCTTCTTGTCGCCGATAAAGTCGTGGAAAATTCCGATCGCGTTCGATCCACCGCCGACGCAGGCGATGATGGCGGTCGGCAGCTTGCCTTCGGCTTTCAGGATCTGCGCGCGGGCCTCCTGACCGATCACGCGATGAAAATCTCGAACCATGGTCGGATACGGATGCGCGCCGAGCACACTGCCGAGAAGATAGTGCGTGGTACGGACATTCGTGACCCAGTCGCGCATAGCTTCGTTGATGGCATCTTTGAGCGTGCGCGAACCGGAGTCGACACCGCGAACTTCAGCGCCCAACAGGCGCATGCGGAAGACGTTCAACTCCTGGCGGCGCATGTCCTCGGTGCCCATGTATACGACGCACTCGAAGCCGAGAAGCGCGCAGACGGTGGCAGTTGCTACTCCGTGCTGGCCGGCGCCGGTTTCGGCAATGACGCGATGCTTGCCCATGCGTTCGACGAGCAGCGCTTGACCCAGGCAGTTGTTGATTTTGTGCGCGCCAGTGTGGAGCAGGTCTTCACGCTTGAGATAAATTCTTGCGGCGCCGAGTTTTTGAGTAAGGCGTTTGGCAAAAAAGAGCGGCGTCGGGCGGCCGGCGTAGGTCTTGAGCAGTTCGGAAAGGCGAGCTTTGAACCGCGGATCGCGCTTGGCTTTCTCGTATTCGCGCTCGAGTTCCTGGAGCGCCGCCATCAGCGTTTCGGGAACGTAGCGGCCTCCCCAGGGGCCAAAGCGTCCGGCTTGTGCCACCAGAGTAGGTCTCCTGCTATTCGAGGTTGCCCCACCCTTCGCGCTTTTCGAAGGGTGGGAACTACGGTTCCGATAAGCTCTTTTTGTGATCGAAGCAGTTGCCATCAGTTTGAACTCGCCTTGTCCGCCTCGCGCACAGCTTTTATGAAAGCGCGAACTTTCGCGGGATCTTTTTTACCGGGCCGCGATTCCACTCCGGAAGAGACGTCAACGCCCCAGGGATGAAGGATGTTGATGGCTTCCGACACGTTCTCAGGCCTCAAGCCTCCGGCAATTACCACTTTAACTTGCCGCTTCATTTCACTAATCGCAGGCGCAGCAGCGCGCCAGTCAAATGCGACTCCTGTTCCGCCGGGCTGCGTGGCTGTTGAGGAATCGAGGAAAACCGTGTCGTAGATGCCTGCGGGACGTGAAACTCCCTCGGGTGTTGAAAAATTAGCGTTGAGGCGACCGTCCAGTAACAAGGCCGCCGGAAGGGCTGCGAAGAACTTAGGAGGTTTTGGGAATGCCGCGAGTCCAAAAGCCATCGGCGAGGCTTCATTGGTGCCGTTGCCGCCTTCAAGAAACATGTGAAACTGAAACGCGGTCAATCTGGCGCGCCACGCGAGATCGATCAAGTCTTCCGCGGGATTGCGAGCGAAGACGCCAACTTTTTCGAGTTGTTCCGGCAACTTCTCTGTTATCGTTGCCGCCCGATCAGCACCAACGTATCGCGGACTCTTGTCATAAAACACAAAGCCCAGCGCGTCCGCCCCGGCTTCGACCGCGACCAGCGCGTCTTCAAGATTCGTGATTCCGCAAATTTTCACCCACGTCATGGTTGTGTCGTCCTACCGGACTTGGATCGTTCTGTAAGCTCTCCCGGCACTAACGTGCCGGGCTATTTAAATTCCGCTCCTGCGGAGCTGCGAGTTGGAATCAGCAAGTATCGGCAAACGCGCCATGAAGTGGAAGCTGTTACTCCGTCGGCAGCCACGAGTGGCTTGCTTTTGGATTACATCCCTGCTGCTGCGGACCCCGCTTCGGCTATCAGGCGTCGCAATGCTTCTCCTGGAACCGACGCCTTCATCAGAGTTTCACCTATCAGGAACGCGTTATAGCCCGCCGAGCGCAGAGCGGCGATATCCCTGCCGTTCTCGATTCCACTCTCTGCGACCGCGATGACTTCTGGCGGCAGCATCTGAGCGACCCGAAATGCAGTGTCCAAATCCACGTTAAAGGTCTGCAGATCACGACTGTTGACGCCCACCAAATCGCATCCAGCCTCCAAAGCGCGCCCGAGTTCTTCTTCGTCATGGACTTCGCATAGAACGTCTAACTGGAGGTCCTTGGCTCGCTTAATTAGCGCAAGCAGATCGCCTTGAGAGAGTGCCGCCACAATCAGCAGGACCGCGTCAGCTGAACTAGCGCGAGCTTCAACGATCTGGAATTCATCGATGATGAAATCTTTCCGCAGGCAAGGGATGTTTGTTGACTTAGAGGCGATGCGCAGGTTCTCAAGTGAGCCCTGAAAAAACTCTGGATCGGTCAAAACGGAAAGCGCCGCCGCCCCTGCCTGCGCGAGTTCCCCGGCCAACCTGGCAGGATCGAACTCGCTGCGAATTAAGCCTTTCGACGGCGAGGCTTTCTTGAGCTCGGCGATTATGGCCACGCCAGATGCGCTCGCCGACTCGAGCGCTCTTCGGAATCCACGCGGGTTATGCGCAGCTGCCTGCTGCTCAAGTTGAGCCAAGTCCGTCTTGGAGATGGACTCTTCTACTCTGCGACGAGTAGCGGCGATTATGTCTGAAAGGCCTGCCATGTTGGATTTATTGATTATAAGGGAACCAGCATTCAGCAATCAGCATTCAGCCGAGTTCTACAACCGGACGAACCCGTGGCTGCAGCTTTCAATTGAGAACTGAATCGGGAGTGCTGAAGCTTGCGGTGACTAGCTACCCTTTTTCAATTCCACCAGCACTTGCCGGGCAATTTCCTTGAGAGTTTCGAACACGCCTTGGCCCTGGAAGGCTACAGCTTCGAGCACGGGTTCGCCTTTGCGCTGCAGTTCTTTGGTGAGGGTAGCGGTAGGAAGGACGTTGGGAAGGTCGCGCTTATTCAACTGCAGGACGTAAGGAATCTTCGCGAAGTCGTAGCCATGCTCTTTCAGATTGGACATTAAATTGTCGAGCGCTTCCGAATTCGCATCCATTCGTTCTTGCTGCGAGTCGGCTACGAAGACAATGCCGTCGACCCCGCGCAAAATCAGCTTACGGCTGGCATCATAAAAAACCTGACCGGGGACGGTATAGAGGTGAATGCGAGTTTTAAAGCCGCGAACCGAACCCAAATCCAGCGGAAGAAAGTCGAAGAAAAGGGTTCGCTCCGTCTCGGTAGCGAGCGAGATCATTTTGCCTTTTTGCTGCTCGGCGGTCTTCTGGAAGATGTACTGCAAGTTTGTGGTCTTGCCGCCCAGACCCGCGCCGTAGTACACGATTTTGCAATTGATCTCGCGGGCTGCGAAGTTAATGAAGCTCAAGTGTTTCCCCAAAGCGCGGAAATCGGCGCTTGAATTTTCCCGGCCCGAACCACGCTTTATGCACAACCAGGATCGGCTGGATTTTTGGCTTGTTCTTTGGTTTTTATATCACACGCAACCATTTGCCAGCAGGATTACCCTGGTTACTAATGGAACTAAACTTTCGGGCCCTTTTATCTATGAGATCGTCGGCTCTCGGGTCCAGCGGGGCGGGTGATACCATGCTTGCCGACCTATGATCCGCCACAAACCAACCACTTTCCTTATTGTTTTTGTGATCTTAGGCGCCCCCTTGGCTCTCGGTCAGAAACCGAACAGCTCTGGGATCGTGCTACACGCGGCGCGGCTTCTCGATATCGAAACGGGCAAAGTGATGGCACCAGGAGAGGTGTTGGTGCAGGGGGAACGGATCGCGGAAGTCGGTACCACGGTCAAACATCCGGCGGGCATACAGATTATCGATTTGGGCGATCGCACGCTGCTTCCTGGTCTCATTGACGCACACGTCCATTTGTTTCTGCATCCCGGTGCAGAAGATCTTCAAACGGTTCAGGAGTCTGTTCCCGAGCGGACGATCACAGCAACGCTGGCAGCACGTGATGACCTGATGGCCGGCTTCACCGCCGAGCGCGATATGGGAACCGAAGGCGCGGGTTCGGCGGACACGGCAGTGCGAAATGCAATCAATCGCGGGGAAATTCCCGGTCCGCGTCTGCGAATCAGCGGCAATGCGATCAGCATTCTGGGGGGTCACGAGGACGCAATCGGCTACAACCCCGCGCAACACGTGCTTTCAAACGCCGACTACGCGAACAGTGTCGACCAACTGGTCGAAGTCATGCGCGAGCAGTACAAAGAAGGTGCGGACTTTACCAAGATTTACGAGACTGGCCTCGACTCGGTTCATGGGGGTGTTCTTTCCACGCCTTTCCAATACACCGAGGCACAGCTGGCCGCCGCGGTGCAGGAAGCCGCTCGCTTAGGCAAGCATGTTGCTGTCCACGCCACCGGCGAGCCGGGAACGTTATACGCGGCACGCGCAGGAGTTGTCTCTGTCGATCATTCATTTCAGTTGAGCGATGAAACCATGCGCGTGATGCACGAGAAACACATTTTCGCGGTGCCTACATTCACCATTCAGGAGTATTTCGCAACCCACGCAGCGAATCCCGAATTAGGGCAACGTGAGCAAGCAATGCTCGATCTGCACGCGGCCAATTTTCGCAAACAGCTTGCGGCCGCTGTGCCGATTGCAATGGGTTCAGACGTCGGTCCTTTCCCGCATGGCACCCAGGCTCGCGAACTTGAGTTGATGGTGAACTTCGGCATGTCTCCCCTCGGGGCCTTGCAAGCCGACATGATCAACGGAGCCAAACCGCTCGACTGGGAAGGCCAAATCGGCGCTCTTAAACCGGGTTATTTCGCCGATGTAGTCGCCGTCCCAGGCAATCCCCTGAACGACATCAGTGTGTTGCAGCACGTGGAATTTGTGATGAAAGATGGAAACGTTTATAAGTGTCCTTCGCAATGATCCACGGCCCACTGCTGTAAAAGAAACTCTCGGCAAGAGACCTCGCGCGACGAGACTTCCACTACTCACAATGATTCCTAAACTTCCGCCCTCATAGACCACTCTTCCCTGCGGTCTGACATCTCTAATTACGCAGTTCTTATCCTGCCTGCTATGCCGAAGTCTTCGTTGCAAGTTCCGGTCGAGTCGCTTCAGGTCTCAACCTACACGGTGCCGACCGACTCTCCCGAATCCGACGGTACTCTCGAGTGGAACAAGACAACGCTCGTTGTTGTGCATGCCGCAGCCGGGGGAGAGCGGGGCATGGGCTACACCTATGCAGATGAATCGACCGCACATCTTATTCACTCGACTCTGGCTGAAGTTGCCAAAAGTTGCGATGCAATGTCTCCGCCCTGTGCCTACGCACAAATGTGGCGCCGGGTTCGAAATCTCGGCCGACCCGGTATCTGTTCGATGGCTATCTCGGCTGTCGATTGTGCACTTTGGGATTTGAAAGCCCGGCTGCTCGAGCTTCCACTGGTTACGCTTTTTGGCCAAATCCACTCCGGCGCGCCGATTTACGGCAGCGGTGGATTTATTACGTACTCAGATGACCAGCTCACCCGCCAACTTAGCGGCTGGGTTCAGCAGGGAATTCCGCGGGTGAAGATGAAGATTGGCCGCGATGCCGCGAAAGACATTGCACGGGTACGCATTGCGCGTGAGGCGATCGGGCATGATGCCGATCTCTACGTTGATGCCAATGGCGCATACAGTCGTCAGCAGGCCCTCCGGCAGGCGGAAGCATTTACCGAGTTCGATGTCTCATGGTTTGAAGAACCGGTTTCTTCGGATGATCTTGATGGCCTGCGTTCCATCCGGGATCGTGCTCCCGCAGGCATGGAGATCGCAGCCGGAGAGTACGGTTACGAGATTTTTTATTTTCGCCGTATGCTCGCCGCGGGCGCAGTTGACGTGCTGCAAGCCGACATAACCCGCTGCGGCGGCATCACCGCAATCCAGCAAGTCGCAGCGCTTTGCGAATCGCATAACCTGCCGCTCTCCTGCCATACCGCCCCTGCGCTGCACACGCACGTGGCGTGCGCGATTCGGACGCTCAGCAATATCGAGTATTTCCACGATCACGTGCGCATCGAAAATATGTTTTTTGACGGTGTTCCGCAGCCGGTAAACGGGGAGTTGCGGCCAGACCTGTCGCGAACTGGGCTAGGTCTCGAACTGAAAAATGCCGATGCTCAGAAGTTCGCCGCATGATCACGCGTGCTAGCCGCAACGCAATATGCCGCGATGAAATTGTGAGGAGGGGAAAATGTCCGCCAGTCGAGTTCCGCTGATTCCGCCCGAAGAAGTTGCTGAACCTAAGAAGCGTCCATCATTTCACGCCAGCGACGTCGACGCTCGGGCTCTCGAATTCGAATTGCGGCAAAGCATTGAAGGCGAAGTCCGCTTCGATGCAGGAAGCCGCGGCATGTACTCCGTGGATGCGTCCAATTATCGGCAGGTTCCGGTCGGCGTTGTGGTGCCACGCTCGATTGATGATGTTGTGAACACTGTCGCCGCATGCCACAAGTTTGGTGTTCCCGTGCTCTCTCGGGGAGGTGGCACAAGCCTTGCCGGTCAGTGCTGCAATGTCGCCGTCGTAATCGACTGGTCGAAGTACATGCACGGAGTTCTGGAGATGAACACTTCCGAACGCTGGGCACGTGTCCTTCCTGGAACTGTATGCGATGAGCTTCGCCATGCGGCACTGAAGGCCAGCAATAATTTGTTGAATTGGGGACCCGACCCAGCCACCCACGACCATTGTTGCTTCGGAGGCATGATCGGCAATAACTCCTGCGGCGCGCACGCGCAGATGGCGGGCAAAGTCGATAACAATATCGAAGAACTAGAAGTTTTGCTTTACGACGGCACGCGCATGACCGTCGGTTGGATGAATGACGATGACCTTCAGCAGCAGATGGCGAAAGGCGGACGGGTTGGGCAAATCTATCGCTTCCTGCGATCGATGCACGAGCGGTACGCCGATCTGATTCGTGAAAAATATCCGCCCATTCCGCGCCGCGTCTCCGGCTACAACCTCGACCAACTCATCCCGAACAAAGATGATGGCCGGTTCAATGTCGCTCGCGCGCTCGTCGGCAGCGAAGGCACTCTGGTCACGATCCTCAATGCCAAGTGCCGCCTCATCGATGCGAAAGCAGAGCGAGTGATTCTGATGGTCGGCTATCCGGACGTGTACGAGGCGGCGGACAATGTACCGCAATTTGACGAGTTCTCGCCGACCGCGCTCGAAGGCATTGACTATCGGCTGCATGAAAACATCGAGAAGAAGGGAGGTCCACACCGCAAGTATCTGGGCATGCTGCCTGAAGGCAAGGGCTGGCTCATGGTGGAGTTTGGCGCTGAGAAGAAGGAGGACGCGCTCGACGTGGCACATAAGGCAATGGAAGCGCTGAAAAAGCCCGATTCGCACATGCGCTTGTTCACCGACCAAACAGACATGCAGCACATATGGGAAATTCGTGAGTCAGGGCTGGGCGCAACCGCGTTCGTTCCCGGAGAGACGGACACGTGGCCGGGGTGGGAAGACTCGGCAGTTCCTCCCGAGAAACTTGGCGGATATCTCCGTGAACTGCGCGCTCTCTTCAGTAAGTACGAATACAATCCCGCGCTCTATGGGCATTTTGGGCAAGCGTGCGTGCATTGCCGCGTTGACTTCGACCCAACGAGTGCCGAGGGAATAAGGAAGTGGCGTTCCTTCATGGAAGAGGCCACCGATCTCTGCGTGAAGTATGGTGGCAGTCTGAGCGGCGAACATGGCGATGGACAGGCTCGCGCGGAGTTCCTCGAAAAGATGTACGGCCCTGAGCTGATTCAAGCCTTTCGCGAATTCAAATCCATCTGGGACCCTGACTGGAAGATGAATCCGGGCAAAGTTGTCGAGCCGCATCGGATGGATGAAAACTTGCGTCTCGGCGCAAACTACCGTCCCTGGCAGCCGGATACGCATTTCAAGTGGCCCGAAGATGGTGGCAGCTTCGCGCATGCCGCATTGCGTTGCGTCGGAATCGGCAAGTGCCGTCGCAAGGATGGCGCCAAGCCTGAAGACGACGTGATGTGTCCGAGTTACATGGTTACCCATGAAGAGCGGCACACCACACGCGGTCGCGCTCATCATCTATGGGAGATGCTGCACGGCGACGTCATTACGAACGGCTGGCGCGATGAAAACGTGAAAGAGTCGCTCGACCTTTGCCTTTCCTGCAAAGGCTGCAAAGGCGATTGTCCGGTAAACGTCGACATGGCAACGTACAAGGCCGAGTTCCTTTCCCATTATTGGGAAGGGCGCTTGCGCCCGCGGTATGCCTATGCCTTTGGCTGGATCGATAAGTGGGCGCGGCTGGCTTCAGCTGCTCCGGGATTCGCGAACTTGTTCACACAATTTCCTGGCGTCAGCGCTATCGCGAAGTTTGCGGCAGGAATGCCGCAGGAGCGCAAAATTCCCGCCTTCGCTCCGCAGACGTTCAAGACCTGGTTTACCGAAAGAGCGCCTCGGAACATCGGCAAGCCAAAAGTGATTCTATGGGCCGACACTTTTAACAACTACTTCAAGCCCGAAACTGCGCAAGCCGCCGTTGAGGTTCTCGAATCGGCTGGCTTCCAGGTCGCGGTTCCGCGCGCGCACCTCTGCTGCGGCCGTCCACTCTATGATTACGGCTTTTTGAAAATGGCACGATCGTATCTCGATCAAATCCTGACTACGCTCGGCCCCGAAGTCGACTCCGGCACGCCGATGGTCGCGCTCGAGCCGAGCTGCTGCTCCGTGTTCCGCGACGAGCTGAACGGACTGATGCCCGAATCAGCCCGCGCCCACAAGCTGATGGAGCAGACGTTTACGCTTTCCGAATTTCTTTCGAAGCACGCGAATGGATATCAGCCGCCCAAGTTGAAGCGCCAGGCGATCGTGCAGGGGCATTGTCATCACAAGGCGATCATGCGCCTCGACGAAGAGGAAAATTTGATGAAGAAGATGGACCTCGATTTTCAGGTCCTCAAGTCTGGCTGCTGCGGCATGGCAGGTTCCTTCGGCTACGAAAAAGAAAAATACGACGTTTCGATCAAGGCCGGCGAACGGGCGTTGCTTCCTGAAGTGCGTAAGGCGGGCCTTTCCACTTTGATCATGGCCGATGGCTTCAGTTGCAAAGAACAGATCGAGCAGGAAACCAATCGCCGTGCCCTGCACTTGGCGGAAGTAATCTCAATCAGTATGAAAAAAGGCCCGCACGGGCCAGATGGAATTTATCCGGAAACGCACTCGGTGCAGCCCAGACTCGATGCGCAGCGGCGCTCAATGTGGAAGGCGGGGGCTATTGTAGGGGGGGTCATAGCGGGCGCAATCGCATTCGCCATCGTGCGGAGGCGACGTAAATAGGCTCTACTAGACGTAAATAGGCTCTACTAGTTGTGTTCGTTTACTCAGTGGATGTCCTCTGTGTAACCCTGTGTTCTCTGTGGTAAATGCTTTTTAAGGGAACTGCGATGGATCCCCCAGTCATACGGGCTGCTAAAATGATGAGATTGCATGTCGTCGAAGATCTCATCTGTACTTGAGCCCGAACAGCCCAAAACTGCCGCTCCCAAAGTCGGTTTCGTGAGCCTCGGCTGCCCGAAAAACCTCGTTGATAGCGAAGTGATGATGGGCATGCTGGCCCAGGCCGGGGCCGAGCTTGTGCCCAGCGCCGAAGATGCCGATGTCATTGTTGTTAACACCTGCTCGTTTATTGAAAGCGCCCAGCAGGAATCGGTAAATACGATCCTCGAGATGGCGCGGCACAAAGACGGTAAGGCGCGCAAGCTGGTGGTTGCCGGATGTTTGGTAGAGCGATTTCGCGACGAAATTCGCAAGAATATTCCTGAAGTAGACGCGGTTGTAGGTACTGGCGAGCTGGAAAAAATTCTTGAAGCATCGGGGATTTCTTCTCGCGTCAGGCGAGCCGATGATTCACCATTCCGAATTCTCACCTCTCGCCCGGAAGGCGATGCGCGTGCCGCGAATGGCCGTTTTTCGCGCGAGACTTGGGATGGCGCAATCTCCGACCTGCCGAATTACCTGTACGACGAAGCTACGCCGCGTGTGCTCGCGACGCCGAAGTATTCCGCTTATATCAAGATTGCCGAAGGTTGCGATCACCCGTGCGGGTTTTGCATCATTCCGCAACTCCGTGGCAAGTTCCGCTCGCGCCGATTTGAGTCGGTCATCGCGGAAGCGGAGCGGCTGGCCCGTTCAGGCGTGCGCGAGATCACGCTCATCGGACAGGACACAACCTGCTACGGCGAAGATCTCGGCTTAAGAGATGGTTTAGCGTTATTGCTCGAAAAACTTGCCGCGATAGAAGATTTGCGCTGGGTGCGGTTCCTGTACGCCTATCCGAACAAGATTACCGGGCACTTGCTCGAAACCATCGCCAAGCACGACAAAATTTGCTCTTATGTGGATGTTCCGCTGCAACACGCTTCGGGTGCGACGCTGAAACGAATGAAGCGGGGTGGAAGCGCCGACATTTTCCTGCGCACGATCGAGAAGATGCGCAAGACGATCCCAAGCGTGACGCTGCGAACATCATTTATTGTCGGCTTCCCGGGCGAAACCGAAAACGAATTTGAAGAGCTGTGCGAATTCGTGAAAGCCGCCGAATTCGATTGGATGGGCACCTTCTCCTATTCCGACCAGGAAGGCGCAACCGCCTACTCTCTCGGTGACAAAGTTCCATCGCGGGAGATCGAGCAGCGCCGCAAGCACCTGATGCAAATCCAAAAGCAGATCAGCCGCCGCAAAAAGAAATCTTTGCGCGGACGGCAGTTCGAGGTTCTTCTCGAAGGCCCATCTGAAGAAAGCGAACTGCTTCTCGAAGCCCGTTCAGCTATGCATGCTCCCGAAATCGACGGCAAGCTCTACATCGCCGATGTGCCGGAAGGCCTGACGCCCACGCCGGGCGAGTTCTACCGCTGCGAAATCACAGAGACGCACGATTACGACTTGGTGGGTAGGATCATCTAGCCTCGGCAGAGCTTCGCAGCAGCTGAGCTTGATGTGTAGCCATCTAAATTCCAAACGTAATTTCTCACTCTCATGCTAATGTGCTCGTCGTGAATCCAAATCCGCGATCCGGCGCACGAAAACTTAGTCTAGGCGAACGGGCGATAATCACGGCGCTGGCGCCGGGCTTCAAAGCGCGGCTTAACGATGCTCTGGTGACCGAAATGCAGGACGACGGAATGCTAAGCATCCGGTTTGTCGGGGCGAATGATCGTCGTCGCGCAGGATCACTTGCCGAAGCAACATATCTCGACGATGATGGCATGACCGTAAGCATTGAATTAAAAGTCGATGAAGCCGGCATGTTATTTGAGCTTGATTTTTGGAAGGTGAACTTTTCTAAGCTTTGTCGCTATCCAAGTGCGCAAGATCTGTTACCAAGTAACCAGTCCCGCCCTTTTGGTGGTGGCGGAAAAACGCGCGCCGAAGCACTTCAACAAATGTCTCCCCAGATTATTGCGGAGGTTTATTTGTATCCGATGGCAGAAGGCGGCAGGAAGTCAGCCGCGCAACCCGGTTGGGGATGCCCTTGCTCGAGCTCGAAATCAGAGGATGCAGTTTTCTACGACGGCTGGCCACTGCTAAACGCCCCTTTCGCACCCGGAGAACACCGGCGACTTGGTTTTGTGTTCCTTCACGGCGAGTTCATTGCCGCGAAGAACATTGCGGCTATCCTGCGGCGCGTTGGGACATTTTACCTCTGGGAGGGACACTTCATCGGAGAAGCTAAAGTAGTGCCGTAGAGGGGGCGCACGAGTGCTCGCTTCCTCACGGTGCCTCCGTGCATTCATTCCGCAACTCCGGATCCAGACCTCCAAGCCCATTATTTTGCACGTGCTCGGCAAGAAACTTCAGCAAGGGCTGGGCTGAGGCGATGTTTCCATCGCCCGAATAGAAGAACGGAGTCTCTCGCTGATTGAAGGTGCTTGAAAGCACGACGTCCTGGGGCCCGGACGACCTGTTAATTTCGAGCTCAAGCATCTCTCCCGACATTGGCAGCGACAGGCGCGAAGTCTTGCGATGACGAATTTCAGAGAGAGCTCGGTCATCGAGAATCCGCTGCAGCTCGGCCAGTTCCGGCGGCGTTAACTGCCCGCCATCGATTTTCGTCTGCACTCTGTTACTACCTGTCTTCTGCGTTCGTTGTTCGGCGCGATATGCGCCGTTAGAAACAACGAGCGCACAGCGCTGCTCAGCCGTGCCTGATTTCATACTCATCTGCAAAACACGCAAGAGTGCCGCCGGCGGAGGAATTGGTGATGACGGAGCCGCGACACTTGGCATAGCCGGTTCGAGGTATGCATTCTCGCTTCGCTTCTTAAGAGCAATTTTTCGTGGCACGAGGCAGTTGTTTTTCCCGGCATCTTCCGTAAGTTCCTTGTGCGGCAATTTGTGCAGACCGTTCAGCCAGCGAAGCAAGGGCTCGAGCGACTTCCGGTATGGCTCCTGACTTTCGGCACTCAGAAATTTCGCCTCCGACCAGCGCCCATTGCGCACAATGTCCAGCCGCAACAGCTCGGGATGTGTGATCAGCGGTTCCTCAATCTGATGTTCAGAAACCGCGTCAACAAATACTCTTAACTTCGTCATGAGTTGCTGAAGTTCGTCCGCCGTCAGCGAACCTTCCAACACCTTGGTGTTTTCAATGTCCTCAAGTTCAAGATGGTAGGCGCCTGATTTCTGCAGCAACACACAAGAGCTGGAATACGCATTGCCATGTTGGAGGCGGAGAAGGTAGGGAGCGAGATCAGAGGCGACTTGGGCGCTGGCGAAGGTGGTCGTCAGCACTAAAAGGATTATTGCGAGGGTTCGCGAACGCGGCACGGATCAGCACGACTCGGAGTCGCTTAACGAAATTCTACGCGATCTTTTTCAGCACCAGCGCGGAATTTTTCGACCCGAAGCCAACGCAGTTGCAAATCGCGTGCTCGATTTTCGCTTGACGGCCTGCATCTGGCACATAGTCAAGATCGCAGTTGGGATCGGGATGATCAAGATTAATGGTCGGTGGAATTCGGGCGTGCTCCATCGCAACCAGCGTTGCTGCCACGCTGGCCGCGCCGCATGCGCCCTGCGCATGTCCGATCTGAGATTTCAGCCCTGACATAGGGATCTTGTAAGCGCGATCGCCGAGCGCCAGCTTTAGCGCTCGCGTTTCCACGCGGTCATTCATCTCGGTCGACGTTCCATGCAGGCTGACATATTGAATATCTTCGGCGCCGACTTGTGCCTCATCCAAAGCCAAGGTGATTGCGCGCGCGGGTTCTTCCGGAGAGTCGCTCATTCGCACGCGATGAAAAGCTTCGCATGTTGCCGCGTAGCCTGTGATCTCCGCGTAAACTCGCGCGCCGCGTGCTTTTGCATGTTCGTATTCTTCTATCACGAACATCCAAGAGCCTTCTGCGAGTACGAAGCCGTCGCGATCGGCCGAAAACGGCCGCGAAGCCCGTTCCGGCTCATCATTCCACGATTGCGTGAGCGCGCGAATCATCGTGTAGCCCTTTACGATTCCCTCTGTTATCGGTGAATCTACGCCGCCTGCCACGAACATCGGCTGCACGCCGGCTTGAATGTGCTGATAGGCATAGCCGATTGCATCTGTAGATGAGGTACATCCCGCGGTGACTACGTGGCTGTATCCACGAAATCCAAAGCGCATGCTGATTTCGCTGGGAATGGTCCCCATGGTCCCGCTGGGAATACAAAAAAGGCTGACTTGCTTTTCTTTACCGCTATGCCACAGCCGGTACATCTGTTCAGAAAATTCCTGCGCGCCGCCGCCTGTCCCAAGTACGATTCCGATCTGACGCTTCTCGTCGATCGACATGGACGCCATGTCGAGGCCGGAGTCCTTCAATGCTTCCGTGGTTGCAGCAAGGCAGAGTGGAACCACGCGAGAAACATGTTTTCGCTCGCGTGCTTCGACCCAAGCCAGTTCGTCGAACTCGGGAATCTCGCCGCCGATGTGTACGAGCAGATGCGAAGAATCGAAGCGGGAAATTCGTTTTACGCCGGACTTGCCGGCCAGTACGGCGCGGCAGAAAGCTTCCCGCCCAATTCCATTCGGGCTAACGACGCCCATCCCGGTGATGACGACGCGAGGAAGCATAAAAAAAGCAGTCAGCAGTCAGCACTCAGCATTCAGATCAAAACCTTTGGTCGAACCAGCAACCTTCTGAAATGCGCAGCCTGGCTGAGTGCTGACCGCTGATTGCTGAATGCGATAATCATACAGATGCCGCTGGGATTGTACATTGCTGTGCCATTCTGCCGGACGAAATGCACATATTGCAATTTCGCCTCCGGCGTTTTCTCGCGCGAACTGTTCGAAAAATACAGCACGCGAGTGTGCGCCGAAATCGAGCAATCGCGCGAAACTGCCTGCCAGATGGGTGGTTTGCTCGAAAGCAAAGTTGACTCCATCTATTTTGGCGGTGGCACTCCTACTCTCTTGGATGTAACACAGCTAGAACGCATCTTTGTCACTATTCGGCAAAATTTCGAAGTAGCGCGCGACGCCGAGATCACGATTGAATGCGCACCAGGCACGCTTTCACCGCAAATGATCGAGTCCTTCCTTCGTTGCGGCGTGAATCGCATCAGCCTCGGGGTTCAATCATTCATCGACAAAGAAGCGGCTTCGGTGGGTCGGCTACACAAACGCGATATCGTTCTCGATGATGTCGCACGGCTTCGTTCGTTTGAAATTTCGAACATCAACATCGATCTGATTGCTGGCTTGCCGCACCAGACCCGCGAAAGCTGGGTAACATCGCTGAAGGACTTGATCGCTCTCGAAGCCCCTCACGCTAGCATCTACATGCTCGAGGTAGATGAGGAATCGCGGCTTGGTCGCGAGCTACTCGCCGGAGGTCAACGGTACCATGCGCACTTTGTGCCCGACGAAGACCTGACGGCGGAGCTGTACGAAGTCGCCTGCGAGCGCCTGAACGCCGCCGCGATCATCCAGTATGAGATTTCAAATTTCGCGCGCACTGGATATGAATCCACGCACAACCTAAAATATTGGACTCGCCAGCCATATCTCGGATTCGGTGTCGATGCGCACTCGATGCTGCCGGTGAGCGATTCAGCTGCGGTCAGATTCTGCAATCCAGATGCGCTGGAGAAATATCTCGCTGCGCAAGCCCGGGGGCGCACGCGAGTATCAGCGCGTTCCGCGCTCGAAGAAGCATTCTTTTTGGGATTGCGGCTGAGTCGCGGCGTCAATTTAGGAGAATTCGCGCACGCGTTTGGAGACGACGCAGCAGTAGAATACTCCGGCGCGATCTCAGAATTGATAGCCGCAGGACTGCTCGAACAAGAAGGCGACGTAATCAGGCTGACAGCGAAAGGGCGATTACTGTCGAACGAAGTCTTCGAGCGATTTATTTCGGCTGAAGCGAGCGTATAATCCAGCACCGAAAGCGAGGGCCTATGGGTCTCTACTCGCATTATGACGGCGCGCACAATCATCCGGTGAACCGGGCGTTGCACCTGATCGCAATTCCGGTCGGCTTCTCATCGATCATCGTTGTGTGGTTCCACTGGATTATTGCTCTACTGCTGATTCCAGCTGCCTTCGCCCTCGCGTGGCTGGGCCACTTAATCGAAGGCAACAAGCCGGCTTTTCTCACAAACCCCGTTCACGTCTTTGTCGCGCCCGTCTGGATGGCGAAACGAATTTTCGGCAAACGCGAGCCAAACCAGACGTAACCAACCGGTCGGCAGGTGCGGTTGGTTCCCTTGTGCAGCTGTGGTGTAATGAACTTGGAAGACCTCTAACCACAGAGGGCCCAGAGATACACAGAGAAGCTTCGCTCTGTGCTCCTCTGTGATCTCTGTGGTTATGCTTTCTTTAGGAGCGGTGCTTGGATTTTCAGCTCAACGACGAACAATTGCAGCTTAAGCGAAGCGTTCGTGAATTCGCGGAGCGCGAGATCGCACCCAACGTCCGCAAATGGGACGAAGCCAGCGAGTTTCCGCTCTCCACGATTAGAGAGCTTGGGAAACTCGGGCTGATGGGAGTGGTCTTTCCGCCGGAGCTTGGCGGGGCAGGAATGGGCTACGTCGAGTATGTGACGGCGGTCGAAGAGCTCTCGCGGGTCGATGGCTCGGTCGGCATCATCGTGGCAGCACACACTTCCCTCTGTTCGAACCATATTTTTGTCGCCGGAAACGACGCACAGAAGAAGAAATACATTCCGAAGCTTGCCACTGGCGAGTTCATCGGCGCTTGGGGTTTGACGGAGCCTTCTTCCGGCTCCGATGCCGGCAGCGCGCGAATGACCGCGGTAAAACGCGGCAAAGATTGGGTCCTGAATGGCACCAAGACTTTCTGTACGAACGGCCACTACGCGGACGTGCTGGTTGTGATCGCGGTAACCGATCGCGCCGCTCACACGCACGGACTATCCGCATTCATTGTCGAAAAAGGCACGAGGGGATTTCGCCCGGGGAAGAAAGAAGACAAGCTCGGCCTGCGCGCGAGCGATACCGCGGAATTGATCTTCGAAGACTGTCTGCTACCCGCTGAGAATTTGCTCGGAACTGAGGGCCAAGGCTTTGTCGATGCCATGCGCGTTCTCGACGGCGGCAGGATTTCGATAGCTGCCTTGTCGCTCGGCATGGCGCAGGGTGCACATGAGGCGGCGCTGAATTACTCGAAGGAACGCAAGCAGTTCGGCCGAGCGATCAGCGATTTTCAGGCGATCCAGTGGAAGCTAGCCGATATGGCTACCGAGATCGACGCCGCGCGGTTGCTAACATTTCGTGCCGCCTCGATGAAAGATGCCGGTCTGAAGACTACGCTTGAATCATCGATGGCCAAACTGTTCGCCAGTGAAGTAGCGGTGAAAGTCGCAAACGAAGGGGTGCAGATTCACGGCGGCTACGGCTTCATCAAAGATTATCCAGCGGAAAAGTTCTATCGCGACGTAAAGCTGTGCACGATCGGCGAAGGCACGAGTGAAATACAGCGAATGGTGATCGCGAGACAGCTGCTGAGAGATTGACGATGATGGTCCTTAAGGGTTTCTTTTTTGGTAAATCTGCGCCTCAAGGCAAACCTCCCGCTGAAGTCTACGCCGGATTACGCAACATGATCCTCACGCAGCGCCCGTCAAATTTCAGTGGTTTTTGGGGCGTCGTTATGGATATGGGAATGCCGAACGGGACGGCGACAATGATTGCCGTAGCCGATGGAACTGTAAGTATGTATACGAGCACGGGCGGAGGTATTATCGGCGTCGGCCCGCACGAGGGCCCGAAAAGAGTTGCTGCAGAATTATTACAATTCGCGCCACCATTCTTTGCACATTGCCAGCCCACAACAGAGTTTCCGCTGCCGAAGCCTGGAAACACTTCTTTTTACTTAATGGGACCAGATGCGACCGTTACTGCTGAAGCCGAGTCGCAGAAGCTGGGAAGTGGGCAGCATGCCCTGGCGCCGTTGTTCCGTAAATGTCATGAACTTCTCACCGAAATCAGGTTGGTAGAGCAGAAACTCAGAGCAAAAACTTCGAACCACTCGCCTGCCGTTCAATCGACGTAAGAAAGGGAGATCGGCGAAGCTTGGTGTAACAGCCTGCCGATCTCCAGAGCCTTTGCTTGATCTGATCACTTGCTCGCGATTTCCAGACACTCTTCCAGCACGTCCATCGCGACATCGGCCTGCTCTTTTGTGGTGATCAGTGGAGGAGCAACTCGAATGGTGTTCGCTCCGCAGCCGAGGAACAGAACGCCGCGCTCAAATGCAAGTTCAACCGCGCGGTCGCGCTCTGCGGAAGCTCGCTCTTTAGTTTCCTTGTTTTTTACGAGTTCAACACCGATCATTAAACCGATCCCGCGAACTTCGCCGACCAGCTTGTGCTTTTTCGGCCAATCAGCCATACTACGCAGCATGTGATTACCGACCTCTTGCGTATTACGGAGCAGGCCCTCGCGCTCGATCACGTCGAGAGTCGCCAGCGCTGCGGCGATACACAGCGGGTTTCCGCCGAATGTCGACGCATGCGATCCGGGCACCCAGTTCATAACGTCGGCCTTGGTTAAGGTCACGCCGAGCGGCATACCCGAAGCAATGCCTTTCGCAATGCAGACGATGTCGGGCTGCACGCCGGTGTGCTCGATCGCCCACCACTTTCCGGTACGTCCGGCGCCGCTTTGGACTTCGTCCGCGACCAGCAGGATTCCCTGCTCGTCGCAAATCCGGCGGAGTTCCTGCATAAAGACGCGAGGAGCGGGCACATATCCGCCCTCGCCTTGCACCGGCTCAACAAAGATTGCCGCTACTTCTTCAGGCGGGACTGTGGTCTTGAATAGCTTCTCTTCGATGAACTTCGCGCAGGCGAGCGCGTCCTGTTCCCCCTTGCGGTACACGTCGGGGAAAGGAACGTGGGTCACCCCTGGCATGAGCGGCGCAAAGCGGCGGCGCTGTTGCGGCTTGGAAGCCGTGAGCGCCAGCGCCCCCATGGTTCGGCCGTGGAAAGCGCCATAGAACGCAACGATGTTTTGGCGGCCGGTGTGATACCTGGCAAGCTTCAGTGCACACTCAACCGCTTCGGCTCCCGAGTTGCCGTAATAAACCCGGTGCGGCCCGGGCATGGGCGCAATTGCTGAGAGCCGTTCGGCGAGCGTGACCAGGCTTTCGTAATAAAAATCTGTTCCCGACATGTGAATCAGCTCGCCCGCCTGTTTCTGAATGGCGGCGGTCACATGGGGATGACAATGCCCGGTTGAAGTGACGGCAATGCCGGATGAGAAATCGAAAAAATCGTTTCCGTCCACATCGGTCACGATCACGCCACGCCCTTTTTTCGCAACCAGCGGATAGGAGCGGGTGTACGAGGGCGAGATGTAGCGCTTGTCCCCCTCGAGGATGCGTTTCGCATTGGGCCCCGGCAGGGCAGTCTTAATTTGTGGTCTGTCAAAGCTGGTCCGGTCGATTACGGACGTCGTCTTCGCTGACATGAAATCCTCCTGAAATCGGTGGCGTGTGATTGGGGTTCCTGGTCGTCCTGGCCGAGATGGCGGAGTACGACCACACACAAAAGCTAAGGAGGATGAAAGTTAGTCGCTGCCGAAAAGGCTGGGCCGCGCTTGGGAGGGCAGCACTGCCAAATATCTCCGCGGGCACACAAGCATGCGTAGCCAGCAGGAGGGCAGGTGCGAATTGGAGTTCTGCCAGGACACTACTGGAATTATATCTCTTCGCGGCCGGAGCGGAACGTTACTGACGGTCACTGTGGATTTTCGCCGATCAAGACGTTTTTCGCTCAGACGCGCTCGCCGCGCTAGGTGAAGACAACCTACAGGAGAACACGTACTTTACTGCGCTGAATTTTGTCAATTCGATGAAAGCCGCGCCAGACAAGCGATTTAGGCTTGACAGCCTATGTTCCGGAGTGAGAGACTCGCGCCCGGCCCTTACGCCCCTAAAAACGGCATTTCGTGTCACACCCAATGTTAGTCATCCCAGCGATTAGCTTCCGGCGGTTCCTGCGCCGGAGAACCCAGCACCACTTCACAATTCGAAAAATAAGGAATTTCTACTCAGATTTCGGACTTCAAAAGGAGTTACTGAATATGTCTCTCAGCAGGCGTCTGTGGAAGGTAGCTACCGCAGCTTCACTAGGACTCGGAATTCTTGGGTTGATGGCCAGTTCGGCACTCGCCGCCATGCCCAGTCACGCCAAGAACATGGGTCCTGAAGATCAAAGCAAGCGGATTACGGTCACGGTTTGGTTGAACCAGCACAACAAGGCCAGTCTAGATGCGCTGGTACAGCAGATGTACGATAAGAACTCCCCGAACTATCACCACTTTATGACGGCGGCGCAGTACAAAGCCAATTTCGCTCCGACCGCGAAAGAAACCTCAACGGTGCGCAGCTTCCTCGCTTCGCACAACCTGACCGTCTCCAGGACGGACCTTCACAACCACTTTGTTGTTGCCAGCGGGCGTGTGGGCGACGTGCAGAAAGCATTCAACACGCAGATCAATCGTGTGATGGTGAATGGCAGGATGCACCGCACAAACGTTTCCGAACCCAGCATTACGGGAGCAGCGGCTTCGCTGGTCAACTCGGTGGGAGGTTTAAGCGACCTGGAGTATCAGTCCTACGCCAAGCCCAAAATGGATCTGGAGACCGCGGGCCGCCGGATAGCAGTTTCGCCTTCGGCAGTAGGATCAGACGGCCTTTTCTTCAGCGCCCAGTGTCTCTATCCGCCGCAGCTGGTGACGTTCAAGACCAACGGCGGTCTGCCTTCCGCGACCTACTTCGGCAACCGTTATGGGGCGGACATCAATAGCGACGTACCCAACCTTTCTCCCTGTGGTTATGACTCGGCAGAGATACAACAAGCGTACGGCTTGAACCGTCTGTATTCCCACGGCCTGGATGGAACTGGACAGACCATCGTGATTGTCGATGCATATGGCTCGAACACGCTGCTGGATGACGCGAACCTGTTCTCGGCGTTCAACGGTCTGCCGCAGCTAACGTCGTCGAATTTCACCATCTACACTCCTGGTGGTCCGGTAAACTGCGCGAAAGATTGCATCGCCGGTAACTGGCAGTTTGAAACTACGCTCGATGTTGAATGGGCGCACTCGGTCGCTCCCGGCGCAAATATCGCTCTAGTGCTCGCACCGACGGCTTCATTCTCAGACCTGGATGCTGCGAACTTTTTTGCCATCTCGAACCAACTCGGAAATGTAATTTCCAACAGCTTTGGAATTCCGGAAATCCTGTTGGTTGATTTCCTGCCTTCCGAGCTGACTATAGAAAACGGCCTATCCGAGATTGCTGCGGCCCTGGGTATTTCGCACAACATCTCAACCGGCGACTCTGGCGACAATCTTGCCCTCGACCGGTTAAACGGCGTAGACGCTGTTTCGCCCGGCGCGAATGCTGATTCACCATTTGCCACCGGTATCGGCGGGACTAGCACATTCCTCGATTCCAAACACAACATTGAATTGCAGACCGGATGGGGTACGAACGCTCAACGCATTGCTGAAGCAAGTCCGAACCCGCCGACGATTCCCCCATTGCTCCTTGGCTTCGAGGGAGGCGCTGGTGGCGGCACAAGCGTGGTTTACAGGAAACCCCGATATCAGCGAAGCTTGCCCGGCAGGTGGCGGCTGCAACCAGATATCTCGATGAACGCCGATCCGGAAACCGGGAATGAGATTATCGTCACGCCTGACAGCGTTCCCGGCCATCCGCAAGAAGTGGCAGTGTTCGGCGGAACCAGCCTCTCAACCCCAATGTTCTCAGCACTCTGGTCGATCGCGAATCAGGCAGCGGGTGGAGGCCCGATTGGAGAAGCAGCTCCTATTCTCTACGAGTTGCCCTCGTCCGCGATTAAGGATGTGACTCCGCCAGTGTTTTCTCCGTTCAATGTGACGGGGATCATTCTCAATCCGCCAAATCCGCCACAGTTTGAAAGTGCAAAGGCTCTGGCCCAGCCTCTGGAGAACACGAAGTTCTTCCTGAGCACCTTGTTCAACAGTCCGAATTCGACCCGTTGGGATGTGATCACGTTTGGAACTGATTCATCGCTGACCGTCAACTTCGGCTGGGATAATGTCACTGGGTTAGGCACGCCTAACGGAGAGGACTTCATCAAGGCCGTACTTAGAGAAGTGCGCTAGTAGTTTTTTGGTATCGAGTCAGTGGGTCGCGAAGGCGACCCACTTTTTTATTGGCGGCAAGGCGGAGCAGGTCTCCTAGAATAGGCTTGTGCTGGCGCACATCCTTACATTCTCTCCGGAACAGGGCGACAGCTTCTTCGAGCAGATTCCAGCCTCCGCAGCGGTGTTCCTCTTACGTGGAGAAGGCGAACCGTACGTCAGCAAGACGGCGAACTTACGCCGGCGTCTTCAACGGCTGCTTGGGCCGGCTCCCGAGCACAGCAAGAAGTTGAACCTTCGTGATCGCGTTCGGCAAATACAGTTCACACAAACAGGCTCGGACTTCGAATCGCAACTTCTTCTTTACCAGCTCTTACAAGAAACTTTCCCGAAAAATTATGCGACGCGTCTGCGCCTTCGCCCCACGCCGCTGGTGAAGCTGCATCTGGAGAATGCCTTTCCGCGAGCGTCGGTGACTACACGCCTGGGAAAACTGCCCATCCGGGATGAGAACGCGGCGCTCGCCAACGTCTCTTCACGCAATCTTTACTACGGTCCCTTTCCTTCCCGCACGGCCGCGGAAAAGTTCGCCGGCGAAGTACTGGACTTCTTCAAAATGCGGCGCTGCGTCGAAGACCTCCATCCTGATCCGTCATTCCCCGGCTGTGTTTATTCCGAAATGAAGATGTGCCTTGCGCCATGCTTCAATGGATGCAGTGATGACGAATATCAGGCAGAGGTATTGCGAGTACAGAAATTTTTTGACAGCCGCGGAGAGTCGCTGACCCGCGAACTTGCTGAGGAACGAGATCGCGCGTCAGCAGAATTGAAATTCGAAGACGCCGCGACGTGGCACACGAAAGTCGAAAAGCTGAAAACCGTGATTGGACCGTTGCCGGAAATCGTTCGCAGAATCGACCAGCTACAGGCGATCATCATTCAGCCTTCCGCAGAAATGAACTCAGTTGCGCTGTTTCGCTTTTTGCGTGCGACTCTGCACGGCCCCATGCAATTCACCATTGAAGAAACCGGGGAGCCGCAGTCGATGGAATCGCGCTTGCACGCGGCGCTCGCAGGATTTCCCGCTTTGGCCAACAATTCAGTCAGGGACGCAAACGAGCAGCTCGCGCTTCTGAGTCGGTGGTACTACCGTTCAAATCGGGTGGGAGAAATTTTCTTTATGGATGGTAATGGGGCTTGGCCAATGCGACGTATGGTGCGCGCAATTGGCCGCGTTTATCGGGGCGAGAAGGCTCAGGAACCGCCATTTCTCGCAACCACGCAATCCCCCATCTGAGATTCTCTGTCCGCTCTGTAGGTATTGTTTGTGCTCTGCCGCTAAAATCTTCACGTGCAAAGTTCGCGACTCGATAAAAAATCTGGCCTCGCGCGCTTCGGAGTATTCGAAGCGAACCTCGAGACGCGCGAGCTCTCTAAACAGGGCCGGCGCTTAAAACTGCAGGATCAACCCTTCGCAGTTCTGGCCACATTGCTGGAACGCGCAGGCGAGATCGTCTCACGGGAAGAGCTACGCGAGAAGCTTTGGCCGGCGGACACCTTCGTTGACTTCGACCACAGCTTGAATACCGCAGTAAACAAAATCCGCGAGGTGCTTGGGGATTCGGCGAACAGCCCGCGCTTTGTAGAAACACTCGCCCGGCGTGGCTACCGTTTTATAGGCGAAGTTCGCTGGGAGGACAACGACCCTGCTGCTTCGATCTCAGCCTCAGCATCCGTCGCCAATTTGCCTGAACTTCCATCGGCGCGCCGTGGGACCACGCGTTTGCTCTTCGGTTTAATTCAAGTAATGTATCTGGCCTTTTACATCGAAGCGCTATGCCATTGGCAGGGTCTGGATCGGGTGTCGTGGTTTGGTGCTGGATCGACATTGATCGTGGTGGTCGTGCTCGCAACCGCGGGAGTCGGGATTCCGGTTCGGCTATATCTGCTTACGGCCACTGCGTTCGACTATGCGAAGTTGGGTGAGAAATTCCGGAAAATATTCTTGCCGTTGTTTGCGCTCGATGAACTCTGGGCGATTGCTCCGTTTTTGCTTCTGGACCAGATCGGGTTTGGCGCGGCGTTCGCGGCTACGGCCGCATTATTGTACGTTCCATTCGCCGAGAGGACGTTGATTCGGATGACGTACTCGCGTTAGCTATCGCATATCTGTTGATCGATAGCCAAAGGTGTAGGCGATTCCAATGCTGGCCCGAAGATTATTCTGCCCAAAGGAGGAAGTGTTGAAAACAGCGTGCCGGCTGAGCAGGTAATCAAACGATCCTTTAATTGCCCACGGTCCTTTCAATGTCAACTTCGCGCCTCCGCCCAAGGCCATCGCGAATCCCTGTTGAGATACGTTGCTGCTGAAAATGGCATCGGACAGGTGGTCGCCACCAAACAGCGCATGCACGAATAGAAACTTATAACCTACGCGAGGGCCGCCCAGGAAGTAATAGTCGTTGACGTTGATGGTCTGCGAAGAAACGCGGGAATTGTTGTAGTAGCCGCTGACCTCAAATTCAGCCGCAAACGATCTCGTAAAGATAACCGCAGCGCCGCCTTGCCAGCCATTCGCGCTCTGCCGGGGCGTGAGCTGCTTTGTATCGATATTCATGAACGAATATTGCCCGTAGACCTCAAGCGGCGGACAATTCTGGCAAATGGAGGGCACCGCGAAGGAAACTAATCCGACGCATGCCAGTAAGGCTTTCCTCAACACTTTCCTCCGCAGGGAAAAGGCCGGTGCAGACGGACTAAGTCTTCCACGCTTGTTTCTTGGACAGAAGAGCCAAGTTAGATACCGGCTGGGGTAAATAGAGTCCTGAAAATTATGTGTGAGGAGTAAGAATTCGGGAGATCAGCTGGCCTTCTCGGGTGCGACGTAATCAGGTGGCGGAGCAGCGCCTTCGCCAAAGAAATACTGCTCCATTTGACGAATGATCACTTCCTGATCTTCTCGACGCGCGGGATTCAGGCGGTATTCGTTCATCAACATTTTGCAGAACTCCGCCCACTGGTTCCAGGCCTGCTGCGATACATTCTCGTAGATTTTATTTCCCAGCTCGGTGTCAAAAGGAGGTTCGTCTAATCCCGGGAGATCTTTCTGCAGCTTGATGCAATGAACCATGCGCTGTGCCATGCGTTTCTTCCTTTTTGAAAATTATCGCACATGCCCTGGGAGTAACAGCTCAGGCCGACGAACCAAAAAGCAAAGGCCCGCTTTCGCGGGCCTTTATCGCGTAAGTGCGAATCACGCCTGAGGCGGCGGGGTTGTCCCAGGATTTGTATTTTGCGGTACCGTCGACGGCGTTGTGTTTGGAGTAGTCGTTCCCGGAGTGGGCGAAGTTGGGTTTCCAGCCGGAGCAGTCGTTCCCGGCGTTGTAGTACCCGGTGTGGTTGTGGTTCCCGGATTGCTCGGAGTTGTTTCCGGCGTGGTGCTGCCATTAGGGCCGGCCTGCGGCGTAGGTGTTGAAGTCGTATTCGGGTTCGTTCCCGGCGTGGTCGCGTTCGGGTTCTGGTTGGTCGGAGCTGGAGTAGGAGCTGCTGTTCCCGGCGTGGGCGTCACAGTTCCCGGCTGAGCTGTACCCGGCTGAGCTGTACCCGTCTGAGCTGTACCCGTCTGTCCGGTTGTGCCCTGGCCAGACATCGATCCCGAAGTCTGTCCCGCGTTTGAACCCGCAGCGGCGCCTGCAGTTCCTGAGCTGCCTGCGGAGCCCGCAGTCTGCAACGCCGCCATCATCACTGGCTGCGCTTTGGCACGGGCAGCTGTCGGTCCCGTGCTCGAATGAGACGAAGGCGTAGAGCTGCCACTTGTACACTGGTCAGCAACCTTGGTCGCGCTGGTCACGTTGAATTCCTTTGCCGATCCCGACGTCGCAGTGGCAGTGCCGCCGGCGGCGGTCGCGCTTGAGTTCTGACCGGAAGCAGATGAGGTTGCGCTTTGGTCCGGGGTGGAAGCGCTCGATGAACTCATGCCTGAGCTGGAGCCGGATCCCGCTTGCCCTGTAATCTGCACCTCATTGCCGATCATCGTGCGTACCGCGTTCAAGTCTCCGGTCAGCTTATACGTGGCGCCTGATTTATCGGTCAGCATGTAGTTGCCGGCAATAGGCGATCCTGACAAGCAGCCGGTAATTGCATTGCCAGCAGCTGCAGTGCCGGTAGTGGCAGCAGTGTTCCCACTGGGAGTGGCTTGCGAGGGCGTCGCATTCTGTTCCGTTGTTCCGGAGCTCGGCGTTGAGGAGCTTGGGGTTCCAGTGCTGGGTGTTCCGGAGCTCGGCGTCCCCTGGCTTTGCGCCCCCGGCGTCTGGGGTGAGTTGCCGGGCGTTTGTGGTGTCGTGTCAGGGGTTTGCGGGGCGGTACTAGGTGTTGAACTCTGTGAGCCTGCGGTGGTTCCGGTCTGCTGGCTGGAACTCGCGGGCGAGCTGCTGCTGGGTGTGGTCTGGGCTGCTACCCAGAGAGCCGAAAGCAGCAATAAAGCAAAAAGCATGGTCTTGGATTTCATGGCAGTCTAGCGCCTCCAATAATTTCCTTCTTCATGAATCTAGACGTGAGTTAGAAGCAAAGGAATCCGGTGGATTCTCTATGCGGACAGGGGCCTTACCGTACAGCGGAATTGCGAGCAGAAGGGAAAAATTACAGGCGAGAGAAGCTGACCAGTGCAGAAGTGCGGCTCTATGCAGGAGCGTTGGGCACTCAGCAGCGTGGCGGAGTCTCACCTCTTGCTGGAACGAAAACTAGTGGCGGAAGTGACGCACGCCGGTGAAGATCATCGCGAGACCCAGCCGGTCCGCAGCCTCAATCACTTCCTGGTCGCGCACGGAACCGCCAGGCTGAATGATCGCGGTAGCGCCGGCTTTGGCAATCTCTTCGACTCCGTCGGGAAATGGAAAGAATGCATCGGAAGCGGCCACTGTGCCCTTGAGCGGCAGCACCGCTTTTTGCGCGCCCAGGCGGCAGGAGTCGACGCGGCTCATTTGTCCGGCTCCCACACCCACGGTCTGGCCGTCGCGGGAGTAAAGAATGGCATTCGACTTAACGTGCTTGCAGACTCTCCAGGCGAAGAGTAGTGCGCGCATTTCTTCGGGCGCGGGTGGACGCTTGGTAACGATTTTCAAATCTGAGTCGCGGAGCTGGTGAAGATCGGCGTCCTGCACGAGCATGCCGCCAGAAACATTCTTGAGAACCCACTTTTGCGGGCTGTTCGCAATTTCGACCAGGCGCAGATTCTTCTTCGCAGAAAATTTCTCGAGCGCAGCTTTTTCAAACGAAGGTGCGGCGATCACTTCCAGGAAGAGCTTTGCCATCTCTTCCGCGGCGCCAGAATCGACCGGGCGATTGACGCCGATGACTCCGCCGAACGCGGAGACGGGATCGCATTCAAGCGCGCGCTTATAAGCTTCGGCCAAAGTCTTGCCAGTTGCCGCACCGCAGGGATTGGTGTGTTTGATGATTCCACAAAACGGCTCCTCGAATTCCTGCGCAAGGTCCCAGGCGGCCTGCAAGTCGACGATATTGTTGTAGGAGAGCTCTTTGCCCTGTACCTGCCGGCCATTGGCGACTCCGCTGGTGGAACCGTCAGAGTACATTGCGGCCTTCTGGTGCGGGTTTTCACCGTAACGCAGGTCAGTAACTTTCTTGAACGAGAGGCGGAGGGTCGCAGGAAAGCCGTCGCCTGATTTCAGTTGGAAGTTTCCGTTTGCGTGAACACGTTCGAGAGTTGAGGCGATAGCCGAGTCGTATGCAGCAGTTGTTGCAAAAGCCTTTTGGGCCAAACGCCACTTGGTCTCGGAGGAAAGTTCGCCACTGGTGCGGGACATTTCGTCTGCAATCGAATCGTAATCGGCGGGAGAAGTAACGATTGCGACATCATGAAAATTTTTTGCGGCCGAACGGATCATCGACGGGCCGCCAATGTCGATATTCTCGATCAGTTCTTCGAAACGAACCCCCTGCTTCGCCGCCGTCTTCTCGAAGGCATAAAGATTCACCACGACCATATCGATCGGCTCGATTCCGTGCTCGGCCACCGCCGCACGGTGCGTCGGATCTTCCCGGCGATGAAGTATTCCGCCGTGGACCTTGGGATGGAGAGTCTTCACGCGGCCATCGAGCATTTCGGGGAAGCCGGTGAGATCGGAAATATCCTTAACCCTGATGCCGGAGTCGCGCAGGAGCTTGGCGGTTCCTCCGGTCGAAATCAATTCAACGCCCAGTCCGGCTAACTTGTGGGCGAAATCGGCAATACCGGTTTTGTCAGTGACGCTAAGAATTGCGCGCTGGATTTTGTGCGACATGGGGCCTCGCTGGGAAGTGGAAGAGAAATTTTATCGCAGGAAGAGGGTAGATGCTTGGACGGGCAGTTCACCACGGAGACACCGAGGCACCCGGAATATCCAGACAGAACGGAAAAGCCAACTCAGAATCCCCGCCCTGTGTCTCCAAAAGCGGAGACACAAGGACGGGGCACCCTCAAAATATTTCGGCATAGTTAAAACTGAATGGAAGGAATGAGCGGATGATTAGGCCTTTGCTCTTGCGGTGAGTTTGACTTTGCCATCGGCGATGTCAACCGAGTACTCCACGCGTTCGCAGCCGTATTGCTTGCGGATTTCTTTTGTCTTCTTTTGCACGAACGAGTTGAAGCTGTCGAGTGAGCCGGAGACGTTCTCACCGGCTTTCTTTTTCGCTTCGCTCAAAGCTACGAAGAGTTTCTCCACTTTGTCGCGCTCAGATTTCGGGTCAGACCAATCGACCACGAATTGATCATGCGCATTAACGCCGTAGGCTTTGTGTCCAGCCCCGTGTTCGTGCTCCTCTTCGCGTACGCCTTGCACCGAGAGCAGGGCATCTTGCGGACGGCGGTAGCCTTCTTCGCGAATGCGGCCCTTCTTGCGCCAGAGATCGCTATAGATGGCATAGCGCTGGGCCATTTCGTTGTAGCGAAAACGGTGCGAAAGCTTCATGCCGCCGCCGTCGGAGAACTTGCGCAATAGAGAAACGACCTTCCACTCGAGGTCGGAAGGCGGCTTTTTTTGCGGATTGCTGAAGTAAATCTCGTATTCGATCTTCAGCCGCCGCAGGTGCGACTCGAGCAGCGTCAGTTCTTCGTCGATGGTCATAGCTTTGCTGGGACCCGGCAACCTGGCCGCATGCAGCGGCGAGGTTAGGTCAGTTTAGGAGAGATTGGCAACCCGCACGAGATACCCGCCGGACACGAAAGGGAATGTACGAAAGTAAGCTGTCAGCAATCAGCTTGAACTTGCGCGAATTTCTTACCGTGAGCCGCAGGAAAGCGCATCGGGCTCGGGCGCTAATCCCGCGACGATCGGCTGAACGGGGCTTTCGTTCAGTGCAGGACAGGGCCGCTGGACATCACTCAATTCATGGAGCGTGAATGCGGTAGAGTCCCTGGGCTTGAAATCCAGTAGCCAATAAATCACTTTCCTAATCGCACCGGGAAAAGGATCGCGGTGGTCGGCGTTAATCCAAGTATAGCGAACAGATTTTCCGCTACTCGCAACATCTGCGATAAACGACTCTCTACCTTGAAGGATGATGCCGTTTTCCGGACGTTGATTTGAACGAAGATTGTGTAACAGACCTCTGAAATGATCGAGATCCTCTTTGGATAATGTTCCCTGCAGTATTGGCGGGTTCAGCGAGTCGCGATTTTTAACCATCTCAATTGCTGAAAGGCGATAGAGTCCGCTCTCGTATACTGCGATGCAAATATGTGAAGGCCTGCCCGACTCCAATAAAAAGCTGCTCTGGTACGAGATTCGGGCCAGTAAATGATCATCGTGCTGTGTCGTTTGTGCAAAGCAGAGACTGGAAAGGAGCAGAGCGAACATAAGCGGCGATAAACTCCGCGCTTTCATGAAGACCTCCGACGTTCCTTACACCCGATCAAACCTACGCCTTGCCGGGGCTGAAGCCCGTGCTCAATTTTGGGACGCTGCGCGGCCATTAAGGGCCGCTCTTCTACGGCAATGCCAACTCCGCCGACGATTATAGAACGATGCCGGACGAAGTTCTTGCAGTCATACCACCACTAAGCTGAGTGGGACGCAAAGGATACCAAGAACTGATAGCTGGTGCTGAGAGCTCTACTTCGTCGCCATCTTTCTGACCATGGCGATCACGAGTTTGCGGTCGCTATCGTTCAGATTGCCCGAATAGCGCCGAATCTGGGTCAGAAAGCGGAGTTCGTCATCGGAGAGCTGCGGCAGCGCCTTCGATCCGTTGTTATTCCCGCCTTCAGAGAAGAAATGCGAAAGCGGGAGCTCCATGGCGCCGGCGATTTTCGAAAGCGTGTCGAGAGAAGGTACGGTGTGGCCGTTTTCGACCCTGGAAAGATAGCAGCGGAGCAGGCCGGTCCGCTTTTCAATGTCGCCCTGGGACATCCCCTTCTGCAGCCGGAAATTCCGGATTGTGTCCCCAATATTCATTGAAAGGGTCAGCGTGAATGGTAACCAGAGTAGTACTAGATGGCAAGAGAAAAGTTATGATAACGACAGCAACTCGCTTCTGCTTATTTCTCTTCCTTCTACGTTCCTCTCTCAACAGGTTCTACAAAGGATTTTCACAGGACGAAATTTTGTGCGGCTACTTTTTTAACGTATTTTCGAGAAAAGCCACTGTTTTATTCCAGGCATCCTGCGCGTCTTTCGGACGATAGCCGTCTTTGTTGTTGGGGTTCTCGAAGGCGTGGCCCGCGTCAGGGTAAATGGTGACATCGATCTTTTTTCCTTGCTTTTGCATTGCAGCCTCGAACGCTTTCACGTCATCGGGAGTGATTCCACGGTCTTGTGCTCCAAAAAAGCCAAGAATCGGCGCGTTGATCTTCGCGATCTCATTAGCATCAGTGACCAGGTGGCCGTAGTTGATAACATCAGCAGCCAGACTCGGCTGTTGCAGTGCAACATCCAGAGAATATCCGCCGCCCATGCACCAGCCGATGGCGCCAATACGGTCTTTTTTTACGTTTGGCTGTGAAGACAAATACTGAAAAGCCGCTTCCAGGTCGCGGTTTGCGCGATCCTCCGGGACGCCACGCATGATCTCATGGGCCTCTTCCGGCGTCGTACCGACCTTTCCGCGATAAAGATCAATGGCCAGCGCGACGTAGCCCTGGTCGGCCAACTTGGAAGCTTGATCCTTTACCCAATCGTTTAGCCCCCACCACTCGTGAATGACGATGATTCCCGGGAACGGACCTTTGCCTTCCGGTGTGTACAGAATTCCTTTTACGGTCTCATCGCCACTCTTATAACTGACGTCTTTAGACGTTGCCGCTAGTGCCGTTGTTCCGAGTAACACGACCAGGCAGAAAGCAAGAAATGATTTCATTTTTCCTCCGTCACAATTCGAGTTCCAGGTAGAGCGCGCCTTCGATCGGGTTCGTTCGATAGGGCGTAATTTCGTGAAATCCCAGTTCGCGGTACAGCGCAACAGCGGTTTTCATTTTGGGCTCGACGGTATCGAGTCTCAACTTTTTGTACCCGATTTGCCTCGCCTCGGAGATGATCTTTTCTGCAAGCTGGCGGCCCAGACCTTTGCCGCGAAATTCCGGGCGCAGATAGAGTCGCTTCATCTCGCAAATTTCGTTGCTGATTTTGTGCAGCGCCACGCATCCGGCGGCTTGCGAATCGTAAACGGCAAGAAAAAGTCTGCCATCAGGCGGAGCATAGTCCCCGGGAAGACCGGCAAGTTCTTGATCAAAATTCTGGAAGCACAGACTGAAGCCAAGCGACTGCGCATACTGGAGGAAGAGCTCGCGGATTCGGGCTACTTGGGTTGGAGACTCTGCTTGCTGAAATTCGAAGCTCTTAACCAGAGAGCTCGCCGAGTTCGCCGAAGAGAGCAGCGCCGCTCTAACATCTTGCTGTGAGATACGCTCCATATTCCGTTGCGCAAAATACAACGTCAACATCGAAGGCAAAAGCTTTACCACAGAGGGCACTCAGAACACAGAGGAGCGCCACCGAGGACGTTCAGACAAATGCCACTGCGTACTTACCCCATCAGCATACCGCCATTTACGTTCAATACGTGGCCAGTGATGTATGCGGCTTCGTCGGACGCAAGAAACGCCACGCAATTGCCCACCTCCTCGGGATCGCCGACTCGTCCGAGAGGAATCATCTTCAGTGCGGTTTGCTTCATTTCGTCCGACAAGGCCTCGGTCATCGCCGTTTGAATGAATCCGGGTGCAACCGCGTTGCAGGTAATATTTCGCGACCCCACTTCGCGCGCTATCGCCATGGTCAGTCCAATCAAACCTGCTTTTGAAGCCGCATAATTCGCCTGGCCCGCCTGGCCCATCTGTCCAAAAACCGAGGTGATGTTGATGATTCGGCCCCAGCGTTGCTTGAGCATGGAACTGATCGCCTGCTGAGTGCAAAGGTACGCGGAAGTCAAGTTCGTGTTCAGGACCGCGTCCCAGTCGGCGCGCTTCATGCGCATTACGAGTTGATCGCGGGTGATACCGGCGTTATTCACGAGAATATCGATCTTGCCAAAATCCGAGATCACGGACTTGAAGGTCGCTTTAATTTGCTCCTCGTTCTCGATATCAGTGGGATAGGCACGGGCGAGGACGCCTGTGTCCCCACCAGCAGAACTTATTTCCTGAACTACTTCTTCCAGCTTCTGTTGATTACGCGCAACCAGCGCAACCCTCGCGCCGCATTTTGACAGCTTCACGGCGCAAGCACGGCCGATTCCTTGCGAAGCGCCGGTGACGAGCGCGACACGTCCAGTCAGATTCATTGTTCGTACCTGGAAAGCGGAAATTATAACTGCACAGGCTCAGGCATGCTCTCCGCGTGCCGTTCCTCGATTTCGCGGCGAAACAAAACGCGTAGAAGTGGTGGAGCAAGGACGGTGGTGATTGCGGTCATGATGACTACGATTGCATAGGTAGACTGCGTGACAATTCCTGACTGCAGCCCGACGAGCGCCACGATGAGCGCGACCTCGCCGCGCGGCATCATGCCGGTGCCGACTTGCAGCACCTGCCGCCATCCTTGCCCAAGCATCGGCAGACCGCAGCCGATCAGCTTCGAAATGATGGCGAGTACAGAAATAATCAGTGCGGAAATCAGGATTTCTCTCGTGAGAAGAGACGCATTAATTCGCGATCCGATGGTGAAGAAAAAAAAGGGAGCGAGAAATTCCGTAATTCCTGCTACGCGCGGAAAGAGGTTCCACTGCGGCGCGTAGTCTGCGAAGACGAGGCCGGCGAAAAATGCGCCGATAATCGCCGCCATGCCAATGGTTATGGCCAGCCAGGAAAGCAGGAGGCAGATCGCCAATGCCACGATCAGCGACGCGTTTTGCATTGTCAGGTGTTCGACGCCCGGCTCGATGCGGCGCACGATAGTGGGCGCAATGAACATCATGAACAGAGCAAAGCCTGTGGCTTCACCGATCAGCACCCCCATGTGCAGCCAGTTGATGCCACCGGAGGCGAGGCCTCCGACAACGGCCAGAAGGACCATGCCAAGAATGTCGTCGAACACAGCGGCACCCAGGATGATCTTCGCGGTGTCGGTCGAGAGCAGGTGCAGGTCGGCAAAGACTCTCGCGGTGATTCCGACACTGGTAGCAACCATGGCGGCGCCTACGAAAACCGATTCGCTGGTGACGCTGCCACGCAGCTTCATGTAAATGAATCCCAGAATGAAGGGAACGACAATGCCGGCAACCGCGACCCGGAACGACTTCGCGCCGATGCGAATCAGTTCCCCTGGGCTGGTTTCGAGGCCGGCGCTGAACAGCACGAAGATGGCGCCGAGTTCAGCCACGGAGTGGATAATGTCACTTGCGGGGATCCAGCCAAGCGCATAAGGGCCAAGCAGTGCGCCGGCCAGCATCTCACCTAGAACAGACGGAAGCGCAATCCGCTCGAACAACTCGCCTACGGCTTTTGCTGAAACGAAAATCGCGAACAACTCCAGCAACAACAATTGCAGCTGCTGGTTGTCCGCTCCTGCTGGAAGTGCCATACGCTGATCGCAGCATATGAAAAGACCAAGCTGCGCGCAACAAAACTCGTGAGCTGAATGTCGTGAGGCAACAAGGAAGCAGTTTCGCTTGTCAAGCCCTTTTCAGGGGCCAGACCAGCACCTGCAGCCGCTTGGAATAATGTGTTAAAGGCTGGATACGAGGCAGCTGGACGCCCGCAGCTTCGGCCATCGTGTTAACGGAAATTTCGGCCTCTGCATCCTGCAGCGACCACTGTTGGTGATGAATTTCGGCACGATAAACGGAGTTGCCAATGACGGAATAGAGGCAGTAACGCTCGGACAGCCAGTGCTCGAGATTGCCCGGTTTGCGGAGTTGAACAGGAGCAATGGGACGATACTTCCCCCGGAACTGCGCATCTTCGTTTTCGGCTGATTTATCTCGCTCTGCATCATAGTGAAACCAGCCATCTCGCTCGGCGACTCGCATGTGCGCGTGAAAGTACGGCAGACGATAGGTTGCCCTGGCTGCCCAGGCGGCGAGCCCGCTGCCTGCATCCAGACTGAAGAAGAAAACACCCGGCTTCCCGCCGCAAGTCACGTAGGTGCGGACGTTCAGCTCGGGGAAAGCTGAAACGCCGGGCAGAGGCAGCACGAAGCGCGGGCGCACTCCTGTCATGTGGAACGGAGTAACTGCAACCCAACTCTGGCCGTTGAAAGTGTCGAGCGGGAGAGCGGCTGGAATTAACGGGCGCAAGGTTTCGGGCGGGACAGGCCAATGCGCAAAGAGCAGATCGTTCCAGGTCTGTTCCATAATCCATGACCCGGAGGGTAGCGGCCACGGACGATGATCAATAAATTTGAGCGCTGGATGCACTTGCTGGCTGCGTGACTATGCCGGGCGAACCTGGCCGTAGTTCAACACGCTCACGATTCCTACCCCGCCAACGATATTACCGAGAGTAGCCGCGAGCAGCCAATGCAAATACGAAGTAGGCGTCGATGCCCCGGCTAGCGTGGCCGAAAGAATCTCACAACTGGTCACGATGCAGTGCGCAAAATGGCCAATACCGACAATGAAGGTGAGCAGCCAGATCATCGCGACCTGACCGATTGTCCAGTGGCTGGCGGTGACCATCCATGCGACGAGAGCAATGAGCCAGCCGCCGACTACGCCGCTCCAGAAAAGGCGGCCGAAGGAGCCTTGCACAGCCTGCATCCCGAGTTCGACCAGCTTGCTTTGGATCTCCGGCTTGAGTGCAGTGGTGTAGACGCACAGAGCGGCAAAGAGTACCGCGCCCATGATATTTGAGGCAAAGACAACTCCCCATAGGCGAAGTGTCGCCAGCACGTGCTTGCGCTCATCGAGTACAAGCACAACCGGATAAAGAGTATTCTCGGTGAAAAGCTGCTGGCGACCGATGATGACGGCAATGAAGCCGACCGGATAAATCAAATAGCTGACAAATTCCTGCCAGCCGCTACTCCCCAGCACTGCCTGTACAGATGCGACTCCGATTCCGGTCAGGCCGAGGGTAATCCCTCCGGCGAGGCCTGAAAATATTAGACCAAGTATGGGACGTTTAATTTCTGAGCGGGCGTTCTCGACCGCAGCTTCGAAGATTTCGTTCGCGGTGAGACGACGGGTTTCAGGGGTGGCTTGCTCGGTTTGTGGCACCGGGATTGGATTCAGGGTTAGAGCGGTGGGTTTGTAGGCGAAGAGGTTCTTATTGTCGGCCAAAATCGAAGGGTGTCATTCCGTCTCTAACGACGGGTGCCGGTGTCAAGGGATTTGCGCCGACACGATTCCGGTGGACGCTTCTCCGTTTTGAAAAAGCGCCATTTCGCTCTCGCAGAATGGTTTTGCGTTCGACCAAAGCTCGTGTGCTCTC
>DATEHT010000009.1:0-123672 GCA_035279425.1 Terriglobales bacterium | reverse complement strand
GTTCAGCAGGAATGCCAACGGCTCAAGCAGTACGATCGGATATTCCAGTTCGATCGCTTCTTCAAAAACCAGTGGGGGATCAGATGGGACCAAATTCCGCGTGCCCATCCCGCGAGCTTTTCTTTGAAGATCAAGCCCTATCTGGCCCAGGCGTTCGGTCAAAGCAATTTCGGGAAGGGCGGCAAGGTCGCGGAATTTGTGAATTCCCCAGCGATGGAATGTTTTGAGGGATTCTTCTTTTTGTTCAGAGTTCAGCTGATCGGAAAAGAGCACTTCGACCGGCAGGCTGCCTAAAATTTCAGCTTCTTTCCCCTCCGGGATAACAGTTACTCCGCTGAAGCCATTTGCCGCGAGCAATGCCGACTCCAGCGTGGAAGCAACAGCGACATTTATTTTCAACCCTATATCTAAAGCGCGTCGGAAAATTTCGCGCGTAATTGTCGGCAATCGGCCAAAAAGTTTCTCGAGACCTGAGAGATCGAGCAAAAGCGTGTCTCTAGCAAAATCTTCCACACGCGGGGAAAAAGACTGGGCGCAATCGAGCAATGCCTGATGGGCCGCTACTTCCTGTAACTCTGAGCGATCGCGCAATGTCACGCCATCACACAGTTCAGCCTGTAATTTCGTCATGTCTTCGCAAATACCTGCCTGCCGAGCCTCTTCGTTTAGCGCCAAAACTTTTTCGAGAGGAGGCTTACCTTCGAGCACGGCTACAGGACGGGAACGCAATTCCGGCTCGGCACGCAGGATTGCTGCGATGGGAAAATCCGGAACGAAGATGCAGGCAAAAGGCATGAAAACCGTCGTTTAGTCATTCGTCGTTGGTCGTTGGCAAAAAGAACTACATGCAGCAGGCATGCAATGAACAGTAGCAATCAGCATTCAGCCAAAACAGAATCGATGTGAATGCTGATTGCTGAATGCTTTTTGGTCATGTTCATCCTGCGCGCACGGCGCGCGTTGCGAAATTCGCTTTTTCTGACCGCATCGGCTTACGTTCGAGCCGCGTGCGGGCGAGTGCCGCCTCGACCTGCATGCCTTCGAGAAGCAGTGAATGAGTGGGTTCACGCGAAAATTCCCACCCTGTCGTAAAACCAGCGACAAGGGTGGGGCAATCGCCTTTTGTGAAATTTGAATGGGGAGATCCTGGCTGAGTGCTGAGTGCTGAATGCTGAGTACTAAACTTCAAAACCACGTTTGCACACGTTTGTGCACATGGGGATTCGCTCACAACCAGCAGCGCCGTCTTCGTATGCTCCACCGCCCGCTGAAAGCGAAACCACGAGGCCAGCGGAATTCGGCGGACAAATTTTTCCGCAATCCCGGCGAGATCAAGCGCTACAAGGCCGAACCCACCGCTTTGCAGGATGAGGTCGGTAATTTTTAAAACTTGTTCGAGTCGGCGTTCGCTGTGGGATTTGGTATCGTGCGTCGCGCGTCGTATGTTGTGTGAAGATAAATCGGTCGAAGAAGGTCGTTCGTCGTGGGCGATGATATTTTTTACTGAGAGCTGAAGGCTGTTCTCAGCTTGCCCTGAGAAGCGCAGCGCCGAAGAGGCTAAAAGCTTCTTGCCGCATCTCACCCACAGCAACTTCCAAAAATCTATTCTTGCGGCTGTGCCCGACTCGGGATCAAAGCTGTCGCTGGCGTCGACAAGAACGCAGGATTCATCCCGCCTAGTTGCAGCAGCTAACGTTGCAAGCAGCACACTGGTTTTTCCCGAAGAACCATGGCCGCAAATTTCAGACAAGCAGCCGCGGGGAAGACCGCCAGTGAGTGCGTCCACTTCCGTGATGCCGGTCGAAATCATCTCTGGCCGGGGGCGCACTTCCAGGCGTGAGGCCGGACGCACGTCAATTAAATTCTTGGAAGCAGAAATGTGGTTAAGAACGTAGGTCTTTTTATCTGGAACTTGGGTTGGCAAAAAGGTTGAGGAAGGATCGCAGGCATTCCACGAAAGTGATGACATAAAAACCTCAGGCAGAAAAGATCAGGGCGGGTACTGCCCGGCGCGAAAATCTCCGACTTTCGCTTTTTATTCGCTAATATTCTGCTACTGATTACAGTGGTTGTCAACCAGGGAATGGGCTTTGTTTCCGGAGATTCTTAGGGCATGAATTCGAAACCAAAGACGAGGCCGGCGGGTGGCCAGACGCGAAACATAAAGAAAAGACAGGAGATTTACCCTCAAGAATGGAAAAAGCTTGCGCGCGGTTTTCAGTGGCGGCGGACAAGCTTTGATTTTTTAACCGGACGGATACTCTTGACTGAACGGATAACGGGTTTTGGCGGCTCCGGCATTTCTTCCGAATCATCACGCCGCGGAATTTTTCTCAGCTCTTGCACGAGCGCCAGGCGCTTATAAGGATCTTTCTCCGTCACTGCATCTACGTACAACTGCAGCCATGTTCTCGAGTTTGTTTTCATATCGACGGGATCAGGTATTGTGTGACAGGCCATAATTTTAGAACGGGCAGTTGCGCAATCTTGCACACCATTCCACAGTAAACCTTGCAGGAAAAGCTTGTACTCCAGTTGCGAAACTGCTGATTTATAAGGTTAATAGTATGGATGCAAGTTGCGGGAAAAAAGTCACAATTCCGCCCTTCGTCGCTGGATGTTCTGATTGTCGGGAAAATTTTCTTAGTGCAACTCTTTTGGAAAGAATTATTTGCGATTGCATTTCGAAGGCAACGAATCGCGCTCTGGTGGGCATCACTGGTTGATAGAGGGGTTGTGTTGCCGCTCGGTTTTGACAGATGTGAGCTGTTGTTCTTAACATAGAGAATCGGACGCGCTGCTCAGCGCGAAACGGTTTCAAGGCTGTGTACCTCGCCGAAACGAACAAATTCTTATGATTAATGTTAATGAGCTTACCAAGAGGTATGCGCGAACTACTGCCGTCGACCATATCTCCTTTGAAGTGCCGAAAGGCCAGATCGTAGGTTTCCTCGGCCCTAACGGCGCCGGCAAAACCACAACTATGCGCATGCTCACGTGCTTCATGCCGCCAACTGCGGGTCAGGCCACAGTGGCAGGGTTTGATGTGCTCGAGAAGCCGCTTGAGGTCAAGAAGCGCATCGGCTATTTGCCTGAGACGCCGCCGCTTTATCCGGAGATGGAGACCGGCGAATATTTGAAATTCGTCGGCAAACTGAAGGGACTGTCGGGGGCGGAACTCAACAAGCGGCTGGATTACGTTTGCGAGCGCTGCGCGGTTGCAGAGGTAAAGAATAAGCTGCTCGGCAAGTTATCGAAAGGATATCGGCAGCGCGTGGGACTGGCGCAGGCGATTATTCACAATCCTGACGTTCTGATTCTCGACGAACCGACCGCCGGTCTTGATCCGAAGCAGATCAACGAGACACGCGATTTGATTCGCAGCCTGGCCGGAAGTCACACCATCATTCTCAGTACGCACATTCTCCCCGAAGTTGAACAGACCTGCGAGCAGGTCATCATCATTAACAAGGGCAAGCTGGTCGCAACTGATTCGGTACGTAATCTGCAAGCACGCGCCCGTGGAGCAGAGTCCGTGCTGGTCGAAGTTGGCGGGCGGAATGGCAATCTCGAATCTTCTGCGGTACAACAAAAATTGGAGCGGATCAGCGGTGTGAGCCGCGTTGCCTGTAAGCAACAAGTGGATAGCCGCTTGGTATTCGAGATCGAGAGCCAGAGAGGCCAGTTGGTGCGTGGCGACCTTGCCCGCGCCGTGGTTGAGTCTGGATGGGACCTCAACGAACTGCGGCCCGCAGCCATGAGCTTGGAAGAGATTTTCTTGCAGCTCACGTCAGCAGACGCCGGCGCCGATGCGAAGGCCGCGAAGGAAACACAAGTATGAGAAATGCACTGATTATTGCCGGCAAGGAACTCCGCAGTTATTTTGTTTCGCCAATCGCATATGTGCTCCTGGCTTTGTGGGGCCTCATCTTTGGCTATTTCTTCTGGGTCGCGCTTGGATCATTCCTGAAGTACAGCATGGAAGGGCAAATGATGGGGCAGTCGTACCCGATGAACTTGAACGAGCAGATCATCCGGCCGCTGCTGCAGAATGTCGCGGTGATCGGCCTCTTCTTCGTTCCGATGATCACCATGCGACTTTTTGCCGAAGAGAAACGCTCGGGCACGATCGAATTGCTCGTGACCTCACCGGTGCGCGACACGGAAATCATCTTCGGTAAATGGCTTGCAGCAATGGCGTTGTATTGCTGTTTGCTAGCCTTCACGGTCATACATTTTCTTTTTCTCTTCAAGTACGGAAACCCGGACTGGAAACCCCTGTTGGTTGCGTATCTGGGGCTGCTTCTCGAAGCTGGTGTGATGCTGGCCATTGGAACATTCATTTCCAGCATTACGAAGAACCAGATCATTGCCGGCGCAGCGACGTTCGCGGTTTTGATCCTGCTCTGGGTGCTGGGCTGGGTCAGCAGCTATGACAGCGCGACTTGGGCGACCGTGCTCTCGTATATGTCCATCACAACGCATTCAGAGTCTTTTATGCGTGGGGTGATCGACTCGAAAGACGCAATCTTTTACGCAACCTTAATCTTCCTTGGACTCTTTTTCACAGCGCGCTCCATGGAATCACTGCGCTGGAGGTCGTAGATGGCAAGTCAGTGGATGAAAGCCCGGCAAACAAAATACGCGGCGTTCGCGACTGTGTATATCCTGGTGGTTCTCACGGCGATTGTGATCGGCAATGTGCTTGCCAATCGCTATAACAAGTCTTACGACTCGACGACCAATAAGCGGTACAGCCTTTCTGACCAGACCGCGAAGATCGTAAAGAACCTGCCGCAGCCCGCCACAATTATCTATTTTGACCGCAGCACACGCTTTCACGATGGCAAAGACCTGCTGACTGAATACAAGAATCTTTCGCCGAAGGTCAAAGTTGAGTATGTAGATCCGGACAAAGACCCGCAGCTAGCAAGAGAAGCGGGCGTTCGCAACTACGGCACTGCTCTCGTCGAGGTCGGCGCGAAAAAAGAAGAAGCCAAGAGCATGACGGAAGAGGGCATTACTGGCGCCTTCATCCGTGACCTGAAGAGCAACACGCGCACGGTATGCTTTGTGAGTGGTAGCGGCGAGCACCAGATCGATGACACTGATCGCGAGGGGTTCTCGCAGTTTAAAGATTTGTTGGGCAAAGACGACTATCAGACCAAGACGGTAGATCTGCTGACCAAATCCGAAGTCCCGAGCGACTGCACGACGCTGGTAGTTGGCGGCCCCACGCGGAACTACCTGCAGCCCGAAGTAGACGCGATCAGGAAATATGTTGAAGACGGCGGGCGTGCGTTCTTCATGCTTTCTCCTCCGCTGAATGTCGGGCGGTTCTCGATTGGCGAAAATGACGCGCTCACGAATCTGCTCGTGAGCTGGGGCGTCACGCCGGACAAAGCGCTGATTCTGGATTTGAATCCGATCGGCCAAATCTTTGGCCTTGGCCCGGAAGTTGCGTTGGTCAGCAGCTACGGTTCCCAGCCGATCGTCAACGAAATCAAGAGGACGGCAACTGGATTTCCCCTTTCGCGTCCACTTGAAATCAAGAACGGCGACAAGACAAATGTCGAGAAGCTCTTCGATACCTCGAACACCAGCGTCGCCACAACGAACCTGAACTCGGCACGAATCGATGCGAACGATCCAAAAAACAAAAAAGGCCCGCTTACCCTTGGCGCAGCCGGAACTTACAACACTGGCAAAGAAAACTCGCAAGGCCGTTTTGTGGTCATAGGAAGCGGCGATTGGGCCGACAATCAGTACATCAACTTCAACGGCAATGGAGACTTGGCACTGAATGCTGTGAACTGGTTGTCATCAGACGAGGATTTAATTTCCATTCGCCCGAAACCACCGGAGAACCGTCGGGTGACAATGACGCAGCGGCAGTTTAATGGGGTGCTGCTAACTGTGCAACTAATCCTACCCCTGATTGTGGTCGTGGCCGGGGTTGGAGTCTGGTGGAAGAGACGCTAAGTTACGGTTGCGAAAAAGCAGGTCCCTCGACTTGACATGGTACTTCACGTTGCGAAGCACCATGCTCGCTCGGGATGACAGTGGATTAAATTAGGTCATCAGAACCATGAAAACTCACAGTCTTCTCATCGCAGCTTTCGTCCTGCTGGTCCTAACAGGTTTCCTTTATTGGTCGGGGAAGCACAAGCCCGGCGAGGACACGAACAAAATTTCCGCCGACACTCCGCCTGCGATTCTCAAGCTCGACGAGAATTCCATTACCAGCCTTGAGCTGAAGAAGAGAGACGTGCAGCCCTTGCAGCTTGCGAAGAACAGCTCCGGAAATTGGCAGATCACTGAGCCCAAGCAGTATCGTGCCGACCAGAGCGCGGCTAACGGAGTGGCCTCGACGTTATCGTCTCTGAACTCAGAGCGCTTAGTCGAAGACAAGGCTTCCGACTTGAAAGCATTCGGCCTTGACCAACCTTCGCTCGAAGTCGATCTCACTGAGAAAAACAATAAATCGCAAAAGCTTCTGCTCGGCGACGACACGCCTGCGAGTGGCGGCGTTTACGCCATGCTGGCGGGCGATCCACGCATTTTCACCGTCGCGAGTTACACGAAGACCAGCATCGACAAAAATCTGAACGATCTGCGCGACAAACGGCTCCTCCCCGTCGAAGCTGATAAGGTGAGCCGGGTCGAACTCCTGAAGAAGGGCGGGGACATTGAGTTCGGCCGCAATAGAGATGACTGGCAAATTTTGAAGCCTAGTCCTATGCGGGCAGACGGTGTCCAGGTCGGCGACTTAGTTCGTGATCTCACGAACGCCAAAATGGACCTTAGCAGCTCAGTCGCGAAGGATGCCTCGGCGAAGTTTGGTTCCGGCAGTCCGATTGCGATTGCGAAACTGACCGATGAATCCGGCACGCTGGAGCTTCAGGTCCGCAAGAACAAAGACGACTACTATGCAAAATCCAGCTCGGTCGATGGCGCATACAAGATTGATTCGAGCCTGGGGAAAGACCTCGACAAGAAACTCGATGACTTTCGCAACAAGAAGCTGTTTGATTTTGGCTACAACGATCCGAGCAAAATCGAATTGCGCAACGGCAGCAAGGCTTATTACCTCACACGTGGAACCGCTGGTGCCGCTGACTGGTGGTCGAACGGAAAGAAAATGGACGCCGCGAGTGTCGAGTCTGTGATTTCCGATGTACGTGATTTGAACGCCAGTAACTTTCCGACTTCTGGTTTCTCAAATCCCAGCATCGATGTCGTCGTGACCTCAGAGGAAGGCAAGCGGACGGAAACCGTTCAAATCGCGAAATCGGGCGACCACTACATAGCAAAACGCGAGAACGAGCCCTCTCTATATGAGCTCAGCGGCAGTTCGGTCGATGCGCTGCTCAAAGCCGCCGACGAACTGAAGCCTGCCGCGGCGCAAGCTGCAGCAAAGAAGCCGTAAGATTTTTCCGAGCCAGCAGCCTTGTCGCGCCGATGGCCCCCGTCAAAGTTTGATGTAGACTCGTGCCTTCGCTCACGGGAGCACACATGAAGGGTGACCACCGGGTTGATGGCATCTTGCGGACGCTGCGCCACAAGGGAAGCGTTTCGCTCGAAGAGCTGGTCAAAAGCCTGCACGCATCGCCTGCGAGTGTCCGCCGTGATCTGGCCAAGCTGCAAAAAAAGGGACTGATTCGCCGTACTCCCGGCGGCGCTACTCTCGTTGAACCTCTTCTTTATGAACCTTTTCGCTACGACTCGCTCTTTCAGAATCGCGAGCAGCACCGCGTAGCAGAGAAGCGGCGCATCGGCATTGCCGCCGCAGAGCTGATCCAGGAAAACGAAACCGTCGGATTTACGGCCGGTACAACTACCACTCACGTCGCTCGCAGCTTGCGCAACCGGCACAACATTCGCGTGATCACCAATGCGGTGAACATTGCGATGGAACTCAGCAACTGCGAAGGTTTGCGAACATTCGTAACCGGCGGCTTCGTGCAGTGGGCGGGTTCATTCTCGCTCGTCGGCCATGGCGCTATCGAGTTTCTAAACGACATCTACATGGATAAGGTCTTCGTCAGCGTCTGCGGAGTCGATGCTAGCCGAGGCGTAACGGTGATCGAGTCCGAAGAAGCACTAACCTTCCGGGCCATGATTCGTCAGGCGAAGAAAGTGGTCGTGGTTACCGACTCGAGCAAGCTAGGCGTCGTTACTCCCGCGCTCGTCTGCCCAATCTCCGACATTCACATGCTCATCACTGACGTCCGTGCAACCGACAAAACGGTCGCCCTCTTCACCGAACGAGGCATCGAAGTCCGCCGAGTCTGAAGTGAGGCGCGGCCGCTAAAGCCGCACCTCAATGAACAGTTCAACGGCAGCCTCTACTTACTGAAGTCAAAACATTATTGCTCGAGCTGACTTCGCAGTCATATGGCCTTTCGCCCAAAGTGAATGAGGTGTAACGTTGCGAGCTTGAGGGCGTCCCCGCGTCAGAACCCTGAACTGAATTTGTCACCGCGGTGTAATCGAGCAAGAATCCGTTCTCCCACACCAGTTTGCTCGCCTGGTAATTCTGAGTAGTGGCAACGGTCAAGCCAAATGTGGAGTTACTCACCGGCAAAATTAAGTCAACTGTGATTGGAAACCGGAAATCTTGCTGTGTGATCTTGGTTCCGAAGCGGCTCCGAACGGTGGTGGTCGAATCTAAGCTATTCTCCATCGAGGTCTTCTGATCCAGAACACTTTGGTTTACGACATCAAAGTCAATCTTTTGTGTACTCGAAAAACTCTGCCGATTGAATACCGAAGTAGAGACTCGTCCATGCGACGTGTTCACGAAGCCCGCAACCGAGTAATCTCGCGATGACCTTACACCGATGGTCCCCGTCACTTCCGATGTCCCGTTTAGATGTTCGCTCACAACCGGAGAAGGGGCGGCGAGAGTATTCTGCGTCAGCGCACCCGTAACGTGATCACTACCATGGTCAAGATACAGAAGCAGCGACGCCGCCGCGCTGAAATAGGAATCATCGTCGAAAACGCTCAGCGAGATCGTGTGCGGATTTCCATCATTCAATAGCCCTGCGAAGGGCGTCAGGTTCACCCGGTAGGGAACAAAATCCAGAGTTTGCGCCGCAGGAATCGGCCGCCATTGGTCGGGAAGGAATCCTGTGTAAACCCAGGGTGAAATCGGCGCAATTCCCGCGAGTTGTCCGTCAATCGTTACCTCCGTCTCACGGAAGTCCGTATTTCCGCAACCATAGACTAAGTTGATCGAACTCAGATCGTTCGGGAAACATGCGAACCATTGTTCGTCGGCTGACTGACTCTGCGAGATGACATCGAGATACGCTTGCTCGATGTTTTGGGGGAGGGTAAAGGTCGTCGCGAACTGGTCAGTCGGCGAAAAGAGAAATGCTGGGAAGTTTGCTCCACTAGAGGTCGACTGCACCAAAGGCAACACTGCATCTGCCACCCGTGGGGCGCGATCGTGCCTTGCCGCTGGGAAAAATTCGATCTCGGCATTCACGGTAAACACGCCATTCAGTTCCGTATTGAATGGCGCGCCACAATCCGTGGTGCAGTTCTGCAAAACCATGAACCCCTGCTGTGCCTTCGTAAGCAGCGCGCTGTAGTCGGTGATGTCCCGCTCGATGTGCCAATTGTTGGCTGCAGTCCGTATGGGCTCCGGGGTCGTGCCGAAATAGAGATTCGTATCACCCAGGTAGAGTTCGGCAGTACGGTCGAACTGTCGCCCGGCGTTTTCGCTGAAATTTACGTCCAGAACCACCTTTTCCCATGGACCCGAACAATCCGCGGAGGGCGCGAACTGAAAATTCTGCGTAGTATCGGCGAAAAACGCGAACTGGTAATTTGTGAATAGGGTCACTACGCACGGTTTTGTGTGGGGACGTGATACCGCCGGATCAGCAGTCACCGTCAATGATGTGCCAATTTGCCGGTCCGTACTCTGTGCCTGAAGTGTTGTCGGCAGAAGAGACAACGCGCTGAGCATCAGCAGGAACGCAAATTCCGTGAACTTAGATGGGTGCATCTCCAGACTCCTTTTGTCTGAGAATTTGCCTTTCAAAAAGAAAAAGGCCCTGGGCCACCGTTGCGAAGGAGACACTTATCGCACTCCGGAGTCAAGATTGTCAAGCATATTTGTGATTGAAAAGTTAGAATTCGATCAATTTTGCTTGACAGTGAGTACTTACCCTGAGTACCGTCAGCTTTTGAAATTCAGACTTGCGAGAGGCGGCCTCTATTCCGGTTCGCAACCTTTTAGAGAGGCGCAGGAGGATTCTATGCGGCAGAAATTGTTTCTATGTTCGGTGCTGGCTTGCTTCATCGCGGCCGTTCCGTTCGTGGCGCTAGCCCAGACTGTCACGGGAATGATCACAGGAGTGGTAACTGACCCTAGCGGCGCGGTCGTCGTGGGAGCGACTGTCACCGCGCAAAATACATCGACAGGCGTCCAGACTACCGCGCAAACGAACGGGGTCGGAGTTTACACGATCCGATTCCTCCCGATCGGTGTGTACACAGTTTCGGTCGAAGCCAAAGGCTTCGCACTGAAGAAAGTCGATTCGATCACGCTGGAAATCGACCAAACCGCAAAAATCAACGTTCAGCTGGTAATTTCGAGCGCGCAAACTACGGTTGTAACCGAAACCGCGCACCCTATCCTCGACACCACCGATGCCACGCTTGGTAATACTCTTTCCACCACGGAAATAGAGAATATTCCGCTCAACGGTCGAAACTTCTCCTCATTGACCCTGTACCAACCTGGAGCAATTGATACTGACCCGACCGGCATGAGCGGCAATAACGCCATCGAGCGAAATACATTTAATAGCGGCGTCGCCTCGATCAATGGCAATCGCGAACAAGCAAATAATTACACAATCGAAGGAGCAGATGATAACGAGCCGCAAAATAATCTAATTGGCTACAATCCAGCGCCCGACGCTATCGCGGAAGTGCGCGTGATTTCGGCCAACGCCAACGCCACATATGGGAACGCCAATGGCGGTGACGTCGTGACCATCCTCAAATCCGGTACGAACAACTATCACGGATCGCTCTACGAATTAATGCAGAGCCAGATACTGGATGCGAATACATGGGCAAACGACCACAACGTGCCGATCATCCCCAAAAATCCTTACACGCAGAACATCTTTGGCGGAACCTTCGGCGGACCGATCATTAAGAATAAGCTCTTTTTCTTTGCCGACTATGAGGGCATACGGCATCACACGGGTGGCAAGGCGTCGGACAGCTTGCTTACGCCCGCAATGCTCAAGGGGGATTTTTCAGCTTTATTGAATCCGAGCCTTCAAAGCGGACCGATTCAACTTTTTGATACTCAGAATAACTTCGCAGCTTATGTCAATAATCAAGTACCAGTCGTAAGTCCGATAGCGACGTACCTGGCGGCACACCCGGAGCTTTATCCTGCTCCGAATTCGGTTCCCACAGACGGCCTAATTCAGAATGACTTTCAGGGACCGCAGTCCACCTATGTCTCAAATAATCAGGAGGATTTTAAGGTCGACTGGACTCCGGTGGTGAGCGACCGACTCAACGGATTTTATTCTCAGGGGAAAGGCAGCGATTTCACCACTGCATTGATTCCCGTAGCATTTCCTGCTCACAATAGTTATCCGACTAAAATTGCGGGTGCGAGTTTTGTCCATACTTTTTCACCGTATATTGTGAATGAGGTACGTTTTGGATTCACCCGGGTTCGCTGGAACAACGGCGTGCCGAGCGATCCCTCTGGTCTGTTCGGCCTAACTGGAGATCAAAAGCTAGGTATACCGTTCGGACTTCAAAAGTATGTAGGGTTTACCGGCCAGAGTCTTAACAACAACGCCAGCTATATTGGAACAAACGCGAACCCGCAGGTCTTTACAGATAACACTTTTAACTACTACGACAATCTTACGTGGCAGCGAGGGCGTCATTATCTCTCGATCGGTGGCCAAGCGACTCGTTATCAACAAAACTATCTCAATGCCGGTAATGTCGGCTTTCTCGGGCAGTTCAGTTATAACGGCCAGTTTACAGCTCTGCCAGGTGGTTCAGGATTCGGACCGGCAGACTTTGTTCTTGGTCGAATCCAGAACGTTCAACTTGCTTCTCCTTTGGGCTTGGTCGGAAACCGTCAGTGGCGACTGGCTGGATACTTGCAGGACGACTTCAAAGCTACCGCCCGACTCACACTTAACCTTGGAATTCGCTATGAGTACGACCAACCTTGGTATGAACAGAACGATAAAACAGCAAACGTTCTGCCGGGGGGCATAGTAGAGTACGCGGGCCATGTCCCGGCAGCGGCTGTGGCTGGCTCAATTACCTGTCCGACTCGGGCGTGTTATAACGGCGACTACAAACAGATCATGCCGCGTCTTGGTTTTGCTTATCAGCCGACTGACAGGCTTGTGGTTCGAGGGGGGTATGGAGCCACCAGCTTCTTCGAAGGGTATTCGTTTAATCAGCGTTTGACCTCCAGTCCACCGTTCTCGCTCGCTATCAACAGCAACGCAAACACGCCCTCGGGCGCTTCAGGTGGCACGCCATTTACGGTTGCGAACGCTTTTACTCAGCCGCTTGGAATTAACAATTCGCTATATTCGGTATGGCCGCAGAATGTGCAACCCGCGTATATCCATCAGTTCACGCTAGTGACCGAGTACGCACTCACCAATGAGCTGTCTTTGAGTGCCGGATATCACGGCCAGATTGGGCATCATCTTGCCAACTACCGCAATGGCAACCAACTTACTCCTGCGCAGGCCGAGGACATCTCGACCATCGGCGGATGTGGTGCGGCGAACATTCCGGCCGCGGACCAGCCTCCATATTTCGCACTTGTAGGGGAGTGCGGAAGTATTCTAATAACTGAGTCTCAGGCGAGGATGACTTATAACGCCGGGCAGCTGACTTTACGGCAGCGAACCCACCATGGCTTGGAGTACACGCTCAACTATACATACTCAAAATCACTGACGGATTCATCCGGCAATTACTCAGTTTCGAATACCAGCTTCAACGGATTGTCGGTGCAGAACGGCTACGATTTGAATGCAGATTACGGGCCTTCTGCGATGGACATTCGTCACAATTTGAACTTTGTAGGAGTGTACGAACTGCCGTTCGGTCGTGGCAGGACATATGGTAGCAATGTAAACGGATTCCTCGACGGTGTACTGGGAGGCTGGAAGTTTGCAACGTCTGCGATTTTGTATTCAGGATTTCCTGTCACTATCTTCGGTCCGAACAATAGCAACACTAACAACGGTGGATGGGGCCTCAGCCGGGCCAATCAGTACCGCCCAATGATCATTCGAAACCGCTCAATCGATAACTGGTGGGGCACTGATGCTTCCGCACAGCCATGCGTGCCGAATGCGCAGAATCCGACGGGAGCCGACAATGGTGTTTGCGCATATGGTGTCGCCAGCTTGTTTGCGTTCGGCACGGCGCATAACAGTACGGAGCGAGCCCCTGGGTATCGTCAAGTTGACATGTCATTGTTCAAGGACTTCCATACCTGGCACGAGCAGGTAGTCGGTTTCCGCGCCGACTTTTTCAACATCTTCAACATTGCGAGCTATGGGAACCCGGACAATTCAATTACGGACAGCAACTTTGGTCAGATCAGCAATGTCCGGTCACCGGCGCGCTCAATTCAGCTGAGCTTGCATTACATCTTCTGACCTGTCCTGACGTAGCCGGATCGGTCGTAACATCAAAGCCCCACTATAGGGCAGCGGGCGAAGTCAGGGACTATGGGCGAACCAGTGACTCTTGAAATCTGTGCCGATTCAGTAGAGTCGGCGCTCGCGGCCCAGCGCGGCGGTGCGCACCGCATTGAGTTGTGCGGCGCATTAGCCGAGGGTGGCATGACGCCAAGTTGTGGTCTTATTTCCACGGTTCGCAGCAAAGTATCGATTCCCGTATACGTAATGGTGCGTCCTCGCGCCGGTGACTTCTGCTACACGGCTGACGATTTCGAGATCATGGAGCAGGACGTACTGATCGCCAAGCAACTTGGCGCCGATGGCGTGGTGTTTGGCATCTTGAAAGAAAACGGCCGCGTGGATGTGGAACGCACCCGACACCTGGTCGCGCTTGCTCGCCCGCTGAAAATGACATTTCATCGCGCGTTCGATATGTCACGCGACCTGAGCGAGTCCTTGGAAGCGGTAATCGCTGCTGGAGCTGACAGGGTCCTGACCTCGGGTGGAGAGCAGCGCGTTGAAGAGGGAATTGGAGTGGTGAGGTCTCTGGCGGCGGCTGCAGCCAGAAGGATCGCGATCATGGCGGGTGGCGGGATTTCCGATGTTAACGCGCACCACGTAGTCGTCGCAGCAGGCGTAAAGGAACTTCACGCCAGCGCCTCGGCTGCTGTCTCGAGTTCAATGCTGCATCGCAACGAGAAGGTGTCGATGGGCGCGATCAAAGGTCGCGAGTATCAGCGCTACGTGGTCGTGGAGGAAAGAGTTCGTAGCCTGCTCGCCGCTGCAGCGGACGGCGTGGGGCATGGCGCCAAAGCACGCTAACATTCCACCATGCACAATCCTCAACTTGCCAGTCTAACTTGCATCTCGATTTTACTGGCGTGCAGCTTCTCGGCAAGCGAGAACTTCGTTGATATCAAACCTTCGCCGCAGCAACTGGAATGGCAGGACCTCGAGTTTGGCGTAATAATTCACTTCGGTACAAACACTTTTCTCGATCGCGAATGGGGAGACGGAACTGCCGATCCGAAGGTCTTTGCGCCTACGAGTTTCGATCCCGACCAGTGGATGCGCGCAATCAAAGCTGCTGGAGCAAAATATGTGGTTCTGGTTGCGAAACATCATGACGGATTTTGTCTTTGGCCCACCGCCCAAACTGACTACAGCGTGAAAAGCAGCCCGTGGGAGGGCGGGCATGGTGACGTGGTGCGCCGCGTTTCGGAGTCAGCCCGAAAGTTCGGACTGAAGTTTGGTGTTTATCTTTCCCCCTGGGACCGGCATGAGCCGAGGTACAAGAATTCGGCAGAATACGACAACTATTACGTCGCCGAGTTGCAGGAACTTGCAAGCAAATACGGCAATCTCGTCGAGTTCTGGCTCGATGGCGCTGGCAGCGCCGGGCACGTTTACGATTTTCCTCGCTATATCGAGAACTTGCGCATGTATCAGCCGAACACGCGCGTTTTCGCCGATGCAGCGCTTTTTGAGTATGGAGACATTCGCTGGGTTGGGAATGAAGACGGCATTGTTCCTTACGAGAACTGGAACGTGCTGGATCGCCACGGATATTTGCGTTGGCGTCCCGTGGAAGCTGATACGCCCCTGCACAAGGCGCATTGGTTCTGGCATCCCAATGACGAGCCCACACTCAAATCCGTTGATGAATTGGTTTCTACTCACGACAACACAATCGGGCATGGCGGACAACTGATGCTCGGAATTGCGCCAGATCGAAGAGGTCTTCTACCGGACGCGGATGTACAGCGGCTCGAAGAATTTGGTGACGCGATGCGCGCGAGATATGGCAAGAATTTAATGGGTGGACAGCATCTTCGAAATGCAGTAACCGAACCCGCGTTCGATGGCGACCCAGACACATTCTGGTCGGCGCCAGCCGGTTCGCATCACGCTGTGCTCGAGGCCGACTTCGCAAAGCCGTTGACGTTTGATCACAGCCTAACGATGGAATGGCTGAATGATGGTCAGCACGTCGAGCACTACCGGATCGAAGCATGGGATGGCGCCAAGTGGACGATACTTGTGGACGCTCATGCAATTGGCCACAAGAAGATCGACAGTTTTCCGCCGGTAACCACATCACGGGTTCGCTTGAATATTGTTGCTTCTTCCGGACAAGCGCGCATCCGCGAGTTTCAGCTTTTCAAAATCGGAAAATAATTCATGAAAACTGCAGCCACTTTTTCTCTGTTGCTATTACTGATTGCTTCTGCCGCAGCTGCTCAACAAGCTCCCGCCCAACAAAATAAAGATGCGTACAAGCCGGTCCTGGATCACTTGGCTGCACTCATCACCTATCCATTACCCGAATGGCACATCCATACCGATCTTCCGCATCCAGAAGATCCGTCGCTCGACGATTCTGGTTGGCAGACGATCAAGGCCGATTGGTCGAGAGACGACAATGCGCCGAATCACTGGAAAGGGACGCGGGTACTACGCCGTTGGGTCGAGGTTCCGAAAGCTGTGAATGGTTACGGCACATACAATGCACGGGTAAAGCTCGACCTCAAGTTGGGCAGCGATAGAGCCATGGTCGTCACTGTGTTCTCAAATGGCTCAGTCATATTTCGTGGTAGCGAAGAGTTACTGCAGCCGATCTTGTTGACTGAAACTGCCGGTAGGGGGCAAAAGTTTCTGATCGCCGTGCGCGTGGACGCCTCAGATGTAGATACGGCCATTTTTCCAAGCGCGCTCTTGATCGAACCGCCCGCCAGCCGGCCTGATCCTTCGCTCCTGCGTGAGGAGATTCTAGCTGCACGACCGCTGATCGCCGCCTACGCGCAGGGCCATGCCGAACGTGAACAAATTCTCAATGCTGCCGTAAACGCAATCGACTTTTCACCGCTCGCTCGCGGAAGCCAAGCCGCTTTCGACGAATCCTTGCGCCGCTCGCAGCAGGAATTGGAGAAGCTGAATCCGTGGATGAAAGGCTTCACGATCCGTGCTGTCGGAAATTCACATATCGATATGGCTTGGTTGTGGCCATGGACGGAAACGGTTGAAGTAGTTCGCAACACTTTCCGCAGCGTTCTCGACTTGATGAATGAATATCCGGACTTCAAATTCACCATGTCATCGGCGCGTGCGTACCAATGGATCGAAGAAAAGTATCCCGACATGTTTGCCGAAATCAAGCAGCGGGTAAAAGAAGGGCGTTGGGAAGTGATCGGCGGGATGTGGGTCGAGCCCGACCTGAACATGCCCGGCGGCGAGTCTCTCACGCGTCAGATTTTGGTTGGAAAGAGATATTTTCAGCAGAAGTTCGGAGTGGATATAAGAATCGGCTGGAACCCGGACTCGTTCGGCTATAACTGGCAGCTTCCGCAAATTTATAAGCGATCCGGCATTAATTATTTCGTCACGCAAAAGTTGCTGTGGGCACACGAGTTCACAACCTTCCCATACAGGCTCTTCTGGTGGCAATCACCTGACGGAAGCAAGCTATTGACTTATTTTCCGCACGATTACGCCGGCGGAATTGAGGCTCAACGTTTGGCGGAAGATCTTTCGCAGTGGGCGCCTTCAATGTACGGCGAGAATTTCAACAACACTCCTGAGATGATGCATCTTTACGGAGTCGGCGACCACGGCGGAGGCCCGACCCGCGAGATGCTCGACAACGCTGCGAAGCTGATGTCTCCCAACGTTGTGTTCCCAAAGCTGGAGTTCAGCACAGCGACAGCTTTCTTCAATGACCTCGACCAAAACCTCCCAAACATGAAAGTGCCGGTCTGGAATGATGAACTCTATTTTCAGTACCACCGCGGGGTCTTCACTACACAAGCAGACACGAAGCAGAGGATCCGCCTTACTGAAGAGAAACTCCTCGATGCCGAAAAACTCGCGTCGCTTGCGATGCTCTACGGGCGCGAATATCCCCAATCCGATTTTGAGCAAGCATGGAAGCGCCTGCTATTCGATGATTTTCATGACATCTTCCCCGGCTCGGGAATTGCGGTGAATTATCTCGACGCCAAGCGCAATCTCGAAGACGTGCAGCGTGTAGCCGGTAACGTTGCACGCAATTCGCTCAACGAAATTGCCGCCCACATCAACACGCAAGGGGACGGCACTCCGCTTCTTGTTTTCAATACGCTTTCCTGGGCTCGTACGGAATTGATCGAGGCGGACGTGCAGTTTCCCGCACCTGTGAAGAACATTTCGGTAGTTGATTCGAATGGGAACCAAATCGAAGCGCAACTGTTATCGGTCGAGCCTGAAACCAACCGCGCGCGCGTGCTCCTGCTCGCGGACATTCCCAGCATGGGATACAAGGTGTACTTTGTGCGCGGCGCTGATTCGCAAGCGCCCACTACAACCGCAATGAAAGCGAGCACCACTGAACTAGAAAATGAATTCGTGCGACTGAAGGTTGATCCTCACTCTGGTTGCATTACGAGTCTCGTTGATAAGCGCAGCAACACCGAAGCGCTTGCCCCCGCCGAGACGGACACTGGCGGTCCGAAAAACTTCGCTTGCGGAAATCTTCTACAAACCTTTTATGACAAACCGAAGCAATGGGACGCCTGGAACATCGACGCCGACTTCGAGAAGCAGCACTGGGATCTGGACACTGCAGACTCAGTTGAATTAATCGAGAATGGGCCATCGCGTGCCATTATTCGCGTGAAAAAGCATTTTCAGAATTCGGCGTTCGTTCAGGACATTACGATGTACGCCGGCATGCCGCGTGTGGATGTCAAAATGCAGGCCGACTGGCACGAAAAACATATTCTGCTCAAAGTTGCGTTCCCGCTAAGCGCCCACAACAGCAAAGCAACTTTCGAAATTCCTTTCGGCAGTATTGAGCGCCCAACAACGCGTAACACGCCCGCCGAGCGCGCCGAATTCGAGGTTCCGGCGCTACGTTGGGCCGACATTTCCGAAGCGGACCACGGCTTCAGCTTGCTGAATGACAGCAAGTACGGATATGACGCCAAAGGCAACGTGCTCCGGCTATCTCTTTTGCGCTCGCCGGCATGGCCCGACCCGCACGCCGACGAAGGCCATCATGAGTTCACCTATTCGCTCTATCCGCACGGCGGAGATTGGAAGCGGGCGCAAACTGTTCGTCGCGGGTACGAGCTGAACTATAAGCCAATCGCAGTGCAACTCGCGCATCACCAGGGGACCCTTCCAGCTGAACATTCATTTCTCTCAATCGATTCGGACAATGTGGTGTTAACCGCGCTTAAGAAGGCCGAAGATGACGACTCCCTGATCGCGCGTTATTTCGAGTGGGCGGGAGAAAAGAGTGACGTCAAGCTCTCAGTTTCCGAAATACAGAAAGCGTCCGAGACAAATTTAATGGAGAAGAAACTGAACGAGATCCCGGTGGCGAACGGGACTGTCAGCGTTCCCACTTCGCCCTATGAGATCAAGACGGTGGAACTCAGCGCCCTCCCCGCCGCAGCATCTCACCATTGACCGAGAGAGAAATTTCAGCGACTCGAGAGGCCGACCAGATTCCATGCGGTGCGTCGTGTAAGATTGCTGGGTAACAGCCTTTAGCAACATGCGGGTTTTCCTCTCGTTTTTCCGGCGCTCGCCCTTCTGCGTACTCTTCATTGTCACGAGCGCTTTTTGGCTGCCTGCGGCGAGCCAAACCGCAGGGTTGTCATTCGACGAATTAGTCTCAGGGGCTAACAGTGCCCGTGAGCAGAATGACCCCGCTCGCGCTATAGAACTCTATACGCGAGCGCTCCAAGTCAACCCAAAATGGCCCGATGGCTGGTGGTTTGTAGGGTCACTGGAGTACAGGACTGGAGCCTACGCTGAAGCCCAAGACGCCCTGTCGCATTACATCGAATTGACTTCAGATCCCGGCCCGGCGTTGGGCTTGCGCGGACTCTGCAAATTCGAAATTGGCGACTACACCGGGGCGGTGGCGGATATCGAAAAAGGAATATCGCTGGGGGCTGCTAACGACCCACGAAATGAGCAGATTTTGCGGTATGACGAAGCCTTGGCGCTGACCCGGCTCGGAAGGTTTCAGGATGCATTGAAATCTTATTCATATTTAGCCCAGAACAAGATCACCAGCCCAGAACTTATCATCGCGATAGGACTCGCCGGGTTGCGTATGTCGCTCCTGCCGAAGGATATGCCCGACGACCAGCAGCCGCTGGTCGAAGCTGCAGGTAGCGCTACATTTCAATTTATGTCTGGAGACGAACCGGGCGCACGAAAAACATTCGAAGAACTCTTCCGTCGTTTTCCGGATGCAAGAAACGCGCACTATCTGTACGGCTATCTTCTTTTCAATACTGACGCGGACTCAGCTCTCGCTGAGTTCCGGCGAGAGTTGGAAGTTCAGCCTACGAACACAGAAGCAGCGGTTATGGGGGCCCGGATACTACTGTTGAGAAACCGTGCCGCTGAAGCGTTGCCGTTCGCGCAAAAGGCAGTCGCGCAGGAGCCAAACTCTGCGGCAGCAGAGCTTGTGTTGGGCCAAGCACTTTCAGATGGAGGGGACGTTCATGGCAGCATCGAACATTTAGAGCACGCCTTGAAACTTGAACCTGATAATTTAGAGGTACATATCGCTCTCGCGAAGTCCTACTCGAGGTCTGGGCGTAAGGACGATGCTCGAAGAGAGCGACTGCTCTGCTTGCAACTTACAAATCCTGATGCGGCAACGTCTCCGAGTCCTTAGTCTCTTCCTATTTAGCGCTTTGATGTATTCCCCTGCGCAGGATAAGCCTCGGAATCTTGTGTCCGCGTGTGCAGGTTGCCACGCTTCGCAATCGCGGACGCAGCCGCAGACCCCAATGGCAAGGGCACTGCAGGCGCCAGAGACTGATCCCACGTTGACTTCGCATCCCCGATTGACATTTCAGAAGTTTGGTTACACCTACACCGTTCAAACCACGGGTGGCGAGAGTACTTATTCAGTAACCGACGGCCAACAAACGATTACCCTGCCCATCCGATGGAACTTTGGCGAAGGCGCCCATACTTGGGTTTTTGAGAGGGACGGCGCGTTTTACGAAAGCCTGGTGAGCTATTATCCGTCGATCGATGGATTGGACATCACCACCGGAGATCAAGCGCTTACGCCCCACAACCTGGAGGAAGCTGTTGGCAGAAAGCTCGGCAAGATCGAACCAAGAGAATGTTTTGGTTGCCACTCCAGCGGTGCAATTTCGAATGACCACTTAAGTCTCAAGGATCTTCAGCCCGGCGTCAATTGTGAACATTGCCACACCGGCGCAAATGCGCACATGGTGGCCGCATCGCAGGGAGACGCATACTACAGCGCTCCTCCGAACCTAAAAAAGCTCTCAGCCGAAGACGTGTCGAACTTCTGCGGACAATGTCACCGTACCTGGGAAACGGTCGTGCGTAGTCGGCGGCGAGGCGAAGCGGACGTGCGCTTCCAACCTTATAGGCTGGCAAACAGCAAGTGCTTTGACGGGACAGATCCGAGGATTAGCTGTATCGCTTGCCATGACCCTCACCGTGACCTGGTCACGGATGAAGCCACATATGACGTGAAATGTCTTGCCTGCCATGCGACCAAAGCTCCGCAGCAGGCCCATGCCGACGCGAAGGCTTGTCCAGTTGCGACATCAAATTGTGCAAGCTGTCATATGCCGAAGGTGAAACTTCCGAACGGCTTGATGACCTTTCACGATCATGAAATCCGAGTCGTCAGACCAGGCGAAGCGTATCCAGATTAGTGTGTCGCTCGGCTGAAAACTGAAAAGAAATCGAGTTTTCCTAACCTCGTTTCCCAATCACGTTGCTGGTCACAAGATTACATGCGTATTCACGTTCGCGACCGGCGCTTAGAACGGCAATATGCATTAGTCCTGGCCGATTAGCTATTGCCGCTTGCGCGCAAAATGAATCACCATTTGCGAATCTTTTCCCTTGCTTCTCCACGTCCATTCTTCGGTGATGTGGTTGTCGTCTTCGAAATGAAGAACGAGGCGCTGCTCGTGCCCGACGGAGACATCGGGTAGATTGCCAGCCCCAGTGAATTGGAAATCCAATTCCTTTACTTCGCCAGCTTTCGGTACGGCGCGCATGCGGGGCTGATTGTTGGTCGGACAGAAGTGGACCAGGGCAATGCCGTCTCCATCGACAGTGTAGAGGGTGAGCATTTCTGGCTCGCCGTGCATTTCCAGTGTCTCCATCACAGTGGTATCGGCCACAATCACTTTGAAGTTCGTTTTCGCAGGCATGTCACTCGCGTCCTTGCCCTCCCAATCGCCTGCCAGTGTTTGCATTTTCTTGAATGCGGGAGGTATCGGTTGGGTGTCGCCCTGAGTGAGCAGTGGAACCGCTGACACGAACATCAACAGGATGAAAAAGTGAAGCTTCATAGGTGCCCTCGCGAATGCTTGATTCTATAGAAACGACCCGGGATGACCTACGGTATTCTGCGGTTAGGGACGTGCGAGTATCAATGCGTGATGAGTTTTGGTGAGGGCGGGACGGGCTGGAGTCGTTTTCGCAGTGTGCCGCAATTCCCTGGTACCCCCCGAATCACCTTGAGCGCCTTCATGGGAGGCCCACGGGCAAAGCCCCCGAGAACGGCTACCTACAATCAGGCCATCTGTTGATTGGCAATTATCATTTTGCGCCCATGTCAACTCGATAGTCGTTTTGAGCAATTCACGGCAGCACGATGATGGTTCCTTTCATTCCCAGGTTATCGTGAAGCGCGCAGATATACGGGTAAACGCCGGGATTTGTAAATGTAATTCGAAAGCGAGTTGTCCCCAGCGGAGTCTGCGGTGAACCGATCTCGTCTTGCGGCGCAGAGACGATGAAGCCAGAATGCACGCTGTCCGAGGTGGAAGAGATCGTCGCATGCAGCGCGCCGTCAGCATCAATGCTCACGTTCCCTGATGGCGGTATGGGATTGGCGGGCTCGGTGCCGAATGTGATCGTGTGCGGCATGGATGGATCGTCGTTGGTCCATTCGACCGTTGCTCCCGCGTGAATCACCAGTTCTGGCCGGACGAAGCGCATCAGGGAAATTGTGTTGTGGCCTCCGCCATTCGCCAGCGTCTTTCCTGTCCCGACGACGACGCGGTTAGCCGATGCTGCGTGATGATGCTCCCCAAGCTCCGCGAGATCGGCTAGCAATTCCCGCGCCTCGCTAGCAGCCTCTTTGTCGTAAAAGGCCTGCGTGTGCGGGAGCGATGCTGACGTGTCGAGGACATGGACGACTCCAGTCATGTCAGGATGAACCAGACACACCAACTTGAAGTTGCCCACAGACGGGAACATGACTGTGAAGTTTTGGCCGGAGACCATCGGTGGAGTGGTCACGCAAGTCGACCCATCAAACATCGCCGCCCCGACTGAAAATCCCGGGCAGCCGACCGCGAACGGTGGACGGGTTTGACCCGTGGTGAGAAATGTAATCGTGTGAATCTCATCCGCCTTCACGGTCCACTCAACGCTGTCGCCGGCGTGAATCCATAGTTCGTTTGGAAGGAAGGCGACAACTTGACGGCCCTTGTTTTGATCTTGTGCGCCTACTGCCGCATGCCAGTCCGCGCCGAAGGCCGGAATGACAGCGAGCATTGTGAAAATAGCCACTGCGAACCTGGAAATTGAGCGTTTCATAATTGCTTCTCCTGTTGTTCTCTAGTTTTCAAATTCCTAATCGTGTCATTCCGAACACTGCCGCTTGCGGCAGGATGAGGAATCTGCTTATCAGCGCCGAGAGCACTATTCCTCCCGACCGACCAGCGGGGTTCCTCCCCCTCCCCCCGCTGGGCTGGTCGGAATGACATCATTTGGGCGAGAGCCAACGTGCAAACCTTTGCACGTCAACTCTGTCGCGCTGATCTTGAATACTCGTTTTCGGCTCGCGAAGTCTTAATAGAACCTTCAAAGTTTCTTGATAGAATTCTGAAACTCTCCGGGCCCGGTCCTATGGCCATTTCTACGAGCCAGGCATATGAATTCGGTCAGTTCCGCCTCGATCCTGCCGAGCGGACTCTCCTGCGCCAGGGCGAAGCGGTCGCGCTGACACCTAAGGTCTTCGACACACTTGTTTATTTGGTGGAGAACTCAGGGCGCCTGATCACCAAAGACGAGTTCATGAAGCAGGTCTGGGCCGACGCATTTGTCGAGGAAGCGACTCTGGCCCAGAGCATTTCTCAGTTGCGCAAGGCGCTGGGCGATCCCAACGTAATCGAAACGGTGCCGAAGAAGGGGTACCGTTTTCTGCAGCCAGTCAGGACGATTGAAGTATCGGCAGAAAGCATTTCGTTGAACTCGATTTCTGGGGAGAAAGAGATCAAGCAGAAGTCGGGTAGTGCCAGCCGGAGCAAGAGGCGTGGCCGGATTTTTGCTTTCGTTGCGGTACTAACCGCCGTAGTTTCCTTTTATTTCTACCAAAGCAGCTTCCATGCCCGCCCCAGTTTTCGTTCACTTGCGGTCTTGCCCCTGCAAAATCTCTCCGGCGACCCCAACCAGGAATACTTCGCGGATGGAATGACCGACGAACTGATCACCGACCTTGCCCAGATTCACTCGCTTCGCGTCATTTCACACACATCGGTCATTCAGTTCAAACATACGCAGAAAACTTTGCCGGAGATCGCCGAGCAGTTGAACGTCGATGCGGTGGTGGAAGGCTCGGTGTTGCGCACGGGCAACAATGTGCGGATTACGGCACAGCTTCTCGACGCTCGGCGTGATCAGCATCTCTGGGCCACCAGCTATGAGCGCGAAATCGCAAACGTGCTGGATCTGCAGAGGCAAATGGCGAAGACCATCGCCGACCAGGTAAACGCCAAATTGACTCCGGCAGAAGGAGCGGCACTGGCGGAACAACATGCCACAAATCCGGCAGCTTACGATGCATTGTTGACTGGCCGCTTTCTCTTCAATCGAAGGAATCCGGCGGATACTGAAAAGGCCATCAATTATTTCCAAAAGGCGGTGGCGCTTGATCCGAACAACGCACAGGCGTGGGCGGCCTTGGCGTATGCCAACGCGTCACTGGGATCCGACCTGGGGATCGCGTCTCGAGCGAAGGTGCTGCCTCAGGCGCAGGCTGCAATTGCAAAAGCGCTCGTAATTGATCCCAATCTTGCAGAGGCACACACAATCCTTGCCTGGATCAAGCTCTGGTATGACTGGGACTGGACTGGGGCAGAGCGCGAGTTCCGGCGGTCACTCGAGCTGAACCCGAACGATTCAGTGGCTCATCGCGAATATTCGCACTATCTACAAGTGCGGAAGCGGTTTGACGAGGCGTTGGAAGAAAATAAGCGTGCCATTGATCTTGCCCCTCTAGATATTCTTCCATCCATTCACCTGGCGTGGCTTTATGTGGACGCCCGCGAAGGGGCCAAGGCGGTCGAGCAGAGTCAGCACGTCCTGGAAATGGACCCTTCGTTCAGCGGGGCATACCTAATGATGGCGAACGGGTACGTTCTGGAAGGCGAGTGGGACGAAGCGCTAGCAGCGCTTAAAAGAGTAAACAACTATCCACAGGACGTCGAAGCTGGTGTCGCTTACATTCGTGCAGCGTCTGGAGACAAAACTCAAGCGCAAGCCGCACTCCTCAAACTGACGGAGTTTTCCCGGCAGAATTACGTCTCTCCGGTGACCTTTGCATCGTGTTACGCCGCGATGGGCGAGCGGGACAAAGCGTTTGATTGGCTGGAAAAAGCGTATAAGGAACGCGCACCCGGGTTGATCAGCCTTGAGGTGAACAGCGGTCTGGACAACTTGCGAGCCGATCCGCGATTTCACGATTTGGAACGGCGTGTTGGGTTTTAGTTGAGGCGTTCATACACGGTCAACAAGCCCGTTATCATATTGCTACCTAGGGGACAAACGATCAGTCTTTGTTCTCAATCTGGATCATTTTGATCGGCAAATCATTTGGGTTCTCATCCGAATGCGGTCCCTCCGGCGGGGTCCACAGCACAAAGGGCGCCCTTTGCTTTTCGCTTTCCTTAAGCTGGCGAGAGTCGAAGAGAATTTTTTCGTTAGTGTTTCGGACGATTATGTCGTCAATTTGCTGGATATAGAGCGTACTGGGCCAGCAATGGGTATGGACTGGTTCTTTGCTGTGTGGTGGGATGGTTACTTCCAGCACTCGGACGTGGCCATTCTCAAAGATGACCTTGTGAGTCTCAGGCGATGCTTTCACGGCATCCAAGTCTGCCGGCCAAGGACATGCCTGCTGGGACCGATTCGTTGGTGTCTTATTCTCAACCCGGATCAGTTTCAACGATAAATCATCTAGGTTCTCTATCGAATGTGGGGGATCCGCAAGGGCCCACTCCACAAATGGCACCTTTGGCTTCACCTTAAGCTGGCGAGAGTCGAAAAGCACCTTTCCGTTCGCGTCTCGGTCAATTACGTCGCCCGCTTGCTGAATATAGAGAGTGCCGGGCCAACAGTGCACATGGATTGGTTCTTTGCCGTGTGGTGGGATTGTCACTTGCAGCACTCGAACGTGCTCATTCTCGAAGATGACCTTGTGAATTTCAGGCGCTGCTTTCACAGCGTCCAAGTTTTCCGGCCAAGGGCATGCGTTCTGGGCGTTGCCAGCTGGAGCGACCACTAATATCGTGACAACAATCGATAGAAATGCGTTCGTCTTCACGGCTTCCCTCCCACGTAGGTGATTGTGTGTCCTATCAGTGCTGTTCGCGCCAGGGGAAGAACGGCTAACTGCAACATGATCATGAGCGCCACACCACAGATGGTGGCTCGATGCAGCGAGCGCCGGGTCCAGAGATCGTAAACCACCAACAACGCGGGAAAACTATTCACACAAAGGTAAAGAGGCATGGGGTTTTGGGCGATGTTTCCCACTATTGGCCAACGCGCAATTGCAGGAATGATGATCAAAAATGTAGCGCACAGAACAAGCCGCTTGTGCGTTGGTGCATCACGACGAGCAAGAAAAGCCCATAAAATTAGAAAGCCGAAGAGGCAGAGGATGAGAATGTCTTGCGCGGTAATTATTCGAAGGACAGGCGGAGGAACGAATCCTCTCCTTATCGAACCAATTAGTGTGGCGAAGCCGGTAATTACCATCAGCGGTGCCAAGACCATTCCGGCAATACCCAGACGCATGTGCCAGCGTGTACGGTGGCTTGCGACAAGCGCGGCTTGGGCCAAAAGCAAGGCAATCCAAAGTGTGAACAGCGCACCGTGGATATGAACCATTACGTTGGCGAGATTCGCCCAGAACACTCCGGCCAGGAAGTACGTTCGCGCAAAGCCGGCCAGGACAGCGATCAAGACCAGCAAAGCTATTCCGGAGAAAAACAGCCTATCCTGTTGCCAGGAGCGTTCTGGGTACTTCGTTGGCGAAACCACCGTTGTTGCCATGCAGATGCTTCCTCTGAACCAACAATCTCCCAACTAGCCGTAGCTCCGCATTCGAAATAAACGTTCTCTGTTGCGAACTCAGTGTAGGGAGATATGCCTGAAGGCCGCTAGTAAAAAAACGACATGAGATTTTGAAGCGGTGTATATTTCGGGCAGGGCCATGTTCCCCATCTTCCAAATCCCAGCCATAGCGCTAAGGCCCTTCATTCAGTTCTACATGCAGGTGGAGAGGAGCTGTCGGGATCCTTTGATGATCCTCCCAATTCCTGCCCGCATAAGCCCAATGATCGAGTTCGTATTTGGCGACCGTTTCAAGGTTCGCTACCCGGAGTCACGGGACGAGGTGGCCACGCCAGCCGCAGCCCTGGTCGGAATTTTGACTCGTCCGCACGCCACGCTCTTGCACCAGGGCACGTTTCAATCTTTCGTAATTATGTTTCACGTTAATGGCCTGACGGACCTCTTTCGTACACCATGCAGTGAGGTTACCAATCACACCTATGATGCCGACGCTGTCGTCGGCAAACCGATCAGGGAATTGGAGCAGCGCCTAGGCAACTGCGAGACCTTCCAGCACCGTGTTTCAGTTGCAAATCAATTCTTCGCCGAACGTTTGAAGAAGGTGCCAGCTGTCGATCGGATGCGTTTCGCCGCCGATCAGATTCTGAGCTCTTGTGGAAAGGTGTCCAGCGCGGAACTCGCTGGGCAATCTGGCATTGGCGTCCGCCAATTCCAACGCGAGTTTTCCTTACGTTTCGGTGCTAGCCCCAAACTGTTCTCACGCATTATGCGGTTCCAGAATGCCTTGGACACCAAAGCTCGTAGTTCAACAAAGTCGTGGACCGATGTCGCGCATGAACTCGGCTACTTCGACCAGATGCACATGGTGCATGACTTTAAGGAATTCACAGGCGAATCTCCCACCGAAACATTGCGCCAGCTGGAGCTTATTTTTCGAGCACAGATTGACGCGATCCGCGCGGGCCGAGCAGCGGAGCATCCAGATATGGTTCGCCGCTTTGTGCTCTGAATTTCCGTCACGTCGAAGGCAGCAAAGGCATCGCAGATTCCCGAAAGTCGACCCGACATTGATTATGTGCCAACCGGCGAAGCCACTAAGCTAGATTCTGGGGAACTAGGTGTTCTGGATGTATCACGGGCAACAGCGAAGCCGACTGGCGGCGCCGATTTCAGTCGCCTCGGTGCTTGAGGATATTTAAATATGGTGGAGGCGGCGGGAGTCGAACCCGCGTCCGAAAATGTTACTGGTCAGAAGACTACATGCTTATTCGCGTTCATGCCCTTGGCATTACCCAAAGACGTTCGCGATCGGCGCTCAGAACGGACAAGAAACGCAAACCGCTAGCCTGAGATCTTAGCCTCCCAGCCCAGACGTAGCTGAGAAGAGCAGCCCGCTGTGCGACGTCCTTCGGAGGCCCACGAGCGAAGCCCCCGGGAACGGCTACCTACAATTAGGCAGCGTATGCCATCTGTTGATTGGCAATTATCATTTTGCCCTCGATTACGGGTGAGTGCACCCCGGCATGCCTTCTGGCCGCAAGCATCTCCGTCGAAGCCGTGACGCCCCCAATTTGGGATCGACCGTTCAAAGAACTGCTTCCAGAGTAGGAACTAAGATTCTGGAAGTCAAATGGTTGGATGATTTAACGTCATCAGAAGTTTCGCTATAGAATAAAAAGAATTCTCTTACCATTCTGTATAATTCTGTTAGTATTTGTTGGAGGAGGATTGCTATGAAGCAGGCAGACGAAATTCGCTCTTACGCAAGGGAGAGATATGTTGCGCCAGCACGTGCGCAGCGAGAGAAGCAATTCTCGATTAAAACCGGTGACGTTGTTCGCGATATGAAATTGGTCGCAGGACGCACACCGGCTGTATGTAGCGCGCTAAAGACGCGAGAATTTTTAGAGCAAAATGCACTGCGTCTGGTTTCTCGTTCGGGACCCGACTCTGGCCAGAGCACGACAGTCACATATACCTATGAATTCGTCGGGCAAACAAAAGGCGGTACGACAATGGATCGTCAGGATGCTTGGAATAGATTGCGAGGAGCTCTGAAAGATGTTTTCGCCGAGCTTGGTGGAGGCGAAAATTATCTGCGCAACGAACGGGCTAACTTCTATGGCCCGGGAAAAGACCGATGAGCCGGATTTATTGGGACACCATGGTCTTCATTTATTGGATCGAAGGAAACCCGGATTTCGGAAAGAGGGTCGACGCTATCTGGTCGCGAATGCTAGAGCGCAACGACCAATTGATCACCGGGGCTTTGGCCTTAGGGGAGGTACTGGCGGGTGCCTACAAACGGGGGGCTGACAAAAAACAGATTCATAATGTGGAAACAGCGTTTGAGAGTGCGGTCTCGGAGGTGATCCCCTTTACTGCCGAGACCGCGGACCTATTTGGACAGATCAAAGGCTCACTGATGATTCCTTCTGCCGATGCGATTCATCTTGCATGTGCAGCCTCTGCCAATACAGACCTATTCCTGACCAATGACAGAAGCCTGGTGGGTAAGTTCGTGCCGGGAATTCAGTTCATTGCGTCGCTGGATACGCAGTTGTTCTGAGATTGGCGATCAAACGAGTAGAATACTCGCTGGCGGGCGCGGTCTCACTCCCCCATCTCAATTCCCACCTCGTGGTGCCATTCGGAGTCGAGTTTCGAATGCAGCAATCGTGCGCAGCGGTTCCAGCGCAGGATGGCATCATCGTTGCCGGAGGGATGCATGTGCTCGGCTTCTTCATAGTTGCGCATGGCATCTTCCAGCAGCACGGTAACGCTGTGCGCGGGACGACCAGCTCGCAACTGGGCTTTTGCCCGGCGCTCGTGTAAAAGTCCGGTGTAGTAGAAACGTTCGTAAGCATCGTGGAGTTGTTGAAAGGCGTTCTCGGCGTCAGCATATCGATCGGAAGCTTCGCCGGTGAATTGGTCGGTCAACGCCAACCCTAGCGTGCGTAGAGCCAACTGATGTCCTGGCTGGATTGCGAGTATATCTTCGCAAATAGACTCGGCTTCCTCAGGCTCGTTCAGGAAGCGATACAGTTCGGCCTTGGAGAGCGCGGCATCAATCCCTTCAGGAGAAATTTTCTTCAGCTCAAATTCCATTGTGCCCTCCTGCTCCACCTTCGTGTTCCTTCGTTTCCTTATGTTAGAGAATCAGAAAATCATCCACCACGAAGGACACGAAGTTGCACGAAGGAAAACACAAAATCCAGTCGAGAACGCTAAGCCCCCCTGATCTTCTTTACCAGCTGCAGCACCGGGTCATAGTACTCATCTACGACCCGCTCCTTCAGCGGAATGATGGCATTGTCGGTGATGTGAATTTCCTCCGGGCAAACTTCGCTGCAGCACTTTGTAATGTTGCACAAACCGAGGCCCAATTCTTTTTTCAGCAAAGGCACACGTGAGAGCCCGTCGAACGGATGCATTTCCAGCGCCGCTATACGAACGAAAAATCTAGGTCCCCCAAACTCTTCATGTTTTCCATGCTCGCGCAACACATGACAAACGTTTTGACATAAAAAGCATTCGATGCACTTGCGGAATTCCTGTACCCGATCGACGTCGGCTTGTCCCATCTTCCAGTCGATACCTGGGCGAGGCTGAAAGGCAGGAATTTTTTTGTTTACTCTGTAATTCCATGACACATCGGTGACCAGGTCTTTGATCACTGGAAACGATTTCATGGGAAGAATTGTGATCGGTTTGTCCTGGGGAAGGGAGTCCATGCGTGTCTTGCAGGTTAAGCGAGGGCGGCCGTTCACCTCTGCCGAGCACGATCCACATTTGCCGGCTTTGCAATTCCAGCGGACGGCGAGATCAGGAGCCTGGTGTTTTTGCACATAATGAATGCCATCGAGAACGACCATTCCTGGCGCAACCGGAATTTCGTAATCGGCCGTGGCACCGCCGTTCCTGTCGCCTCGGAAAATTCTGAGGGTCACGTTCGCCATCTAGGCTCCCGCTCCTTTCTCATCTGTAACCAGAACTTGTAAATCCTGTGGCATTTCGGGAGTGGGGCGCTGCTGAAGGACCATTTCGCCTGCACGATAAGAAATGATGTTGTTCTGTTTTCCCCAGCTAGCGTCGTAGTTGGGGAAATCGATGCGGCTGTGGGCGCCCCGGCTTTCTTTACGAGCAATTGCGCTGCGGGTGACAGCTTCCGAGACCGTGAGCAGCGACTTCAAGTCCGCGCAGAGGTGCCAGCCCGGATTAAACATGCGCGAACCGGTAATACTGAGAGACTTCGCGCGGTCTTTAAGTTGAGCGATCTTCTCGAGTGCGGAGTTGAGATCTCCCTCCGTTCGGAAGATTCCGACCAAGCTTTGCATGCTTTTCTGCAAATCAGCGTGAAGCATGTAGGGATTTTCGCTGCTGCTACGGCCGAACGGCGCGAGCGCGTCGCGTTCTCCAGTTTCGATTTGTGCCGCATCCACTGAGACGGCAGTTTGCTTTTTCGCGTACTCCGCTGCGGCCAAGCCCGCGCGCCGCCCAAACACAAGAAGATCAGACAGGGAATTGCCGCCCAATCGGTTCGCGCCGTGGAGCCCGGCAGCAACTTCTCCCGCAGCAAACAATCCGGGCACGGTGGTGGCCGCAGTTTCTGCTTCAACGCGAACTCCACCCATCATGTAATGACAAGTGGGACCGACCTCCATCGGGCCTTTGGTGATATCCACGTCTGCCAATTCCAAAAATTGGTGATACATGCTGGGAAGCTTGCGTTTCACATACTCAGCGGGTTTCTGTGAAATGTCGAGATACGCTCCGCCATGTTCGGTGCCGCGGCCTTCCTTAACCTCCGTGTAGATGGACCGTGCGACGACATCGCGAGTGGAGAGCTCCATGCGTTGCGGGTCATACTTTTCCATGAAACGCTCGCCATTTTTGTTGCGTAGAATTCCGCCTTCGCCGCGGACGGCTTCGGTGACAAGCAATCCCTGAACGCCCGGAGGCCAAACCATTCCGGTGGGATGAAACTGCACGAATTCCATGTCCATCAACTCGGCCCCGGCTTCATAGGCGAGCGCCATTCCGTCACCGGTGTATTCCCAGGAATTTGAAGTAATTGGATAAGCTTTGCCGATTCCTCCGGTGGCGAGCACGACGGCTTTCGCTTTGAGCACGATGAATCGGCCATTTTCCCGCCAATATCCGAATGCGCCCACCACGCGGCCGTTATCAGTGAGCAGCCGTGTGACGGTGCATTCCATGTAGACGTCGAATCCCATTTGCACGCCGCGGTCCTGAAGCGTCCGGATCATCTCGAGCCCGGTGCGGTCACCGACATGACAAAGACGTTTGAAGCTGTGGCCGCCGAACGCGCGCTGCAGAATTCGGCCGTCGTCGGTGCGATCAAATAGCGCACCCCACTGCTCAAGTTCGCGAACCCGGTCAGGCGCCTCCTGCGCGTGAATCTGCGCCATGCGCCAGTTGTTCAGGAATTTTCCGCCGCGCATAGTGTCGCGGAAGTGAGTGCGCCAGTTATCGGAGGCATCGACATTGCCCATCGCAGCGGCAATTCCGCCCTCTGCCATCACGGTATGCGCTTTTCCGAGAAGAGACTTGGAAACAATACCAACGCTCGCTCCGTGCGCCAGCGCCTCGAGTGCGGCTCGCAATCCCGCGCCGCCAGCGCCGATCACTAGAACGTCATGCTCGCGAGTTTCGAATTTGTCAGTCACAATGATTTTTTAGAAGGTCAAATGATTCGTATGTCTCGGATTGCGCCAGTCGCGACCAGGCGCACATAGAAATCTGCAAAACCAACCGAAATCAGGCTTATCCAGGCAAACAGCATATGGTGCTCGTTGAGGAAGCTCACGCTCTTCCATGTGGAGTGGCGCGGGCCGCCAAATTTCGCGCAGGAGAAGCAGTCGAGATTGCCGCCCACCAGGTGCCTTACCGAATGACACGAGCAGAAATAAAGCGATAGCAGAATGACGTTCAGTAGCAGCACGATCGTTCCCACGCCAATTCCGAAGCCATTTGGAAAAGAAAAAGCGATGATTGCATCGTGCCAGAGGAACGCGAGGAAGATCAGAGCGATATACATGAAATAGCGGTGAACATTCTGCCAGATGAAAGGGAATCGAGTCTCGCCGGAATAGTTAGTTCTTTTCTCTGGCACCGCGCAAGCCGGCGGATCAAAGAAGAAGGCCCGGTAATACGCCTTGCGATAGTAATAACAGGTGGCGCGAAAGCCCGCCGGACCTCCCAGGATCAGCAGAGCCGGCGAATATGGCCAATAATGATGGTGAACATCAATAAGCGGCGAATAAAATGGCGAAAGATATGGCGCTGCCCAGAAGTATGCACCTTCGAAGGCCCGCCAGGTTGCGTACGCTGTGAAACCACCCAGCAGCACCCACACGGGAAGAGCTTGTGTCCACCACGACTCCGTTTGGGCCTGCTGATATGCAGTTTGAGTAGCCGAGGCCATCCCACCTCCACTTGGAGTGAATTATCGTGCCGAGCTTCAATGCAGAACCACGCATTATAGTTTGACTGGAGAAATAACGCAGAGCCAAATCTCAGAAACGAGATCTGTGATTTTGCCGATTGTCTCTAGCGTTTCTTATTCTGATCGCCACCTCCATGCATCGCCCCATCCAGCGGGCATAGTGTTGGAGGCAAGGAATTGTCGACTACGTGATCTACCGGCCTTACTGTTTTCAGATACGCGAACATGGCCGCGAGGTCCTGGTCGGTCAGGTTTGCTAGAAGCATCCAGGGCATTAGGCTGCTCAGCTGACGCGCTCCGACATAGCCGGTGCGCATCGCTTTGATGAACATCGCCTCATCGTAGTAAGGAATGCCTGATGGAGCTGGCGTCAGGTTTGCGCTAGCGGCCTTGGTCTGAGCCGTGGCGATGATCTGCCCTCCGGAAAAATCCAGTCCCGGAATTGGATTGTGATGAGCGTCCACCGGCGTATGGCAATCGGAGCACCCGATTAAGTTCACAAGGAATGCGCCGCGCTTCACTGGATCCGACAAGTCGGGTTGGGGTACAGGTGCGGTGATGGGCTGAGGTATATTACGAATGAAATATTTCACGGGAAAGATGATCTCAGTTTTAGGCAGCGGGTTCCTTACCGGAGCCAGAGAACGCAAATAGACCACCACTGAGGCAAGGTCCTCGTCAGGCATTGCGCGGTAATGAGGATAGGGCATGATATTGAACAGGGCACGACCGTCGTGACCGATGCCCTCGCGGATGGCCCTCGCCAGCATGTCATCGGTCCAAGTACCGGCGCCCGTTTCCTTATCAGGCGTAAGATTCGGCGCGACTACTCTGCCCGGGAGATCCGTATAGGGCAGTTGCTGCCCGGCTCCCTCCATTCCAGATAGGATTGGTTCTTCTCGTTTGCTCCAGTCGTGAGGCGAATGACAGTAGAGGCAACCCATGGAGGTTGCTATGTACTTTCCTCGTTCGAGCCTGGCCGGGGTGCTTTTAAATGTGCGCGCCGTGAGTTCCCGTTTGCGCGGACCAATGAACGTATGTATCCCGAAAAGCTGTACTGCCGCAATTACGATCAAGATGACGACTATGAATAGAATCCCAAGTACAACCTTGAGCGACTTTCTCACGACTAAGACACCTCCTTATGAATTTTGAGAAGTGTGAATTTACCAGCTTGCCAATGGAAGTCAAGTTCGTTCTGGCTTGCCCACAGCGGGATTCCTCGAAGTACTGGAACTTGGCTTTTTATTACTTTGCTTCCGCGTTGCTGCCCTCCGACCGCTCCGCTATGATTAAGCCATGAGTTTCGCGGACACCACAGTTCTCTTCATTCTTGCCCTGCTGCTATTTGGGCCGAAGAAGCTGCCGCAGATTGCGCGCCAGGTGGGGAAGGCGCTTGGCGAGTTCAAGCGCGCTTCGAATGAATTCAAGGCGCAGATTGAAGCTGAGATTTCGCAGCTGGAATTCGAGGAACGGCGGAAAGAACAAGAACAGAAAGCACAATTGAAGCCGCAGCCGGTTGCGGAATCAGTGCAATCTTCGCGCTTTGCTTTAACCGAAGCCGCGATCGAGAGCCCTGTCGAAAGCCAGACAGAAGGCGCTACAGAAGCTCCCGCTCCATCGCCGGACTTGAATTCGCCCGCCCATAGTACTCATGCCTGAAGCCGCAGCCGAGCTGGAAGCACCAGAACCCGAACAGGAGGAGATGCCTTCGATGAGCTTCCTCGAACACCTCGAGGAGCTCAGAAAACGCATCTTTCATGCGCTGATTGCGATTGGGCTGGGCATGGTAGTGGGCTGGGTTTACCACCAGCAACTTTTCGCATACATACAGGAACCGATCCTGCAGGTTCTTAAGCCGCACGGCGTGAATAAGCTTGTGGTGCTCACTCCCACGGAAGCTTTCAATCTTTACCTGAAGGTATCGGCGCTTGCCGGGGTTTTCCTGACATCACCCTACGTTCTTTATCAGGTCTGGTTGTTCATCTCACCAGGTCTTTACCGGCGGGAAAAGAAGTACGTTGTGCCATTTCTGTTCTCCACCGTTTTTCTTTTCACGGCGGGTGGATATTTCGGTTATCGCGTGGTTTTTCCGGCTGCGTTGAAATGGCTGATCGACATTGGCGGACAGTTCACGCCCATGATCACCGTCCATGAATACACCGATCTTTTTCTGACGGTAATTCTTGGACTGGGCCTGGTTTTTGAGATGCCCATCCTGGTCTTCTTTCTTGCATTGATGGGCGTGGTCAGCGCGGGGTGGATGTGGCGAAATATTCGATATGGCATTCTTGCAGTTTTCATCATCGCTGGGGCGCTCGCGCCTACACCTGACATCAGCACGATGTGCGTTTTTGCGGCCCCGATGCTGGCGTTGTATGTCGTGAGTATCGCCGTCGCCTGGTTTGTCCATCCAACCCAACGAGCAGCGCGCGCAGCGAAGAGGAAGGCATGAGGTTGCTCAAATTCGCTGCGCTCTATCTGCTGCTGGCGCTTTGCGGATGCTATAGCGGCAAAATGTCCGCTGAGACGGCATTCTCAACGAGTTCTGAAGGCCGCCTCAGTCCTGCCGGTCCCGATGCAGGTTCTCCACCAACATTCAACGCCAACCGCGCCATGCAATACGTGAAAGATATTGTTGCCTTCGGACCGCGGCCAATCGGAAGTGAGAACCACAAGAAAGTTGAAAACTACATTCTTTCGCGTCTGAAGGGTGTTGAAGTTGAGCAAGATGCATTCGACGTTCATCCGACTGAAGGCACGTTTCCCGTTCACAACATCCTTGCGAAGTTTCCCGGAACGAAAGATGGGATCATCGTTATCGCCAGCCACTACGATACGAACTGGCCTTTGCGGAATGAGAACTATGTCGGGGCGAATGACGGGGGATCGTCCAGTGCGCTGCTGCTCGAAATCGCCAATCAGCTCCGCGGAAAAAAGCGTGAGGGCTATAGCGTTTGGCTGCTCTGGGATGATGGCGAGGAATCAATGCGGCTTCCGTGGTATGACCCAGAGGCGCTTTATGGGGTGCGGCACTTGGCGCAAAAGTGGCAAGACGATGGAACGTTGAAAAAGATAAAGGCTTTCATTCTCGAAGACATGATCGGCGATGCCGACCTCAATATTGAGCGCATCACAAATTCCACATCGTGGCTTGAAGATCTCGTTTATCAAGCCGCCACTCGCGTCGGCTACCAGTCGCATTTTTTTGCCCGCCAGGCGCAAGTGGGGGACGACCACCAGCCATTTCTGGATCGAGGCGTTCCGGCGGTCGATTTGATCGACTTCAACTACGGCTACAACAATGTTTTTTGGCACAGCACCGAAGACACCGTCGACAAGCTCAGTGCGAAGAGTCTTGGGGTTGTCGGCACCGTAACGCTGGAGACGGTACGTTTAATAGACCAGCGTTGACCGTCCGGCTTTATCCCGCGGCAGCAGCGGCTTTCTGGCCAATCATTACGGCGTCCTGCAACTGACGGAAGATATCTCCCATGGCTGCGGGTGAGTGCGACATGAACAGGGTATTGCTCTTATCCTGCGTGCCAATTTCCTTAATCGTGTCGAGATATTGCGTAACCAGCACGAGCATCATTACGTCCTTTGCGCTGGTCCCCTCAACGGCCGCGGAAAAGGCTTCAACCGAAGCCCTCAGTCCTTCAATAATCGCCTTGCGCTGATTCGCGATACCTTGGCCTTGCAACGCTTTGCTCTCAGCCTCTGCTTCAGCCTGCTTTACTTTTAGGATTTTTTCTGTTTCGCCGCGTGCGCTGGCAGCTACTTGCTCGCGCTGCGCCGCGTTGATTTCGTTCATGGCCGCTTTTACTTTTTCGTCGGGCTGAATATCGGTTACGAGCGCCTGGTCGATGGCATAGCCGTACGTCTGCATCACGTCGTCCAGCCCCTGCTTGATAGCAACAGCGATGTCAGATTGCTGCAGGAAAGCATCATCCAGGTTCATCTTCGGAACATGTCCGAGAATTACGTTGAAGACGTAGGACGAAATCTGCTGCTTCGGATTGGCAAGCTTGTAAAACGCCTCGTAGACCTTGGTCGGAATCACGTGATATTGCACCGAAACCGGAATTCTGACAAAGACGTTGTCTTTGGTCTTGGTTTCGACGTCGAGTGCGAGTTGCTGTACGCGTAAATCAATTCGGCCGGCGATCTGGTCAAGCCACGGCAATTTGAAATTCATGCCGGCGTTGGCGACGCGAAGGAACTTGCCCATCCGTTGGATGACCACAGCTTCCGCGGTGCGGACCTGAAAGAAGCCGCTGAGGATCGTTCCGAGCGCAAAAATGGCCACGATGGCGTAGAGCACCATCATTAAAGTTTGGGAAGAATCCATGATCATCTCCTTGGTTGTGTTGGGCGGCGGACGGGAGTCGACGCGATGCGGGCATCATAGCCGCTCTCAAACCTAAGCACAACGGGAATTCTTCGGTCGTGCCGTTTACCTAAGCCTCGTCGTGCTTAGGCCGCAACCCAGATGCGCAGGCATTCTCGGGCAATGGCCCAGTCTTCCTGGGCTCGAATGACCAGTATGCGAACACGAGAGTCCGTCGAGGCAATGTCCACATCGGCTTGCGCTGAAGAATTCTTTTTCTGATCGATATCGATGTCCAGGAACTTGAGGCCTGCACACGCGGCATAGCGCACTGCTGCTGAGTTCTCGCCGATACCGGCGGTGAAGACGAGTGCGTCCAGTCCTCCGAGCGATGCCGCCATTGCGGCAATGCCCTTTCGCAAGCGGTGAATGAAAATATCGAAGGCGAGCTTTGCGCGTGCGTTGCCTTCAGCCGCGGCTTTTGAAATGTCGCGCATGTCGCCCGTTACGCCTGAAATTCCTAAGAGGCCGGAATCATGATTCAGGGTCCGGTCGAGCGCGTCCGCGCCAGTATGCTTGGTCCTCATAAGGTGAATAAGAATGCCGGGATCGATTGATCCTGCGCGCGTGCCCATCATCAGGCCTTCCAAAGGAGTGAAGCCCATGGTCGTATCCACGCTCTTACCACCGGCAATGGCGGCCAGCGAACAACCGTTTCCGAGATGGCAGCTGACGATCTTCAGGGACGAGAGATCGCGCTGAAGCATTTGCGCCGCGCGCTGTGCGCAGTATTCGTGATTGATACCGTGAAAGCCATAGCGACGGATGTCTTGCTCGAACCATTCGTAGGGTCCGGGATAGACAACCGCATACGCCGGCATTGTGCGATGAAACCCGGTGTCGAAAACCGCAAACTGTGGTTTGCCGGGAAACAGCTTTTCAGCGGTTTCGATCCCTTCGAGGCCTGCTTGGTTGTGAAGAGGCGCAATCCCGGCGACGTCGGCAATCGCCTGCTTTACGCGCGCGTCGATCACAACCGGTTGGGTCAGTTTTGGGCCACCGTGAACGATACGATGGCCGATGACGTCGATTTCTGCTGCGGAGGAGAGCACGGCGGTGTCGCCGGTCCACAAATTTTTGAGCATAGTTTTAACCGCGATTTGGTGATCGTCGGGCGCGCGGCCTCGCTCTCCGTCTGTCTTTTTTCCATGCGAATTCCGGATTGTTAAGGTTTCAGCATCTCCATCCCACTCCAACTTGCCCTCCCAGAGAGGCGGGATGGGTTCGGCTCTTGATTTTGTCTCCAACTCAAACAGTGCGCTTTTTTGACTGCTGGATCCGGAATTGAGAACCAGAATCTTCATTGAAATGTTGAGAGCAGTATTCAGCGTTTTCCTTCGTGTACCTTAGTGCCCTTCGTGGTTCTAGGTTTTCCTTGGATCGTCAACACCTTTAACCACGAAGGACACAAAGGTTCACGAAGGATAGCTATCGGCTATCAGTAATTCCACTTCCAGTTCAGTACTTCCGGCATGTCGATCCCGTGCTCGCGGACATATTGCTTGTGTTCGATCAATTTGTTGCGGACGAATTGTTTGAAGTGTCCGCCGACGCGCTGCAGCTTCGGCACGCGGTCTACCACATCGCCAGCCAAATGGAAGCGATCGAGATCGTTCAGCACCGTCATATCGAATGGAGTGGTCGTCGTGCCTTCTTCTTTGTAGCCGCGCACGTGGAAATTGTCATGATTGTGACGGCGATAGCTGAGGCGATGAATCAGCGCAGGATAACCGTGATAGGCGAAGATCACCGGCTTATCGACCGTGAACATGGAATCAAAGTCAGCATCGGACAATCCGTGCGGATGCTCGGTTGACGGCTCAAGCGTCAAGAGATCGACAACATTGATGACACGAATCTTCAGATCGGGAAAATGCTGCCGCAGTAAATCCACGGCGGCCAGAGTCTCCAGAGTAGGCACATCGCCTGCGCAGGCCATGACGACGTCGGGTTCGGAGTTGTTATCGTTGCTGGCCCATTCCCAAATGCCGATGCCGTTGGTGCAATGCTCGATCGCCGATTCCATGTCGAGCCACTGCAACTCCGGCTGCTTGCCCGCCACGATTACATTCACGTAATGGCGGCTCCGAAGACAATGGTTCGCGACCGAGAGCAAACAGTTTGCGTCAGGAGGCAGATAGACGCGCACGACGTCGGCCTTCTTGTTCACAACGTGGTCAATGAATCCGGGGTCCTGATGTGTGAAGCCGTTGTGATCTTGGCGCCACACGTGCGACGTGAGCAAATAGTTCAGCGACGCAATTGGCCGCCGCCACTCAATGTGTCTTGTAACTTTCAGCCACTTTGCATGCTGATTGAACATTGAGTCGACAATGTGAATGAATGCCTCGTAACAGGAGAAGAATCCGTGGCGCCCGGTGAGCAGATATCCTTCAAGCCAGCCCTGGCACATATGCTCGCTGAGCATTTCAAGCACGCGGCCATCGGGTGAGAGGTTCTCGTCAACGGGAAGAATTGGTTCGAGCCATTCTTTGTTGCTTGCTTCGTAGATCAGTTCCAGTCTGTTCGACGCTGTCTCATCTGGACCGAAGACGCGAAAATTCTTCGTTAGCAGGTTCAGCTTCATCACATCGCGCAAGAATCCGCCTAATACGCGGGTCGATTCGACCTCTACGGTTCCGGGCTTCGTTACTTTGACTGCGTATTTGCGGAAATCCGGCATAACCAGGTCCCGCAGCAGCAACCCACCATTTGTGTGTGGGTTCGCACTCATGCGCCGATTGCCCGTAGGAGGAAGTTCCGCCAGCTCGGCTATCAATGTCCCATTTTCATCAAACAATTCTTCCGGGCGATAGCTCCGCATCCAGCCTTCAAGAATTTTCAGGTGCTCTGGTTTTTGCTGCAGGTCAGCAACCGGAACTTGGTGCGCCCGCCATGTGCCCTCCACTTGCTTGCCGTCTACCGTTTTCGGGCCCGTCCAGCCCTTTGGTGTCCGCATGACGATTATTGGCCACTCGGGCAGAACCGAATTCTTGCTCTCTCGTGCCTCGCTCTGAATCGCGTGAATTTCTTCCACCACGTGATCGAGAGTCGCCGCCATGAGTTGGTGCATGTGCTCGGGTTCGTGCCCTTCGAGAAAGTATGGCTTCCATCCGTAACCGGAGAAGAGTTGCGTGAGCTCGTTATCGGGCGTTCGCCCAAAGATTGTTGGATTTGCGATCTTGTAGCCGTTCAGGTGCAGAATCGGCAGCACCGCGCCGTCATGACGTGGGTTGAGAAATTTGTTGATGTGCCAACCGGTGGCGAGCGGTCCAGTTTCGGCCTCGCCATCGCCAACCACACAGCAAACGAGTAGGTCAGGATTATCGAACGCAGCGCCAGCGGCATGGCTGAGCGAATATCCGAGTTCACCGCCTTCGTGGATTGAGCCTGGAGTTTCGGGCGCATCGTGACTCGGAATTCCACCCGGGAACGAGAATTGCTTGAACAGGCGACGCATGCCTTCTTCGCTTCGCAAAATATTCGGATAGAGCTCAGTGTAAGTTCCTTCCAGGTATGCGTTCGCCACCATGCCCGGCCCACCGTGGCCCGGGCCGCAAACGTAGATGGCGTTCAGGTCATACTTCTTGATGACGCGATTCAAGTGGACATAAACGAAGTTCAGTCCTGGCGTAGTTCCGAAATGCCCCAGCAGCCGGGGCTTGACATGCTCAAGCGTCAGCGGCACGCGCAAGAGCGGGTTGGCGTACAAATAAATTTGACCCACCGAAAGGTAGTTCGCGGCGCGCCAATAGGCGTGAATTTTTGAGAGTTCTTCAGTGGTCAAAGGTGAGTGCGAGATGCCAGGGAGGGAATTCACGGTGGTCATAGAACACCTCAAGACTTAAGTTGGCGGGAACAGCTAACTATTATCTCGCAGCGAGAATGAACGCGCTTTGGATAGAGCAGTGCAGAATGGCACAGGTAAGATGACCAGAAACTTTGTATTTTGGGGGCGAGGGCACCGCACCCACAAGCTCTGCTGAAATAAACAGGTTGCCTGCCCGACAGCGACTTACGGTTTCTTTGGCGTCAGGTCGCACGCCTCTTTCACAGCTTTGAAATCCAACCCGGCCGGCGAGAACTCAGCAATTTGAGGCCCGCCAGGTGTGAGGAACTCAACTCGGAACAGATGAGCGCCCAGGAGTTCACGCGTGGTGCCTTTGTCCATCGAAAGAAAGTGTCCGTTAATCCAATTCCAACTGTGGTCACTATGGGCGTCGTCCACGCGCACCCGCACCCGCATCTGTGGTTGTCCCCAGAAGCCCGGCCAGTTCGGTCGCGACAAACGCTCGCCGGGGTGAAAATCCGCCAGGGTCAGTTTGCCTTTCGTGCAGTATATGGTGACCTTCGCGCTCGGATCGCTTTTCGGCGCATTGTTGGCGGTCAACTCGAAGCGTATCCGCTTGGCAGCGGTCATCCGGTCTTCAGCTGAATACTGCATCCAGTTGCCGCCGGCGCTGACGGCATTGGCGTTTCCTTCGTAGTTCTGATCATCCGGCCGGTTCTGCGCGAACAAGCTACCGCCAAGTAGTAATGAAGCAATTCCCACAGCCAAAACGAAGTTGCGATTCATTCCAAACGCGCTCCCACGCTTCTCAATTGTGTTTGCCCCAACGCACTTACTTCAAGTGACAGATTTAATACACCGGTGCGATGGAATCACCTTCCAAGTGTACTAACCCAAAAACGGGCAAAAGTTGCGGAAAAGCAAAATGGGCAGCGAAATTCGCTGCCCATCAGTGATGTGTGGCTTGGGTCTGACGTGTCCTCACTTGTCGGCAGTCACAATTTTGGGGTTCGAAGATTGCGTATCCATCGAAACCGCCTTTGTCGGTGAAATGACATACAACACGCTATCGCATGTGGGAGGTGTTACCGAGATGGAGCAACCCAGCGGCTCCAGAACCAGGCCGGTGCTGTCGATCGAGTACGTCTGATTTTGCGTCTGACCAACTATGGAAGTTCCGCCAACGTTGGCGTCGAGAGTAAGGCTGATGGTATTAGAAGCAGGTGTGAGAGTTGCAATACCCGAGACCGCCCCAAGAGTCGTCAGCTCGGGATCAATGAAGCCGATCGCGTAGGTTCCGGTTGCCGAAGAAGTTGAGAACGGTCCGCCGCTCTGTAACTCGAAGAAACCGTCATCCACGCTGACGTTACTTTGCAAGAAGAACGCCTGACTGGTGCTCACAAGATAGAGCAGAGGCGCGTGGCCGCAACATGAGACGACCGATCGTCCTATCGAAGAAACGCTATAGGTGCTGCTAGGGAAGCCGAGAGAACCGAAAGTCCCACCGTTGTCCCGGTATTGCACACCGTCGAGCGCGTTGTTACCGGAGGTGAATGGACCGAGGAGATAAAGATCGCTTCTTCCCCCTCCTGGTAGGCCGCTGGTTATGCCGATTCCTGAGTCATAGCCTACGTAGGATCCAGAAAGCGGATTAGCAGCGAATGGTGCGCCTGACTGCAGGAGCGCCCTTCCGGCAGTAATGCTGCCGGTCGTTTGTGGGTCAGAGCTCATGAAGAAAGCTTCGCTGGACGAAACCAGGTAAAGAACGTTGTTTGCGCTGCTTGAGCCACCGGCGAAAGAAATAGCCAACGCGGCGCGTCCGGTCGAGGAGACGCTGTACGTACCACCGCTATCGATGGGAATAGGGCTGGCGGGCCATGTTGTATTAGAGGCGTTTCCGTCGAGTGTTCCGTTTTCGTTCACGTCCTCGGATCCACCGCTGACTCCGCCAGTGCCGTCGAATGTAATCACACCAATAGTCGCGAATTTGCAAGGAGCAGCGCAGTGAGCAGCGTTTTGCAAGGCCGAACCGCCGAACGCGTAGCTGCCGTTGGCAGAAGCGTTGGTGAATGGGCCCCCGCTCTGTTTGCTCAGAATCCCTGTTGTGAAAGGACCTGCCGAATCGAAGTCGATCAGGTGCCCGGTGGAGGCAACGCCACCCGAGATGCCTCCGACGGAGAAGCGGTAGCTCTGCGTTCCGGCCGAGGTGGTAAGAACGAGGCAGCCGCGTTGATCATTGCCGACGTTGTAATTGCCGGAACTGACGGAAAGGTTCGACTCCACACCGGAATTCAGATTCTCATCGATGCTGCCGGCGGTGATTGCCCCATTACCGTCGAAAGTGAGTGCACCGACGACAAGCGCAGGATTCCCGGACTGGTCAAATCCTTTCAGCAGGAACGCATAGCCTCCATTCAAGAGCGATTCGCTCCCGGAGGTGCAGCCGATAGCGACAATGCGCGGTGTGACGGTTAGAGTGTCGTTTGCGCTCGTAACGCCCCCTGCCGACGCGGTAATTTGCGTTGTTCCCGTGCTGACGCCGGTGGCGAGCCCACTGGTATTAATAGTCGCTACGCCTGTCACCGTGCTTGCCCAGGTAAATGTTATTCCGCTCAGAGTGTTGCCACCGCTGTCCTTTGCCGTTGCCGTGAACTGCTGAGTCGCGCCCGCCGCAATGGACGGAGACGATGGTGAAACCGTAATTGTCGCGACCGGATCGGTGACCGTTAAGGTATCGTTCGAGCTGGTGACTCCGCTTGCGGAAGCCGTGATTTGAGTTGTACCTGCGCTGACGGCTGTGGCGAGTCCGGTGCTATTAATTGTGGCGACAGTAGTCGCGCTGCTGGCCCACGTGAATGTCACTCCAGTCATGGTGTTGCCGTTGCTGTCCTTCGCAGTCGCAGTGAACTGCTGAGTAGCTGCAACCGTGATCGAAGGTGACGCCGGCGATACGGAAATGCTGGCGAGTGTGGGAGGCGGAGGCGTGGAATGATTGTTGTTGCTGTTATTAGAACTGCTGCTTCCACACGAGAATAGTGCAGCAATGAGGGCGGCGGTTGCTAAGACGAGGCACAGGCGCTTCACGGGATTCACCTTTCGGCTTTTGTTTGCTCGCGCGCTGAGAAACCACGCCTGCCGTTTATGCTCGCCTGCCCTCGGCCAGTCAATTTTCTGGAAATGAAATTTTTATTAATTTCGCATTAACCGGCGTAACGTGTGCTGAATCAGCGAGTTACAAGGCCAGCTTTTCGTCTCTTGGCACGCCAGGAAATGGCTTGAAATTCCATACTTTCTTAGAGAAAATCGTTCCCCCCGCCTGAACGCTCGACCTTCGCGTTTTATGACCGACCGGATTTACAGATTTGCTGAGTTTGAATTACGTCTCGCCGAGAGCGAATTGTGCGCCGGCAACATAACCATTCGCTTGCAGGAGAAGCCGCTGCTCTTGCTGAGCACCTTGCTTGATCATTCGCAAAAACTAGTCTCGCGGGAGCAATTAAGGGAGCGGATGTGGGCGAGCGATACGTTTGTCGACTATGAACAAGGCATCAATGTCGCAATCAAGAAAATCAGGAGCGCGCTAGGCGATTCAGCGGAAAATCCGAGATTCATTCAGACGGTCGCTAAAAAGGGCTACAAATTTCTTCTTTCTGTGGAGGTCAAGGACTCGGATTTCCCTGCACCTTTGCCTATAGAGCTCCCAGCCAAGGAAAATCATTCGGAACAGCAAACGCTCCCGCCTGCCGCCCGTTATTATGCGCACCGTCTTTGGCTACTTATCGGATTCGCAGCGGCGAGTTTGCTCGCAATTGGACTCTGGCTTTTTTATGGACAGTCAGCCAGGGCGCATTACCCGGCGCCAATTCATTCCCTAGCAGTATTGCCTTTGCGAAATCTTTCTCCTGACCCTGGGCAGGATTATTTCGCTGACGGGATTACCGAAGAACTGATCACCAATCTCGCACAATCTCTTCCCCTGCGCGTGATCTCTCGTACGTCTGTTATGCGTTACAAGCAAACAAATGAACCTATCGGTCAAATCGCGCGGGAGCTGGGCGTGGAAGCAATTATCGAGGGAGCGGTAGCGCGAGTGGGAAACCGGGTCACCGTGACGGTGCAGCTGATTGACGCGCGGGAAGACCGCCATCTCTGGGCACGAAAATACAACCGCGACATGAAGGACATGCTGGCTGTTGAAGCCGAAGTTTCGCAGCAGATTAGTTCTCAAGTCGGAGGTGCGCTCACATCCCACCACATCGTCGAAGCCTCGCTGTCGCGGCCCATTGATTCCCGGGTTTACGAGCTCTGTCTCCTGGGGCGTTATCACTGGAATAGGCGGACGGCTGCGGACCTGGACAAGGCAGCTGAGTATTATCAACAAGCCATTGCGCGCGATCCTCAGTACGCTCCGGCTTATGCCGGTTTGGCGAATGCTTATGCGTTAATGCCGTCTTATGGCAGCGTCGAATTGCAGAGTGCATACCGAAGAGCTGAAGATGCAGCACACAGGGCTCTCCAGTTGGACGAAAATCTTGCCGACGCCCATGCAACCTTGGGCATTATTTACCTGAACAGTCGCGATTGGCAGCGGGCAGGACCCGAGCTACAACGCGCACTTGACCTGAGTGCTAACTATGCGACTGCTCATCATTGGTATGCCTTCTATTTGTTTTTTTCGGGGCACAAGAGCGAGGCGCTTTCGGAGATCGAGCAGGCGCGGCAACTCGACCCACTCTCGGCGGTCATCTACGCGGACGAAGGGGGGTTTCTATACGGCATGGGGCGTTATGCAGAGGCGAAAGTCAGACTGAGGCAGGCAATCGAGTTGGCGCCGGACTTTGGCCAGCCACACGAAACTTTAGGGCTCACGGAGTTGGAAACGGGCAACCCCTCAGTTGCCTTCAAAGAAGCTCAAGCCGGGCTGATGTTGGATCGAAATAATCCCCGCACGATCGGCGAGGCCGGGTATGTATTAGCCGCAACTGGGCACAATGACGACGCGAGAAAACTATTATTGACACTAAACGACATGGTTCTCCGAGGTTCCAGCACACCAACTTTTGAGGCATTGATCCAGCTAGGATTGGGAAACCGAGGCGCCGCCTTGGACGAACTTGAACACGCTGCGAGCGTTATGGGAATCGAGGGTCTCTCGCAATGGCGTCCCTTCGATCAGCTCGGTGCAGAGCCTCGCTACCAGAAACTAACAGGTGGAATGGCGAAAGTTAAATCCCCGAATCTTGCCATGGCTCACTAGCAGTACTCTCCGATTACAAATGTGCAGGCGACTCTCGATCAGGCACCTGCACTGCAATTTCGAGCAGGTCTTTAGCGACCCGTTCAAAGTTATGGCGGGCGACGTTGTCCTCGTATACGTGGTCGCCGAGGACGGGGCAAACTCCAAGGGCTTCAATCGCCTCAGAGTCAACCTCGATTTGTGACGCGCCCTCGAGGGTGTACTTTGCCTTCAGTTCTTCAGAAACAGGCGCGCGATTTAGTAACGCGTAATCGAAAATCTGGCCCCCGGCATGATCGTTGAGTGCGCGAATGTGGTCGGCTGCAGTCCGGCCCAGGCTTTCGTTGGCCTGCGTCATCAAATTGCAAATGTAGACCTTTGTTGCAGCCGATTCGCGAATTGCTTGGGGAACCCCTCGTACCAGCAAGTTGGGAATCAGGCTGGTGAAAAGCGAACCGGGACCGATGGTGATCAGGTCAGCGCGCGCGATTGCGTCGAGCGTTTCGGGCAGCGGCTCCGGACAGGAGGGGACAAGGAATAACTCTTTAATGCGCCCCTTACTGGCGGTAATTTTGGTCTCGCCACGCACCCGCGAACCATCCTCCATCAACGCTTCGAGTTCGATATTCGCAGTCGTGGCGGGGTAGATATGCCCTCGCGTCGCCAATATTTCTGATGACGCACGGACCGCTTCGCTGAAGTCTCCGGTGATCGAAGTCAATGCGGCGAGAAAAAGATTCCCGAAGCTGTGGCCCTCAAGGCCGGTCCCTTTGTCGAACCGATGCCGGAAAACTTTTGACAGCAGAGCTTCGTCTTCTGATAGCGCGACAATGCAGTTGCGCACGTCGCCCGGAGGCAGCATATTGAGTTCTTTGCGCAACCGGCCGCTCGAGCCGCCGTCGTCGGTTACGGTGACCACGGCGCAAAGATCAGAAATTTGCGCTGGGAGCTCAGCCTTCTTGAGCTGACTTTTTCCTTCGCTTGGCGTGCTGACAACATACTTCTTGAGACCTTTGAGCAGAGTAGAAAGGCCAGTTCCTCCGCCAATTGCCACGACTCGCAATTCGCGTCCGCCAGACCGCGGCATTGTCAGCCGATCTCCCCGACTCCTTCTTCTTCGGAAGGCAGGGACACTTCAGCGCCGGGATCGGGATAGAGCAGTTCGGTAAAGCGCGGATCTTCCGAGAGGTTCTGGAAATCAGAGTCGTTGCGAGCCTGAAAGCGCAACGTGGAGTTCAGGCTGATGGCTCGCGCCAGATTTTTCAGCGAGTCTTCGGAGTGACCCGTCAGGCAATCGAGCGCCGCCAGGCCATATGCCACGTAGTCAGCTTTAGGCACCTGCTTTGAAAGCTTATCGAGGTGTTCGCGGGCACTGACGTAGTCGCCAAGATTGATCAGAGAGACAACGAAATCATAATGCTCTTCGGCGGTCTTGAACTGTGCCGTTGCCCGTTCCAGTTGCTGATTGCAGGCGTTCATGTGGACACTGGCGCGGTCGGCAAGTTCACGATTTGTGCCCGCGACAACTTTCTGTAAGAGCGCCTTTGCTTTGTCATACTTGTGCTCTTGCATCGCGCGCAGCCCGGCTTCGTAAGACTGCAACAGTTGCGCTAATTGAGGGTCAGCGACGAGCGTGTGCTTGGCTGTGGTAGATTTCTGGGCCATGTGTAGGATTTTTCCAGGTTGAACCATTTGTTCATTCAATCATTGACATCCATTGAATCACTAAGAATCACTGAAGGCGTGTTAGCTGGAATGACTCGAATGTGCTGCTTTGGCTTAAATGGGTACGGATTCAGTGATTGAATGATTCAATTAATGCTTGCTGCCGATTGCAGATCGACCTGCTTCCATTCTCCAGCAATAATGCCTTTGCGAATCTGGGCTGCTGTCTTGTGTTGCTTGGTCATTAAATACGAGTAGTAGAGTTCCTTCATACAAACTGAGCACTCGGCGCCATGGGTGCCTTCAAAGCAACTGCGCAGGCTCTTGTGGCCCATGCGATCGCAATGGCAATAGCACGGCTGCTGATAAATTACTTTCTGGATCTTCGCCGCCAATTGGTAAGCATGGGCCTGGGCAGGATATTGGTCGTTGCTTCCCCAAAGTTGGTCGCGGGTCAATATGGGCGGTAACTGTGCGCCTTTTGTCGGAGGCGCAGAATGATACGCTGGCACTTCCTCTGCAGGTTGCTCTTGTTCCGAAATGGCCCACGGCGCGGAAAACCCGAGCGTAAGCAACACAACCAAACCTAACATCAACCAACGTCTCAGCATACGATCCCCAAGGAATTGTAACCCGAATCACTGAAGCACGCACACTCGGAGGAGCAACGCATAAGGACTTCAAATATGCGATGATGGCACTCTTCTTTTGAGGCACTCGAATGGCGAAGATCCTTGTGATCGTAGGAATTTTCAGTCTGGCTGGATTTGCGCTGGCACAACAGCCCGCGTGGCAGCCCGGCCCCGGGCATATGACTCTCGAGTTGTGGCCGCAGGGAGCGCCGGGCGAGCCACCGAATGCGCCAGCAGAAGTAGACACGACCACCACGAAAGATAACGTGGTTGCCGGCAAGCGTGTCGCTCGCATCAGCAATGTTTCAAGACCGACGATCACGCTTTACGCAGCTGATGACAATCCCGATGGAAAAGCGATCATAGTCTTTCCCGGAGGCGCATACCGGATTCTTGCCATCGACCTCGAAGGCACTGAGGTTTGCGACTGGCTCAACTCCATCCACGTTACATGTGTATTGCTCAAATATCGCGTGCCGAATACGGGTCCATATCCGAAGTCATCCGCAGCCTTGCAGGACGCTCAGCGTGCCATCGGCATGGTTCGCGAACATGCCGCCGAGTGGCACGTCAGCCCCAATCGGATTGGCGTCCTCGGGTTTTCTGCCGGGGCGCATTTGGCAGCAGCTGTGAGTACGCATTTCGATCAACGGCTATATCCGTCCGTCGATTCTGCGGACCAACAAAGCTGTCGTCCCGATTTTCAGGTGATTATCTATCCCGGGTATCTTGCGCTGGCAGACAAGAATTTTGCGCCGAATCCTGACATTCACGTCACGAGTGATACTCCGCCTGCGTTTGTTCTGCAGGCGGAAGATGATCCAGTTCACGTGGAAAATGCGATGGTATATTTTTCCGCGCTGAAGAATGCCAAGGTGACCGCAGAGCTTCACATCTATGCAAAGGGCGGACATGGTTACGGCCTGCGTGCGACGGAATTACCCGTCACGCACTGGCCAACTCTTGTAGAAAAGTGGTTGGCAACGGTAGATGAAAGCGAGAGAACTCCGTCCAAGTAATCACGAGGAGGGACTATGAGGACATTGCTATTTCTATGTTTGGGGTTGGCCATATCCGCATACGGTCAAGATCAAAAGCCGACGCCCACCCTTAAGAGCATTCTGCTCGAGCAATTGCACTCGACCCACGACAAGGCCGAATGGTTCGTGCCGGCCAATACCGCGGTTGAGGGGCTGACCGCCGATCAGGCGAACTGGAATGACGGGAAGAATCATTCCGTGGGACAACTTGTAAACCACCTCGTTTACTGGGACCGGCGCTCGTTGCAGAAATTTAAGGGCGAGCCGGAAGAAAAGTACAGCGGCAACAACGACGATACATTCAAGTTTGATCCCAAGCAGTGGAATGATTCGGTGAAGCAGTTAGACCAAGTCATGACAGATTGGGAGAAAGCCGTCGAATCGGCTGACGATGCCAAACTAAAGCATTGGTACTCAACCATCGCGCACATCGGCACACACAATGCGTATCACATTGGCGAGATCGTAATGGTTCGGAAGGAGCAGGGCTCGTGGAATCCGGAGAAGGGCGTGAAGTAACCGGCGCGCTACTCGTACAGGAGTGGCGATTTGAGGCCGAGTTTCATGATCAATAGAAAATCAAGCCTTGACTACGGAAGAATATTGCGACGTGCAGTGAAGCCGCCTCCTTGTTCATTCTGTGAATCCCCAGTATGTTTAATGAATGTCACGCCCGTTTGGACTAAGTCTAGCCTGGTCAGCTGCCCTCCTCGTCGGTGTGCTGCTGCTTTGGTGTGGAGCCCGGACGCTCGCCGCCAGTCCTCAAGAGCAGACTCATCCATCAACAACCGAGCAGAAATCGGCGCAAGATCAATCCGGCAAGCAGTCTCAGAACGAATCCTCAAACTCCGAAGACGCCAATTCCGAATCCTCGAAGCCTGAGGCCAAAATCACTCCGGAGCAAGCGGAACAACTGTTCCGCGACGTTGACACCATTCTCGATTTCGCCAGCAAAGACACTGCGCTTCCCGTCAAGCATGAAGTCAAGCGGCGGCTGGCCAGCAGGGAAGAGGTCGTCGGCTACCTGCAGAAGAACATGGCCGAGGACAAAGACGTGCAGCGCCTGCGGCGCACCGAGCTGGTGCTAAAAAAATTCGGCCTGCTGCCAAAAAATTTCAATCTTCAGACGTTTCTTGTCAGCCTGCTCGAGGAGCAGGTTGCCGGTTACTATGACGCGAAAACAAAGACTGTGAACCTGCTCGACTGGGTGGTTCCCGATCTGCAAAAACCAGTTCTCGCGCACGAGCTGACCCACGCCTTACAAGACCAATCCTTCGGTCTAGACAAGTGGCTGAAACGCGGAGACGAAGATCTCGACGCTAAAAAAGATCTCAAACCTGACGACATCACGAGAGATGAATACAGCGAAGCGCGGCAGGCAGTCGTCGAGGGGCAAGCGATGGTCGTACTGATCGACTACATGCTCGCGCCGATGCACCGTACGGTGGCGAATTCGCCGGAAGTTGTGGAAACGCTGAACGAGAGCATGGCAACCGGCACTGCCGATTCGAAGATTTATCAGAACGCTCCGGTGTTCATGAAAGAGGCGCTGACCTTTCCTTATCGATACGGCGTGGAGTTCGAGGCTGAGCTGTTGCGCGAGCAGGGAAAAGAGAAAGCGTTCAGCGCTACCTTTGAAAATCCGCCGCAGACCAGTCGCGAGATCATGGAGCCGCAAACTTATATCGTGGGCGAGCATCTTGCGCCGCTTCCTCTACCCGATTTCAAGCACATCTTCAAGGATTACGACCGGTTTGACATCGGCGCCATTGGCGAATTCGATGTGGCTGTCCTGGCGGAGCAATATGCGGGGCTCGAGGTAGCAAAGCGTATTTATCCGAACTGGCGCGGTGGCTACTACTATTCAGTGCATCCGAAGGGAAGTCCCAATGCGCCGCTGGAGTTGGTTTTTGTCTCCAAGTGGGCGAGCGCCAAGGCCGCGTCGCAGTTTGCAGCGATTTATGCAGCCGGGATGCAGCAGCGTTACACCACCGTGAAAGCTCCTCCCGATACGAACCTTCCGTCGGATCTAAAAGATTTGAAGACTCTCGGCGGGGACCACACTTGGACTACGGAGGAAGGGCCAGTAGTGATCGAGGTCAAGAACGACACTGTGCTCGTCACGGAAAGTCTCCAACCGCAAATTACCGATCAATTTCGCAAGTCGGTTTTTGCGCTGTCGGCGGCGCAGCAGTAAGAGTCCGACGCCGTATTTTGTATAATCTTCGTTCGCTTTTGCGCCATCGCAGAGAAACAAATTGGCACAAGCAGAGATAGGGATCATCGGCGGCAGCGGTCTGTACTCTATGCCAGGGCTTTCGAGTGTGCAGGAGGCCGTGCAGAAGACTCCTTTCGGCGCGCCCTCGGACGCCTATGTATGCGGAACACTTGAAGGAAGGAGAGTTGCGTTCCTCGCACGACATGGCCGCGGACACCGAATCCTACCCACCGAACTCAATTTTCGCGCGAATATTCATGGGTTCAAACAGCTTGGAGTTGAACGCATTCTCTCAGTTTCCGCCGTGGGATCGCTGAAGGAAGAGCACAAGCCGGGCGAATTTGTAGTTGTGGATCAGTTCGTCGACCGCACTCGCCATCGCCCTGACACGTTCTTCGGCGACGGCGTTGTCGCGCACATAGCGTTTGCTGATCCGATTTGTCCGCAATTATCGGAATCCGTGACCGCCGCGTGCAAAAAAGCAAACGTCGTTGCGAAACGCGGGGGAACCTATCTCTGCATGGAAGGGCCGCAGTTTTCCACGAAGGCCGAATCGAATCTATATCGCTCCTGGGGCATGGACGTGATTGGCATGACTAACCTGCAAGAGGCGAAACTAGCGCGCGAAGCGGAGATTTGCTACGTCACCGTCGCGATGGTCACGGACTACGACTGCTGGCATCCGCAGCACGATTCGGTCTCGGTGGATCAAATCGTTGCGGTTCTAACCAGGAACGCAGAAAACGCCTGCAATGTTGTTCGTGAAGCGGTCGCAGCGTTGCCGAAGGAGCGCACCTGCAAGTGTGGGTCGGCGCTGCAACATGCGATCCTTACTGATCGTTCCAAAATTCCACAAGAGACCCGCCAAAAATTGCATCTGATTCTGAAACGATTCCTCGAAAACTGAGCATGAGCATACTCGTTGTTGGTTCTGTCGCGTTCGATAACATCACAAGTCCGTCGGGCCGCGCCGAAAACATGTTGGGTGGAGCGGCAACTTATTTCGCCCTTGCAGCCAGCTATTTCACGGATGTGCGAGTGGTTGCGGTGGTGGGTGAGGATTTCTTGCCCGAGCACGAGAACGTGCTCAAAAAGCGTCGCGTCGACACGAGCGGGATCGAGCGCGCAAAAGGGAAGACATTTCGCTGGGGCGGAAGCTATGCCGACAATCTCAACGAAGCAAAAACTGATTTCACAGACTTGAACGTCTTCGAGAATTTTCACCCACAAATCCCCGATGCCTACAAGGATTCAGAGTTCCTTTTTCTGGCAAATATCCACCCCACATTGCAGGCAACGGTTCGGCGCGAGCTATCACGAGTGAGACTCACCGGCGGCGACACGATGAATTACTGGATTCGCAGCACCAACGCCGAGCTCCGCCAGACGCTGAAGCTCGTGAATATTCTTCTTATCAATGACGGCGAAGCGAAAATGCTGGCTAGTGAATCGAACTTGCCGCGGGCCGCACAGAAGGTGCTGGCCATGGGGCCGCAGGCGTTAGTCATTAAGCATGGAGAATATGGCGCCACTATTTTCTTTCGAGAAGGCGCGTTCGGCGTTGGCAGACATCCCTTTCGGGCCCCAGCTTTGCCGATTGAAGAAGTGAAGGACCCCACCGGCGCGGGAGATTCATTTGCGGGCGGTTTTATGGGATACATTGCGTCCCAACGAGAACTCAACCGCGAAGTGATCAAACGGGCGCTGTTCTACGGTGGAGTCATGGGCTCGTTCGCCGTCGAACAGTTTGGCACCGAACGCCTGCAATCGCTCACGCGGGAGGAAATAGACGCTCGTTTCCAATCTTTCCGCGAACTCACTCATCTCGAATGAGGAAGCCGAATACCACAGGCGGCGAACTCTCCTTATTGGGGCAACTCGCGGCTGCCGTCTCCATAGCCGGTTTTTTTTACTATCTTCGCCACGGCGATCTGTTGCTCTACGGAGACGCCGTTGCCCACATCAACATCGCGAGGCGAGTCTTTGATTCGCTGACGCCTGGGCCTTTGCAACTGGGCACAGTGTGGCTTCCGCTGCCGCATGTGTTGATGCTGCCATTTCTAGCCTCGAAATTTTTATGGCAGACGGGCATCGGCGGGTCTATACCCTCGTTGGTTGCTTTTGTTCTGAGTGTGATCGGGATTTTTCGTTTGATGCAGATTGTCCTGCCTTCTAACAAAACAGGCGCGCGGTTTGCACCGTGGCTTGCGGCGGGAATTTTCGCGCTGAATCCAAACTTGATTTACCTGCAGACGACGGCAATGACCGAAGCAATATATTTGGCGTTCTTCGTCTGGTCGCTCGTGTTCTTTGCACAGGCGTTGCGCGATCACCCCGCGGCGCATGAGAACGAAGCAAAGTCGTCGTTATCGAAAGCTGGGTTTTGCGTGTTTGCTGCGTGTCTCGCTCGCTATGACGGATGGTTTCTGGGTGCGATCATGGTTGCTTTGCTGAGCATACTCGCATTCGCTCGCAAGTCCGCTTTCCTTCGAGCAGGCGTGAAGCGATTTGTTTTGCTTGCTGCCGCCGGGCCAATTCTCTGGATCGGATATAACGCGCTCGTGTACCGCAATCCCCTGGAGTTTGCCAACGGGCCATATTCGGCGAAAGCGATCGAGCAGAAAACGTCGATACCAGGAACCCCTCCGCATCCTGGCACTCACGATTTACCAGCCGCATTTCACTATTTCTTCAAGTCCGCTCAATTGAACCTCGCCGCAGGGAAGTGGCAAATATTCTGGGTGTGCGCACTTCTTTTCGGAACCGCCGTCGTAATTCTTTTCCAGAAGAAACTTTGGCCTTTGCTGCTGCTGTGGGCTCCGGTGCCGTTTTACATGCTGTCGATCGCGTACAGTGGCGTGCCCCTATTCGTTCCGGTGTGGTGGCCTTTCTCGCGCTACAACGTGCGGTACGGAGTCGAGATGCTCCCTGCCTTCGCGGTATTCACCGCCGTCGCTGTGTATGGATTGGCTCGATTCGCCGCGAACAGAACTACACGTCTGACGATTGGCATTATTTTCTTGCTGCTCGTCGCCGGTAGTTATGCTCAAGTTTGGCGCAAAGGGCCAGAGAGTTTTCAAGAAGCAGTGGCCAATTCCCGCAGTCGCATTACCCTTGAGGCCGCACTGGCCAGCAATCTCGAACTTCTACCCTCGAACTCTACATTCCTCATGTACCTTGGCGACCATGTTGGTGCATTTCAACGTGCAGGTATTCCGTTCAAGCAAGTAATTAACGAAGGCAATCACCGTCCGTGGAAGCAGCCCACAGATCCGGATGGGTTGTGGGAACACGCGTTACAGCATCCGGCAAAATATGCAGATTACGTGATTGCCTTGGAGAATGACCCGGTTGCATCAGGGGCGAACAAGAACGAGTTAGCTTCGTTGCTGGTGTTGCGAGTCTCCGGGCAACCTGAAGCGACGGTATACAAAACGGTGAAGAAATAATCAGTCCGGCTTGCCCCACCCGCCGCCACCTGGGGTTTCGATAGAGATCACGTCGCCTTTGTGGGCCAAGAGACTCGACTTGGCTGGGATTTCCTCCTTTCTACCTCCAGAGATATGCGTTGCTCCACTCGCAGCACCCGGTTCCCCACCCGCGAGTCCGTAAGGCCTGAACTTCCGCCGGTCACTTAGCAACGTGACCTGTGCTTCAGTCAGCAATTCAACTTCACGAATGAGCCCGTCGCCGCCGTGGAACTTCCCTTTTCCTCCAGAATTCCGGCGATAAGAATATCGACGAACGCGGAACGGATATGCATACTCGAGCGCTTCGACTGGTGTGTTTAGTGAATTGGTCATATGCGTGTGGACTCCCGGCAGCCCACCGGAATCGGGACGCGCGCCCATGCCGCCAGCGATAGTTTCGTAGTAGGCAAACGATCTTTGCGTCCGCGGATCGATTCCCCCAATGGTCAGATTGCTCATGGTTCCGGAACTCGCGGCGGGAATGCGACCCGGTATCGCTTGCGCGAGCGCTCGCAGAAGTACATCCACGATGCGCTGCGAGGTCTCAACATTGCCGGCAGCAACGGCCGCGGGCGGACTGGCATTCACGATGCTGCGCTCGGGAGTGCGGACTAATATCGGCCGCATCAATCCCGCGTTGGCGGGAGCCTCTTCGGGAAGCAGGCAACGAAAAACGTAATAAGTTGCCGAATAAGTTATAGCGAATACCGCATTCATACTGCTCGCGACTTGTGGGCTGGAACCTTCGAAATCCACAGTGGCGGAACGAGCACCTGGATCGAGCGCGATGCGAACTCGAATTCGAACGGGTTCCTCGCCAAAGCCATCATTGTCGAGAAAATCGTCCCCCGTAAACTCACCCGCCGGCATCTGCGAGAGTTCTGCGCGCATTAGCCGCTCAGAGTAGTCGAGCAGCTCAGCACCGAGATGGTGCGTTTTTTCGATGCCAAGCCTCGCGGCAAGTTCCTGCAGCCGCAATTCGCCAACTTTGCATGCGCCAATCTGCGCCGCGAGATCACCCTGCCGTTCTTCGGGAGTGCGCACATTGTTGAGAATTGTGCGCGCAACCGACTCATCCGTTGTCCCGTTGCGGACCAGCTTGACTGGAGGAATTCGCAGCCCTTCTTCATAAATTTCGCGACACAATCCCATCGATCCCGGATATCTTCCGCCCACGTCGGCGTGATGCGCGCGTGAAGCGACATAGAAATTTACTTTGCTCTCCCCTGCGAGGTAAACGGGCAGAACCATCGTGATATCCGGCAGGTGCGTTCCCCCGGCAAATGGATCGTTAAGGACGGCAATGTCACCGGGGGCAAGTGCGAGCGTATCAACCGCCGCGCGTACGGACATTGGCATCGATCCGAGATGTACGGGCATGTGATCGCCCATTGCGATCATCTGGCCCGAGCCGTCGAAAACTGCGCACGAGTAATCGCGACGTTCTTTGATATTCGTGGAAAAAGCAGTGCGGCGCAGCGAGGCGCCCATCTCCTCAGCCACTGAACGGGTGGCACTCTTAAATATCGCGAGTTCAATTGGATCGAATGAGGTCATTTCTTGCACCTTGCTGCTCCAACTCAGATTTCGATCGCCAGATTGGAATGGGCGTCCACTCTTGCCCGGCAACCGGGCGGCACCACCGTCGTTGCGGTGTACTCGTGAACTATTGCCGGACCTGAGAAACAATTCCCGGGCATGAGCAAGTTGCGGTCGAACACTGCAGCTTGCGTCCATTTACTTCCGAACAAGATTTCTTTTTGCTTTACCACGGCTTGACCGCAATCAGAGCCGCTTGCTTTTTTCTTAGGCAAATCGACAGGCTCCGACTTTGCAATCACTCGCACGCGCGCATTTACCACCTGAACGCCCTGCGTTGGATTGGAATGGCCATAGCGCCTATGGTGGAGTTCGTGAAACTGCGTTAGCATGTCTGGACCCGCGGGAACATTGATTTCATAACCTTGCCCCGCATAACGAAGGTCGGCAGAACGAATTGGCGTTCCTGCCAAGCCTTCCTGTTTAAACTCAGTATTTGCTCTTGCCTCAAGATCAACAAAGAACCGTTCGAGCGAGAGATGAGGGTCCTGCGGCGATGACCGTGCAATAGAAATCATCACTGTCTGCGAGTAGTCACGTACGACATCTGCGCTGAGAATGCCAAAAGCTGAAAGCGCTCCCGGCATCACTGGAACCAGAACGCGCGGAATCTTAAGCGCCTGCGCAAGAGCGCAAGCGTGCAACGGGCCCGCACCTCCAAACGCAATCAGCGTAAATTCACGTGGATCATATCCGCGCTCGATGGAAATTAGCCTGATCGCTTTCTCCATCTCCGCCTCAACCACGCGCAACATGCCGGAAGCAAACTGCTCAACAGAGGCAATCGGCCCGCGAGCCTCTTCCATAAACCTTCTGGTCCGCGCTTCGTCCAGATACACGCTGCCTGCGAGCGCCACCTCCACGTCTAGGCGTCCCAGCACAAGATTCGCATCGGTCACGGTCGGCTGCTCGCCGCGTCCATAGCAGATCGGCCCGGGATCCGCTCCAGCCGACTGCGGCCCCACGTGCAAAATTCCGCCGCGGTCGAACCATGCGACTGAGCCGCCTCCGGCGCCGATGGTGTGGATATCGAGCATAGGGACGGAGATCGGAATTTCGGAGACGCGCGATTCACTCGTGACCTGTGGCCCGCGCGAATCGATCAGCGAGACGTCAGTCGAAGTACCGCCCATGTCGAAGCTGATGATGTTTTGAAATCCTGCCAGCTGCGCAATTCGATGCGCGCCAATAACTCCGCCGGCAGGTCCTGAAAGAACGGTTAGCACAGGTTCTTGGGAAGCGTTTCCAGCTGAAATAAGTCCACCGGATGATTGCATCACGTGAAGTGAACCGCCATTCTGCGCATCAACAGCGGATTCAAGCCGCCGGACGTATGCTCCGGCCTTGGGCGCCAGATAGGCATTGACGACGATGGTCGCCGCGCGTTCGTATTCGCGAAATTCAGGAAGAATGATATGGGAGACAGAGATCGGGATCCCTAAATCACCCAGAAGAGATGCAACGCTCTTCTCGTTTTCTGGATTTGCGAAAGAGAAGAGTAAAGAGATTGCGATACTTTCGGCCCTACTGTTGCGTATCGCAGCTTTGAGCTGTGCAAGCTCCTCTGTGGAAGGCGTGCGGAGGTTTTCTCCTTCTGCGCTTACCCTTTCGGGCACGCCGAACCGCAACTCTTCGGGCACAATGCAAGCCGCGGGAATGGCCAACCAGTCGTAAAGATGCTGCCGCGCCTGGCGGCCGATGGCGATTGTATCTTCGAATCCCGCCGTAGTGACGAATGCAACTCGCGCACCTTTTCGTTCGAGCAGCGCATTGGTGCCAATGGTTGTGCCGTGCCGAACCTCAGCAACGCTCTCACCAGCGATATGACGAATTACCTGCAGCACGGACCGCGCTGGATCGTCGGGTGTGGAACGAAGCTTCAATACCGCGGGCGCGCCTTCATTTAAGTAGACGCAGTCGGTAAACGTGCCGCCTGTATCGATGGCGATTCGCATGATTGATAGAGGTGACTTACGGGACCAGAGCAAAAATTCTGACCGGACTGCCCGATCCGCCCGCGAGCTTCATGGGAGCCGAGATTACGGTCGCGGAGCCTGCCGGTACCCGGGCCAGATTCGCGACATTTTCTAAATGATAGAGGCTGTGACTAAGCGTGTATTGGTGGACGGGATAATCGCTCGATGGGCCGTAATCGATGCTGAGCGTATCGATTCCCAAGGCGTAAACGTTGCGTTGTTCAACCAGCAACTTGGCCGCTGCGAGCGAGTACCCTGGAAAATGCATAACTCCCTTCGAGTCGGCATTTCGGTACTCCCGCGCGGAGTGCCAGCGAGATTCCCATCCTGTATCTGCGATCACGACCGCAGTCTCTGGTATGCGACCGTGCTGCTTCTCCCAGCCCGAAATGTCGTCCGTCGATATCTGGTAATCGGGATTGCCGTTCACATGATTCTTGACGTCGATCACCACTAGCGGCGCGATCAGCCGCTCCGGCGGGATTTGATCGACCGTCCATTTCCCCGAAGCGAAATGAGCCGGCGCGTCAAGATGGGTGCCGAAGTGTTCGGGCAAGCAGATTTCGCGAGCGAAGTAGTGATCCTTTTCTATTGTGGCAACAGTCTTAGCTCGAAACAGAGGCGCGGAAGCCTGGTCGTACGCGGGGTTGGTCTCGTCGAGGGCGTGAGTAAGGTCGACGACTGAGCGGAACGTAATCCGCTGTGTGGCCCCTGTTGGTTCTTGCCCCAAAGCGAAGTTACAAATTAGAAGACAAATCAAAAGGACGAAGATTTTGCGCACTATGCCCTCGTCGTGAGCCGCAGCTTTCAAAAGAACGGCGAAAAATTGCAGGTCGAATGCTATCCCGGAACCGCATTCAATTCAAATGTGATCAGAAATGTTGAGTTGCGGAGCCAGTTGCGGAGAGTTCTAGTGGAAAGTGCAAGGGTTGGACCATCAGCACCGACCCGGAAGAGCACGTAAAGGCCTTGCACCAGGCGTTTGAAGGAGGAGCGACCGAGGTACACATCCATTCCGGACAACCCGACCAGCGGCGAGTGATCGAGTTTTACGGAAAGGAAGTGTTGCCGCGCTTCAAAAAAGGTCCTGCGCGTCAGGCTGCATAACTATTGATTTGACTGCTTCGTCAAGCCTGAGGTGGCCGGGCAGGGACGGAAATCAAATCGCGGTCCCGCACTCCCAGCAAATAGAGAATACTGTCGAGTCCCAGATGTGAAACGGCGTGCCTCGCGCTCTGCCGAACCAGCGGCTTAGCATGAAAGGCAATTCCCATGCCGGCGATATTCAGCATCGGCAGATCATTGGCGCCGTCCCCGACCGCGACAACCTGATCGAGAGAAATATTCTCTTTTCGTGCAATTGATTCGAGCAGCTCTGCCTTCCTCTTCCCATCGACAATTTCCGACGCCAGCCGGCCTGTCAGCATGCCGTTCGCGATCTCAAGTTCGTTCGCGTAGACGTAATCAATACCCAATTTCGTTTGCAGGTATTTGCCAAAAAAGTTGAACCCACCCGAAAGAATCGCGGTCTTATAACCAAGCATTTTCAGAGTCGAGATCAGGCGTTCGGCGCCTTCTGCCAATTGAATCGAGTGCAGCAAACCTTGCAATCGCTGCGCCGAAAGTCCACGCAGCAACTCCACTCGCCGCGTCAGGCTCTGCCTGAAGTCGAGCTGCCCACGCATTGCGGCTGCGGTAATTGCCGAAACTTGCTCTCCGACGCCGTGTAGCTTCGCCAACTCGTCGATTACCTCTGCCTCAATCAGCGTTGAGTCCATGTCAAAGGCAACCAGTCTCCGGTTACGGCGATAAATACTTTCCCTCTGGAATGCGACATCGATCTCGAACTTATGCGCAATTTCCATGAGCGCGGCCCGGAGTCCCGCGGAGTTATCCTTTTCACCGCTGATCTCCAACTCGACGCACGCGCTCGCGTTCTCGACGCGCGCTGTCAATGACAGGCGACCCGAGAGCCGCTCAATGCGGTCAATATTGAAACTATGGGTAGAGATAGAGAGGCTAATTGCTGCCAGTTGCTCCGACGTGATCGTCCGGCCGAGCACGCTAATCACGAAGCGAAATTTACCTTGCGAGAGTACCCAGTGATCAAATGATTCCTCGCTCACGGGCGTCAGCTTAATCTTGAGTTCCAGATCGTGGGCCCGCACGATCAAGTCCTTTTTTAACGGAGTGAACTCATCGCTGCCATTCACTTCGATCAGCATTGCGAGCGCCAGCGTTTCATGAACGACGGCTTGTCCGATATCGAGTATGCGGGCGCGATGTCTGGCCAAAGTTTCCGCCAGGGAACTGGTCAGTCCTGGCCGGTCGCCGCCAGAGATGTTGATGAGAACTATTTTTTTCATTGCTCGGTCTTTAAACAGATTAGCAGCCCGATGGCAAAATTCGTATGAAGCAATCGACACAACCTGAAAGCTAAGTGCGATCTCTAATTGTCAGGAGGAAACATGCCAGCCAAGAAAAAGTCCAGCCGCCGCCGCTATAGCAAGGGCGCTAGTAAAACCGTCGCGAGCGCCATGCGGCGCAAAAAGCACGGAACGCTGCGTTCCGGAAAAGGCGGGAAAGGCGGAAAAGTGAAGAGCCGGAAGCAGGCGATCGCAATCGGCCTGTCGGAGGCCCGCAAGAAAGGCCAGAAAGTCCCTTCCAAGAAATCAAGTTCCCGCAAAGCTGCGTGAGATTTGCGCCCCGGAGCCTTCCTCCGGGGCACAGTATTTTCCCACAGAGCGCGATTTCCAATTTTCGACATCAACACCGTATATTGAAACTACGGTCCTTGAATGCCAGCGCAGCTACCAACTCTTGCTGAGATCGCGGAAGCGCAAAAGCTTGTTTACGAGCTGATGCAGCCCACCCCACAGATTTGCTGGCCGCTTTTGAACCAAAAACTCGAAGCCACGGTGTGGGTGAAACACGAGAACCACACGCCGATTGGTGCGTTTAAAGCCAGGACCGCAATCGTATACGCGGCAGAACTTTTTCGTGACAACCGCGAGGTCAAGGGCCTGATCACAGCCACTCGCGGCAATCACGGACAGTCAGTCGCGCTCGCCGGTCAACGATTCAACGTTCCTGTCACTATCGTAGTACCGCATGGAAACAGTGTTGAAAAGAACGCGGCTATGCGAAGCCAGGGTGCGCGCCTGGTCGAGTTCGGAAATGACTTCCAGTCCGCTCGCGAGCACGCCGAGGAGATCGCGCATGAACTGCATCTGCACTTCGTGCCGCCGTATCACCGCAATATTGTGAAAGGTGTCGCGACATATTGGATGGAATTCTTTGCCGCGGTCTCTGACTTGGATGTTGTCTACGTTCCGATCGGGATGGGCTCCGGAATTTGTGCCGGTTGTGCCGTTCGCAATGGCATGAGGTTGAAGACCAAAATCATCGGTGTGGTTTCAGAAGGCGCCCCCACTTACGCGCTTTCATTCGACGCCGGACGCAAGATTGCGGCTCCGGTGACGACCATAATTGCGGATGGTATTGCGTGCAGCGTACCCGACGACGACGCGCTCGAGATCATTCGCGAGAACGTGGACCATATCGTCAAAGTCAGCGATGAGGAAGTCCATGCGGCGATGCGCATTTATTTTTCGAGTACCCACAATGTTGTGGAAGGGGCTGGAGCTGCGGCGTTGTCGGCGGCCATAAAGGAAAAACCATCGCTGAGAGGAAAACGGATAGGAGTAGTCTTGACCGGCGGTAATGTCGACCGTGAAGTTTTCGGCCATGTGTTGCTGGAAGAGATTCACCAATCAAGGCAGCAGCAAGCAGCAAGTTGAGTAGAGCATTTCCGAGCAGACGATTGAAGACCCAAACAGACACGATTCTTGTAACCGGCGGCGCAGGATTCATCGGCTCGAATTTCGTTCTGCATTGGTTTTCGAATGAGTCGTCGAAGCTCGTTAACCTTGACAAGCTCACCTACGCCGGCAATCCGGCAAATCTAGCCGCTGTTTCAGAAGATAAGAGATATAACTTTGTGCAAGGTGATATCTGCGATCGCGAGCTGGTTGCTGGCCTCCTCGCGAAGCACCGTCCCCGGGCCGTAGTACATTTTGCTGCCGAGAGCCATGTCGATCGGTCGATCCACGGCCCGGACGATTTTATTCGCACCAACGTGAACGGAACTTTCAGCTTGCTCGAAGAGGTGCGGGTTTACTGCTCTGAGATGAATACGGAAGAGAAGTCCGCATTTCGCTTTCTTCACGTTTCAACCGACGAAGTGTACGGCTCGCTTGGTCCCGCGGACCCGGCCTTTTCCGAAACTACGCGTTACGCACCTAACAGCCCATATTCGGCTTCGAAAGCGGCTTCAGACCATTTGGTGAGGGCGTATCACCATACTTACGGGCTGCCGGTACTCACCACCAATTGTTCGAACAACTATGGGCCGTTTCAATTCCCCGAGAAGTTGATTCCGCTCGTGATTCTGCGAGCGATCAGCGGCAAACCGATTCCGGTGTATGGAGACGGCCAAAACATTCGCGACTGGCTCTACGTGACCGACCATTGCGAGGCAATTCGCACTGTGCTGGCGCGCGGGCGGCCCGGAGAGACGTACAGCATCGGTGGACGTAATGAGTTGAAAAATATGGATGTCGTTAACGCAATTTGCGCGGTCCTGGATGAACTTCGACCGAATGACGGCGCTGTTCCTCACAGTAAGCTGATCACGTTCGTCAAAGACCGTCCGGGCCATGATCGCCGCTACGCGATGGATACTGCGAAGATTGAATCCGTACTGGGCTGGCGACCGAAAGAGACTTTTGCAAGCGGAATTCGCAAAACCGTCGAGTGGTATCTCGAAAACCAAGCGTGGGTCGAAGGAGTGACCAGCGGCGCCTATCGCCAATGGATATCCACGCAATACTCGCTATGAAAGTTGCCGCTGATACAATCCAACCCAATGCCTGACCGCGCGACTCTGAATTCGTCGAAATACAAGGGAATTATTCTGGCGGGTGGGTCCGGAACCCGGCTTTATCCGGTCACCAATGCAGTCGGCAAGAGTCTGCTGCCGATTTACGACAAGCCTATGGTTTATTACCCGCTTTCGACCTTGATGCTGGCGGGAATTCGCGAAATCATTTTGATTTCCACGCCCGACGATCTCCCAAAATTTCAGGATCTTCTCGGGGATGGCTCACGGTTCGGGTTATCTCTTACATATGCGGCGCAGCCTAAACCGGAAGGAATCGCGCAGGCTTTTTTGATTGCGAAAGAGTTCATTGCGGGCCGATGCTGCGCCCTGGTTCTGGGTGACAACATATTTTATGGGCACGATCTGGCCAAGAGCGTTAAAGACGCAGCGGAATGTGAGCGTGGCGCCCGAATTTTTGCTTACCCCGTACATGATCCCGAGCGCTATGGCGTGGTGGAATTTGATGCTCAGGGAAAGGCGATGAGCTTGGAGGAGAAGCCGCGAGCACCGAAATCTCGATACGCAGTTACCGGCTTGTATTTCTATGATCCGCAAGTCGTGGAGATCGCGAAATCGTTGAAGCCCTCAGCCCGAGGGGAGCTGGAAATAACCGATGTCAACCGCGAGTATCTCAAGCGCGGCCTGCTCGAGGTCGCGGTCATGGGCCGCGGAATGGCATGGCTCGATACCGGCACACACGAAGCGATGCTCGAAGCCTCTTTATTTATTCAGACGATTGAAACTCGACAGGGGCTGATGGTGGCGTGTCCTGAGGAAATTGCATATCGTTATGGATACATCACTGCGGACCAAATAGAGCGTGCCGCTGCTTCCATGAGAAACAACCGCTACGGCGCGTACCTGTTGCAAATGCTCAAAGAACAGGTCTTCTGAATCGTGAAAATCCTTCAGCAGTTTCTGAACGGAGCATTGGTCCTTGAACCGAAGGTGTTCGAGGACGGCCGCGGATTTTTCTTTGAAAGCTATAACGAGAAGGTGTTCAAGCAACTCGGGATCACGAGCAATTTTGTGCAAGACAATCATTCTTACTCCCGGCGTTCGGTGCTGCGCGGCCTGCACTATCAAATTGAAAAGACGCAAAGCAAGCTGGTGCGAGTGGTCAGTGGCGAAGTACTGGACGTATTTGTCGATCTACGCAGGAGCTCCCCGAGTTTTGGGCGTTGGCGTAGCGCCAGGCTTTCGGGCGAGAATCGTCGGCTTGCATGGATTCCGGCGGGCTTTGCGCACGGATTTTATGTCCTCTCAGAGAGCGCACACGTGCTCTATAAATCGACCGAATTTTACTTTCCTGAACTGGAGCGGACTGTGCTGTGGAATGACCCAGACTTGAACATTGATTGGGAGAACAGCGGCGAGCCGCTACTTTCAGAGAAAGATAAGCAGGGAAAGCGATTCAGAGATGCGGACCTATTTGCCTGAAGAAGCTACCGGCCAGCCCTTGCCGCCATGCCGTGGGGCCGGAGTTCTCCGGCGGGATGTTCCTTGATCCACTTCGCCAGCCGTTTCCGCGCGTCGCTTGGCATGTCAAGGAAACGGATTCCGGCGCGCTCTTTGTTGTCCTGCCACACCAATTCAGCAGTCGCGTGAACGATCTGCGGTTCATTGGGAAGCGAGAAGTCCAGGTTCACATTGCCTGAAGCCGGCAGATGATCCAAGTTGCAACGAATCGCCGCCCCAGTCTCGCTCAGATCTGTAATTGTGATCTGTCTTCCCGGACCGCGGGCGTGGGCGGGGCTCATTCTGGCTGGAAGAGTCGTCATCACCCTTGCGGTGCCGCGACGGCGTTCGCGCGTCATTAAATTGCGGACGGCGCGCAGGCCATGCCTGACCCGGTCCGGTGAAAGCGGTTTATAGATAACCACCTGAGTGTTGTTGCGAAACACTGTGTGCAGCACGGCCCCAGGATCTGCGAGTGCGATTCGGACAGAAGTGCTGCACGAAGGCAAGTCGATCAGCTTCTGCAGAACAACATGCGCCTCTTCAAAGGCATCATCAATGATGACCGCATCGTAGTGATGTTCAACTGCTTGGGAGAGTGCCGCGACAGTCTCTCCACAATGGTCCATGTCGACCTCGAGGTCTTTGAATACCCGGCTAAAGACACGCACCGTATCGCGGTCACTACTGAGGAGCAAACTGCGGAGCATAAGTACTTCCAACTTTAGGATCGTGTGGTGGTTACGGCAAGTTACCTAAGTTAGCGAAATGTCAGCAGACGGGATTTTTATCCACTCTTTGGAAGATGCTGATACTTCGACCGCCTGGAGAAGTCCCTGAATGCGCGCTCCATCTTCGAAATTCGGGTGAAACGGCTCTTTTTTCGCAAGGCACTGGAGGAAATCGCCGAGGGTAGCGATGAACGTATGCTCGTAGCCAACGAGGTGGCCAGGCTTCCAGAAATTTGAGGAATACGGATGATCCGGGCCAGTGACAAGGATGTCTCGCTGGGCCTGCAGCTTGGCAGGATCGGTGGCATCGAAAAATCGCAGCCGGTTCATCTCCTCCAAGTCGAAAGCAAGGTTGCCCTTCGAGCCGTAAACCTCAAATCCAAGTCCGTTTCGCCGTCCCACACCAAAGCGGCTGGCTTCGAATGTCCCCAAGCTGCCATTGGCAAATCGCGCCATCAACAAAACAGCATCGTCAACATCCCGGCCGGGCATGAAGGTGTGCTTCGTAGCGAAAAGCTCTTCAACATCACCATTGAGATACGTCGCCAAATCCAGGGAGTGTGACAGCAGATCGCCGATGGCCCCTGAGCCTGCGTCCGCCTGATGATATCGCCAGGTTTGTCCTTTGGCGGGATCCACTCCCGATTGATTGAAGTAGTATCCACGGTAGTGGTAGATCTGCCCGAGCCGGCCTTCGTCGATTAGCTGTTTTGCAAACGCAACAGCAGGAACTCTGCGATAGTTGAACCATACGAGATTGGGCGACTTTCTGGCGGCCGAGGCCATCTTCAAGGCCTCATCAAAGCTCATTGCAAGCGGCTTCTCGCAGAAGACAATCTTTCCGGCGCCGAGTGCAGCGAGCGCAATGGGAGCGTGGAGCGCATTAGGTACGGCGATGTCTACAACATCGACCTCCTCGCGTCCAATCGTCGTTTGCCACTCAGTTGTACTTTCGCCCCAACCCCATTGCTCCGCGAAAGCCTTAAGCTTCGTTTGATTGCGACCGCAGACAACCTGAAGCTTGAGTTCGAAAGGAACGTCAAAAAATTTGCCGGTCTGGTGAAAGGCGTTTGAGTGGGCGCGGGCGATGAATCCGGTTCCCACCATTGCAATATTGAGTTGTGTCTTTGCGCCAGGCATGAATTGAAGAAGAAGGGTAACAGCTTATCGCATGCGAAGCGGGATCAAGCGCTGACCCCGAGTTTCTGCAGTTCACTCTTCAACTGCACTGGGTTTTGCATAAGCACAGTTTGCATCCCGACTTTAGCCGCGGCTGCCACGTTAACCGGACGGTCGTCGATGAAGCAGCACTCGCCGGAAGTTTTTTGTAGCAGGTTCAGCGCGAGCTGGTAAATGCTTTCATCTGGCTTGCGAAGCTCGACATAGCAGGAGCTGATAAACAGATCGAAAATTTCTGCAAGTCCGAAGGTGCGTATCCGCTGCGCGTTCAACTCGCGAGATTCATTGTTGATAGTTGCCATTACAAACCGGCTCGCAAGCCTTCGCGCAAATTCGAGGACTTCGGATTTCGGCTTGGAGAGCGAGAACATGAAATTCCTGAACTCCTCGGGCGTAAAACTACGCTGCTGATAGAAAATCGTTTTCTCCAGGTATTGGTCGAGGGTGAGATTGCCCCGCTCAAATTCGGCGACGATCTCCTTGTGACGCGATTCGAACTCGTCCTTCTGAAGGCGGAAGCGCTCTACCGCCCGTGACCGCTCCTCGTGGTCCCAGGCGTTCGTGAGGAGTACTCCGCCAACGTCCCAAAATAAAACGCGGATTTGCGCCATAAGAAGTCCATTTTAAGCTGACGATTGCTGTCCGGCAGCCAACGGAAGCAACCTACGTCCGGGCCGGCATCTCTGCGGCGATTGCTTCGCGGAAGTATTCGAGCGACATTCCCAGACCTTCATCGAGCCTGATGCTGGGTTCCCATCCGAGCAATGTTCTGGCTTTGGTGATGTCCGGGCGTCGCTGCTTGGGATCATCCTGCGGGAGATTTTCATACCGAACTTTGCTATCGGAATTCGTGATGGCGAGCACCCGCTGCGCACACTCGAGAATCGTGAATTCATCTGGGTTTCCAATATTGACCGGGAAGTGCTCATTCGATTTTGACAACCGCAGAATGCCCTCAACTTCGTCGCTCACGTAACAAAAGCTGCGAGTCTGGCTGCCGTCGCCGTAAATGGTTAAATCCTCCCCACGCAATGCCTGCTTCATAAAATTGGGAATGACACGGCCGTCGTTCAACTGCATTCGCGGGCCATAGGTATTGAAAATCCGCACGATACGAGTATCCACGCCATGATAACGATGGTAGGCCATCGTCAGCGCTTCACTGAAACGCTTGGCTTCGTCATACACCGATCGCGGCCCGATCGTGTTTACGTTGCCCCAGTAAGTTTCTTTCTGTGGATGCTCCAGGGGATCTCCGTAGCATTCCGATGTCGATGCGAATAGATATTTCGCGCGATACTTGAGCGCGAGTTCCAGCGCGTGCATGGTGCCAAGCGACCCAACCTTTAACGTATCGATGCCGTGGACCATGTAGTCGACGGGGCTGGCTGGGGAGGCGAAATGAAAAATGTAGTCAATCGGCCCACAATCAAAGGGACGATTGATATCAATCTGCAAAAATTCAAAGTTCACTTCATTCCGTAGATGTTCCAGATTAGAAATGCGCCCGGTCAGCAGGTTATCGGCCGTCACTACGGAATAACCTTCTGCCAACAATGCATCGCACAGGTGCGAGGCAACGAAGCCCGCGCCTCCCGTGACTAACGCGCGTAATCTCATGAACGAGTACTCTTTCTGGGGCGGATTTCGGGAGCATTCGAGGGAACCGACTCCGGGCTTACCGAAGGCCTGCCAACGCTGTAATAGGTGAATCCGTTTGCGGCCATCGTCTCAGGGTCGTACAAGTTTCTTCCATCAACAATAATCGGATACTTGAGCTCGGACCGCAATCGTTTGAGGTCAAGTGCAGCGAACTCTTCCCATTCGGTAAGAATCAGCAGAGCATCTGAATCCCGTGCCGCTTCATATGCGTCCTCGGTGAACCGAACGCTGGAGTTCAGCAGTTCGCGAGCGCGCTCACGTGCGGCTGGATCATAGGCGCAAATCTGGCAGCCCTCTTGCAACAATGCTTGGATCAACAGAATTGCGGGCGATTCTCGAATATCGTCGGTGCCGCCCTTAAATGCCAATCCCAACACGCCAAGCTTTTTGCCCCGCAATGTCCAGAGCACGCTGCGCACCTTACGAATAAACCGGTTCCGCTGCTCTTCATTGATGTGCATGACTTCATCGAGCAGGCGAAAATCGTAACCGCACTCGCGGGCCACTGCGCGAAATGCCATGAGGTCCTTCGGGAAGCAGGAGCCACCATAGCCGATACCGGGATTCAAGAAGCGCGGTCCGATGCGACTGTCGGTGCCGATTCCCTGACAAACTTGCTGAACGTTCGCGCCGACGCTTTCGCAAATGGATGCGACTGCGTTGATAAAAGAAATTTTCATCGCCAGGAATGCATTCGAGGCGTGCTTGATCAGTTCGGCGCTTTTCGCGCTGGTGACAATTAGCGGTGGAGGAATCTGCGCGCGGTCCGGACGGGGAATTGCATCCGGCCGCAAGTAATATGTTCCATCAGCCAAGGGCGCATAAATTTCGCGCAGAACAGCGGCGCAGCGTGGCGTGTCCGCGCCAATTACAATGCGGTCGGGATATAGAAAGTCTGTGACCGCGGTTCCTTCCCGGAGAAATTCAGGGTTCGATGCGACATCGAACTCCTCTGTTTCAGCGCCATTACGCAGAATAATTTTGCGCACCCAATGACTGGTGTAAACCGGGACCGTGCTCTTCTCGACCACGACCTTGTAGTTATTGATCGAGCCGGAAATGCTTCGTGCCACCGACTCCACATAGGAAAGGTCAGCTTCCCCGTATTCAGTTGGAGGCGTCCCGACGGCGATAAAAATGGTCGTGCTCGCACGAACGGAATTCTCCAGATCGTCAGAAAATTTCAGCCGTGTTCCCCGATGACGGTGAAGCAGTTCCGGCAAAAACTTTTCGTGGATTGGCACTTCGCCGCGATTCAGCGCCGCCAGTTTCTTTTCGTCGTTGTCGACCACAATTACGTCGTGGCCGAGATCAGCAAAACAGGCGCCTGCGACCAGCCCCACATATCCGGAACCGACTACTGCAATCTGCATTGTTTCCTCCAAGCGCCACGAACCCAAGTAGATGCAGAGAAGAACCCAAAAGCCTACTTTAACAGCTAAAATTCACGTATAAAATTGCCGGCTATCTCTGAACGCCTACTCCGCCGGGTGTTCTCGTGTCCGGAACGCCGTCTGAACAGTACAACAGTCTATCCCGAATAGCAGGCAAACAATCACTCCGGTCACTGCAATGAATGTCACTTTCGTGCCACTCAACTCGGCAGAGCATGCGTAAACAATTGCTTGAGGAACATCGGCAATTGCTACCGGTCCCCGGAAGAAGACACGACGATAGAATCCGCCGATTAAAAAAAGCCGGAGCCATTCGGCTCCGGCTTAGCGTTGGCTGGTTCGCCCGGATAAAAATTTTCAAAATCTGTGAGAGTAACTCAGTGTCCCCCGGTGGTCGGGCCGTTAGAAACTAACCACAGAGAACACTGAGTTACACAGAGAACAACCACAGAGAAATGATCTACGCGCTTCTCCTCGGCCGCATGGTCAAATCGCGCACCTGCGTGAGAATGCTCGACATCTGCATTCCATTCAAAGACGACACGAAAGGCAGCATCTCTGCAATGAATGGATCTTTCGTTAGCTCGCTGATCTCTTCCTGACGATTGCGTTCGCCGCCACTCAGCAGATCGGGCACAGTCACCTCCAGCGCTCTCGCCAGCCGCTCGAGCGATGAAAGCGTAGGCGTGGCTTTTTCGTTTTCGATTTTCGACACATACGTGCGAGGCACACACATGCGGCCTGCCAGTTGACGCTGGCTGAGGCCGTTGCGCAGGCGCATGGCACGGATTGAAGCTGCGAGGTTAAGGTGGCCGCGGTGTGCCGGAGGTATCGTCAGCGGCACGGGCGTTTCTACAATTTCGGGCTCCTCTTCGTCGAGCGAAATATGGCAGCGCCGGCAAAGATTATTGGATGTGCGAAATTGAACCAGAAGGCAATGGTCGCACCGGACAACCTCCCGGGAATCGACCGGGGCAAGAGTAGTGGCCATCTAAAGGTGGGAGTTGCCAGAGCGGGCAAGACCCAGGAACTCAACCTTTGAGTTCCAACTGCTTTGCGTAATTTGCGGTACCAAGCCTGTGGATGTCAAGAGAAATGTAGGTTGAAGCAAGGAACCGCGCCTGTCATCTTGTTTACTGATATGGTTCATATCTGTGCGTGCGACAGACGGTATTTATTCTCGTGCCAATTCTGGTTCTAATACGTCAAACCACAGTGTTAGGATCGCGCCTGACTCAATAACCCTGGCAAAAGATGAAACTCGGAATCTACTTCTACGCTCTTGGAACAATTGCTGCGGGCGTTTTCGATCTCATCTGGCGCGAATTTGAACCTGCGCATCAGCCGATTCAGGCGTGGGGAAACGTTCCAGGGGAAAGGATATCCGCCTATGTCGCAGGGGTCTGGCTGATCGTTGCAGGCGCAGCGTTCCTTCTCCGGAGCACCGCCCGCACTGCAGCCGCCGCGTGTGCTGTCATCTATTCAGTATTTGCCGTGTTCTGGTTTCCACGCTTCGTTACGGCGCCTCACTTACTTGGCCAGCACATTTCTATTTATCTGGGAATATTGGGCGGAGTAGCGCAGCAAGCCATCCTGGTTGCCCCAGCGCTCATCGTCTACACCTCGTCTGCAAATCGTACTTCGCCTCTCCCAGATACGGCGACCATAATTGCCCGCTGGACTTTCGGACTCAGCTCACTCAACTTCGCGATAGACCACTTCAACGCGGTTCACATGGTTGCAGCGCTCGTCCCCGCGTGGATGCCGCTCGGCGGTAATTTCTGGGCCGTATTGACTGGAATTGCCTTTCTATTTGCAGGTATTGCCATTCTTGCCGGCGTCCTCGATGTGCTTGCTGCCCGCCTGCTCGGATTGATGCTTCTGGTTTTCAGTGTGATGGCGTTGGCGCCCCGGGTCTTCGTCTCTCCGCACAACCACATCGCATGGGGCTCAAACGCTTACAACCTGGCCGCAGTTGGGGCGGCGTGGATTTTTTCCGAATGGCTGGCGAATCACGCTAACAGGACCAGAACCCTACAGCAGCCATCCGCTGCCTGAAGTTCCGTAGGCAGAATTGTCATCGAATCAGTTTGAGTTCCATTGAGACTCAATCTTCGGCGGGTGCAACATGGTTTGCATAACCACACAGTACTGCTCGGTTTTTTCCTGCAGCCCCTTCAGTTGTTCTGCGCTCGCCTGCGGAGCGTCAATATTGAAGTTCACTCGAATGGCCTCGAAACCCACCGGTACTTCTTTCGAAATTCCCAGCGTTCCTGAGAGATCCATGTCCCCGTCGACGGTGACTTGAATCATGTTGGTAGGGACTCCCATCGCTGTCGCCACCAGTTGACACGTAAGCTGAGCACACGCTGCAAGTGCGCCCAGAAGCAGATCTCCAGAGCAGGCCGCCGTGCCGGCGCCGCCGACCCCTTTATGAGCTTCCGCCTGATACATGGCACGTCCAATATCGACTGAGCACGACAGGGGAGTTTCATTTTGTGATCCTTTTGCGGTGAGCGTGATGCGTGAACTTTTAGGATTGCTCCGGTACTGCTCCTTTAGCGGCTTCTGTATCGATCTGATGTCCATGATTTCTCCGTAAACTAAATCTCGAGGGTGCCCCACCCTTGTCGTGCTGTTTGCGACAGGGCGGGTTTGCTGACTTTCGTCTTAGATCCCGAATCTCTCCCGGTATGCGCTCGGGGAAACGCCCGTGTGCCGCTGAAAAAGTGAGCGGAAGAATACTGGATCCTGATACCCCACGGCTTCACTGATCTCCTGCATACTGCGATGGTTGCTCTCCAACATCCGCTTGGCGGCAGCCACCCGCACTTTTTGCAAATAGGTCAGCGGATTGTCGCCAGTGGCTTGCTTGAACCGGCGAACGAAGTTCCGCTCACTCATGCCCACGCGTCGCGCCGGTTCTTCGAGAGGAAACGTCCTCGCGAAATTCTTGTGCATCCACTCCTGCGCACTCGCAATGTTGTCATCCGTGTGGTCGGTTTTCAAAGGCACGATTGCGAATCCTGATTGCCAGGCGCGAGGAGTTTCAATCAGCAACGCCTTTGCGGTTTGCATAGCGATCTCATGTCCGCAAAACCTTTCTACCAGGTAAATGCTCAGGTCGAGTGAGGCATTCACGCCGCCGCCGCAATAGAAGCCGCGGTCTTCGGTAACCATCAGCTCCGGCATCCAGTTCACGCGAGGGTACTTCTCGCGAAAACGCTCTGCCAGTCCCCAGTGAGTTGTTGCCTTCTTACCATCCAGCAAACCCGCTGCTGCGACCAGTCCTACTCCTGAGCAAACGCTCGCCACAGCCACTCCGCGTGTACTGCGGCGCTGCAGCCAGGGAACGATGGGAGCATTCCGCTCAACGACATCATCAACGCTAAGTCCGGTGGTGGGGACAAAAATCAGGTCGGTTTTGCCGACGTCCTTCAGCGCCACATTCGGCTGAATTTGAATGTCACCGTCGCAGTTGACCGGGCGTCCGTCTGCCGACGCGGTCGTCACGTGAAAACTCGGAGCACCACGCGAGCCGGTCAGAATGTTCCACAAGGAGCCGGCATGGCGGAACACCTCCGCCGGCCCAATCGCAGTTGAAGAAAACATCTGGTCGAGAAGCAGTACGGTAATTTCTTTGGCCGGCATCGCTCCCTCCCCTTGGCTGAATAACCTACTTAGGATGGCAAATCTGCCATCTTGTTGCAAGTGAATTCTGCATTTATTTTCTGACCATCAGGAGAGCAAAACAAGGAGACAACAACATGGCAACTGCAAAAAAGTTCTCAACTGTGATCAATGGAGTGATGGTGGCTGACCTGTTTTCAACCATTGACGCCATAAAAACAACCCCCGCAATCGCAAAGTTCAACTTTCGCATTCGCAATCAGTGGGAAGGTGGCAGCCACAACCGCTCGACCGTGGACAATTTCTACGGGGCCGCGCAGCAACTTTCGCATCCCAAACCGTTTGTGCTGCACGCGGACGAACCCGCAGTTCTGCTTGGCCAGGACACGGCGGCAAACCCGGTGGAGTATCTGCTGCACGCGCTCGCGTCGTGCCTGACCACGTCCATGGTCTATCACGCTGCAGCGCGAGGCATTCAAATTCAGGAAGTCGAATCATCGTTCGAAGGCGACATCGATTTGCACGGGTTTCTTGATCTCGACCCAGGTGTGCGCAAGGGATATCAGGGAATCCGCGTGAACTTCAAGGTAAAAGCCGATGTGCCCGACCGGGAGTTGGAGGACATAGTGAAACTCGGCTCGGAACACTCGCCGGTATTCGATTCGCTGACGAACGGAGTGCCCGTCTCGATTACGGCGGAACGAATGTAAGCAATGGAACAGGGAATATCGGACAGGGGAAACCTAAAAAACACGAAAGGAAAATAAAGCAATGACACAAACCTCAATTCTGAAAACAACCATGGGGGTGTTGCGCATGGTGATGCTCAACACCCTTGTAATGGCCGCACCAGTTCTCGCTATGGCCGACGACGCAGGCCACGTTCATGCAAGCCCGTCAAAGCTCGTCGAGATCGTTCGCGAGAACACGGCGCAGTTCATCAATGTAAACAATCTGAAGGGTACTGGATACGAGCCGGCGTTCGGTTGCGTCAGCGGGCCTGACCATGGGGCCATGGGCATTCACTACATCAACCTGGGTCTGGTAGGTGACGGAGTGTTGAACAAATACACTCCCGAAGCGCTCATTTACGAGCCGGTCGGAAGAGCACGACGGCTGGTCGGAGTCGAGTACATCGTCGACGCAGAGACGTGGCTCGCGAACAACAACAACGCGCCGCCGCAGCTCGAAGGGCAGGATTTCCAGTTCGTTCCTGCTCCAAACCGCTTCGGTATTCCGTCATTCTTCGAGCTGCACGTCTGGGCATGGAGAGACAATCCAAACGGAGCATATGTTGACTGGAACAACAATGTAAGTTGCGAAGGACAGTAAGTGATCTGTAAGCAAGTCCTCGTGATCGCAGGCTCGACCCGCTCAAGTACCTTGAGCGGATTTTTGCTTTTAGGGCGACGGTGGACCAGCCGGTTCAGTGCTACGATTCTTCCGGGGAATATGGCTGATCGATCAACAGCCTGGAATCTGCTCACCGAATTCACGCAGTCTGAAAGCTTGCGCAAGCACGCCCTCGCGGTTGAGGCCTGCATGCGAGCTTATGCGCGGAAGTTTGGCGCTGAAGAAGAATTGTGGGGCGTGGTCGGGCTGATACATGATTTCGATTACGAAAAGTATCCGAGCCCACAAGAGCATCCGTTCAAAGGAAATGAAATCCTGAAAGATCGCGGATACTCGGATGAGATTCGCCGCGCGATCATGTCGCACGCGGAGTACTCTGGCGTAAGCCGAGATACTCCGATGGAAAAAGCACTATTTGCCTGCGATGAACTCGCCGGCTTCATTACCGCCGTCGCCCTGGTTAAGCCGAGCAAATCACTTGCTGAAGTCGACGCCAAATCCGTGCGCAAGAAGATGAAGGACAAAGCGTTCGCTCGCAGCGTCAGCCGTGATGACATCTTGAACGGCGCCCGCGATCTCGGAGTGGATCTGGACGAGCATATTGCGTTCTGCATAGAAGCCTTGAAGCAGATCGCAAAGGAGTTGGGCCTTGAAGGCGTTCAGCAGAGAACGTCAGCAGCACCTGACCTTTGTTGAGCAATCCATTTCGTGCAAAAACCTGGAATACGATCTGCGGCTAGGTTGGAGTTGCCGTTGCCTGCAGAAGCGTTCGTAAGCAGTTTCATCGAAAATCTCCCGCAAAACTGAACGGATCAGTCGAAAGAATCTCATCCTCGTTCCTCCACAAATTTGGTGAGCACCATTGGGCCTTCTGTCACGATGGCTTGCTTTCTCCGACTCAGAATGGCGTACCAATCGCGAACGGATTCGAGCAGAATCAGCGCGACCATCACAACCAAAACTCCTGTTACAGCCGCATCCAGCCGGTTGTTAAAGACCAAACGCCGATTTGCGCCAGCCGCGGCTAACCTGCGAGCCTGCGACAGGAACCCGATTCGTGGATCGGAATCAAATACCTTGTGCCACGAGGCCGTGAAGGTTACGACAACCAGCCACGCCAAGGGCACGACCGTGACCAACGCGTACCGAGCACGGTGCATTTTGATAAGGATGGTAGTTGCAACGCACAGCGCCACGGCCGCCAGCAACTGATTAGCAATTCCAAACAGTGGCCACAGCGAATTGATACCGCCAAGCGGATCGCGAACGCCCTGCCACAAAAAGTAACCCCAGGCGCCAACGATCAACCCACTCGTCGCGAGCACAGACGGATACCAACTGGTGCGTCCTAGAGGTTTCCAGGCGTGCCCAAGGGCATCCTGGATCATGAAGCGACCGACGCGAGTACCAGCATCAATGACCGTGAGAATGAACAATGCCTCGAACATCAGTGCGAAGTGGTACCACAATGCCAACACCGCTTGACCGCCCAGGCTTGTCGAAAAAATATGCGCCATGCCGACGGCAAAAGCTGGAGCACCGCCGGTGCGATTAAACAGAGTCTGCTCGCCGACGCTGCGCGCGAGCGACTGCATGGCCCCCGCACTTACTGGAAAGCCCCAACTCGAAATCGTGCTGGCAGCAGTTTCGGGCAATTGTCCGGCAACACCGGCCGGGCTGTTGATGGCGAAATATGTTCCCGGTTCGAGCACGCATGCCGCAACCGTAGCCATGATTGCGACCATAGATTCAGCGAGCATCGCGCCGTAGCCAACCATGCGAATCTCGGTTTCCCGCCGAATCAGCTTCGGTGTAGTGCCGCTTGAGATCAGCGAATGAAATCCGCTGATCGCACCGCACGCAATGGTGATAAACGCGAAAGGGAACAGCTTTCCGGCAAAGACCGGTCCGGTCCCGTCGGTAAACTTCGTGAGCGCCGGCATGTGCAGAGTCGGATGCATTACAACAATGCCAACGGCGAGAAGGGCAATAGTTCCCAGTTTGACAAATGTACTCAAGTAGTCACGCGGTGCAAGCAGCAACCACACCGGAAGAGAAGATGCGGCGAATCCGTAAACGATGATCGAGACTGCGAGCGCCGCCGCGCTCATCGTGAAATAATTTGCGACCGCCGGAGTTTGCGAGACCCACTGTCCTCCCCAGATCGCCGCCAGTACAAGTAAGAAACCGATAGCAGAAGTTTCAAGCACCCGCCCAGGCCGCAAACGTCGCAAGTACACACCCATTAAGAGCGCAATTGGAATCGTCATCGCGATCGTGAACGTTCCCCACGGGCTCTGCTTCAGAGCATTGACCACGACCAGCGCGCATACGGCGAGCAGGATCACCAAAATAGAAATAACCGACGCGTAGGCGACAAAGCCCCCAACTGGGCCGATCTCCTGCTTTGCCATTTCGGTCAGCGACTTGCCATCGCGACGAACGGAAAAGAGAAGGATCACGCAATCCTGCACGCAGCCGCCGAAAACCGCCCCGATGAGAATCCAGAGCGTTCCCGGCAAGTAACCGAATTGGGCGGCGAGTACGGGCCCGACCAGCGGGCCAGGACCTGCGATCGCAGCGAAATGATGCCCAAACACAACCCACTTGTTTGTAGGAACGAAGTCGCGGCCATTTTCCAGCCGTTCAGCAGGCGTAGCGCGTTGAGCATTCAGTGCGAGGACTTTTGCGGCGATGAAGGCACTATAGAAGCGATATCCAAGAGCATATGTGCAAACTGCTGCAGTAACCAGCCAGAGGGCGTTGATTTGTTCGTGCCGGTGAAGCGCTATCGTTGCCAAGGCAAAGGCGCCCAGGACGGCGACAGCGCTCCACAGAAGAAAGCGAGCACCAGAGTTCATATGAGAAGGAGAAGGTCGGAAGTATTTTGGCTGCTTTCTGCAGAAGGCGCAAGCAAATCAATAAAGGACTTCAGAGAGTTTTCGATTTGCGATCAGAGCGGCAACCTTCGTGAAATCGTGATACAGCGCGCGATCTTTTGTCATCGCGGCACACACCGAACGAATTACTTGGTGAGCCTTTTGCGCACGCGAACTGGTTTTAAGAGGTGCTGTGAAGTCCAGAGCCTGCGCCGCAGCGATCGCCTCGATGGCCAGAACATTGCGCGTATTTTCGACAATTCGGCGCAATTTCAAAGCCGCAGTCATGCCCATAGAAACGTAGTCTTCTTTATTGCCTGATGTCGTAATCGAATCAACCGACGCAGGATGAGCGAGCACTTTGTTTTCACTGACCAGCGCGGCGGCCGTGACCTGCGGCATCATAAATCCGGAATTCAATCCTGCCTCTGGGGCGAGAAACGGCGGCAATCCTTCGTTCAGAGCAGGATTCACCAGCCGCTCGATTCTGCGCTCGGAAATTCCCGCCAGGGCGCTCAAGGCAATTCCCAAAAAGTCGAGCGCGAAAGCGATGGGTTCGCCGTGAAAGTTTCCGCCCGAGAGCACTTCGGCATGATCGGTTGCGGTGCTTTGCTCCGCCGAACGGGCGTGGACGCCCGTTGCCGCGCGATCAGAGCTAGCGAATACCAAGGGATTGTCCACCGCCGAATTTGCTTCGATTTCGAATATTTCGCGGCAATGCGCCAGAGTGTCGCGCACTGCGCCATGTACCTGCGGAATGCAGCGAAGCGAATATGCATCCTGCACACGACCACATTCACGGTGCGATTCGCGAATCTGGCTGCCCTGCAGCATCTTCCTCAAATTAGACGCAGACTGAATTTGTCCCGCATAGGGGCGAGCTTGATGAATGCGTTCGTCGAATGCCACATCCGTTCCCCGCAACGCGTCCAGGGTCATTGCACCAATCACGTCGCCTGAGTCGACCAAGGTTTCCGCGGCGAGCAAGGCTAATGCGCCGATCGCGAGCATTGCCTGCGTGCCATTGATCAGCGACACCGCTTCTTTCGCCTCAAGGCTTAACGGAGTGATGCCCGCTCCGCGCAGTGCGTCCATCGAAGGAATCCGAACACCGCGCGCGTCCACGCATTCGCCTTCGCCAATCAGGGCGAGAGCGAGATGGGCCAACGGGGCGAGGTCCCCACTTGCGCCAACGCTTCCTTGCGATGGAACAAACGGCGTGACTTTGCGGTTCAGCAGTTCGCAAAGTGTATCGATGACCACTGGACGCACGCCGGAATGTCCTTTGGCAAGTGAGTTCGCGCGCAAGAGCATCATGGCTCGAACTTCGGCAACCGGCAGAGGCTCGCCAACTCCCACCGCGTGAGAGCGCACCAAATTTATTTGCAGTTCGCGAATCTGGTCGCTTGCGATTCGTACGTCGCTCAATTTCCCCACGCCGGTTGTAATGGCGTATGAAACTTGATTTCCAGCAACAATGCTTTCGACTACAGCGCGTGCCCGCCGCACGCATTCGCGCGCATCCGGCGCAAGCAGGACGGGGCGGGCTTCGGCGGCGACCTCGCGCACTGCCTCCATGGTCAGATCGCTGCCGGTAATGTGAAGTGCTTCCATGAAACAATTTGCGCCCTTCTTCTAATGGCGGCAACTTAGCTTTCTAAATGGGCTTGCCAGGAGCTAATCGATCTTGCCCGCGGCTTCGCGAAAGGCCTGCAGGTATTTTCCAGGAATTGCCGTTCGCTTCATCTCTGCATCGGTCACTACGTGCGTAGTCTCGCCTTCCGCCAGCAAAGCACGATCTTTAGCACGCAGCAATTCATAACCGAAGTGAACCAGCGATTCCCGCACATTCTTAAGATGCGTGCACACGATGACCTCATCGTCGTACCGCGCAGGCGCTTTATAGCGGCATCGCGCATCAACCACCGCAATGAAGCACTTCTCGCTAGCCTCCATCTCTCGATACGAGACGCCAAGCTGCCGCAGAAATTCAACGCGCCCGACCTCGAACCAGATGAAATGGTTCGCGTGATAGACCACTCCCATCTGGTCGGTCTCCGCGTAGCGCACTCGTAACCGCACTTCACATGTCCGGCCGCTCACTTGCCGCTCCATCGTGGTTTGCGTTTTTCTAAAAATGAAGTCACTCCCTCGCGAAAGTCCGCCGTCTGGCGGATTGCGGCGTTCTCAAGTATCGCGTGCTCGATTTGAAGATCGAGATCGGAAGAGATGAACCCATTTACAAGTTTTTTGGTGAGGCGGATCGAAGTCGGACTATTTTCCATCAACTGACTTGCCAGCTCCCGTGCGCGATTGATAAGGCGCTCGGGCGCGACAACCTCGTTCACCAGGCCGAAGCGGTGCGCTTCAGCGGCATCAAAGAGCCGTCCAGTCAGCAGAAGGTCTCGCGCGATCTTGTGGCCTACCTGCCAAACCAAAATCGACGAGACGATCGCGGGCACGAATCCAATTCGGACTTCGGTGTAGCCGAACTTCGCTTCCGGAACGGCGAGGGTGAAATCGCACATGGTGGCGAGCCCAGTGCCTCCCGCGATCGCAGCGCCATTCACGGCTGCGACGGTTGGCTTCGGGAACTCATAAAGCCTGCGAAAGATCCGCGCCATTTTTGTCGAGTCTTCAACGTTCTGGCTGTGGGATTTTCCGGTGAGAGTTTTCAGCTCTTCCAAATCCATTCCGGCGCAGAACGCCTTACCCGCGCCGGTGAGTATTACAACCTGCGCGTCAGATTGTTCGAGTGCATCCAATGCACGCGTTAACTCGTCGAGCAGCTGAAAACTCAGAGCATTTCGTTTTTCCGGACGATTAAGCGTGATCGTGGCGATGCCATTTTGCTTCGCGAGTTCGAGCGTCTGGAATTGCATGAAAGCGACAGGAGATTATACGAAATGAATCATTGCGTCATTGGCCCAATGAACCACCCGCTGGCTGAACGATTCAATTCACATCAGTTTCCTTCTCACCATATCCAGCGCCTGTTGTGAGGCGAACCAGCGAATCCGTGAGCGATCACCAGGGAAATTCCTCTTCACAACTTCAGTGCCGTTCTCGCTGGCGAGCGCGTGAAAAACCAGGCCCACCGGCTTCTCCGCCGTTCCACCCGTTGGGCCCGCGACGCCAGTAATTCCCAGACCTAAGGTGGCCTCGCAGCGTTTGCGTATTCCCTCGGCCAAAGCCTTCGCGACTGGTTCACTGACTGCGCCGTAAACGTCCAGCAGGTCCTGCGGCACGTCCGCTAACTTCACCTTGAGTTCGTTCGAGTAGACCACTGCTCCGCCAATGAAATAGCGCGAGCTGCCACTGATTGAAGTGAGGCGCTCGGCAACCAGCCCGCCCGTACAGGATTCGGCAACCGACAGAGTTGCATTTCTCATTTGCAAAAAATAACTTACGATCCGTTCGAGTGAGTCGCCGTTGTCGGAATAGACGAAGTCTCCTAGTTCAGCCTCGAGCTGAGTTACCAATTCGTCCAGGCGCCCCTCCGCAGCTTCGTTGGAGGTTCCCCGCGTGCGCAGGTGCAGCTGAATTTCCCCCGGTCCGGCCAGTATGGTTGTGTCCACATCCGCGAAACGCTTATAGATCGGAGCCACGCGCGCGTCGCACGCCGATTCTCCCATTCCGGTGATCTTCAGTGCTCGCGTTGCAAGGAACTGTTTGGGGACCTTAGAGCGCAGACGATCGAGCACAGCGGTTTCGAACAAGGCCTTCAATTCGTGAGGCGGGCCGGGCAGAAGAATGATGATCTTTTCTTTTCCATCCGATCTTCCACTGATCCATTGTCCCGGCGCGGTTCCGTTCGCATTCGGCAACACGGTTGCGCCGCTAATCACATCCGCTTGTTTGACGTTGTTGGGCGACATTTTCCAGCCGTGCTCAGTGAATCGCCGCTCAATTGCTTCCAGGATTTGAGGATCGCGTCGAAGCTGCAGCCCAAGCATTTCAGCAAGAGCTTCGCGAGTGAGATCATCTTCCGTCGGTCCGAGACCCCCACTGAACACAAGAATATCGGCGCGAGAAAGTGCAACAGTCGCGACGCGTACAATATCCTTCAGGTTGTCGCCGACGATGGTCTTGAATGCGACTTCCACCCCCAGGCTGTTCAATTGTTCCGTGAGATAAAGCGAGTTGGTGTCTTGCCGGAAAGGAGTTAACAGTTCCGAGCCTACAGCGATGATCTCGGCAATCACCTTGGCAGTGTAAATGAATCGGTCAGGAGAATTCGATCAACGGATGGCCCTGGATGTCCCAGGCAAGATGATGAATGGCATTCGTGGTCGCCAATACTGCCGATCGTCCGGGTGCAAAAGCCAAACCCACGACGCCGGAACCCGCGACCGCCAACGATGCACTTCCGTCCGGCGCAATCTTCACAATTCCTCGCCTGCCGCCGAGCGAAGCAGCAACATACAAGTTGCCTTCCCGATCAAACGCCAGTCCCTGCGGGCGTCCGAGCCCACGGTAAAACACCGAAACCGCGCCATGCGGATCGATCTTGTACACCGAATCGAAACTTGACGTGGTCGGCCCAGTCACATACAAGTCGCCTTTGGGCCCGACCGCGAGGTGATAAGCGGAAACGCTGGGTTCAAGCGTGGCAAAAACAAATATCTGCCGGTCACGGGCAATTTTAAAGATCGTTCCACTGCGATCGCCGACGAAAAGATTTTGCTCGCGATCGAACGCCAGTCCGGTGGCCACGCCCATACTCTCCGCATAAGCGGACATGGTCCCATTAGGCGCGACGCGGTACACGGTGCCTTCGAAACGCGACGACACATACATCTGGCCTTCGCGATCGAACCCGATTGCGGTGGCGTTCATCATATCCGTCAGAAACGGCTTTACCTCGTAGTTGGTGTCGATCTTAAAAATTGAGACCGGCACTTTCTGCCCCCGGGAGCCGGAAAATGTGACGTAAATATTTCCTTCAACATCCAGCGCGGGATTGGTGACTGGGTGCAGGTTTTCGGCAATCGTCGTCGCCAGCTTGATTGGTTGCGAGTTACTCGCGTGACCATTTGTCGAAATCACGACGGAGTTGGCTGCGCCGCCTTCCGGGACGCGCGCCACTACGAAATCGTCAGAGCTGACGACGACCGAGCCCTCTTTTTCGCCGAACCGCACGTGCGGCCTGCGCATCTCGGGAGCGCCAAAGCCGGTCCCTAATATGCGGATCTCACCACCCGGCAGAGCCGCCGATGGTGTTACGGACTCAATGTGAGGCCGTCCGTTCACATTATTTTTCCCCAGTATGCGATTGGAAATTGACATCGACTTGGTCACGACAGTCTGCCTGAAAGAAGCCCAAAGTGAAGTAAAAGTTGCATAACGATGAGCGCGAGAAGCCCAGCCGCAACATCGTCAAACATGATTCCAGTGCCGCCAGGCAACTTTTCCAATTGCCGCACTGGCGGCGGCTTCACAATATCGAACCCACGAAAAAGTATAAAGCCCGCCAGCAGGGTTTTCCATGAGAGTGGAACAAACAGATACGTGATCCATTGGCCGGCGACCTCATCGATGACGACGTATTGCGGGTCTTTTACTCCCGATGCAGTCGCGACCCGTGTGGCGGCCGGAATCCCGAACACAACTGCCGTCAACGCCAGTACCCCCAGAACGGAAGCCTGCGCATGGAGCGAGACCTTGTAGCTCAGTCCGTACCAGATCAGAGTAGCCGCGAGCGATGCCCACGTGCCGGGGCCAGGGCGCAATCGACCTACTCCCAAAAAAGTCGCAGTGAAAGTCGCCCAGAGTGGAGCGCGAACTCCTTGTGGAACGACCAGAGGGTCTGCCATCTCAGTCTTCATTATGTTGGTCGCGAAACTGTTGTAGCTCGGCTTCTTCCGAAATGTCTTTCACTGGCGAAGAGACGACATATTGCCCGCTGGCCCACTTGCCCAAGTCAAGGAGGCGGCAACGTTCACTGCAAAACGGGAAATCCTCAGCCGCGCGTTCCACTGGCTTTTTGCACGTTGGGCAACTCAGCTTCAGCCTGGATTTCCGGGGCACCACTCAATTCTAGACTCATCAAACGCATACCGCAGTCGCTGAATAACTCTGCGAATGTGTAGAATTTTGAAAGAGGCATGAACACAGGGGCCACATCGCCGCGAGGACATGGTGAAGCTGCGAACGTCAGACTTCCGATTTATTTAGACAATCACGCCACCACGTCAATCGATCCGCGCGTGCTCAAGGAAATGCTTCCGTATTTGACTGAAAAGTTCGGCAACGCAGCCAGCCGCAGTCATTTATTTGGATGGGCTGCCGCGGAGGCAGTCGAGAAGGCGCGACAACAGGTTGCAAATCTGATCGGCGCGTCGGCTGAGGAAATCATATTCACCTCCGGCGCCACCGAGAGTGACAATCTGGCAATTAAGGGGGTTGCTGAGGCGTATCGAGCTAAGGGCAACCGGATCATTACTATTGCAGCCGAACATAAAGCGGTACTTGATAGCTGCAAGCGGCTCGAGAAATACGGATATCGCGTGACATATTCGCCCGTGAGATCTGACGGGCTGGTTGATCTCGGCGAGCTTAGGCAGGCGCTGGATCACGCGACAATCCTTGTGACGATCATGGCCGCAAACAATGAAACTGGCGTATTGCAGCCGATTGAAGAGATCGGGGATATTTGCCGCCAAAATGGAGTGATCTTCCACACCGACGCTGCCCAGGCGGCGGGAAAAATCCCGATTGATGTGTCGAAGCAGAATGTCGACCTGCTGTCGATTTCGGCGCACAAAATCTACGGGCCGAAGGGAATTGGAGTGCTGTATGTACGGAATAAAATTGATCTGGCCGCGACAATCGACGGCGGCGGACATGAGCGCGGGATGCGCTCGGGGACGCTGAACGTTCCGGGCATCGTCGGACTCGGCATGGCATGCGAGATTTGTCAGGAAGAAATGGGCAGGGAATCACAGCGCATAGGAGCACTACGAAACCGCCTGAAGGACAAACTCATCGCTGCTTTGAAAGATGTTCATGTGAACGGGTCATTCGAGCACCGGTTGCCAGGAAATCTGAATATGAGTTTCGCGGGCGTTGATGGCGAAGAGCTGATGACTTCAATCGACGAGGTTGCAGTTTCGAGTGGCGCGGCGTGTACGTCGGCCCATGTTGAACCTTCGTACGTGCTGAAGGCTTTGGGGCTCTCTGATGAGCTGGCCCAGGCGTCCATCCGCTTCGGAATTGGGCGATTCAACACTGAAGCGGAAATTGACTATGTGGCTGGGCGTGTCATCGAAACGGTGCGGCAATTGCGGGAACTGGCCCAGACTGCTTAAGGGCATAAGAAGGTCGACACAGAAAAGATCCTACAGAGCTACACGTATCTCTGTGGCGTTTCTCAGTGCAACTCTGCGCCCTCTGTGGTGAGCTTTTAGAATTGCTATTTTCTCCCATGAGTCCGATTTCCGAAACGACTGACGATTTCTATTCTCGCGCGGTTGAGCGTATTCAGAAGTTCATGCTGGTGATCGGAATGGCCGCCCTGCTCACCGCGTTTGCTTCTTTTGGCTGGCGCATTGGGGTCGGATTCGCACTTGGCGCGTCAATCTCCTATTTGAATTTTTACTGGTTGAAAAAAGCCGTGGCCGGGATTGCAGATCTCGCGATTTCATCGGGAACGGCAGCCTCGAGGGGCGTGATTCACCGTTTTCTGCTTCGCTACTTTTTGATGGCCCTGATTGCCTTTGTTATACTTACTGTTTCCCGCGAGAGCCTATACGGACTGTTTGCGGGCTTATTCCTGCCCGTTGCGGCGATCTTGTGCGAAGCAGGATACGAAGTATGCAGAGTGGCTAGTGGTCAGTGATTAGTGGCTAGTCTTCTGACCATGTTTACTAATCACTGATCACTGACCACTGATTTTCATGCCTGAACAACTTTTTTTCACCAGAATCCTGAATCACGCCTTTGCTGGAGCGGTCGACGCTCTTCTTCGAGCGTTCCACCTCGAGCCGCAATATCCTCAGGCGCCGATCACGAACGCTGTCGCCATGGAGGTGCTGGTTGTCGCCTTCTTGTTGGTGCTCTTTATTATCGTGCGCTCACGACTTTCGGTTGAAAGCCCGGGGGGATTGCAGCATACGTTCGAAACTTTTCAGCAATTCATTGAGGGTGAGAGCCATAGCATAATTGGACATGGTAGCGAGAGATTCACTCCTTTCCTGGTTGCGCTCACCGTGTTCATTCTGGTGGGAAATCTTTTTGGCGTGGTGCCCGGCCTCGATTCACCGACCGGTGTACCGGTGGTTCCATTGGGACTCGCTTTGTGCACCTTCGTTTACTACCAGGCGCAGGGCGTGCGCCAGCACGGGATCAAGTATCTGAAGCAGTTTCTCGGCCCGGTGTGGTGGCTGGCGCCCCTGATGGTCCCGCTTGAGATCATCAGTCATCTTGCACGTTTGCTTTCCCTCACCATTCGTCTTTACGCCAATATGTTTGCAGGGGACCTGGTAACGCTGGTCTTCTTTTCATTGATCCCTATCGCAGTGCCCATCCTTTTCCTGGGACTACATATTTTTGTTGCCTTGCTGCAGGCGTATATTTTTGTCCTGCTGGCAATGGTTTATTTGGCGGGAGCGGTTGCACAAGAGCACTAGCGTTGCTTTGGCTTTGTCGGGAGAAGGTTTTCATCGTCTTCATTAATCGTTTATACGTTCTGTAGTGTCCGGGATTCATCGCCGTTCAGCGTGAGGGCGCTTGCACGGTAGCGTCAACCACCCACTAGCGGCATTTCATAACGAGGAGAAACGAAATGAGTAGATTGACCAACTTGTTCATCGCATTGGCAGTGATGTGCTTTGCCGTACCTGCCTTTGCCCAAGGCGCGGGGGCTGCAGCCGGTAATCCCACAAACTGGGTTGCCGCGGCCGCGGTCATCGCGATGGCAATTGCGTCTGCGGGCTGCGGTGTCGGGCAGGGCAGAGCGACAGCTTCCGCCGCTGAAGCCATGGCCCGGAATCCTTCCGCCCGTCCGGCAATTCAGTTTGCTTTGATTTTCGGCCTCGCCTTGATCGAGTCGCTCGCGCTGTACACGCTGGTGATCATTTTCTTGAAGGCGAAATAGGTAGCTTTCTCGGCATTCGATGCGGCTCTGTGGTTAAAGGACCTCCTTTAACCACAGAGAGCACCGTCGAGGATTTCTCCGCGTCCCAGAAATGTCCTTTGCACTTGATCATCTCGGAATCGCCGTGAAGTCTGTAGCGGCGGCTAAGGAGATCTATCAGAAGCTGGGATTGCCAACATCTGCCGAAGAAGTTGTTGCTGGCGAAAAGGTCCGCGTCGTCATGGTTCCGTTGGGCGAGACCCGGCTGGAACTACTTGAAGCTACTTCTGCCGATTCCTTCATTGCAAAGTTCATTGCTAAGCGCGGCGAAGGCCTGCACCATATTTCTATGCGGGTCCCTGATCTGGCCGCCGCGGTCGCTACGCTCAAAGCAAACGGAGTGCGCCTGGTCTCTGACGAAATCAAAACCGGCGCCGGCGGCCATCGCTACGTCTTTATTCACCCGTCCAGCGCGTCCGGGGTGCTGATTGAACTCGTCGAGTCCAACCATTAGTCTGCTCTCTTATGCTTATCCTGGGGGTGGATACATCTGGCAAAAACGGCAGCATCGCGCTTGTCGAATTTGAGCAGGCAAGTCCTCGTCCTTTGGAAGTTGTACCCCTCGAAGGTGGAACATTTTCCGCGCAGCTCGTGCCTCAAATCTCGGACCTGCTCAAACGGCACAATCGTACAAGACCTGACATCGACGCCTTTGCAGTTGTGTCTGGTCCAGGCTCCTTTACCGGGCTTCGCGTAGGCCTTGCCGCGATCAAAGCACTCGCCGAAATATTGGAGAAGCCGATTGCAGCAATCTCGCTGCTCGAAGCCGTTGCTCGCATATCTGGACTACAGGGCGACATCACTACAGCACTCGACGCAGGACGGGACGAACTTTATGCAGCCGATTTCAGCATCGCGGAGAACCGGACGGCCGCGTGCAATCAACGCATGTTGACGCGGGAGGAACTTATTTCCGCCACAGATCGCCAAATCGTCACCTGTGACGCGAAAATTGCCGACTTTGCCACCCAGCGTGGGTTGCGTAGTCGGCAGGTCCCCTACCCAAAGGCGGATTTCATAGCCACATTGGGATTTGAAAAACTCAGCAAAGGCGAATCGATTAATCCTCTCGACCTCGACGCAAACTACATTCGACGCAGCGACGCCGAACTCAAGCGGGGCAGTCCCCGATGACCACTCGTCCGCAAAGGCCCGAGAACCACTTTGTTATAGTTTGGGAGTTTTACGTTTCCGCTCGGAAGCGGCGGGCATTTGAGCGCGTGTACGGGCCACACGGTGATTGGGTGAAACTCTTTCGGACGGCAGACGGATACATTCGAACAGAATTAGTTCGCGACCTGAAGTCGCCAAACCGCTTCCTGACCTTGGACTACTGGCTGTCGCGCCGCGAATACGAGACTTTTCGGCGTAAAAATCGCGAAACATATCTTGCAATTGATCGGAACTGCGAAGCTCTGACCCGTCGAGAAGCAGAAATCGGACGCTTCACCACTAGACCGTGAGGATACTTCGAGCAATCACCACGCGCGCGTTGTACACGCTGCCGGTAATCTGGCTGGTGGTCTCCGTCGTCTTCCTCCTCATTCACCTGGTGCCGGGCGATCCCATCTTGCAGATGTTAGGCGAAGGCGCTCCGGTGGCTGATATTGCGGCGACTCGTCATGCTTATGGCCTCGACGTTCCTCTCTGGCAACAGTACACGCACTATTGGAAAGGAGTGCTGCACGGAGATTTGGGCCCCTCGCTGCGTTTCAACCAGAGCGTGAGCAGCCTTATCGCTCAGCGTTATCCATACACACTGCAATTGACGATTGCATCTTTGCTGGTGGCCATTCTTATTTCTATTCCCGCCGGAGTGCGCTCGGCGCAACGGCGCGGCCGATGGGATGACAAGCTGCTCAGTGTGGTCAGCCTGTTTGGGCTTTCATTTCCGAATTTCGCGCTCGGTCCAATTCTGATTTTATTTTTCGCCATCAAGCTCGGTCTGCTTCCCGTTTCCGGCGCGGGAGGACTGGAGCATTTGGTTTTACCGGCACTCACGATGGGAGGCGCCCTGGCAGCGATTCTCACCCGCATGGTGCGCACGTCGATGCTGGAAGAACTAGGGCATGACTACATCCGTACAGCGCGAGCCAAAGGACTTCCTGAGCGCGCTGTTGTCTATCGCCATGCACTCCGCAATGCCATGTTGCCGATCTTGACGGTGCTGGGTTTGCAATTCGGAGCGCTGCTAGCAGGCGCCATCGTGACCGAAAAGATTTTCTCCTGGCCAGGGATCGGGCGCCTGACTATCGATGCGATCGGAAATCGCGATTACTTTCTTGTGCAGGGTTGCATTCTGGCGATCGGCCTGACCTATGTGCTTGTGAATCTTCTGACTGACTTGCTGTACTCGGTTGTGAATCCCAGAATACGCCAGTAATTTCGCGAATGAAGAAAAGTGAACAAAATTCGGACGGGCGGGTGACGATCAAGGACATCGCCGCCAAGGCGGGCGTCTCACTCGGGACCATCTCCAATGTAATTAACGGCAATGTCGCAGTTCGACCTGCCACCCGCCGGCGCGTCATGGATGCGATCCGCGCGCTTCGTTATCAACCGAGCATGCTTGCCCGCAGCTTGCGTCAGAACCGGACCGCCATGATTGGAATGGTGATCCCGGACATTACTAATCCTTTTTTCCCGGCGGTGGTTCGCGGTGTGGAAGATGTAGCCTTTCAGAATTCATTTCGGCTGGTTTTATGTAATACAGACAATGATAGCGACAAGGAAGAATCCTACTTGCGCGAGTTGCACGCCTATCGGGCGGCAGGCCTCATTCTCATCCCTTCCGAACACAGCAAAATTACGATGTCCGCCGCGCATCCCTTCTCGAGCAGGGTTCCGGCTGTTTGTCTTGACCGGCGGCCTGAAGATTGGGTCGGAGACAGTGTTACCGTCAACAACACGGAAGGAGTTTTTGCCATTACTACCCACCTAATCAAGTCGGGACATCGTGCCATCGCGATGATCATTGGTTCGCTGCACTTGCAAAACGCGATCGCGCGGCTCAAGGGTTTTCGGTCAGCCATGCGGAAGGCGAAGCTGGAGGTGAATCCCCAGTATATTCAGGAAGGAAGGTTTGATCGCTTAAGTGGGTATGAAAAAATGCGCATTCTGCTCGAGCAGAGGCCGCGGCCCACGGCCGTGGTTTGCGGCAATGATTTGATCGCACTGGGCGTTCTTTCTGCACTGCGAGAGGCGGGTTTGCAGTGTCCGCAGGATATTTCGGTCGTGGGCTTTGACGATATCGAAGTCGCGGAGTTAACCGATCCTTCACTTACTACGGTATTCCAGCCGGGGTACCAGATGGGAGCGCGAGGCGCTGCATTACTTATAAAGAGGATGCGAACGCCGAATCAGCCGGTGCAGAACATCGTGCTGCCAACAGAATTGAAGGTCCGGCACTCAGTGGCTCCGCTGCATGGGAGTGTGGCTCGCAGCAGAACTGGGCTTCGCACCGCGCGCGTGTGATTATCGGAAGGTAGAATTCTGGATGACCCATAGCTCGCGCCGCACATTTTTGAAAAATTCCGCAGCCGCAGGGGCTTATCTGGTGGGATCACGGGCAATCGCAGGTTCTTCTCAACCCTCAGTCATCGTCACCGGGGCGGGGGCGTTTGGCGGCTGGTCCGCGTTCCAGCTTTTGAAAAAAGGAGCAAAGGTTACTTTGCTCGACTCGTGGGGACCGGGAAATTCGCGTGCGAGCTCGGGTGGCGAAACGCGCATCATTCGCGGGACCTACGGCGCTGGCCGCATTTACACGCAAATGGCTGCGCGTGCTCTTCAGCTATGGCAGGAGTATGAGAAGCAGTGGAACGTGAAACTCTTCTTCCGCTCCGGCGTGCTTTGGATGACTGGCAGCGATGATTCCTACGAGCGCGCGGCACTGCCTTTTTTGAAAGAAGCAGGTTTCCGTTTCGAGAAGCTTTCTGCGGGCGAGTGCGCAAACCGTTGGCCGCAGATTAACTATGACGGAATCTCGTGGGCTGTGTATGAGCCCGACTCTGGCTATCTGGCCGCGCGCCGATCGTGCGAAGCCGTGCTGAACGCATTCATCAAACAAGGCGGGGAATACCGTCAGGCGCAGGTGATCCCCGGCGCAATCGGTTCACATGCGCTCGAAGGAGTTAAGCTCGGGTCCGGTGAAACGCTGAAAGCGGATTCATACGTGTTTGCCTGCGGTCCCTGGCTCGGGAAATTCTTTCCGTTTCTTGCCTCGGGCATAACTCCAACGCGGCAGGAAGTGTTTTTCTTCGGTACGGCAGCGGGAGATTTGCGATTCACCGACGCGCACCTGCCAGTGTGGAGCGATGACAGCAAACGTGACCTTGCAGGCTTCCCCGGTCGACACTGGTTTTATGGCATTCCTGGAAATCAGTGGCGCGGTTTTAAGATCGCTGACGACATGCGTGGCGAGCCCGTGGATCCGACAACCTTACAGCGCAGAATTTCCGATGAAGGACTAGCCGCAGCCCGCGCCTATTTGCGTTTTCGTTTTCCTGAACTCGCCGAGGCTCCGCTGGTCGAAAGCCGCGTTTGTCAATACGAGAACTCCACCGATCAGAATTTTATTTTGGATCGTCATCCCGAAGCTGAGAATGTCTGGATCGTGGGCGGCGGTTCTGGTCACGGTTTTAAACATGGTCCCGCAATCGGTGAGATGGTCAGCGACGCGGTCCTCGGCGTGAAATCGCCGCCACAAGAATTCAGACTAGATCGGCTGCTGAAGAAAAATTCGTAGCGAATCGCGCGCGCTCACTGGGGCAGATAATTCCCGGCCACGTTCACTCGCAACGTCACCGTGCCGAGATCGTCTCCTTCACTCGATGCGCTCCAGCGCAGCGTCTGCCACGATCCTTTTTGTGATGTCGGCGAAGTGACTGTGAGCTGAATCGGATAAGAGTCATGTGCGGCGACGGGGTAGACGGTCGCACTGGGCTGCGCACTCCAGCCAGCTGGAAGCTGAGCGCGCAATGTGATCTGCTTTGGTGAATTCGTATCGTTATGGATAATCAGCGGCACCCAGAGTGACTCGCCCGCAGCGACTTGCGCCTCGGGGGAATATAAGTCGGCCAAATGTTCAATGCCGTGGGCCCGCCAAAAAACATGATAGAAGGCCCACGGTCCGCCGAGATCAAATGACAGTTTCTGCTCTGGTGGTTCGTAGCCGCGTGGCTTGGAGTAAGGAATCGGCCCGGGTTTTACGGCTTCGAAAATGTCACCGGTTGCGGTTCCTCCGACGAGCGACTTGCCGAATATCAAACGAACAGGTGTTTCGGTAAATTCCTTCAATTGAGCATCGCTGAAATCGTTTTGAGTCTTGTAGTAGCCCCATGCCTCGGCTGCGACACGCGAATATGGAATGTTTCGGGAAGACGAAATATCGCTTGTCTGATACTCCGGCCCATGCCCTTTATAGAATTCCGAATGGGTGGCATCCGAGAAGTAATAGAGTTTTTTGGCCTGCCAGGGGCGCAGACCTTCGCCGTAGTTGCTGATGTTCACCCGGTCTCGCGGCGCTTCCAGTTGCTCCGGAAATGCGAGCCAATTCGCGCTCAGGTCGAATGCTTCAGTCGCGAGCACTCCTGCAGCCTGATGGTCTTCGTGGTTCTCGCCCACGTCGTAGTTTGGCATCCAGGTGAGAATGACTTCCGGACGAGTGAGGCGCACAAGTCGCACAACGTCATCCAATGCTTGGCCGTGGCCCCAGCGTTCCAGCGAGTGCAGTACATCGCTTCCCGGCGTGTCTGAGCCGTGGAGAAACCAGGCGAGTGTGATTCCGTATGACGCGAGCGAGTGCCGCGCCTCCATCTCGCGAACGTCCGCCAGTGCGTTCGCCTGCTCCATACCCACCGCGTTTCCGCCCGAGTTGCCGCGCGTAGCGTAAACGACTCCCACACGTTTGTGCGCGACCTCAATTTCTTTTGCCAGATACGCTGCAACTTCGACGTCATCGTCGGGATGTCCAACAATAACCAGAATGTCGACTTTGTAGCGACTGTCGGCTTCGGGAAGTGACGGCGCTGTTTGCGCCTTCACTCCATGAGGCACGCCCAAAACAAAAAGAAGCACAAAGCTGGCGAGGAAAATTTTTGTCATAACGGTAGAGAATCGCTATTCGTTCGGCTTCGGCGGAATCACGGCATACCCAGGCGCCACCTGCGTCAAATTCGGTGTAAGCGACGCTTTCGCATCTCCAATTGCCCACCGAATACCGCCGCCGAGAAGATTAAGAAAGAGTTGGCTGGACCAATTCTCCGGGCGATCACCGATTGCCGTGTAAAACACCCGGCCTTTTCCCTCCGTTCGGGCCCAGGTCATCGGATACGGTGGCCGCTTATAGGGATTTCCGTTCATCCCTTTTGTGTCCAGCGTAAGAATAACGTGCATGTCTGTGCGGAAGTCCTTCAGCGAGTACCACTCGTCGTTGAAGCTGAATGGAGAAGCCACTCCCTCGATGCCGGGAAAGTTCGGATCATTCACGATAATATTCGTGGTCTGGAGGCGCGGCGTGCTGCCGTGAGTTATGAATTCTCCACCGAGCATGCGCAGATAGGGGTCCGATTGCTCGCCGTGCGCCACGTAGCGGTTTGAGCCGTCCTTGGGGTCAGGTTGCGTGTGGAAGGTGTCGCTTGCAGCATGGACTCCGACGAAACCGAGGCCGGCATGAATTGCGTCCAGCAATGTCTGCTTGCCTTGCGGGGACATTGGCGGATTGTTGTCCGTGCCTGTAGTGGTGAGATCGCCGGTGGTGAAGAAAAGTGCGGCGTCGAATTTGTGAAAATCCCTTGAGTCGAAAATTCGGCCATCTTTTGTCGCTGTGACGTCAAAGCCGTGTTCCTTGCCGAGAGCCGTGACTGCGTTAGCCACGATGCTGGGCTTGCCGTCGATTCGCTTGACGACATCATGCTCAAAGCCAGAAGACTTCGTGAATACGAGAACAGATTTCTTCTGTGCTGCAAGAATCTCAGCAGGAACAGCGAGGACTCCCGCGGCAATTACTCCGGTCCGCAACAACTCGCGACGATTCAACGAAGCTTTCGCCATTTAAACCTCATTTCGTTTGAAGCGTTCAATTAAGTGATCACTGGCACGCACGCAGAGCGCCATCATCGTAAGCGTCGGATTCTGACACGCCGACGAGACGAACGAGGACCCGTCGGCAACGAAAACATTACTTACATCATGCGATTGGCAGAATTTGTTCAACACTGATTTCTTCGGATCATTGCCCATGCGTGCCGTGCCTACTTCGTGAACGGCCATGCCAGGCGTTTCGGTCGCAGTTGTGACTCGGATATTTCCCGCCCCCGCTGCTTCGAGCATTTCCGCCGCAGTCATTCCGGCATCGTGCATCAGAGCGGCTTCATTCTTACCATGCGCCATGCTGATGCGCAGTGCGGGAATACCCCAGGCATCTTTGAGGTTCGGATCAATCTCGCAATGATTTTCGAAATTCGCGAGCGACTCCCCAAAGGCTACGAGACTCACGTCGTAAATCCCGAGTTTTACCGCCTTCTTGTAGTCGGGGCCGATTCCTGGTGCGTCCATGTTGAACTGCGGCTCGGAACCTCCCTGGAAACCATAGCCCCGAATAAAATGCGGGTGCTTGCCTTCGGCTGGGGTGTTGCGAAAGCGCACCAAATAAATCCCATTCGGCCGGTGCGGAGGATTGGCACTCGGCAGTGCCTTCAAGTCCGAGAACGTACCGGTAGCGCGAGCTCCGACGGCATGGTCCATCAAATAATGACCAAGCGAGCCGCTCGAATTTCCCAGACCATTTGGATACTCGCGAGTTGACGAATTCAGCAGAATGCGAGTCGATTCGAGCGATTGCGCGCACAGGACAACTGCCTTCCCGCGTACTTGCTTCGTCTCTCTGGTGGTGCGATGCACGAAAGTTACGCCACGAGCTTTGTTCGCGTCAGAATCCATATCGACGTGGCTGACGATTGCATCCGTGATGAGCGTGCAGTTTCCAGTCTTCAACGCGTCTTTCACTGTGGTGAAGGGACTGCTGAAGTAGGAATAAGTAAAGCAACCTCGCTCGCATGGACCACAATAGTGGCATGGCGCGCGGCCATTGTGCGGCTGCGTCAAGATCGCAGCTCGCCCGATGGTCAGCGTGCGACCGAACTTCTTCTTTACGCCATCGCGAAGCCGAATTTCTCCGCAACTCATCTTCATCGGCGGAAGGAATTGACCATCGGGCAGCATCTCGTTTTTTTCCGCGGCGCCGGTAATCCCGACGTAGTTCTCGACCATGTCGTAGTAGGGCGCCAGATCGGCATAAGAAATAGGCCAGTCGACGTCATAACCGTCGCGGCTGGCGGCCTTGAAATCGACATCGCTGAGGCGGTAGCTTTGACGTCCCCAAACCAATGAGCGGCCGCCAAGTATTCGCAGCCGCTGCCAACTGAACGGCTTGTCTGCAGGCGTGCTGTACGGATTCTCAAGGTCGTTCACGAACCACTCGTAGTTGTATTCCATGCAGGCATAACACTGCCGCTGAATCGGCCGGGTGCGCGCGATTTCCGGAGAGTGGCCGCGATATTTCAACTGAAACGATGGAAGGTGTTCAGTAAATTCTTTCGGGCTGACTGCGCGGCCAGCTTCGAGCAGCGCAACTTTCAGCCCTGCTTCAGACAAGCGCTTTGCGGCCCAGCCGCCAGTCGCGCCTGAGCCCACCACGACTACATCGTATGTGTGTTGAAGAGGGTCCTCTGCCATCGATTCCTAGGTATGCGTCTCGTCCTGGTGTTCGCAGCCTTCGAACGGGCCGTGAGTGAACTCGCCATCCCATCCGAGTTCCTTCATCCCAATTTCAGATCCGTAGTAGGCATACGCGATCATCCGCTTTAACCTCAAAAAGTGTTGTTGCGCTGTATTCGGTCTACTTTCCTCTCCAACCCAGCGGTCAGCGTCCGCCGGGTATGCCCACGGCGTAACCAACCAAGCCTGATCTTGAACCGCGAGGTCTCGAAAATTTTTTTCGAATTGCTTCTGGCTTTCACTGTCAATCGAGGCGAGCGCATTGGTGAACTGGCGTTGAGATTCTGCCGGCTCGATTGAGAGTAGTAGATCGAGGAAGCGATTCACCAGCGCTTCTTTTGCTCCCGGCGTATCGGTGGTGGGAATGATCACATCGCTGAGCGCGATCAGCGTCTGGTTTTGCTGGTCGTTGAGGAACGCCGGCTTCCAGTTTGGATCGGAGAGAAACTTCGAACCGTCCTCGCCACGAGCAGCCGGCGTCAACCCTGATTCGATCGCCTGCGCGAAGGAAAGTTCAGGAATCAGCGTCGCCGCACCCGCGCACAGTGCCGCCCGCATCAGCGCTCGACGAGTAAGGAGAAAAGATCTGAGCTGAGATTTTTTCTCGGAGAAGATTACTTCGCGTTCCGACAATTGCACTTCCCGAATAATAGTAGTTGTTTTTGGCTTACTCAAGAGAATACCGGATAACAAATCTTCTAATAAGCAAAGACCCGCGAAACCGTCTCACGTTAGCTTGAACTCGGAATCCGGGTCCATGCTGATCCATTCTGCGATGACTCAAGCACAGCTTTCATAAACTTCATCTCATCAATTCCGTCTTGTACATTCGGCACCAGCAGTGAGTCTTTACTTGGCGAGCGCTTCTCGATCTTCGCGGTGATCTGTTCCGCAAGATCTGTATAGAGCTGCGCGAATGCTTCCAAATACCCTTCAGGATGACCGCTTGGAACGCGAATAGCGTGTGCGGCTGCATGTCCTGTGCCTGCACTCCCGCGCATAAGGATGCGGCGAGTTTGCCCGAACGGAGTGAATATAAGCGCGTTGGGATCTTCCTGGCGCCAATCGATGCCGGCGTTTTCGCCATAAACGCGCAGGTGCAGATTGTTTTCATTTCCCGGAGCAACCTGGGTTGCCCACAATCCACCCTTCGCACCTTTTGAAAAGCGCAGCATGACATGAACGTTGTCATCCAACCTTCTACCTGGAACGAACGTCGTCACATCGGCTGCAACTTGTTCGAGGGCAAGTCCGGTGACGAAGCCCGCAAGATTGAACGCATGTGTACCAATGTCGCCAAGCGATCCTGCCGGCCCGCTACGCGCCGGATCAGTCCGCCATTCGGCTTGTTTGTGCCCGGTTTTCTCGAGCGATGTAGTTAGCCAATCCTGCACATATTCCACTTGCACGAGTCGTATCGGTCCGAGTTCACCAGCCTGCACCATTTCACGCGCTTGCCTGATCATCGGGTGCCCGGTGTAATTGTGAGTCAGACCGAAAACCAGGCCGGTTTTCTTTACGATCTTTGCAAGGTTTACGGCATCTTCGAGAGTTGTTGTGATCGGCTTGTCGCAGATCACATGAATACCAGCTTCAAGAAACGCCTTCGCTGGTCCGTAGTGAACGTTGTTCGGCGTCACGATGGAAACGGCTTCGATTCCATCTTCCCGTTTCGATTCAGCCGCAGCCATCTCTTCAAAGCTACGATAGGCGCGCGGGATGTTGAGCTCTCGTGCTCCGGAAAGGCTTTTTTTAGGATCGGAACTCAGGGCCGCGGCAACGAGTTCATACCGATCATCGAGTCGTGCGGCAATGCGATGCACAGCGCCAATGAAAGCTCCTGGCCCGCCGCCAACCATACCGAGTCGCAGTCGGCGGTTTCGTTTCTCACTTGAGCCTTCAATTGGCATTTACGCACCTTTCCTGGTCAGGCCAAGCATTCTGCGGTTCGCGTCGTCGTTGGCGCCTGATTTTGCAAAATCATCGAAGGCGCGCTCGGCGGTTTGAATAATATGACGCGCGATAAAGGGCGCGCCTTCCTTCGCTCCCTGCTCGCTGTTTTTCAAGCAGCACTCCCACTCGAGCACCGCCCATCCGGGGAAATCATATTGCGCGAGCTTGGAAAAAATTGCCGGGAAATCCACCTCGCCATCACCGAGTGACCGAAAGCGCCCGGCGCGAGAAATCCAGGGTTGATATCCCCCGTAAACTCCTTGTCGGCCGGTCGGACGGAACTCCGCATCCTTCACGTGAAACATTTTTATTCGCTCATGATAGATGTCGATGTATTCCAGGTAATCGAGCTGCTGCAATACAAAATGGCTCGGATCATAAAGAATATTGCAGCGCCTGTGCCTACCGAGCCGCTCGAGAAACATCTCGAAGGTCGCTCCATCGTGAAGATCTTCGCCCGGATGAATCTCGAAACATAGATCGACGCCAACTGAATCGAATACCTCGAGAATCGGCCGCCAACGTTTTGCAAGTTCATCGAAGGCGGCCTCAATGAGTCCCGGCGGACGCTGCGGCCACGGATAAAAATACGGCCAGGCGAGGGCGCCAGAAAAGGTCACATGCGCAGTGAGGCCGAGGTTTGCGGAAGCCTTCGCCGCAAATCTTAGTTGCTCAACAGCCCATTGTTGCCGGGCCGAAGGATTGCCGTGAACTGACGCTGGCGCGAATCCATCGAAGGCTTCGTCGTACGCAGGATGTACTGCGACGAGTTGGCCTTGCAAATGTGTCGAGAGCTCGGTTATCTCAACGCCACTCGCCGCGGTGATTCCACGCACCTCATCACAATAAGCCTTGTTCTCCGCAGCGCGCTTCAAATCGAACAGGCGCGAATCCCAAGTGGGAATCTGCACGCCTTTGTAGCCGAGCGAAGCAGCCCAGCGGGAAATATCTTTCAAATTGTTAAATGGCGCACTATCGCCCGCGAACTGCGCCAGGAAAATTGCCGGACCTTTGATCGTTTTCACGGGATTAAGAACGTTTGATTATACGAGCAGCTTGTTGCAGTGTGCTGACGGCTTCGTCCGGCAGTCTTCCACTTGTATCTGGCGAAAGATTCAGCAGCAAGTTTGAGTTTCGTGCACGGCAATCAGAATAATATGACGCAATCGACTCCGCGCTCTGCGTAGTGAATCCCGGACGCCAGAACCAACTGTGCATCGGCGGCATCGGCTTGTATGGCGGCCCAATCGGCATCCAGGCTTCCATCGGCATGTAATAAGTTTTGCCCTGAAACTTGACGTTTGGATCGTGACCCTCCGGCGGCGGTAGCGTGTCTTCGCCATTGATCACATCCGTTGGCCAACTCTTAGGCTCACAGATGCGACCAAGATTCCGTTTGCTCTGATAGTAAGCCTGGTTCATCACGACAATTCCATGCGGGCTGTATTTCTTGATCAGCTCGTAAACCTCCCAGCGCTGATCATCGGAAAGTTTCCAGGTGATGTCGAGCAATTGATAAAACGTGTTTGGATACTTGCTGTGCAGCTCCGTAAGCTGCTGCTTGATGATCTTGTAATAGCCCTCTTTGACCGGAATGTCCCAGTCGAACTTGCCTTCGTTATGTGGGTCGAGGATGCAGTAATAGAAACCGTGTTTGAGTCCGTACTCTTTACAGGCAGCAACGAAAGCAGCAACCACGTCAGTTTTGTTCGGGCTCGCTGCAACGTCGTAGTCGTAATTTGCGGAATCCCACAGGCAAAATCCCGACATATGCTTTGCCGTGAGCACCGCATATTTTGCACCCAAATCACGCGCCACTCGAATCCACTGGCTCACATCGAGATTTGTCGGGTTGTACGTGCTCGCGGGCACGCTGCCAGTCTCGTAATCATTTCCGGTGAACGTGTTCATGCTGAAGTGGAACGAAACACCGAATTGCACCTTCTCGAATTCGCGAAGAGTGCGCGTAGGATGGCTCGCAGGTTCAAGCCGCTTGGAAGCAGCGTTAGCAACTCGCGGCAAAAGTAATGCCGCGGATGCTGCCATCCGTTTTGAAAATTCCCGGCGGTTCATTCAGTGTTCTTCAGGGCAAACGCCACGTAAACGCCGCCGGAAGGTGACTTCACGTCTTTTCCTCCGCCTGCCGCGATCACAACATACTGTGTACCGTTCACTTCATAAGTAATTGGCGTCGCGTTGCCGGAGAAGGGAAGTGTCGTTTCCCACAGCAACTCACCCGTTGCCTTATCGAAGACTCGGAATTTCTTGTCGTAGTTGGTTGCGCCGATAAACAGCAACCCTCCCGCGGTCACGATGGGGCCGCCATAATTCTCGCTGCCCGTGTTCTTCATTCCTTGCGCAGCCAACTCGGGATATTCACCCAACGGGACCTTCCACGCATAGTCCCCGGTGTTCAAATTAATCGCATTCAGTGTTCCCCAGGGTGGCGCAACCGCCGGATAACCATCGGGATCATGGAAACGCGTGTATCCGGAGAAGCGATAGCGCATCAGTGGCGGAGCAGGCTGGCCGGATGACAGCTCTTTGTTCTCACCCGCGGTGAGATATTTGACGAGAGCAGTGACCTCATCCGCCGTGAGATTCGGGAACCCGGGCATTCGTCCGCCGCCTTTGCGAATCCGGTCTGTGATCTGCTCCAGCGTCATGCGGTCCTGAATTCCCACTAGGGATGGGAACAGCGGCGGAGAGCCCTTCATATCGTCGCGGTGACAAATCGAGCATTGGCTCTGATAAACGCCTTTGCCAGTAGCCTGATCGCCGGTATTCTCCGCCAATTCGACGGCCCATGCCATTTCGTTCGAATTGACATACAGAATGCCTGTAGTCGGATCGTAAGCCGGACCACCCCACTCGGCACCGCCATCGAAACCTGGGAAGATTACAGTGTTCTTCCCCGCGCTCAGCGGAACGAACTGCCCGTCGCTGCGGTACGTGCGAAACTGCTGCAAAACCCAATCGTGCGCCGCCGGCGTGCGGTTGGTAAGCATGTCTTCCGTCAGATGCTGGCGCGCGTACGGTGCAGGCCTGGTCGGCAGCGGCTGTTCTTTCGCGGCAACTTCGCCGTGCAGGTCACTCGGCGGGTATTTCCGATACTCGATTGGAAAAAGTGGTTTTCCGGTCGCGCGATCGAATACGTAAACAAAGCCTTGTTTCGTGGTCTGCGCGGCGGCGTCAATTTTCTTGCCGTCGTGCTCTACCGTGACCAGCACGGGAGGCGAAGGGAAATCACGGTCCCAAATATCGTGATGCACGCCCTGAAAATGCCAAATGCGTTCGCCTGTTTCAGCGTTAAGCGCGAGCTCGCAGTCTGCGAATAGATCGTCGCCAAGCCGGTCACCGCCATAAAAATCGAATGCCGCGGAGCCGGTAGGCACGTAAACGATCCCGGTCTTCTGATCGACCGTCATCCCCGTCCAATTATTCGCAGACCCGCTTTTCTGCCATGCATCTTTCGGCCACGTGTCGTAACCGAACTCGCCAGGATGCGGAATCGTGTGAAAAATCCAGCGCTGCTTTCCGGTGTGAACGTCGTAGGCGCGAATGTCCCCAGGAAGAGCGGGTAAGGTTTCCGGCAAGCGCCCGCCGACAATGAAGAGGTCCTTGTAAACGACCGCGGGGCTCGTGAGAGCAATAAAGCCGGTAGCCACATCTCGCCCCAGTCCTTCACGCAGATCGATACGGCCCTGACTCCCAAAACTCAGAATCGGCTGGCCGGATTCGGCGTCCAGCTCATAAACAAAATTCATCACGCCGACAATGATGCGGCGATCTTTGTTGTCGGGGCTAGCCCAATAGGCGAGACCTCGATTCGGCTGCGTGCTAGTGATACCTGAATCGAACTTCCACTTCAGTTTGCCGGTGACCGCGTCCAGAGCGAAAACTTTCTGTGAAGGCGAGATGCCGTAAAGTGTTCCGTCCACCTCGATGGGACTTGTCTGCAGGCCGCCGGTTTCTTGCGTGTCGTAAGACCACGCGACCCCGAGGTGCTTTACGTTCGATTTATTGATCTGATCGAGCGGCGAGTAGTGCGTCTTGTCTGCGTCGCCGCCGTAGGCGGACCAATCAAATGTCCGCTTCGGCTGTGGGCTCTGCGACTGAGCCCACAAGCAACCGAAGCCGAGAAGAGTGCATAAGAACCACCCGAACCGTTCCAAAGTCATCGGCCCAATTAGAACATAAGCTTCAAGCTAAGTTGGATATTGCGGGGATCGTTGCGCGTGCCGAAGACCTGGCCAAATTTATAGTCCGGTCCACAATCAAGACAGTTTCCGATATTGGCGCTTCCAAAGTAGTTGCCAAAGAATTCTCCGCCATAGGTCGGATGGTTGAATGCGTTCAGGAATTCAGCCCGGAACTGCGCACGGAACTTTTCTGGACCGAAATATTTTGCTATCGAAATATCAAAGTTCTTGGTTGCCCCATCCCGCAGTTGCGTCATACGTTGCGGTTCGTCGCCATAAATAAGAGTGGTCGGTGCTGAGAACGCAAGAGGATTTATCCAATTACTTGACGTCTGATGCGCCGGTTTGGGATCTCCAATCAGGTTCGGCAATCCAGGTCCAGGGAAGCCATAATTCCCGAGCGGATTATTTTGATAGTAGACGGGAAGTAACGGCATACCACTGGTGAAGCGGATAATGCTGGATAGTTCCCAATTCCCAGCAATCTGTTTCACCACGCTCGGCGCACTGCCTCCCCAACGTTTACCAACTCCATAGGGCAGTTGATAAACCAAAGCCGTAGCAAAGCTCTGCGGAACGTCGTGGGTGCTCACCGCATAGTCCAAATTGGTGTTATACGAATCACGCCACATGCTACCGATGGTCCAGCCGATGAGATCTTCCGATCCATTGTCGAGCGCTTTCGACCACACATAAGTGGAAAGCAGGCTCAGACCATCCGAGAACTGCTTAGTGAATTTCAGGCTGAGCGCATCGTATGCGGAGTGCGCGCCCGGCAGAGAACGTGCCCACTGCATGTTGCCGAATTCGGGGAACGGGCGTAGCAGTTGGTTATAGGCAACAGTCTGGCCGCTCAGACCGCTGTTCGGGTCTGTAATTACTCCAAAGAACGGATTTGGAACCGGCTGATCCAGTTGACTTCCAAGAGCCAGGTCTTTCGTTGGAAGCTGATTTGGGTCCAGGTCGGGATTTCCGTACATCAAGCGGCGTCCCCTCACCCCGGTGTAGCCAATTTCGAACACCGAGTGACTCCCCACCTGATATTGCAGGTCCATGCTCCACTGCTCGGAATAACCGATCGGGTGCGGACCCTTTGGCCAAATCTGTCCGGGCCCCAGTCCGACTTGAGTTAAAGCACCTTGTGAACTTCCAACCGGGTAAGTCAACCCGTTGGGGAATGGATTGCTGACGAGGTTGGTAGGAATATAGCCTTCCCCATCAACGCTTCCGATCCAGTTGGTGGTCGAGGAAAATCCGAGAAACTCTCCCCCGTCAAAGCTGACCATCGCTGAGGCCGGCGCATAAAACAGACCCGCACCTACCCGAGCCACGAGCTTATCAGTCACTTTGTACGCAATTCCCAGGCGCGGAGCGAAGTTCAGATTGTCGGGACCCCATGCGTAACGATTGTCTTTGCTCGCGTATTCAAACGCTCCGTGAACAGGGAAGCCTACCGCCGCACTGACGGGATTCACGGCTTGTTCGTCGAAATAGGTCAACCGATTGAAACGTTCCGTTGCCGGCCTCTGGTTCTCATAACGCAATCCAGCGGTAATCGTCAGCCTTGGAGCGGCGCGCCACTGGTCCTGAAAATACATCCCGAAACTGTGCAGGCTCATGGCCGGGTTCATCACGATTGGGGATGATCCACTGCCCGTACCCATCAGCATGGAAGCGATTGCGTCCCCAGTAGTGAAGCCGCCGTCCGGAGCCTGATTCAGAGCCTGGCAAGGGCCGCCAGCGGGTCCCGGCTCACAGGAGGTGAAGGTCCTGTCAAAATTTAAAGTACCTGGCGGCTCCTGAATATTGTTTATCAACTGTATGTCGTAGTTCGCGCCAAACTTCAAAGTGTGCTTCGGAAACTCCTTGGTGATGTTTCCTATCGCCGTGCCGTTGCTGCGAACATAGCGATTCAGGCTGGAGAATGTACTTCCGAGCGTAGCGTAAAAATCTGAATTTACGATCGGAAGCATCGGCGCCTGGAATAGAGAGTTGGAAAGACCAATCGCGCTCGCCTGTGCTTGACCGAAGCCGACCTGCGTCTGTTCTTCATGCCAGTGGCCGATGCCAAGATAGGCATCAATCACCCAGGTGGGACTGGGGGTGAAGGTGTCATTAATGACGACTTGAAATCCGCGGTCGTCGTTGGTTGCGTTTTCGTCGGCGCCATTGCAGAAGAAGCATGCAGGCGTGTTGTTCTGTCGAACGCGATCTGACATGCGCGCAAAAATGCGGTTTCTGCTGCTTTGCTCCCAATCGATTCGCCAATCGAATTTGTCGTTCGTTGTCCTGCCGGGCCCCTGCTTGAAGTAGTTGTTACTCAAACCTGCACCGGGCACATTCGGTTCCGGATAAAGCGCTAGGATCTTCTGCCCAACAGAATCAAATAGGTTGGAAGGGATGATGTTTCCGGGAAAAGGATCTCGCGTGAAGTAGGTGTTTCCAGAGGAGTCCGTTACCTGGTGCGTCGAGAAGGGATTGTAAATTGGGTAGGGCAATTCAGAGAAGTCGCCGTTGCGCATGGCAGCGGTGGGAACAGTCGCCGACGTCGAATCTGTCTCGGGTTGTCGCAAACCTTCGTACGCAGCGAAGAAAAACACATGATGACTTCTGGAAATCGGGCCGCCAACGTTGCCGCCGAACTGATTGCGGTGAAAGAGGCCCTTTGGTGCTCCGAAGTAGCCGTTATTCCACGTATTCGCGTCAAGCGCAGAATTACGCATGTAGTCAAAGGCTTCGCCGTGAAACGAATTGCTGCCGCTCTTTGTCACCAAAGTGACGACGCCAGCACCTGATCGTTCGTATTGAGCGTCGTACACGTTCTGCACGACTTGCTGCTCCTCCACTGCATCATTGGTCGGAGCTACCAGAAGTCCTCCCCAGTCCACCGCTGTCGAAGGAGCGCCATCGATCAGGATCTGCTCGTTGCCGGTACGCCCGCCATTAAGGCCGAACTGACTGCCGTTTTGGTCGAAACTACCTGACCGCGTAGTCTGGCCGCTTTGAGCTTCCGTCGTTCCTGCCAGCGCGAATACGAAATTTAGAGGATTGCGATAGCTGTTCGGCAATGACTCAATTAGGTGGTTGTCCATAGTCACCAAATTGGTCGCCGACTCCGTGTCTAGCAGCACGGCCTCGCCTGTCACCTCCACACTCTGTGCGGACGCGCCGATTGCCAGAGGCACGTTCACCGTCGCCGCAGTGCTCGCACGCAAAATCATGTTGCTCTGGACGTATCTCTTGAATCCCGAAGCTTCAGTCGAAATTTCGTAAGTTCCCGGCAGCAAGTTATCGAATTTGTAAGACCCCGCAGAGCTAGTGATTGCGTCTCGAAAATCGTTGGTCCCCATGTTCCGAAGATGAACCTTGGCTCCGGGCACAACGCTGCCGCTCGGATCAGTGACTACGCCCGCGATAGACGCGGAGAAGGTTTGCGCCCAACTTGAGGGTGTCATCGATATCAGCAGAAAAAGTGAAACGCAAAGAGAAATGAAAAATTTGGAACTGCGGGACATTGAAATGCTCCTAGGGTTTTTTGCAGACCTTCGTAGACGCCTGTGAATAGCGGTATTGCGATTTTTGAACCGTTTCAATATTTGGCACTGAGTAGCAGGTTTTTGTCAACCTCATTTCGCGACTTTGTGTGCGCGCGCTCTGAGGCGACGTTTGTCGCAGAGCGTAAAACGTGCGGGATCGGGTCGAGTGAGTGCCTAATCCAGTTCTCTTACCCAGATGTTGCGGTAGCTGATCGGCGGGCTGGGATCTCCGTGCGCTTGTAGTTTGATGGGCGCTGCGCCATGCTTCTTATACGAGGGTTGACCGATGTACCGCGTTTCACCTTTTAACTCGAAATGGTTTTGCACGAGTATGCCGTTGAAAAAGACCGTGACATACGCCGCGCTCTTGAGTGACCCATCGTCGTTAAACACCGGCGCGGTCCACGCGACATCATAAGTTTGCCACTCGCCGGGCTTGCGGCTGGGATTCGCCAGCGGGATGGATTGCTTGTAGATGCTTCCCGCCATGCCGTTGACGTAAGTCTGATTCTGATAAGAATCGAGGACCTGCAGTTCATAGCCGCCCGCGTCGGTCTGAGTTGATGCCAGAAATACACCGCTGTTTCCGCGCGCCTGACCGCTTCCGGTGACGTTCTCAGGCACTCTCCATTCAATGTGCAGCTGATAGTTCCGAAAGGTCCTCTTCGTCTCGATATCCCCTGCGGCTTTGTTCACAGTGATCACACCGCTGGCAACCATCCACTTCGCCGGAGACCTATCTTTCGCAGATACCCATTCGTCAAGGTTTTTTCCATCGAACAGGATGATCGCGTCCGAAGGCGGCGCGCCGCACTCGGCTGCCGGAGTAACAACCTTCGGCACCGGCTGCCAAATCTCCGTTTCTTCAGGTTTCGGCTTTGCCGGCGATTCTTTTGTCTGTGCGGCTGATTGCGGTCCCAATGAGAGAACGCTGAGCAGGAATATCAAACCGACTGACCGCGAAAGTTTATTTTGCATAGCGGACAAGAGCATACACCAGCGGCAACTTCGGCATGCACAACGAGCAGAGAATCTCGCGAGTTCGTGTTTTGGCATTGCGTAAAAACCGAAACTTGATAGCATCATTGCGAAATCCTGAATGGAGGCTCCCCTAGCATGACAACAACTCGCCGAAGTTTCCTGATTACCACCGGACTTACTGCACTTGCTTCGACTCGCGTCTTAGGAGCCAATGAGACGATCCGATTAGGAATTATCGGTGCCGGCGAGAGGATGAAGGGGCTTCTCAACGCCGCAGACAAAGCTGGCCCATACCAAATCGTGGCGGTAAGCGACGTCTATGGTCCGCACCGCGACGCAATAAAGGAGCGCTCCAACGGCCTAGCGTCCACCCATCTCGACTATCGCGAAGTACTCCAAAAGGATGTCGACGCCGTAATTATCGCGGTACCAGACCACTGGCACGTCGCCATAGCAGTGGACGCTTTGAAGGCTGGCAAAGATGTTTATCTTGAGAAGCCGGTGACTCATACCATCGAAGAAGGCGCAACGCTCACGCGAGCCGTCCGTTCGGGCAAGCAAATCCTGCAATGCGGAATGCAACAGCGCAGTTGGGGACACTTTCGCGACGCGGTTGACTTGATGCAGGGCGGCAGTCTCGGAAACATAGTGCAGGTGCGGACCTACTGGTGGCAAAACTATCAGCGGGACTGGCCCAAGACTCCTGTTGACCAGCAGGCTCTTGACTGGAAACTTTGGCTCGGCTCCGCGCCGGACCAGCCATTTACCGAAGAGAAATTTTTCCATTGGCGCTGGTTCTGGAACTTTGGCGGCGGCGCCATGACCGACTTGTTCACGCACTGGATCGACGTGGTTCACTGGGCGATGAAAGCCGATCAGCCCCGCCGCGCGCAGATGCTTGCCGACAAGTATGTGTTCGAACAGTGGGACTGTCCCGATACAATTCAGGCGGCGTTCCGATATCCCGGTTTTGATGTCGTGTATGAGGGAATGATGAGTTCATCCATTGACGATGGCGGACTGGAGTTTCGCGGTACCGAAGCTACGTTGAAAATCAATCGCGGCGCATTCAGTGTCTATCGCGAAGGCGTGCAGCGCGACCAGAACCCGGTCCTTACCGAACACAGTTATCGCGACGGGACAATCGATCACATGGAGAACTTCTTCAACTGCGTAAAGAGCCGCAAAGAACCGAACGCCCCGGTAGAGACAGGAGTCGCCGCCGCCGCCGCCGGCCATATTGGCAACTTAGCCTTCAATCACGGTGGGCAGATCACGTGGCCATCGAAGGCGTAAAGATCACATGAACAAGTTCAAATCGATCAGACGCAGCCTGCTGTTCTTTGCCATTAGCGTCGCAAGCGTCCCCTCATTCGCTGCTTCTGGAGTGTTGGCTCAAACACCGCCAATGGGTTGGAACAGTTGGGACGGTTACGGGACCACGATCAATGAAGAACAATTCAAAGCGAACGCAAGTTGGTTTGCACAACATCTGAAGCCATACGGATGGCAATACGTCGTGATCGATATGGAGTGGTTCGTAGAGAACCCGGTGGCGGAAGGAAATTCAAAAGCTTTCAAATATTCGATGGATGAGGAGGGCCGCTACGTGCCGCCCGGGAATCGCTTCCCATCAGCGGCGAATAGTGGAGGTTTTAAACTCCTGGCGGATTACACACACTCGCTCGGATTGAAGTTCGGAATTCACATTTTACGCGGTATTCCCAAGGAAGCAGTCACTCGGAATTTACCGATCGCAGATTCTCCTTACCACGCCGCTGACGCCGCCATCACCTCGGATACCTGTTCCTGGAATTTTGATAACTACGGAATTGATGCTGCCAAGCCAGCAGGGCAGGCCTACTACGACTCCATTATTAAGCTGTACGCAAGTTGGGGAGTCGACCTGATCAAGGTGGACTGCATCAGTAGTGGTCCCTACAAAGGCGACGAAATTCGCAGCATTAGCGAAGCGATTGCCAGGAGCGGGCGGCCAATCGTTCTGAGCCTATCGCCGGGTCCAGCTCCCATTGAAAAAGCACAGGAATTAAAGCACTATGCGCAAATGTGGAGGATCTCCAACGATATTTGGGACATTTGGCACAACAGCCAACCTTACCCACAAGGAGTCGGCGATCAATTTCAAAATGCCGCCGCGTGGGCGCCAATCGCTGAACCTGGACACTGGCCTGACGCCGACATGCTGCCCATCGGCAGATTAGGTCCGGCGCCGGGCTGGGGTAAGCCACGGAACAGCAGGCTCACCCACGATGAGCAGCGCACGCTTTTGACTCTGTGGTGTATTTCTCGATCGCCTCTCATGGTTGGAGGTGATCTTTCCGCCGCCGATGATTGGACTGCGTCTTTACTTACCAACCCGGAGGTGCTCGCAGCCGACCAGCGTTCACAGGGAGCGCGTCAGCTAAGTGCCACGAAGGAATCGGTAATTTGGACGGCAAGGGCCGAGACAGGAGGCGGAGCATACGTCGCCATTTTCAACATTTCTCAAAAGCCGTTACGCCTGCATCAAGAATGGAAGAGCCTCGGACTCTCGCCAACTCCCCACCGGGTTCGCGACCTGTGGCACCGAAAAGATCTCGGAAAAATCGAACTGATTCAAACAACGCTGCCCGCCCATGGCTCGCTTCTCTATAAGGTCTCGGCGCAATAACCGATCATCGCACCTAATACGTTTGCAGCGACTTCCGCATATTTTCAGCAACCTTGATGCGAACTGATTGTTAGTTTTTAGACGCAGTTTTGCTGCGGATTTTGACGGGTGTTGTCCGCGGGATGTGCGACACACGCGATGTGCTAATCGCAATTTTTCCCGCCGAGCTGCCGGAATGCTTCGTGGTGCAGGCTATCTGTTAAAATCAGTCTGGCTGTTCAATCAACCGGCGAGTATTCATGCCGGATTGACACGGGTTTAACGCTAACCCGTTCCAAATAAAAGCGGGGACGTAGTTCAGTTGGTTAGAACGCTGCCCTGTCACGGCAGAGGCCGCGGGTTCGAGTCCCGTCGTCCCCGCCATTCCTTTTCAATGGCTTACAAGTCGGCGCTTTTTGAATCTGGGTGCAATTAGGGTGCAACCGAAGCATCGAAATGCTTCGCTGAGGCTTTTGTTTTTGTACTCTTAAGAATGCCGCCGCGTCGCCAGTCGTAGGAATGCTGAATTTTGAAAAGGTCCTTTTCAAAATCGCAATCTGGCCATCGTAGTGCGCCAACCTTGAAGTAAACCTTGCGATCCCCTTCATGCAGGATAAAAATCGCGCTGAATTGCATCGCGACGCAGCCTGATCTTTTGGCCGCAGTCCATAGTGTCATTGACGATTTCCCGGGGTTGTTTTATTGTGCTGGGCTTCGATGTTGCTGGTTGCTACTGATCCAGACTTGAGGAGATCTCAGCTTGAGTTTCGCGGCCTTCGCTTTCCCCACTCAAGCCAGTCATGCCCAAAAAACTCGCAGGGATGAGGCGTGCGAATGGTTCCGTTCCTACGACGCAAGGCGTTGGCGGGACAGTACTTATCGCAGCCCCCGCATATCTGCTCGGGTCGCTTGGGATGGGTGGAATCTTTGCCATCTGCCTCTTGCTAGAAATATAGGTCTGTAACGCCAGGTTGTGTGTGACGAAGATCACAGACTCAGCAAGGAGAAATCCGTACATTTAGGCGCGGTGGCAAGCGGGAAGTACTCCTGTACTGTGCTGTAGTCAGTTTTTGCTGAATTCAAGGCTCATAACAGCCGACTAAAAGTACAGGCGAATTCACGAATCGAACATTCGGGAGGTTGCATGCCCATCGAGAACAAACAGCCATTCTTGATCTCGCGCGGCTGGCTTCAGGCGGTCATCATCGTGGTGTTGTTCGGTTTCTTCGTCCTGGGCTTCTTGGCCTATGAAACCTATTCTTACGAACCGCCCATTCCTCAGCGCGTCAGCGAGAGCGGCGGTAAGGTTCTTTTTACAGGCGACGACATTCTCGCAGGCCAAAACATTTTCTTGCGCAACGGTCTGATGGAGTACGGCTCGATTTTCGGTCATGGCGCCTATCTTGGTCCGGATTTCACCGCTGACTATCTTCACCGTTCGGCCCTCGATTCGATCGACTTTTACGGGGGCGTCGAGTCTGATCGCGCCAGGCTACAGACCATCACAGATTTCAAGAACAATCGTTACGACAGCGCCAGTGGTACTTTAACCTTCACGGCTGCGCAATCGCGCGCCTTCAACAATCTCAGGAGCTATTACGCTGAATATTTCGGTGAGTCAAAGTCGAAGTACGGGCTTCGCCCAAACGCGATCACCGACCCTGAACAGATCCGGCAGTTGACGGCTTTCTTTGCCTGGAGCGCGTGGGCCTCTTCCGCCCGCAGGCCCGGACTGGTGTACTCATATACCAACAACTGGCCCCCGGAGCCGCTGGTCGATAATCATGCGACTGCTGATGCGCTTGTCTGGAGCGTGCTCTCGCTGATCGCATTGCTGGGAGGAACGGGATTACTGCTCGCCGCCTTTGGAAGATGGAACTTTCTGGGATGGCATGGTCGTGAGAGGCAGGCAATCGCGTTCCGTCCGCCGGACCAGGTTTTCTTGACCTCGGGTCAGAGGGCCTGCGCATGGTTCTTTTTTGTGATGGCGCTTTTGTTTCTGATCCAAACGCTGGCCGGCGGCGCAACCCAGCACTATCGTGCGGATATTTCGAGTTTCTTTGGATTCGATTTAGCACGATTGTTCCCCTACAACGTCGCGCGCACCTGGCACGTACAATTGGCGATTTTCTGGGTTGCAACGTCGTATTTGGCCGCAGGCATATTTCTCGCGCCCATGATTGCTGGTCGCGAACCCCGAAGGCAAAATGTGCTGGCGTACCTGCTTCTTGGAGCTTTGGCGATCGTCGTATTCGGCAGTCTGGCTGGGGAGTTGGCTGGTATTCAAGGCTGGATTCGCGACCGCTGGTCGTGGTTTGGAAATCAAGGATTTGAATATCTCGATCTCGGGCGTTTTTGGCAGGTGCTCCTAACCATTGGTCTTTTCTTTTGGGTGATTATTTTGTTTCGCGGACTTCGGGGCAAATTGCGGACGCAGCACGTCGGCAATCTGCCCTGGCTGTTCTTTTTCGCTGCCCTTTCCATTCCCGCATTCTATGGAGTTGGGTTATTGGCACGTCCAAGTTCGCATTTCACCACGACAGACTTCTGGCGTTTCTGGGTAGTGCATCTTTGGGTGGAAGACTTCCTCGAACTGTTTACTACGATCATGGTGGCTTACATTTTTGTCTTGCTCGGCGTCGTGCACGAGCGCGTGGCGTTGACCATGGTTTATCTGGACATGATTCTGTACTCAGCGGGCGGCGTTATCGGAACCATGCATCACGTTTACTTCTCAGGTGAGCCGTCAATTCACATGGCTCTCGGCGCATTCTTCTCCGCGGCCGAGGTAATTCCGCTGACATTCCTGACTCTCGAAGCGTGGAGTTTCTTGCAACTCGGAGCGCACCAGGAAGGCAAGGGACAAACTTCGTTCCCGCACTATTGGGCGGTCATGTTTCTTGCTTCCGTTGGGTTCTGGAATTTTCTGGGCGCGGGAATCTTCGGGTTCCTCATTAACCTTCCCATCGTGTCTTACTACGAGATCGGCACGGCCCTCACCGCGAACCACGGCCACGCCGCAATGATGGGAGTGTATGGAATGCTGGCGGTTGGATTGGCCTTCTTTTGCCTGCGATATATCATTCCCGAAAAATATTGGTCTGATCGCGCTGCAAAGATTAGCTTCTGGTGCTTGAACCTGGGTCTGGCTTGGATGGTATTCGCGACATTATTTCCGTTAGGCATATTGCAGTTGTATCACTCGGTTACGACCGGATATTTCGACGCGAGAAGCCTGAAGTTTTTGAGCAATCCAACCAACGCTCTCATCGAGTGGCTGCGGCTCCCCGGCGATGTGGTGTTCATTCTCGGAGGAGTACTTCCCGTGCTCTATTTGTGCTGGGTCGGTATTCGGCACGCGTCGGCCACGAAGACACGAGAGGAGCCCAAAGACGTTTTGTTTACCGAAGTCGTGAGCGCAGAATAGGCGTTAGGGCCGCGCTATGGACGCTGAAATTCTGATTGCTTCGAGCTACGCGGGCTTCCTGGCGATAGTCTCTGTAATGCTCGAGTATACGGCCCGTTACGTGCACCGTCGGGCACAAACCAGCAGTACGCAGGGATTTACCTTCATTCCAGAGCACGATCTCTGGCGATGCCCCACCGGACAGCATCTTCATCGAGAAAGTACGGACGAGACATTCCGCATCGTTCGCTATCGTGCCCAAGCACACCACTGTAATAACTGCCCAGGGAAAATCCGTTGCACGGATTCAGACGATGGGCGTGTATTGGAACATCGACAGGGATCCTGGTTGGAATCGGGGATGCGAAAGTTCCATCGTGGAATGTCTCTGACTCTACTGCTTCTCGCCGTCATGATTTTGAGCATCGAGCTGGCACGACATCATGAACATGCAGAACAGTTGTTCCTCACAACTTTCATTCTTTGTCTTGGAATAGCTTGTCTACGCCTCGCAAAGTCGTTACGTGCTGTTTCCTGAGTACGGTGTCAAAGAGGCGAGGAATTTTGCAGTTCATCAATGCGTGCTGTAGCCAGTAGCGCATCGTCTGCTCAAGTTCTGCTGGAGTGCCATGACGGCAGAGTGAGTCGATGGTCATACCGCTTGCCGTGAGCTGAACGAATCGGCAAGGTATCTCGTCATCCCGCGCTGAATCGAATGGCTCGGAGTTTCCACGCAGTCTCCCTGACCAAGCACAAGGAGACATCACAACCACTTTCCCGGTAGTTTTGGCGCGTCATGGTCTCGACAAGGTGTCGCGAGTAGGTAGCTAGAGCCCACTGCTAAAGTCCGCCGTCCCGACTCGTACCACCGTGGCGGGACGAGGTGGACGTCCGGGTTGAGGCTCGCTCTCGGAGGGGACCGCTTCTGTCCATGCGCCGTAAGCTTTTCCATTTAGCACTGTCAGCCAGGTGTAGTCGCCGAGGAAAGCCGGTTGCGGACTCTCAAATTCGTTTTCTGCCCACGCATAATTCACGAAAGTCTTTCCCCCATCGGTAGAGCGGGCGAGCGTAAAGCCTGTGCGTCGATTATTCGGATCATCTCGGCGGTCGTAGAACTGGACGTAAACATCACCGTTTGCCGGGTCAACAGCCATCCATTGAAAGAACTGGTCAATGCCGTCGTGAATGGGATCGCTATTTACCCGCACGGCCGGCGACCATGTTCGTCCAGCGTCTTTCGACGAGGCGCTAAAAACGTCTACGTCCCCATTGCGGAAGTCGCTCCACGAGACGTATAGGTTCGCCCTTTTTCCTTGCCGTGAATCTACCCCAATTTGCGGAAAGCCCATCACACGCGAGACTCCGGGAATACCGCCTGCGCCGCCGAAATACGGAGCCGCCACTTCAACGACCGTGCGAGAAGGGACAAAGGTTTTGCCGCCGTCGTGCGATTGCGTAAACGCAATCGTGCTGCCGTCGTTCCATATCGCGTAGATGGTGCCATCGCTCGCAACCACACCTACAAATCCCACCAGTCCGCCGTTGTCGTCGCGCGGAAGTCCGGCATGAGTGCTGATTCGAATCGGAGAGGAGAAACTCTTCCCACCGTCAGTCGATCGCGAAAACAGGATGACCGATTTATCCAGCTGCCATTCGATCCAACCGACATAAATGTTCCCTGCATAGCGGCTATGGGGATTGGTGTCCGCAAAGATGCGCGGCATGTCCTCCATATGGCTATCCGACATATGGCTTCCCGAATCCCCGTCCTCGAAAACTTTGACCGGTGTTGCGGCCTTGTCCCATGTTTTGCCGCCGTCCAGCGATCGCCGAACGAAAATTCCGTTCTTGCCGGCGCCATGCGCCCAATAGGACGCGCTCCCGAGTTTTTCGAAGTGCAACGTACTCAGGTATGCATCACCCTTGCTGCCGAATGTGATCGACACGTCCCCGCCGCCGCGCCAGCCTTCGACGGGCGGAAGGTCGGCAGTCGCAAACGTCTTGCCGCTGTCTTCCGTGTAGACAACGGTAGCCGGTTGAAATGCCGCGACCACCTGCTTGGGATTATTTGGGTTCACCGCGATTGAAGGCTCATTTCCGCGGACCTCCGGCTTCGAAATCGTGACCACCTGCCGATGCGGCGCAGGAGGAAGCGGCGTCTGTGCCCAAAGGAGTCCAGCTGGGAGCAGAAGGATCGTAATACTACTAAGGCGGGCGAATTCTATGTGGAAGGCTTTCATTTTTGGTTTTCGCGCGTTTGTTGTTTCAGCTTGCCTGAGGGCGGAATTCAGGATACTTTATCCAAATTATAGTTTCCACTGATTCCCTTTGACAAAGCCGAGATGAAACCCTCCCTGCGTCCGCCGTTTGCCTCCATGTTGGTCGGCTTCGCCTTGTTCACAGTCCTGGTCGGACCGAACTTCTTACTCGCGCAGGATGAGGACCGGCCCGGTCACAGCATCGGAAGGATATCAACCGCCGGAGACCTGGTCGTTATGGAACTGGACGAAGGCGCGCTTGGCAAAGCGAACCTTTTCGACTTGGTCGGCCGTACTCTGCAATTCATCCCGGAGCACGCTCGTTACCGCGTCGAAAACTCGCCGTTGCAGTGGGACCAGGAATTTGGCGCTGAAGTGTCTGGCAATAGTAGCGATGTGAACCTGCATAACATGTCTTTTCCGTTCTCCGGGAAGACGTGGAATTCGTTCCGAGTCGGTGTGACTGGTTGGATCAGCTTCGGCGCAGGCGAGAGCCGCGATGAAGAGGGCAGACAGAGCCGCGGAGTCTCTATTGGCCGATTTGAGCCCCTTGGAGAAGCTGCAGGTCACCTTTTCGATAGCGCCCCCGCGATCTGCGCGTTCTTTAAGCCGCGCATGTCTGGCACACGATACGTGAAAGAACTGGCCGACCGAATCGTGGTCACCTGGGACCTGACCGAACCCTTTGGCAACATTCAGGATTTCACCTGGTTCAAGACAACAAACCGTTTTCAAGCTGTGCTCAAGCGCGACGGAGAAATCGACCTCTCGTATCAGGAGCTCGCCGCCAAAGACGCGATCGTAGGTATCTATCCGACAATTTCCGGCGTAGAAAAATTGCTGGCCACAATTCAAGCGGATTCACATCCCGATCTCGCGCCGCACCTGGATGTTCGCACGCTCAGAGTTTCTGTTGTAGATGATGTTGTGGTTCAAGTCACATTCGAGACGCGCGGCCCTGTGCTGCAGCCGGGCGATCCGGCTTTGCAACACTTCGCGTATCGAGTGTCATTTAAGTCACCCGAATCTTCCGGCGGCTCCGAACAAACCCAAGCATGGACGGTAGTGGGCGCTAAACGGCCAGGCCGGGATTCAACGTACTTCGTATTTGGTCCCGGTGTCTCAAGAGAAGTGGCAGCCAGCGGAAACACAATTACTGTTCGTGGAATTCTGCCTGAAACTCTGCGCACCGGCCGCATTTCGATCAGTGGACAGGTACTAACCGGTCGTTTCCCGCAAAAAACAGTTGAAGAGCTGCCACTGCAAATCATCGAGCTTTCCGGAATCAAGAATCCTGAGGTACATCTTTCGTCTCTCAAGCCAAAGGATGGGCCGTTCTCACTGGTCTACGAATCGTTTCACTATCTGCATCTTCCCGACCCGCAGGACCTGTCTTGCACGGTGATCAAAGCGCTCGGGGACAAGTTCGATTTTCTCGCCTACTACTCCGATTTCAGAATCGACAATCAGGAGGCGGGCACTCCCAGCGATGGGCCTCGCGGAGGGAACGTAACTGGAATTGGCAGTAGAACGGAAAACCTGGCAGGCTACTGCAGTCAGGGCCGGTTCCAATGGGGATACGTACAGCCGGTGTACGTTGGCGCGAACCAGATGCAGGAGCAACCGCCCGATGGCGCGCCGGTTGGAGACAGCCACGATGTTACGTTCTACGAGCACCAGCTTGCGGAAAGTTCTCCCGACCGAAAAATGCGCCCGTATAACTACGCGATGTCGCAAATTGGACACGAGATGGGACACCGTTGGGGAGTTGACGTTTCCGCTAAGGTGAACGGCGAGACCATTGTCCTTGGTCCTGTGCATTGGACCCGCGGTCTGCAGGCCTCGGTTGCGTTTCCTTATCAGCGGCCAATAGAAGCCTCAGCTATGGGTGGTGGAGTTTGGCAGGACAACTTCGATGGCACTTTCACGCAATTGGACGACGACTACTATGTTCCGGCAACAGGATATTCATATCTCGATTTGTACCTGATGGGGCTGATTTCCCCTGCCGAGGTGCCGGACTTCTTCATCTTGAAGAATCTCATTCAAACCGGAAAAGATACAAATGGACATCCAATATTCAAAGCTGATCGAACGAAGATCACGGTTCAGGACGTCATTGCGAATGAAGGGCCGCGGCAGCCCGACGTCGATCACTCACAACGGGAATTTAATACCGGCATGGTCCTTATAGTCGAGTACGGGAAAACGCCGAGCCGAGATTTGATCGACAGAGTAAACGGTATTCGGAAGCAATGGATCGAGTACTGGTCAATAGCTACTGGTCAACGCGCCAGAATGACCGCCAACCCGCAATAAGCAGTCGATGGGTGATTCGATTTCCTGCCATCAGCGCCCGCGTCCACAGTCTCGCCTGAAGACGATGTTTCCGGCGTCCGTGCCAGGGCATCATTCAACTGTTCGACGCGCGACAGGAGCTTTTTGCTATCAGCTTCCTGAGTTACTGCCTCATAAAGCTTTTCGATTTCTTTGCTCAACACAGTAAGAGGTTCCAATTCTGAGGAGGCGTAGAATCTGTGTGTAGAAGGAAAGCGATTAGGTATACTTTCCTCGGTTAAGAACGCTTAGGCATTCGCTTGCCTCGGGATTGCGCCAACATGCGCCAGAATGGAAATGAGGCCGTTTTTCTTCTCAACTCGTGGAAAGAAATAGCGGAGTACCTCGGCCGGGGCGTGCGCACGGTGCAGCGGTGGGAGCACGAGCTCGGTTTACCGGTGCACCGGATAGGTAACGGCAGGCGCAGCCCGGTCTACGCCACTATTTCAGAGCTGAAGTTCTGGATGAACACGTCAGAAGCGACCCGGGGGCATTTCCCGAAAGATAACGGAACCGACAAGATGGCCCTTGTAACGATTCCACATTCGAAGCCACTCGAACACTCTCGGCGTCTTCTGCTCGAAGCCAGAGATTTAGCAAAAAAAATTGCCGAGGCGAGTGTCCGTCAGCGTCAACAGGCAGAGGACCTCTATACTCGTGTGCTTCAGATGCGAGAGCGAGTCAAGTAGCCCGTTCACGCCATGCGGTTCACAGGAGCCGGCGTCTTCTCCGGAGCGCTGTGCAAACCGTGTTTAGCGTTATTTGTCCTTAGCGTTCTTATCTGTTCGCGTATTCTTCCGCACTGGATTACTCTCCGCCGAATGGGGCTCAAACATAATTAGAACGCTGTGGATGTGATCTTCGCGCGGAATGACACTGAAATGGACATCGGCGACAGAATCGAATCGCCCGCCCATATCTTGCCCGCGCGCGATCATTGGTTGCTCTTTCAAGAGGACAGTGCGATGGCGGCGGATTAGTAAATTCCGCATGTTTTCGGACAACGGCAATTGGTCGATCGTCAAATCCACCGGCGGCTTGCTTTTGAAGCCGAACAAGCGCAGCGCCATCTGGTTCCAGAATTCGATCCTTCGCTCATGGTTGACCAGCATGACCGGCAACCTGATCTTCTCGAGGGTCTGGGCGTAGACATTATTGACCTGATCTAACTCTTTGGTGCGCTCCTCAAGCTCCTGGTTTGTGGTCTCGAGTTCTTCATTCAGCGATTGCAACTCTTCATTCGTAGTCTCTAACTCCTCGTTCGTCGACTGCAGTTCTTCATTTGTGGTCTCGAGCTCTTCATTAGTCGACTGCAGTTCCTCGTTGGTGGTCTCCAGTTCCTCATTCGCCGACTGCAATTCCTCGCTGGTCGACTCGAGCTCTTCGATCGTAGTCTGCAATTTTTCCTGGACGGTTTGATCGTCCAGGTAGATCAGTGTGCCGCTTCGCTGGCCTCGGTCATCAAGCAGCGGGCGGATGGTTACTTCCAGCAGCTTCTCTTCGTTTCCGATTTTTATCCTCGTCGGGAAACGGGACGATTCGTTGTTCAATCGCGTGGCTTGCAACTGGGAGCCAAGGTCCGAAATTCTGATGAACAAATCGGTATCCGCCAGCCGCTTTCCGGTCAAATTCGCCGGCACAAGGCCGCAGAGGCTTAGAGCGGCGGTGTTGTGCTGGGTGATGCTGTCATCGAGAGACAATGAGAAGACGCCGATCCGAAGCGTCTCCAGCAAATACCGATGTTGCTGGCGCATAGCGTCGAGTTCTTGTGCGCTCCGGGGTTTGCCGTTCGGCGTTGCTTCCGCTGACTCCGGCTGAGAGCCATTTCGTTCTTCAGACAGCGGCGTTGAGGTAATTCTCTGAAACATTCGCCAACGCGAATTCAAGCGTTGGAACTGAGACGAATTCGTCAGCTGGGACTCCGATTTTCCCAGGAAAAGAATTCCGCCAGGCTCCAACGCGTAGTGCAGACGGGTCAAAATCTGCTTCTGCAGGTCTGAATCGAAGTAAATCAGAAGGTTGCGACAGACCAGAAGATTCACGTGCGAGATGGGCGCATCCTGCCCCAGATTGCTGCGGCCAAAAATGACCAGCCGGCGAATCTCGCGGCTTATTCGCATCAGCCCTTTGCCATGGAAATACTTTTCCCGCCACTCCGGGCGCACACGCCGCATTGCGTCGATTGAGTATTCGCCGCGGCGCGCGGAGTTCAAGGCTTCTTCGTCAATGTCGGTCGCGTAGATTTTTATGTCATAGTCCTGAATGCGGGCGCCGAAGTGCTCAGCCAACAAAATCGCAATCGAATAAGGTTCTTCCCCGCTGGCGCAGCCCGCGCTCCAGGCGCGGAATGAATGTCCCGGCTTGACCCGTTTCAGCAAGTTGGGCAAAATCTCGTGCCGCAAGATTTCCCATGCCGGAGGATCGCGGAAAAACTCCGTTACATTGATCAGGATTGTGTTAAGCAGTTGATTGACTTCATCGGGATGCTTGCGAATGTATTCGCTGTACGCGGCGTAGCCCGGCAGACCGAGCTGAAACATGCGCCGCCGGAACCGCCGCTCCAGGGTGGTTTTCTTGTAACCGCGAAAGTCGAAGTTGCGTTGTTCCGCCAGCTCCTGCAACAATTCTTTTAGAGTGACTTCCTTGGCCATTGGGCGATTTACCTAGCAGAGTTGTGAAAGAGTTTTCCCCATTTTATCGAGCGAGACCACGTGGTCAACGCAGCCCGTGTCAATCGCGGCCTGGGGCATGATGCGGTACTCGGCCGACTCGGGGCTTTGCGCTATCGTAACGCCACCGGCCCGTTTTATAGCGGCGATGCCGTCGGCCCCATCGCGGTTCGAGCCGCTCAAGATAACACCGGCTGCACGTTTCCCATAGGTAGTGGCTACCGAGGTAAACATCACATCGATCGACGGTCGCGAAAACCGGATTAAACGAGAATGCACCAGCTGAATCCTACCTGCGCTCACTAAAAGGTGCTCGTCCGCTGGACCGATATAGATTATCCCCTTCTCAATGGGCTCGCCGTCCTCGGCTTCTTTCACCACGCGATTTGTTCTGCGCGCCAGCAATTGTGGGATTTGGCTCTTGTGATGAGGATCAAGGTGCTGCACAACTACAATCGCCGGTCCATCGGGGCCCAAGGTGCTCACAATTTTGAGCAGCGCAGGCAAACCCCCGGCGGAAGCGCCAATGGCGATGAGTTCGCACCCAGTTTGCAGCGGGGAACGGCGTTTTCTCTTTCGAGAAGCCATATTGCGCTAAAGATGGCAGCCATTCTAGTCCTGAACACTGCAAAAGTATGTATGAAAGAAGACTTCAACCCGCTTTCAGGCGATCTTTGTGGAGGGCCTCCATCAACTGCCGCGCCTTCTCGGTGAGCTTTTTGCTTGCCTCGACTGTCCGTTTTGCAGCATCTGCAGTGTCTTCGCAGTGCTTGAGACGCTCCAGGTGCATCTTTTCGAAAGTCGGCGAGACTTGAGGAGATTTGTACCGACGGGAGACCACAGTAAGTGAAGAATAGCTTAATCTGGATCAACGTTCAACAGTTCTGACCTGGCGGAAAACACAAACTTAGCTCAACTTGCGTTGCCTGGCTGCGATTCTTTGGACCATCGCGCTTCGCGCCTCGGCCTTGTTGCGTGTTGCACGGGCGCGTTTGCCAGTTTCGGTAGCGTCGCGATGCAATTGCTCCATCTTGCGATGGAATTGGTCCGCCATTTCATGAATTTCATGCGCGGCTCTCTCAAACTTTTTTGCCTGTTCGGCTACGAGTTTACGGTCTTTATCCACGCTTGCCACGTGTCACCTCACGCCGTTCCAGTCTTCTCGTCGAATTCTGAGCTCTGGACTTCAAGCGGCATCTCAAGGACCTGATCGCCGGTTTTCTGCAGTAAGTCGCGCAGAACATTTGCATTTTCACGGCTCGATTCTGCTTTCTCGGCAAACCGCCTGGCCAGCCGTATCCGCCTCTTTTCGCGTGAGTTTTCGGCCAAGCGATTGGAGAATTCCGCCTGTTCTTCCATGCTGCGGATTGCCGCCCAAAGCGCCCTTTCTACTGCTTCGGTCTGATCGACCGAAAGACTTTCGGGAGAATAAAGATGCCCCACCCGGCAGCGGAAGCGCAGCATGCCTGCTTCTTTGGTTTCTTCGAGTACCCCGCCACACTCTGGGCAAGAGTAGGTCTGTCCGGTTGAGGCCATACTGGACCCCCCGTTCGGAACTAACTGGGGCGCATTCGCCTTCACCACCGCCGTAAGCTCCACCAATTTGGGACCGATGGCTTCCGCGGGCAGCACGAAATCAGCATCAGCAGTCTCAATCGCGCTTGACGGCATTGAAGAAGCCAAAGCCTCCTCTGGATCTTGAACAATTGCAATGCCGCCACGATTCTTAATGTCGAGCAGTCCGGCGGTGCCGTCATCCAGGTTGCCGGTAAGTACCACACCGATTACCTGGTTGCCATAAGCGTAAGAAGCCGAGCGAAAAAGAACATCAATCGCAGGCCGGCTGCGATTCTCGCGCGGGCCGGTCTCCAGGCGAACTGTGCCTCGGTCGAGCAGCACATGGCGCTGTCCCGCAGGAGCAATATAAACGCGTGCCGGCAGGATTGGAGCATTGTGTACCGCATAAATGACCGGTAACTTGCTGCAGCGGTTCAAAATTTCGGGAAGAACTCCGGGGCTTTCTTCGCTGGTGTGCACTACCACGAAAACCGATGCCGGGAAGTCCCACGGCAGCGCGGGGAAAATCGCTTGCAGGACCTGTAATGCGCCCGCCGATCCTCCGATAACAATGATGTTTCGTTGTCCCATACCTACCTTCGGCGGTTTTGATGCCGAAAAGAGAGATGCGGGTAAGTAACTGCGGATGATAGGTGCGGAGGTGCGGAGATCGAGAGCTGGTTTAGCGTTGTAGCGCGATCCGGCTTACCTCCAGCGTAGCTCCACGAAAACCAGAGTAGCGTTTTATGGCGCTTTCCTGAGTACCATCTGCCCCCTAAGATGAAGTTGCTACAGGCAAGCGTAGTGATGCCCTCGGCGTTGAAAGTTAACGCCTGAGGGCATCCTTATTAGGTCGTCCTGCCACTACAAAGTCTCGTCGATCAATCCCTAGCTGATAAAATCGGAGTTGAAAAGCCGAGCTCGCGGAGAGGTGCGTGAGCGGTTGAAGTCCCGAGCGAAGGCTAATCATTCGAAGAATGATTAGCCTAAGTCGAGGGATCCGCCTCGAAAGTTGAGGCGTTAGCGGGCGTCTGAGCCCGCTGCCGAAATCCCGAGCGAAGTCGAGGGATCCGCCTCGAATGTTGAGGCGTTAGCGGGCGTCTGAGCCCGCTGCCGAAATCCCGTGCGAAGTCGAGGGACCTCGGCGTATAACAATTCAGTTTGTCCGGCGCGGAGAGGTGCGTGAGCGGTTGAAACGATCCGCCTCGAAAGCGGACATACCTTAACGGGTATCGGGGGTTCGAATCCCTCCCTCTCCGCCAGTCTTTCGTTTTTGCCCTTTCAAAGATGAGATCGAAGGGCTTTCTGTATGTGGGATAAAGACTTGTGCCGTCGATTCGGCAGTTCGAAAGCACCATTTTGAGCAGTTTGGCCTGATCTTCCGGTTTCTGCGCAACATACAGAAAATAA
>DATEHT010000008.1:0-149774 GCA_035279425.1 Terriglobales bacterium | reverse complement strand
CAGGCAATCTGCTGCCAGCTGGGATGAAAATCACAGCCTATAATCATCATTTGCGAAGGCTCCTTCCTGCTCAGCAGTCTTGGTCCTCAACCAAAAACTATCTGAGTTTGCATCGAGCCTTCGCTCTTATCCAATCAACTTCTCGCCGGTTTTGCGAGAAGTGGGAGTCTTATAAGTGTCAGCCAGCGGCAATCGTTCGTGGTTCCCACGTTTCGCAAAGGACGCGAAAACATGGGTCACCCTTTTCGTTGCTGCTAAAAAAAAAGAACTCCTGTCATCCTGAGCGCAGTATCTGCTTCGCTCCGCGAAAATGCGGAGTATCCTCCGCGTTCCCAAAATTTGCGATATAGTTTGTTCCTCGACAGACCTGCCCACTTTCTCAAAGGAGGACTAAATGCGCCGCGCACCAATTCTCTTGTTCGCACTGTTCTGTTCAATACCGTTATTTGCTCAGAGTCCGTCCAATGTTCTCCAGAGTGAACTTCAGGCTCTACATGCCAAATGGTTCAAGGCCTATGACAGTGGCGACGGCGTGACAATGGATCAAATGGAAATGAAAAATCTTGTGCTCGTCATGCCCACCGGAGAGTTGTGGAAGAAAACGAAGCCAAGAGGGACCGACGAGCCGAAGCTCGATCCCCAAGCCAAACACACGTTGCGCGATGTATCGGTCCGCCAATTCGGCGACGCCGCTATCCTTACGGGTACTCTTACCAATGAATCGAAAGCGGAGAAAACGGTTGAGGCAACAACTGTGGTGTTCGTGCGCAGTTCTGGACAATGGAAAATAGCGTCCGCACAATGGACCGACCTCGGGAAGACAAAATAATGGGGCGTGTTCGCTCAAGTGCGTTACCGCCCGAGGACGACATTGAGCAGGGCGCGACATTTCGCCACAAATGATTTGGCTGATTGATTATGTCCGTGCCGCACTCATCCCAGTCGATTCCTGCTTCCGCTCTCGTAGCAGAAAATAGAGAAAGAACCCGCCCAATACAACATGAATCACCACTCCCGGCGCTGCGGTCTTGCCGGCCCCGAGTGACAACATCCGAAACACTACTCCGAGATTCAGAACCTGCACGAACAGGTTTCCCAGGAGCACGGCGAACAAACCGCGTCCCTGAGCCTCTCGCGCGCACCAATTAATCACACCCAGGCCGATCATGGTTGCGCCGTACGATTGCACCATGGTCGCCAGCATGGGAGTCAGTTCGATGCCCATCGGAGCGTAAAACCTGGCCGGAGCGAGTAGCTGGCCCAGGCCGAATATCCACGCCAGGATCGCGGCAATTGCAAGAAATATTCTCATGAGATCTCCCCTTCGACGGAGATGAATAGTACGCGGCACAATCTCTTACGCCAAGATGGAGACCAGAATTTTACAAATTGATCCCGCAGGCATGCCGCGGATGGTCTACGCCGAGCTTCGTCCAGAGTGTGCGCACGGAAGAGTCTCTCCGTGGAACCAAACTCACGATTTCTTCGTACGTACGTCTATCAACTCGCGTTCGTCTGCCCTCGGAGGACCAATGAACAAAATCGTATTAGCGCAACTGGCGCTGGCAATCTTCGCGTTACCCGTCAGCGCGGAACAGTGGTCAAAGACCTACGCAATTTCTAATTCACCCGACCTGCGTATCGAGACCACTGACGCAAACATCCATGTCGACACCTGGGACCAGAAAACTATCGAGGCGAACATTACCACCACAAACTACAAAATCGGCCATGGTGGATTGACCCTCGAGGAGCACCAGACCGGCGACACGGTAGAAATTAATCTGCGCTTTCCACATGAGTTCCACATAGGAAACTTCATCAGTCATCGTGTGGACATCGATATCCATATGCCCCGCCAGGGTCGCGTCAATCTGCACACCGGCGATGGCAAAATCGAAATTGCGGAGTTCACCGGCGAGATGGACCTGAGCAGCGGCGACGGTTCAGAGGAAATCCATCGCGTCGAAGGCAGCGTTCATGCAAGTACCGGAGATGGACATATCAATGCCGACGGCAAGTTCGATGCGCTCAGTCTGAAAACCGGCGACGGCCGCCTCGACGTTCGCGCACTCGCCGGATCCAAAGTCGCCGACGAATGGACGCTGCACACCGGCGATGGCAGCGTGAGCCTGGAACTTCCGCAGGACCTTGCCGCTGACTTACATCTCCACACCGGTGATGGACACATCGATGTCGACGTTCCCATCGCCAGCGAAGGCAGAATCAGTGGAAACGATATTCATGGCAAATTGAACGGCGGTGGCAAACTAATCTCTGTTCAGACTGGCGACGGATCAATAAACCTGCACAAGGGATAAGTATCGGCCGACGGCGCCGACCTAATTGGCTAGTGCCATTGATTCGGGGTATTAACGCTGGATCTCACTTGCGCGCAAAGCAATGCACTCCAGTCGGGTCGCGCGGCGGAATCGCTAGCGGAGGACGTTCGGCTCCGCCCATCATCCGTCGGATGCGTTCACTGGCGAAGACAATGTCGGTAATGTAACTTCGCACCGCGTCTGTCTTCCAGCCGTGGCGCGTGAGAACGTCAAGAATCTGTTCGCCATTCAGGCAGTCTGGCGCTTGCACGTGTCGGAGCGGTTGCTTCGTGTCATTTCCTCCGCCAATCGCGCGGGTGAATGCAGTGGTTGTGATGTCGCTGATCCAGTGAGCAATGCCGCTTTGCCTGCGGCTTTCCGAAGCGAGATCTTCAATTGTCGCCGCCGGAAGGTACATGAGCAGCCCTTCGGTGATCATCAGCGCTCGATCTGCTCCAGCCTTTTCGTAGATTACGCGCCGCTGCCCGGGATCATTCACGTCAGCAACCAGACGCTCACGACGGCAGCGGGCTTTCTCGCTGGACATGAGTTGGTCCTTGTAGTCGAGCATGTCGGCGAAATCCACTTCGATCCAGCGTAAGTCGCATGCGAGATCGAGGCGCCAAGGTCGTGTATCCAGCCCGCAGCCCACGCTCAAGACGGTCTTGGTCGAGTGGGCGGCGAGCGCCTCGAGCAGCAAATCGTCCAGCAAACGGGTGCGAATGGCCAGTCCAAAGCGAACTATGGCCGAATGAGGTAAGGCGTCAAGAATGGCTTTACCCCGCTCACCGGCCAGCTTCGCCGCGAATGGATCGCGCACAAATGCGTCCTCGAGCTCGGTTTCGTGCGCGCGACACGCCGCCACCATCAGCGCTGTATCGCTGACGTGGGTGATTTCCCCTGAAGTTGTCATCGCATTGAAGAGGGATCAGAAAGCGTGTTGTCGAATGCAGTCTCCGCTAGTTTCGCAATCCTGCAACCGACAGCTTGATCCGGTACACACTCGTGCTGGCAGTAATGTAGAGAGTCTTGCCATCGGCGTCTCCCCAGGCAACATTGCTTACAATTTCGGGAAGCTTGAAGGTCGCAAGATGCTTGCCCTGCGGCGAAATAATCCACACGCCGCCAGGCCCTGCTCCGTAGATGTTACCTTTCTTGTCGACACGAATTCCGTCGGGTCCTCCGCCGGACTTGTCGGCAGAAGCATCGAGCAGCAACTTGCCCTCGCCAACTGAACCATCGGCATTAACCGGATAGCTCATCCACACTTTCTTGCCGGAATCGGCGATGTAAAGGGTTTTCTCGTCCGGAGAGAACGCGATTCCATTCGGCCGCGGCAGGTCCTTGATAACGAGCTGCAACTTGTCGTTGTTGGGGGGAGCGCCGGCTTTCTGTCGCCGCGCATTTGGAATGCGGAACACGCCATTGAACTTCAGCTCCTTGAGCGGATCGTCATCACCCTGCGTGGGTAACCCGTAGGGAGGATCGGTGAAATACAACGAACCGTCGGAGCTATAAACGAGGTCGTTCGGACTGTTTAACTTTTTTCCTTCATAGGAGTCCGCCAACACCGTGATGGTTCCATGCGGATCGAGCGTCTCCAATCGCCACACGTTTCGCCGAGCGTGACCTGCAACCGTGACTCGACCATCCTTATCGAGCGTCATCCCATTCGATCCCGGCTCTGGGCCGCCATACGCAGGAGACCCCGTGTAGCCGCTCGGGTGCATAAAAACATGTGCGCCTTTGCCAGGCGACCATTGCTGAATGGCATTCGCCGGAATTTCGGCGAACAAAAGGCTCCCTGCATGCGTCCACACCGGCCCTTCTGTCCATTTATCGAATCCCGTTGCCACCCGTTCCAACTTCGCGTTCGCGGGGATGAGCTGATCGGCGGAAGAATCGAGCCGCTGAATTTCTTGCGCGAAGGCGGCACAGATCGAGGCAGTGAGAACAACAATGAGCGCACAAACTTTTAGGATTTTCATAAGCCGCACATCTTACACTCAATGTGGCGTGCGAGTACAAAGGATTTTCGCCGCGGCTGGCCCAACAATCGCCTGCAGCTGAAAAACATCCGGCTGCTTTGTTACCATTCCCCGCATGAAATTCCTGGCGCCGATTTTGTTCGCGTTATTGACGTCATTTCCCGCCCAATCCCAACAAACCAGAAAACAGGACGACCCGTTGGCTCATCTTCCGTCCAACATCGAAGTGCTCACGCATTTCGGCGAGCGCGCGGATATCTCACCAGACAATCAGAGCGTAGCTTTCATGGCGAAAAGTTTCGGCGACGCCATGCTCATCGATCTGAAGACCCGCGCCATTACTTGCCTCACCTGCAATGTGCCTGCAGCCGTGTTTCTGCGCGTAATGCATCTGGTTACTGGCGACTACATCCTGATCGGCCCGGATCACTTCGAAAACATTCACATCAGCCGTGCCCGCGACAACGAACTCTGGTTCCTTAGTAAGGAACGAGGGGCAAAGCCGGTAAAGCTTGGGCAGAAGATGAGCGAAGGAGCGGCGCTCTCTAAGAAGTCTCTGAAAATCGCTTTTTCGCAAACTTCAGATCAGGCGGCCGACCTTGCTCCCGGCAGCTCGCGGCTGATCGTCGCCGATCTCGATCTCTCCGGCGCAACGCCAAAGCTCGTCAACAGCAAAACCGTCTATGAAAGCAAGGACAAGAGTTGCACACTCGAAGCCCAGGATTTCTACGATAACGACAACAAGATGACCTTCACCTGCTACGAGCCTCACGCCGCTGCCTCGGTGATGGGAATCGATTTGCAAACCGGCGAGATTACAAACTTCTCGAAGGCGCCTGGCACTTACAACGAGACCGAAGGGATTTTCCCCGACGGTTTGTACACCGCAGTCGAAGGCGACCGCCAATGCAAGGAATTTGGCGGCGGCTGCGGTCCAGGCAATATCGATATCTGGAAGCTAAAGCTCGATGGCACAGGCAAGGACTTCACGCGTTTAACTCACTTCAATGACTACGAGGGCGGCAAAGCTTCCAACCCGGTGATTTCAACCGACGGACGTTTCATGGCATTTCAAACCGCACGTGCAAATGACCCGGCCGGCGTCGGCTACGGAATTCTGATCTATTGGTTCAAGCACTAGTTCACAGGAGATCGCAATGCGTCAACCCTCATTGCTCCTCGTTTCGTTCTGGTTTGCCGCGGTGGCTGGCGTGTTTGCTCAAACCGGGATTACTCAAAAGAAGACTATCGCCGAGCGCTTCGGCTATCCCTCCGACGCGAAACTGCTCATCATCCACGCCTATGACCTCGCCGTTGCGCATTCAGTCGCGTGATCAAGCTGCTTCAAGGCGAGGACAATGCGAACTATGGGTTTCCTCATCCTCGTGCGCCAGCCTATTCCGCTCGTCTTCTTCCTTTTCTTTGCCTGCCCGCATCCCAGTCAGTTCCCGCAATCACTGCGAGCTCATTGGCCGCTTGTCCGTAGAAGAAGGCGGATTTTGCTTCATCAGCGAAACCGTGCAGCACCGGAGCCAATGCAGCTGTTGCTGCCTGCACGGCGTCCAGTGTCCCGTGTAATTTAAAGTTGATCGGCTTTTTGCCGGTCCCGTCATAGTCAGTAAAAGCTGAGACTCCGGCCACCATTCCTGCATTCACGAAAGCCGCAACCGACGGACCAACTCTGCCTCGAACCGCAAAGATCGTGCCCAGCACTCCGAAATAGCCCGTCACCGCCACATCAAGCCAGCGATGTACTTGCGGAGAGATGAACTTCGGCACCCCGCGAAAGGCGTCTGGAATTGTGGACTCTTTCATGTTGAGCTGTCGCAGCGTTGTTCTCGCCTGCCCACCCACTTCGCTCAATCCAGATTGGATTTGTTCTCCAATTTCGCTGATCCGCTCTCTTGCATCTTCGAGGTTAAAGTCGTGATCGGAACTGTTTTGCGCTTTACGTGCGGTCTGTCGATGACGCGGCATGTTGTCTCCTCGTGAACGTAAATATGTCAACCTTTTCGGAAGCGGAGTTCTCGGCGGCGGTCGCTCGCGAACCGTAATGGTCGATTTTCTTAGAGCCAGCGCGTCCCTGACGGGATGTCTCTCGGCCGTAAGGAATCCCGCTGCTCAGAACAAGCAAGGTTCGCGAATCACTCCCCAACTTTCGGTTGCTTTGCCTTTGTTCCCTGAGCTACGCTATTTCCGCTCTCGCGATTTCCTCCCTTCCTTTCCAATCCACAGGCTCAGACCGGGCATTAGCTGCATAGCCGCTGCAAAATGCTGGGTTTAGGACGAGTTACCCACAACATATGGTGTTTTATTACTTGACCCCGGCGCGATTTGATCGGTACAGTAGCTCTAATTTGTGCCCCGTCCACGCCAGCCAGGGACGGCTTTGCGTGAAACGAACTATCGGAGGAACCTGGTTGGTAAACCTGTACGTCGAGTGCCGCCGTCGAATCCTAAGTACGGCTGCTCGGCCTCTTCGTCGATCGGAAATGCAGATTCCTTGACTCCGCAGATTGAATCGGGAACGGTTCGGTCCGCTTGGCTGGGAATGACAGTTTCTGTTCGAAGTCGGATGCGAAGGAGTGTACGTTGCTCAAACTAAAGAAGCTCCAGATTCTCGGATTCAAGTCGTTTTGCGACCGCACCGAACTCAAGTTTCACGGCGAGGGCGTGGCGGCGATCATTGGGCCGAACGGGTGCGGGAAATCGAATATCGCCGACGCCATCTCCTGGGTGCTCGGCGAGCAATCGGCGAAGACATTGCGCGGCTCTCGTATGGAAGACGTAATTTTCGCCGGCACGCGCGACCGCAAGCCAACCGGAATGGCCGAAGTTTCGCTGACTTTGATCGACCCTGAGGTGTATGAGGGCGCCGATAAGAACGATCCAACCGAACTCGATCTGCAAGACGAAATGCCGGCTGAAGATTGGGATGAAGCCAGGATTCGGGCACGCTCCGCAGAAGAAGTCGAGCGCATTACAGAAGATGCGCAGCCCGGCCGGACTGAAGAGATCGAGATTCCGCGCTCAAAAGTAAACATTAACTCTATCGCCTTTCCCGATGACGAGCCGATCTTCGCGATTCATTTAGTGAAAGACGGATCTGTCGCTGCGGTTGCAGAAAGCGCATCACCGCACGTTGTGTTGAAAATCCGCCGCCGCAAGTTTAATCAACTGCAGGCGCGCGCCGGAGAAATCGCAGTAACCCGGCGACTCTTTCGCTCCGGCGACAGCGAATACTTGTTGAATGGAAAGCTCTGCCGTTTACGTGATATCCAGGAACTTTTCATGGGCACCGGCCTTGGACCGGAGTCATACGCGCTTATCGAGCAAGGGCGCATTGGACAGATCCTGAGCAGCCGGCCGACAGACCGCCGCGCCATCATCGAAGAAGCTGCGGGAATCACCAAATTCAAAACCAAGAAGCGTCTCGCCGAGGCACGCCTCGAAGATGCGAAGCAAAACCTGGCCCGCGTGAATGACATCCTCGACGAGGTCACGCGGCAGATGAATTCCTTGAAGCGCCAGGCTTCAAAAGCGGAGCGCTACGCAAGGCTTCGCGACGAGATGCGGGCGAAGCTGCGAGTTGTAGTCGCCAGCAAATTTTCCCGGTTCGATCAGCAAAGCGACGAGCTCGATGCGCAAATCAAGTCAATTTCCAGCGAAATGCACGTTCAGGCGGAAGCAGTCCGCGAAATGGAAAACGAACTGGCTGAGCGGACGCACCGTGGCTACGCAATCGAAGCTGAGATTCGTGAGAACGGCAACCGCCTGAATGAAATCAAGATTGAAGTCGATCGCAGTCATGCCCAACGCCAGCACAATGAAGAGCGCTGTAATGAACTTACGGTTCGTTCGGCTTCTTCCGAAACCGAGATGGAGCAACTACAGCTGCGCCTGCTCTCGCTGCAGGAAGAATTAAATTCCAATCGCCAGGTTCTGGATTCCGCCGCTACAGACTTGGGTGCGGCGCAGCAGGAACTCGAATTCAGCCAGCAGCAGGCGAATCTTACCGAGAGTTCGCTCCGGGAACTCGAGGTCCAGCAAGAGCGCTCGCGCGCCGAGATCATGGAGTGCGTTGCCGCTCTTTCGAATATGCGAAACCAGCTTACGCAGGCTGAAGAGCGCATGGCGGCCGCGGACCGCGAAATTCAGCGGCTCCAAGGCGAAATTGCCAGCGCGCGCACGCAGGCGCAAACATTCGGCGGCGAGCGCGGCCAAATCGCCATCGAATTTGAATCAGTCTCGCAACGGATTGCCGCGTTGAATGAAGAAATCACGCAAGCGCGCGATCTTCTTGCATTGAAGAAAAGACAGGAATCCGACGCCAAGAACCATCTCGACGGCCTGCGTGCTGAATATGCTTCGGCGCTTGGTAAGAGAAGTTCACTCGAGGCAGTGATTGCTGAGCACGGTTATTCAACCGAATCCGTTCGGCGTTTATTTCAATCTGGCGGATTACAGGGTGGACGTGCCCCGGCAGGAGTGCTCGCGGATTTTCTCGAAGTTGAACCGCGCTACGAATCCGTGGTCGAAGACTTCCTGCGCGATGAGCTGAACTACATCGTCGTCAAATCATGGGACGCAGTTGACGAAGGCCTCCGCCTGCTCCGCACCGATGTCGACGGTCGCGCCACATTCCTCGTTCATCCTGAAGATTCGCAGGCGCGCTTTTCGTTTGCCGTTCCTGACGGCCAGCCTGCTCCTCCACACGACGCCATCGTCCCGCTGAAAAACACAATTCGCGTACTCGATGGCTTCGGCAAATCACTCGAGGTGATCCTTCCAAAGCTGCGCGACGGCTACATCGTGCCTGACCCGCAGTTCGCGCGCGATCTCGCGCTCGAAAATCCTGATGCCTTCTTCCTCTCTCAAACCGGCGAGTGCTTTCACAACGTGACCGTCACCGGCGGAAAGCAGCGTGCCGAAGGCCCGCTTTCCATGAAACGTGAACTGCGTGACGTTGTGCGGCTGTTGGCGGACATCGAAGAGCAACTGCGGACCGAGGAGACGCGCGTGCTGACCTTCGGACGCGAGATTAAGGATTTAACCCTCCTCCTCGAACGGCTCGATGCCGACCAGCGCGAGTCCGAGAAGCAGGCCATGACCTCAGGTCATGCGCTCCGTCAACTCGATTCCGAAATGTCGCGAGTGCGCGAACGTTGGGAAATTTGCGAAGGGGACGTGACGCGACTCGCGTCAGAACGTAAGGGTCACGAAGAAGTCGTTGAGGGCAGAAAAGCAGAAATTGCTTCGCTCGATTTGAAACGCATGCAACTGGAACAGCTCACAGCTTCTGCGCAAGAGCAGCTCGCGAATCTTCGCGAGGACCGCAATGCGGCCGCAAGCGCCGTTTCAGAGAAGCAAGCCTCGGTTGCGACCCTCGCCGAGCGCCACCGCTCGGCTTCATCCGCGCTTCAAAGAATTGAGCAGCTCGTTACCGAGATGCAGGCCCGCGTCGCAGCACTTCAATCGCAGATCGAAGCTGCGGCCGCGGAAAAAGACCAACGTGAAATCGAGAATCTGGAAATCGCCGGTAAGCTGCTTGATCTTGATGCGGAGCGAAACGCGTGCGAGACGCGTGCGGCACTGCTTCAGGTTGAGTCGGACCAGGTGCGGGCGCGGCTGGCTGATATCGACACGCTGCTGAGGGAAGCAAGGAACACGCTTGACTCTCTTCGCGATCGCAAAGCCGAAGCCTCCACCTCTGCCGTCAAGCTGCAATCTGACGCCGAGCATCTTGCTCAAACTTGCCTGAACGACTTAGGTGTCCAACGGACAGAATTGATGGCGGATTCGACCTTGCCGCGCGTCGCAGGTGACGAGCTTGCAACCGAGGAACAAGCTTGCCAGGAGATGCGATCTCGTCTCGACGCCATGGGCCCGGTGAATATGATGGCGCTTGCGGAATACAAAGAAACCGCCGAACGTCAGGCTTTTCTCGATACCCAGCGCAAAGACCTTCTCGATTCCATCGAGAATACGCAGGCAACTATCAAAGAGATCGACACTTTCTCGCGTCAGAAGTTTGAAGAAGCCTTCAACAAGATCAACGAGAACTTCCAGGTCACATTCAAAAAACTCTTCGGCGGCGGCAATGCACTCATGCGGCTGACGGACGAAGAAAACAGCGCCGAAAGCGGTATCGACGTGGTGGCGTCGCCTCCAGGAAAGCGGCTGCAAAACGTGCTACTGCTCTCCGGTGGCGAGAAAGCTATGACCGCCCTGGCCCTGTTAGTCGGAATTTTCCAATATCAGCCGAGCCCGTTCTGCATTCTCGACGAAGTTGACGCGCCGCTCGACGAAGCCAACGTCGGCCGGTTCACCGACTTAGTGAAAGAAATGAGCGTGCAGACGCAGTTCGTCCTGATTACACACAGCAAAAAGACGATGAGCATCGCACCCGTCCTTTATGGCGTAACCATGCAGGAGCCGGGCGTCTCGAAGCTGGTGTCAGTCAAATTCGGCGCCACCGCCTGAAGACCATATGACGTCCTAAAGCAATGCAAGACCTCGCGTACTGCTGCTGTTGCCCTGCTCGCCGACGCCCGCTAGTGGTTCGTCAATGCGGGTTCACCCTCGGGAATGACGAACCGAAGTTACTAAAGGCACACTAACCCGTTCCGCCGTATTGCCTTGTCCCACTACCCGCTTCCATACTTTAAGGACGCGTAAGCGGCCCCGAGATCGTGTGTCCGGCCGCATTCGAGTGTTGCGTGGCTGATAACAAGCAAATCAAAAATCTGGGCTTGCGCTTTGCCCGTGCTCTGCAGATGACCGTGAAAACGGCCATCATGTTCACGGTCAACCATAAAAGCGTCGAACGCCCGGTGCAACAGAGCTTCGAATTTCTCAACGCTCTGTTGAAGGAGACCGGTCAGTTCACCTTCGGCTTTATCGATAACCAAATCATCCTCAATAATTTGCTGACCACCGACCCTTCTCTCAATCATTTACAGACAGAGTTTCTGAAGCGCGGTATCGCGGCCGTGACGTTTGAACCCGGCCTCACTATGGGCCGCTATAAAAAAGTACTCAGCCTTCTGGCGGTCTCGACCAAAGAAATCGATGACGCGGGAGGAACCTTGGCCTTTATCGACCAGAACGAGGTCGAGGGCGCGCGCATTCTGCCGGCGGCAAAAAATCAGAAGAAAGACGAAGATGGCGACACGATTATCGACACTGACTCCGAAGCCTACATCATGTCCAAGCAGATGGCCGAGGAGCAGGGATCGCGCGATTTCATGGATTCAATCGACGCATTGCTGGAATCTGGTTGTATCGACCCAAGCGTGCGCGCTGAGGTGCTGACCGAGTTTGCCGGACGGCCGGCGGATGGTGCGGGATATGGAGTTCCCGTTCCAGTGCCCAATCTCGTCCCCGTTAGGGAAGGGCAGGTTCTCGTCGATAAAGCCGCAGGTGATCTGAGTTCTCAGGCCCCGCAAGGCGGAGCAGGAACTGGTCAAGGCGGAAGTGGCTCCGGAGGTGAAGGGCAAGTTCAGAGTGGCACAGGCGGAGGTGGCGGCACAGGGGCGGGCGGGCCCGCAGGAGCTCCCGGAATCGGCGGTGGCGGAGTGGGCAGCGGCGGTTTCCGTGCTACAGGCGGCGGCACATCTCCTGGGTCTGGCGACGGTTTCGGCTACGGCTTCGGCCCGGGCGGATCCGATGGGGCAGACGGTTCCGCGACGAATGGCGAGTTTGGTGTGGTCGGTCAAAGGGCCCATGGCAGACCGGAACCGGGAGGCGGTTGGCGCCACGCGATGGGTTTGCAGGGCGCTGGTTCCGGCAGCTTCATGGAGATGGTAGAAGCATCGGTCCAGCGTTCGCTGCTCGAAGAGCGCGGCGATCCGCAGAAATCGTACACGTCGCTGGCGCGCATTTTGCGCAACATGGGTGTCGACAAGATCCTCGCGAACTTTCCCGTAGAACGCCGCCAGGAGCTCAATAGTCTGCCTCCAGAGCAGTTGGCCGCCGAGTACATCGAAGACACTGCGCTGCAACTCGCCGGTGCAAAGCTCAAATCAGCCGAAGGTCACTCACAGAAAATCCTGATCGAAGAAGAAGTAATACACGTGCTTGCAAGGAGCCTCAAGGCCACGCACATGGCCGATCGGCTGGCGCAAAAGCTCGCGAAATTCATCTCCGACTTCTCCGTCCCGCCGCATTTGCAGGAGAAGATGCGCGAAGAGCTGCACTGGAGCACTCTCAACAGCACCAAGCGATTTGAACGGCTCATGAGCTTGAAGCACTACTCCTCAGTCGAATTCCGCCGCGTGATCGAGCTTGCCAAGGAATTATTGAAGGGACGTGATAACGAAAGGGCCATTTCTCTAGCCACGCACTATTTTGAATTTCTCGATGACGATGGCCAGATTGAGGTCACCGAACTGAGCCGCGCTCCCGAGCTGATCCGTGTAATTCCGCTCGCGCATGGCGACTTTGCGAACAAGACCGCGGTACGGCTCGGGAAGGCCCTGCTGCGTGAGAATGTTTCTGAGCTCATCCACATGCAGGCGGCAACTGCTCTGGCCGTTCTCGCCCAAGCCATCGCCTCGTTCGAGAGCTTTTCAGAGGTGCTGACGATAGGCGGGCTGTTTGAAAAATCTCTCAATCGCGATCCAGAGAAACACAAGAAGTGCTGCGCCGGCAGCTTGAGGCGGCTGCTTCCGGCGGCCGCAATCGAGCGAATCGTCGAAATATTTTTATTGCAACGCGAATCGGGAGGCGCAAAAAACGCCGTTACGTTATTGCGTTTCGCCGCCCCCGCGAGCATTGAAAGTGTTTTCAATCATCTCATCGCTGAAACCGACGCCCGCAATCGGCTGGCGCTCGTACGCCTGATCGGCCAGCTCGGCAAAGGAAGCATCGAGGTTGCCTACAAGTACCTGAAAGACGAGCGTTGGTATGTTGTCCGCAACATTTGTGGAGTTCTTTCAGAGCTCAAGGACCCGGACTTAGCCGAGCATATCGTATCGGCCCTCGAGCATTCTGATCCCCGAGTTCAGCAGGCCGCTCTGAAGGCCATCATCCACAGCCGCACGGTGCGGGCCGCGCCGGTCCTCGCTGCATCACTGATTAAACTGGCGCCCAATGTGCTCGATGAAGCATTGAACGAGCTGATGTTCCTGCGTCACGTGAAGAGCATCGAAGGCCTGGAGAAACTGATTCGCTCTGAGACCTGCAATCTTGCTACCGCGAAGAAAGCTATTCAGGTACTCGCCACCATCGACGATGATGAAGCGTTGTACACCCTGGCCCGGCTTTTGGGGGAGGAGAAGCTCGATAATCAACTGCGCCGGGCGGCGCTGCATGCCCTTTCGGCGAATCGCGCCGAAACTGCGAAGCAGGTCCTAAAAGATTTCGCCTCCACAAAAAGCCCGCTGGCCGAAGAAGTCTCCGCCCAACTTAAGAAAGCGGCTGCGGCAAAGTAATCCTGAAACAGGTTTATGACGCTGTAACTGTCGCGCTCGCCTGCCGCAGAGCTTTGAAATCCTTCAGCGTCAGCTCCACGCCACCATGGTCTGGATGATCATTACGGCCCAGAGTGAACGCGATTTCGAGGACATCGCCGGGCAGAAGCCGCTCCTTCTGCGCTTGCTCCGCCAGCCGCCAACCAACGGCGTCATAGGTCAAGGAACGGCGCCAGCCGCTTACCGCTGCTCCGTTCGGGGACAACTTCAGGCGAACATGTTTCTCTTTCACAAACTTCGGCGCAGCCGCAATGCGCACGTCAGAAGCGCAGAAGACCGGTTCATGCTGGCCAGCCCCGAACGGCTCTAGTAGTTCCAAACTTTCGAGCAATTGCGGAGTAACGCAATCGAGTGGCAGTCGCGCATCGGTTGTGACCACAGGCTCCAGATCGGCCAACGAGAGCCGCAACCTCGCATAGTTGTCAAGACGATCCCTCAACTCCGGCACACGCGACGAGGGAAGCGAGAGTCCAACCGCGTGTGAATGTCCGCCGTAGCGTGTGAACAGCTGGGGGCACGATTCCAACGCATTAAGCAGATGAAAGGCGGCAATCGATCTGCCCGAGCCATGAGCTTCTTCGCCCTCGACCGCGACCACAATCGCGGGCCGGCCATAGCGCTCAACCACCCGCGTCGCCGTAATGCCAATTACGCCGCGATGCCAGCCTTTACCGTCGATCACCATGCAATAGGATTCACGGAGCGCAGCGTCCTCGGTCAGCCGCTGCTCGATAGCATCTACAATGCGCCGCTCTTCTTCTTGCCGCTCGCTGTTCAATTTGTCGAGCCGCTGCGCAATTTCCTGAGCGCGAGCCGGATCTTTCACCGTGAAGAGATCGACCACATCCGAGGCGATATCCATGCGGCCCGCGGCGTTGATGCGCGGAGCAATGCGGAACGCGACTTCTTCGGAACTCAGCGGCTTGCCTCCGAGTTGCGCCACTTCGAGCAATGCCTTTAGGCCGGGGTTTACCGCCGAGCGCAGCGCGTTCAGGCCGAGGCTCGCGATCACGCGGTTCTCATCGAACAAGGGAACTGAATCAGCAATGGTGGCAATCGCAGCAATCTTCATGAAAGAGAGCAGCAATCGCTTTTGGTCACGATGCGGTAATCGCTTGGCAATCAGAGCTTGTGCGACTTTGAAAGCAATTCCCGCGCCGCAAAGCGATTTGCAGGGATATTCACATCCCGGCTGATTAGGATTTACGACCGCATATGCTTGCGGCAGTCCATCTGCTCCGGGCAAGTGATGGTCGGTGATGATCAGATCCACGCCCGCTCGCCGGGCACTCTCAGCGGCGGCAAACGCGCGCGTGCCGGAGTCGACGCTGATCACCAAACGAACGCCAGCGGAAGCGGCGCGCTCAATTACGTCACCGCGCAAATCGTAACCTTCGCGGATTCGATGCGGAACGTGAAAGTCTGCATGGCCTCCGCATAACTCGATTGCGGTTTTCAGGATAACGACCGCGGTAGTCCCATCGACGTCATAATCTCCATAAACGAGAATTCCTTCTTTTCGTTCGATCGCAGCCTCAAGCCGCTCGATCGCCGCCCGCATGCCGGTCATTAAGTAGGGCGAGTGGAGATGCTCAATCGATGGGGATAAGAAACGTTCGGCCGCTTCCGCCGTCTGAATTCCACGGGCCAGCAAGAGGCTCGCAATAATATGAGTGGCGTCTTGAGAGTTTCTAAACGCGGGAAAGCCGGAGATGGCTTTTGCGAGTGCCTGCACCCGCTCGGGATCAGATTGCCTGAGGTTCCAACGCACGACTTAATTATCTACCGGTGGCTTGCTGCGAAAAATTGTTACCTTGCGCTAGGGCTCGTCGTCGGCGCTGCCGGAGCCATCGATAGCAATGCCGCCGAAATCTTCCGAGACTTCCATCAGCCGCTGGTAGTGGTCATACCATTCGGTTGAGACTTCGTAAATCATCATCACGCCCTGGAAGGCAAACCCCAGCTGCACAAAACCTGTCTTGCCGAGATAAGTCCGAAGCCAGCGGGCGTCTTCAAGGTCCTCATCGCTTGAAAATTCGGCATTGCTCAGGCGCTCAATCATCGAATCGAGCTCTTCCTTTTCAAGCGTCCATGAGTCCATAGTGAGGAATGGCGAGCTGGCTGCCTTGGCAAGCTCAACGAAATCCTTCCACCCCTCTGCGGCATCCTCACCAGGCTTCCACATCACCGTCTGGACTTCTTCGTGGTCGACATAACCCGGGAAGCGGCGCATGCCGTGGCCTTCGATGAAGGCGACCATGTCATCTTTAAAGCTTGCTAGATTGTCGGGAAGGTTGGGCATCGCTATTCGAGCATTGTAAGCCCAACACCCTTCAGCCGTCAGCTATCAGCCGTCAGGTAGTGCTTCACCCGCCAGTATGTCATTCCGAATCGCTTTAGCGATGAGGAATCTGCTTTTCATCTTGCAGTCAACCTTGCACTCAAGCCCCAAACAAGGAACTGATTGTCCTGACGCATGATGCCCGACCGCTGACCGCTTCCTTCCGTGCTACACTAAAAATTCAACCTACAATTCCAAATCACGCATGCTGCTTTCGAAAGAATACGTGGGTTATCTGGCCCGCGAGACTGTCAAAAAACTCATTGCTTCCGAATTCGTTGAGACCAAGAACCTGCCGGTGCTCACCGAAAAAGTGCATGCTGCCATGCTCGATGAATTCGGCTTAGAAGACCGCATCAACGATGAGGTCCGCGTCATCCTCGAAGCCTATTCTGATGAAATGCGAACCAGCGGAGCGAATTATCAGGAGATGTTCCGCAAAGTTAAGAACGAATTGGTGCGGAAATACAAGGCGGTGCTATGAGGGTGAGTCGCGACAAGGCCAACAAAGTTGCGCACGTCGTGACCGACGCGCTCGCCGCCGCCGACGAAGTCGATTTCGTCGAGGACCGCAATACCATTCGGCTTGAGGTCCGCAAGATTCTCGAAGACCTGCTCAACCAGGAAGAAAGAATCGATCTGGCCGCGCGCCAGAAGATCGAAAGCCAGAAGCGCACCATTCTCGAAGGCAGTCAGGAGTGGGATATCCTTTACCGCAAGTACTACACCGAGGAGGTGAAGAAGCTGGGAATGTAATCGCTCTAGGATCTCACCCGGTACTTTCCCTCTTTAATCAGCGAAATCCACTCACTCCAACGGAGTAATTGGATGCTCTGGTTGCTTTTCAAATTCCAACCACGCCTCGGCGAAGCGCCTGGAGGGGAGCCATCCTGCATCTTGAACGTCTGGAGCAGAAGGATGCTCCCCATGACGCTCAATCCATGCATCTGAGGCATTCCAGACTGGTTCTTTCCAAGTGTCTCTAACTTCGCTCGTTTGACTCTGAATGAAGCCCTCCCATCCATTTGACTCATCGATAGTCGCAAGCGATTTCTGCGCTGCTGTTGGGACTCGCCCCCGGATGACATCACTTAGCCAGAGCAGTGCGAGTGGAATCATATTCGCAACACAGCAATGTGGCACTCGGTTCTGAACGACGAAAGTTAGCGGTGCATTTCGCTTTCGATAACGCTGGAAATATTCATATGGACGCATCGTGCCGGATATTTTGTCTGCGCCATTTGCAATAATCAGCTGCGGGATAACCAGCGCTTTGTCTGGAAGTTCAATCGTATCCATTCCTAACGGGTCATTCTGACTTGGCGCAAACTCGACTACAGCGACGATTCTTTCCGGCACATAGGCTGTCATACGAGCAACAAGCGATCCGGCGCCGGAAAAACCAAACAAGATCAATTTGCTCCATGCCAGTTCTGGATGATGTGCATTTCCCGCAAGTTGGTCCAATGCGGTGATAAGAGCCCGACCAATTCCGTGCTCCGGCACGACATCCATGTCTTCACCTTCCTTTGATCGGCAGTGGTGTGCCAGCATGATGGCCATACGATGCTTTGTCGCGAGCGCTGTCACATCAGGGTCGAAGTATAAGTTTCCGAACTGCCATCCGCGCTCGAACACGACTAGGACCGCGGATACTGGGTTCTGGGCGTTCGGTATGGTGAGTTGGTACTCGCAATTACCTTGCAAATTGTCATTTGGCCCGGGTACCACATACGTTCGATATTGCAGCGTTCGGCCGGAACACGGGCCGATGCTCGTGGCGAGAAACACTCCGGCAGCGACAATTCTTGCGAACATACATCCCTGTCTTTCTTTCAAGTTCCTAGCACTTATAGGAAGACTGTCCGCTTGGCGTTTTTGTTCGGGAAAATTTCGATTATGGTTGACTAGCAACAATGCAGGTATGAACATGCACATTTTAGACGCATCGGACGGCGAGTCCGCTCGATGTTGAAATCGCGATATCGCTCATTGGCACGTTCCAACAATCTGGGGAGACCACATACGCGATAATGAAGCGTGGTTCCCCTCGAGCTCTCACAACTGATCAAATCCGCCGCGGCTGAAGCGGGCCTCGATCTTTGCGGCATCGCTCCCGTGGCTGAGTTCTCCGAATTGGCCCGGTTCCCTGACTGGATCGCCGCCGGCCATGCCGGCGACATGAAATATCTCGAATCGAGAAACGATTCGGGTGAACTCCGCCGCGCGTCGCTGCAATCTGCCTTTCCCTGGGCGCGCAGCGTAATCGTGTGCGCCATGAACTACAACACGGCGCATCCATACTCCACCCAAATAAATAATCCTGGGCGCGGTTGGATTTCCCGTTACGCCTGGAGCCGAGAGGACTATCACGACTCCGTCCTGCGTCGGCTGCGAGAAGTAGAAACGAAGTTGAAGGAACACTGCGGCCCCGAAACCTCGATTCAAACCAAGGCCTACGTTGACACCGGCCCAATCGTGGAGCGTGTCTACGCAAAGTACGCGGGAGTAGGCTGGCTCGGCAAAAACACCTGCCTTATCAACCAGAAGATTGGCTCCTGGATGTTTCTCGGCGTGATCATAACCTCACTCGAGCTCGTGCCCGATCTGCCCGCGCCCGACCGCTGCGGAACATGCACACGCTGCATCGAGGCATGCCCCACTCAGGCCCTGATTGCGCCCTACCAACTTGATGCCAACAAGTGCATTTCGTATCTTACGATCGAAAAACGCGGAACCATTCCGGAAGAACTGCGAGCGGGCATGGGTCAGCAAGTCTTTGGCTGCGACATTTGTCAGGACGTCTGTCCCTGGAACCGAAAAGCTCCGCATACAGATAAGCCGGAATTCCAGGCGCGAGAAGGTTTGGTAAATCCTGCGCTCGCTTGGATGGGCGAGATTTCGGAAGAGGAATTTCGCGAAAAGTTTCGCGGTTCGCCAATCAAACGCGCAAAACCTTCCGGCCTGCGAAGAAACGCTTTGATTGCAATTGGCAACAGTGGTGATCGGAAACTTGCGCCGGTTCTTGAGCGGGTCAGCAACGATCCTGATCCCGTAATTGCAGAAACTGCGCACTGGGCGAAGGAACGCCTCGAGAGTCAAAAAAACGGAATATAGGCCGGAACGTCGCGTCGATATGCCGTGAACTCTTCTCCGAAGTGCGAGGCCAGCATCCGTTCCTCAATGCGTACGCGAATCTCAGTTCCAACTACGAACAAGATTAACGCAGCCGCGAACAGCTTCCACGGCGCTACGATCACCGCCATCGCGCAGAGCACCAGCAACATCGATGTATAAATCGGGTTCCGCACCAGAGCGTACGGCCCCGAGCGCACGAGCTTGTGCTCGGCTCCCAGCGCCGCATCAATTCGCAATTGACCCGCTAGCGCTCGCGAAGAGCTCCACGAGAGAAGTGCTGCGAGTAGAAATAAGATGACAGATAGTGCGAGCCGCCACGCCGGTAGTGATCGCTGCCAGAAATGTCCCTGCCAGATCAGAGTAAAAGCGGCGAATTGCAACAGAACACCCCACCGCGAACGCCGATCCACAGTCTTTGCCGCGCTCGTCCCCTTGTGCGCGGAAACGAAGGGGTAGAACCAAACCACAATCCCGAGGAGTATCACGGCGTACGCGTACCAAGGCATGTGTAAAGAATGGGTCCTAGCTAAGAGCTAAAAGCTGCCTCTCAGATAAACATTTCGTCTTGCGCTACCGCCCCAGAATTTCTTGCCCGGCGGCGAGAGAACAACATCTCGAGGCCGGCTCCGACGCCATGCATTAGTCCGGTGAGATGGCGGATCGGAGAAACAACCGTATGTTGCACCGCCTCGCGCGTTTCTTCCAGTTTGTCCATCGTGCTGTTGACGAACTCATCAGCGCGGATCACCTGAAGGCGGGTGCGATCCACGATGTCGGTCAGCGTGGCATCGATACGCTCCATCTGTCCACGCAACATTGTGGTAGAAACGCTGACGTTATCGACTACGGTTTCAATCTTCGGGCGCAACTCACTCATCATCGAATGCGCGAGTTCGGCAGTGGGCAGCACTTTTGTCTTAACTTCATCAGCAAGTGATTCGACCTTGGCGCTCGTTTTACGCATTGCAACGTATATGCCCGCGAGGATGCCCGCTTGCAGGAGCACTGCAAATGCAGTCACCACTATGAAAACTATCAGCAACGTATTCATGTTCGCGTCTTGCGCGTACTAAATATTCTCGCCGTCGCTCCGGCCGGCAGTAGTTTTCTCGCGATAGGCTTGGCGTCCAGCATCTACTGCCGTGCGGAATTGTTCCTTTTGAGCGTTGTACATTTCGCGCCCACGCGCAGCCAAAGTTTCTGCCTGGGACCGAGCCTCCCGTGCGCGCTTCTTCAGGTACTCACTTCCTTCTTCTGCCTTGGCCATCAGGATTTCGCGCGTCTCGCTCCCCGATTGCGGCGCGTAAAGTAGCCCTACCACCGCGCCAATGCCAATACCGGTGAGGAACCAGAGGATCCCGTGTCCGTTCCGTTCAGACATAACTGCCTCCAACAATCACTACAACACACGGATGGTAGCACCCAGCATAGCGAATTACAATTCGACGACGCTTGTGCTGAACAGTCGTAAGCGAGACAATGTTCCGTTCCGGCGTAGCATTCATCGGGAGTTTTCTTGTCAGATCGCAAGTACCGTCAGCACGGATATCAAGACTCCGGCGGCCAGCGTGAAAAGCCTTCGCAGCAGCCGCAGCCGGCCCGCAAAGACACGTTCGGCCCGCGGCCCGTCCACATGCCGGGAACTCACAGCGTTTCGCGGTGCGCTCAGTGCGGAACCCTGTTGACGTTACTTTCCGAACCGCTCGGCCAATGCCCTAAGTGCGCCTTCGAATTGCACTCCTGTAAGCAATGCACTTACTTCGATCCATCACGCCGATTCGAGTGCATGCAGCAGGTGCTTGAAAGAGTCGCGAAAAAGGACGTCCGCAACGAATGCACATTCTTCTCGATCAGCGTCCGAGTAGAAAAGCAAACTTCTACCGGTAGCGCATCAACTCCCAACGATGCGCGCAAGGCATTCGATAGCCTGTTCAAGGATTGACCGGGGGCGGCTCAGCTCTTGGTAGCGGCGGCTGCTGCCGCAGACGGTGTGTTGAACTGCAGCAGGCGATCTCGGAATCGCCAGTACGGGATCGACTCAATCATTCTCGTCACAATAATTGTTGCGCACAGGTACCAAGTCGCATCAGTACGAAGCAATGCGTCGAACACGATTGCCATCGGAATAAGGTAAATAAGTACACCAAGGTTGGCCTTTAGACCGCCGATATCTCGTGGCTGCCGGCTAGTAACTTCTCCAATCGTCAACGACGGCAATTCAGGGACAGTGGAAGGGCTGGCGATAACCCGTGATGGAGCGCGCAGCGTGCGGACGTAACTCAGCAACTCGGCAGCCTGTTCCTTTAGCTTCCACACGCGGCAAGGCTCGAGGTTTCCCAAACTAAAAACAGAAGGTTTGCCATCCGATTGGATCCAGCGGATGTAAACACGGGGAAATTTCCACCAACTTGGTCCGCCCTGGCCGAGGCAAACTCCTTCGATTTCACGGGCATCGATCGAGAACCGGATTTGCTCTCCGATGTATGAAAGTCGATTACCCGACGAGAGCAGCAACCCCACGTCCCAGTTGTAGAAATTCAATCCATAAAACCGAACCACTGCTCCTGGCGAGAATCCCACGACGATACCGCCGCTTAGGTTCAGTCCTTCACGTTGAGACCGCTCGACCAAACGTCGGCACTGCGCCTTCCTTGCCGTGACTCCCAGCTGCGCACTGAGCAGGACGCATATAATCGGCGTCGCCAAGAAGCCAGCAAAATACACCAGCATGGCGTCGACGCCTTGCAAGTGGGAGAATTTGACTAACAATGCGACCAGAGCGGGAGGGAGAACATGGATGAGTCTCAGAATCCAGATCTTTGCGTATTGGCTCTTCCGCCTCCTGACTGTTGCACGTATGTTCTCCGGATCAGTTGCCTCCGGAACTGAATAATAGTCATTCGCGCCCGGCACATTGTTGGTCCCGGCGCCCGCTCTCAGTTCGAAGTCATGCCGCACCAGTATTGCCTGAAGCTGCTCGGCTGGCATTCCAGCCGCTGCCGCAATGCGCTCCGCGCGCCTGATCGTCGAAGGATGCGTAAGCCAAGTACCCGTTCCCTTGCCCCAGCGAATTGGCATGAGATTGACGCGGCTTAGCTTCAGCAAACCGCTGATCTGGGCCTCTGCGTTGCCGGTCAGCGCAGCGCCGCGTTCGTCAGCGGCAAACTCAAAGCGACGCGAAAGCAGGAAAAAGAAACTCAGCCCCACAACAATCAGAATGAAGTCCCGCTGCGACCAGTTCCAAAACCACCCCAAGGCGGAGTACAGAGTGCTTGTAACTTGCACTGGTATGCCCCGCACGGGTACACGGCGCGAAAGAAATTCTTGGAAGAATCCTCCAAGAAGTGCAGGCAAAAGGATGGCAAGATAAAACGCCAACAAGCGCTTCTTGACGTGTCCGAGCTGCAGATGAGCGACCTCGTGCGCGGCCACTCCTGCAACCTCGCGCTTATTCAAGTGCTGCAAAAGATAATCGGTAAACATCACCACCCGATTGCCAGTGGCGAACGCATTCGCGACCTGGCTTTTTCCAGTCGGCAGAATGATCACTTGATTAATTTTGACGCCGGCCTTGCGGGCAAGCTCGAACACCCGATCACGCAGTTCACCGGTAGTCAACGTAAACGGATACGACTGGCTTACCCGCATGCGGAGATTGCGCAGCGCCACCGCACATAGCATTGCCGCCAGAAAGAAGCTTGCCGCGGCCGTGGCGTCCGCCGTGATATTTTCGAGCGCGGCTAAAAAGAACATCAGCGGAATAACTTGCGCCCCTACCGTCGCCAGTTGCTGCAGCAAGAATTCGCGCCGCGTCCATTTTGAGCCGCGAAGCTCGACGTGCAGTCTGTAAGAGACGCTCACGCATGCAAAATAAATTAAGAAGGCCGGCCCGAGCACGATCGCGATATCGAGCAGGGTTGCTTCCCACGAGGGTGGAAGCGCCAGGCTCAACCAATCCTGAAGCGCCTGCCTGGCGCCTAGGCCAGAAGTAATCCACAACAGCATGCTTCCTTGAATGCACCAATTGAGGCTGCGGAAATAGCCGAACGACGCCGCAATCGGATCCTGCTTTCCGGCAGTCAGGGCGGCGTGGCGCATCCAGAGAGTAATGACAAGCGGAAACAGGATGAACGCGATTGCAACGGCAATACTCTTGTAGAAACTTCTGCTGGTGATCCCAAACGATAGTTGAATCGGACTTGGCCTCTCCGGGGCGTTGAGGTCGATACGGTATTCCAATGCTCTCTGCCATTGGAACCTGAGGCTTTCTTTGCTGTACTGAATATTTGTCGCGGCAGGGAAGGCAATACTCACCGACAGCTCGCTGTTGCCGGATTGTGCAAGCGGGGCCTGCACCGGAGAAAGATCAAGATTTCCTGAACGACTGAATCCATCCCATCGCAGGACCGAATCGCAGCTTGCATTCAGTTGCTTGCTGTAATACTCGGCTAGAGACCGGAGGTATTGCTCACGGTTTGCGGGCGCCAAACGGTTCGCAACCCGATTGGAATAACCGGTCGTTTCAGGAGAATGGAAATTCTGTTGCGGACAGTCGAGCGCCGTAGCTAGGCCAACGCGAATGGGATCCCAATTTTCGGGAGCTTTCGTTACCCAGAGATTTACGGTCGCAACACCTTGCTTATCGAAGCGCAAAGAGAGCCGGGCGGAGTTCGAGGCTGTCGCGTCATCATCGTCATAGTCCTGAGCGCGACCAAACAGCGGCAACACCAAGAATAGAACGAGCGCCACCGCACAAAGGAGCTTTGCCGACTTCAACTGGCACATATCTCACGCCGAATCAGTTGGAATAGGCAATATTTTGCTTTACTGCTGAGAAGAAGAAAACAACGCGCCGGGTCTTCTGCGCACCACGGTAACGTTACGGCTTCTGTGTCGGCCGCAGCAACACTTCGCTCGCGAATGACTGTGGCGCCTGGGTTACCAGCATGGCAGCCACATGCGCCACATCGTCTGATTGCAGCATCTTGCTCGGGTTCTTGCCCGTATGCGGACCTAACTCCGTGTTGACTGACCCCGGACACACGACGGACACGCGAATGTTGTGGACACGCAGCTCCTCAGCAACCGAATAGCTCAGCCCGTTCAATCCCCATTTTGAAGCCGCGTACGCCGCACCGTTAGGCAAAGCATTTTTCCCAGCTAGGGACGAAATGTTGACGATATGGCCCACCTTCGCCCGAATCATCAATGGTGCAAAGCTGCGGATGCAGTAGTAAACGCCGCGCAGGTTCGTGTTCAGGACCTTTTCCCAGTCCTCCGGTGTCAATTCATGTAGCGGAGCGGCGAACGTGCCCACGCCGGCGTTGTTGACCAGAATGTCGACTCTGCCGAACTGCTTTTCGACGAACGCCGCCAGCGCCTGCACCGATTCGAGGTTGCTTACATCACACTGCTTGGCCGTCGCTTGACCACCGATCCCGGCAGCCGTCGCTTCGAGCGGAGCCATCGTCCGCCCGCAAATAACCACGTTCGCTCCGAGAGAGGCGAGTTTACGTGCGATTGCCGCGCCGATGCCGCGACCGCCGCCGGTCACCACCGCTACCTGTTGCCCAAGCACTTTAGAATCATTGCCGCTCATGTTCTATGCCACCGTCCTTACGTTCTAAACCACCAGAAATCTCTCGTTCTGCATCTTATTCGATTGTGAGATGTGAGTGGATGAGGGGGGAGAACTTGCTTAACTGGAACAACATACATATAATCCCGCTCACTGGGACTCATCTTTCGCCCCGGAAGTCCTCAAGGGGTGCTGTCGAGTCCGGAGTCTTGCTCGGGTCGGCGCGCTACCAAGGCGTAGTAGCCACCTTAGATTCAGTTTCACCGTTGCAGCGATTTCCTGCAGTTCAATTTTCCTAGGATTCGAGGAGCTATCGGAATGAAAACAACTGTTCTGGCGTTTGTGCTCGCATCGGCCCTGATGGTCAGCGCACAAGATGCAACTCAGCAGCAAACCCAACCCGCGGCACCGGCGGCTGGCGGCCAGCAGGCAGCCGGTCAACCAGGTCAGTCAAGCCAGGCTGCCCCTGAGATCAAAGATCCCGCCGAGTACAACGCCTACGTGGGAGCAGTACAGCAGAAGGACCCGAATGCGAAAACCAGCGCTTTCGAAGCATTTCTAACGCAATATCCGAACAGCGTGATGAAAGTTCCGGCGCTTGAACAGCTCATGGCGACCTACCAGCAGACCGGCAATTCGACTAAGGTCGTCGACACCGCAAAGCGAATTCTCGCAACCGATTCTTGCAACCTGCGTGCGCTCGCGCTGTTGACATTCTTGTCGCGCCAAGCTGTGTCATCTGGACAGGCGCAACAGTTAGGCGACCTGACTCAATATTCCGGGAAAGGCCTTGAATGCGTGCAAAGTGGCCCAAAGCCGGCCGGGATGTCCGACGCAGACTACGACAAGCTCAAGAAGCAGGTTTCGCTTCTTTTTAATGGGGGAGCAGGATTCGCGGCGCTGCAGAACAAAGACTATGCTCACGCGCAGCAATATTTGAAGGTTGCGGTTGACGCCGAGCCCAATGACCTTCAGAACGTTTATCCGCTTGCAATGGCGTATCTACAGGCCAACCCGCCCGACACGCTCAACGGTTTGTTCTATATTGCGCGCTCGATTGACCTCGCGCCTGCGACTGCAAAGCCTCAAATCCAGACATACGGTCAAAAAGTCTACAAGAACTATCACGGCTCCGACGAGGGCTGGAATGATCTTGTTACGAGTGCGGCGACTGCAACTGCTCCACCGGCCGACCTCGCCACCAAAATCACAAAGTACGTTCCCCCGACGCCTGCCCAGCAGGCGCACACCATCATAGACGGCAAGACTCCCGACCAGATCAAGTCGCAGCTCGGTTTCGGGGATTGGGAACTCGTTCTTTCTGCCGGTGAACCTGCGGACCAGGATGCGGTTTGGAACGTGATCAAGAACGTGCCGCTGCAAATGGAAGCAAAGATCATCGCCGTCAACAGCCCAACTGAACTGCTAATCGCCGGGAGCGAGGATGATATCGAAGCGACCCGTGCTGACATTACTCTGACCATGTCGGGACCGATTCCGGCGGCGCGTCTGCCCAAAGTTAACGACACCTTCGATTTTGAAGGAACCCCTTCCTCCTACACCGCGACACCATTCATGATGATGATGAGCGATGGAAAACTCCTGAAGAAAGCTGGAGAGCCGGCACCGAAGAGACCCGTGCACCGCCGTCCGGTGCACAGATCACCATCGCACTAAGCTGGGATATATGTGAAAAGGCAGCCTTCACGGCTGCCTTTTTTATTGTTGACTTTATCGCTTGATTTTATTGCCTCGTCATCCCGAACTCGCCGTAAGGCGAGAGGGGCCTTACGAAGCGAGCGGGATCACATGTAACGAACGGCAGAGCCACTTCTCGGCGCGGGCTACCTCGCGAATCTCTTGTCGTAGGCAGCAGGACGCGCGCTGCGTGGCGGCCGCTTCCCACCATCACGAAACTCGTGAACGTCGATCTTGAGTTCGCCAATTGTGCGGCTTAGTGTATTGCGGTGCATACCTAACTGCCGTGCGGCTCGGCACTGATTACCCTTGTTTTCCGAGAGCACTGTGGCGATAAAGCGCTTCTTGAATTCTCTGACCGCTTCCGAATAAAGAATGTTGCTCCGATACATCTGCTGCACAAGCGCTTCTAATTGATCTTTCACGTGGATCTCGCTTTCGTTTACTCGCGGCCAGAGTGCAACATGTCGAATTTGTTCACTTGTGATACGCCGGCGAGGTTGTTGGCGCTCGCCGTAAATAATCAAGGCCTTGATAAAACTGCGCTCGCAACTGCGAGGGCGCGACCCAGATAGCGGCCCGACCGACGACCAGGAAATACGGCGCCATCGCGGATCCTTGCAGCCACCGGGAAGCAGGTGTGAAAGCGGTCATACTGACGAGTACGATTGCAACCATCAGGCAGCCGCGCACAAAACCCAGCAGTCCGCCGAGAAAGCGATCGACTCCGCTTAGTCCTGCCTCCTTAACAATCCAGCGAACAATCTTTCCAAGAACTCCCGCCAGCAGCATCACTCCTAGAAAGATCGCGAGAAATGCGGCGATTTCAACGAACCATGTCGAACTCGCGTGTGTGGCAAAATGATTCGCCACATGTTGATATTGCCAGGCAGCGATCAAATAGCCGAAAATCAAGCCTGCAATACCGAACGCTTCCTGAAAAAAACCCGAGACCGCAGCCTGAATTACCGAAACAACTAACACCAGCACAATGATCAGATCAGTAATGTTCAAGCGGCGCGCTCCCCAGCGCCGGACTTAGACATCCAACTCCCGCCCCGTGAGCTGGCGATACGCCTCAACATACTTTTCGGCGGTGCGTTGCGCCACATTCGCAGGCAATGCCGGCGCGGGCGGCTGCTTGTTCCAGCGAATCTCTTCGAGGTAGTCGCGGACGTATTGCTTGTCGAAGGACTGTTGCGACATTCCGGGTTGATATTTGTCGGCGGGCCAGAAGCGCGAGGAATCGGGCGTGAGCACTTCGTCCGCGAGCGTGATGCCAGAAGCGGTTCGTCCGAACTCGAATTTCGTGTCCGCGATGATGATGCCCTTGCCGCGCGCATAATCAGACGCCTTCTTGTAAATCGCAAGACTCAAATCGCGCAGCTTCCGCGCATCCTCGGGATCGACTAGTTGCGACATTCTGTCGAATGAAATGTTTTCATCGTGCCCGGTGGTTGCTTTCGTCGCCGGAGTAAAGATCGGTTGCGGCAGTTGTTCCGATTCGCGCAGCCCGGACGGCAAGTTGATGCCGCATACGCTTCCGCTCGACTTGTATTCCTTCCACCCTGATCCGGAAAGATATCCGCGCACCACGCATTCAACCGGGAACATTTCTGCGCGCTGCACCAGCATCGATCTGCCGCGTAATTGGTCAGCGTACCTTTTTACTTCCGCCGGATACTTGCTTACGTCCGCGGTAACGAGGTGGTTAGGAACTAGGTCTTTCAGGAACTCAAACCAGAACAGCGAAAGCTGCGTGAGCACCCGGCCTTTGTGCGGAATTCCCGTCGCAAGCACATAATCGAAGGCCGAGATCCGATCTGTTGCGACAAACAATAGGTGGTCGCTGCCGACCTGATACACATCGCGCACCTTACCGCTGGCAAAAAGTTCGAGGTCTGGAAAGTCTGTCTGTAGAAGGACGGAGTCGATCGTTTCAGTGGTCATGAGGAAATTTTAGATGTAAAAACCGTCGCGTATTCTAGCCGCTCAAAAAATTTTGTCAACGGCAGAAAATCATAGCCCATTTTCTGCTTCTCTGTTTTCCACCAACCCGCGATTGATAAGGCGAAACTCCGGTGAAAGCGGCTGCCGGCGGGGCGTTCACAGAAACTCGGGATTGTGGAAAACGGAACTCAAAGCGGCAACCTCGGGCAGTTGCCTAAGGCCATTCACATTTCGGGCAGGGAAGCGTGCCCCATCCTTTAAATACATTCGCCAGACGAGTCACTGGCAATCAATTATTCTTCTACTTAGGTCACAAGAATTGTTCATACCTGCGTTCTTCTATTAGGCAATTCTGTCCTATTCGGGAGGGTACCAATGCGTAAACATCAGGGACGTTGGGTAGTTCTTCTTTTCTTCGCTTATGCGGCGCTTTGCTCCGCACAAGAAACATCTGCCAATCAGGAAGCCGCGGACTCGGGCCGGCTTCCTGTCAAGCGTGTAGTCCTTTACAAGAATGGCGTCGGTTATTTCGAGCACTCAGCCCGGGTGCGCGGGAACCAGGAGTTGGGCATCGATTTCACCACCGGGCAGCTCAACGACGTGCTCAAGTCGCTCACCGTGGTTGATCTCGGAGACGGTCACATCTCGGATATCCGCTACAACTCGATCGCTCCTCTCGACGAACGCCTGCGCGCGTTGCGCCTACCGTTCGGAGAAGCGATTACGCAGATGGAATTCCTCTCTGCGCTTCGCGGTTCTCGCGTTGAAGTGGCCACCAAAGGGGAAACCGCATCCGGTCGTCTTCTCAGCGTTGAACAGGAAGACCGCACCACCGACTCGAAAACCACCTATCAGGTCACGAAGTTTTCTCTCGTCACTGACTCGGGCGAGATGAAGAATTTCGAGCTCGGGCCGGGCGTCTCTGTGCGACTGGCTGACCGCGACCTGAATGACGAAGTTGGAAGATACCTCAATCTCGTCGGTTCATCGCGAGCCCGCGACCTGCGCCGCATGACCATCTCTGCAACCGGCAACAGCGATCGTGACGTCTTCGTCAGCTACATCAGCGAGGTGCCGGTTTGGAAGAGCACATACCGCATCATTCTTCCTGAAAAACCGGGAGACAAGCCCTTGTTGCAAGGCTGGGCAATCGTCGACAACACCATCGGCGAAGACTGGAAAGATGTGCAGCTGTCGCTGATCGCCGGCGCCCCGCAATCTTTCATTCAAAACATTTCTCAGCCGCTTTATGCGCGTCGCCCTGAAGTCGCGCTGCCCGAATCGGCGATGCTGACCCCGCAGACCCATGAGGCCACTATGAAGGACAACGCTCCGGCACCTCCGCCGCCACCAGGAGTTGGAGAAGGACAGGGTAGTGGGATTGCTGGTGGAGTATTCAAGTCGCGGGCCGCCGATCGAATCGAATTTAACGCGCAGGTCTCGGCCGCTCCGGGGGTGAGCATGCCTATGCCCGCCAGAAGTTTCGATAGGCTCGCTCAACTGCAGAACGCTCAGGTAGCCCAAGCCCAGGAGCTCGGCGACTACTTCGAATACAACATCAAACAGGCAATCACCATCGGCAAAAACCAGTCGGCTCTTGTGCCAATCTTGCAATCGCGAATCGACGCGGAGAAAGTCACACTCTGGACCGCAAACGCCAACCAGCCCGCCCTTCGAGCGCTCTGGGTCAAGAACGCCAGCGGCCTCACGCTTGATTCCGGCACCTTCAACATCATCGATACCGGGACGTTCGCCGGCGAGGGCCTGATCGAGACCTTGCATCCGAACGAGCGCCGGTTGCTTTCTTACGCGGCGGATACCGCTGTGCGTGTTACTCCGCAATATGAGTCGAGAGACCTGCCCGTGAGCCGAATCCAGATTCTCAAAGGCGTGATGTTCATGTCGCGCGAGCATCACGACAAAGTGAAATACACGATCCGCAATTCCGACACCGCCGCTCGCCAGGTCGTGATCGAACATCCCGTGCGTAGCGGCTGGAAGCTGGTGGACGCAGATAAGCCCGAAGAGACTTCAGCGTCGCACTACCGGTTCCGTGTCGCCGTCGATCCTGACAAGACCAACGAACTGGCGGTCGAAGAAATCCACCAGGACGTAACTCGCTCAATGCTGACCGACATCACGGAGCATCAGGTGGAAGTTCTCGCGACCGAAAACGCGATGACGGCCGAGCTGCAGGCGGCATTTCGTCGTGTGCTCGATCAGAAGACTCAAATCAGCAGGGTGCAGTCAGAGCGCGAAACGCGACAGAAAGAGCTCGACGCCATCAACTCCGATCAGGCGCGCATCCGCGAGAACATGAAAGCCTTGCGAGGCAGCACCGAAGAAAAAGCCCTGCTCGCGCGCTATACCCGTCAGCTCGATTCGCAAGAGGATCGCCTGAACATCCTTCACAAAGAAATCGCTGACTTGCAGCAGAGACAATCGCAGGAACAACAGAAATTGGAGGACATGGTTCAACACATCACGTTGTGAGCGAATTGGGGCGGGTTCCAAAAGAACTGCTCCTGCATTCGCCAAAATACTTAGGCTAAACACACATTCCAGATTTGTTTGACCATTCTTTCTGAATTGTGTACTTCCCGAGCGTCCTGGTCTGCCAGGCGCAAATATCACCAATCTCGCCATTCTGGTTGTCATACCAGCCCTCGCCAGGAATTGGGTCGGTGATAGCCTCGCAGAGCTCGTGAGATGCAGTGACCGTGAGCGCGACAAAGGTAGAAAAATTCGAGGCGCATCCTGAACAATCTGGAAACGGCATCACTGCATAGAAGACGTCGCTCGAAGTCGCATCGTGGTAGCCACAAAACACTTTGCACGATTCGGACCCGCCTTGCGTTACGGTTACACCAGAAGGCAAGAACACGAAATAGATCGCATTCGGAGTCGAAGCAGGGAACGCTCCCGCCGAAATTTGTTTCTGAATCATCTGCTGAATTCCGGAATCGTCAATTGGCGAACTCACGTCGGGGTTGGTGAGCGTTAAAGTTCCAGTACGTTTGCCGTGCCCAATCTTATATTTCGGCACGTTATATTCCGCCAATTGATCCATCAATGAACTGGTCAGGATGTAATCGAAAAACCCATTGATCTCTGGAATGATACTTGCTGCCGAAGCCTGTCCCCAGCCGCTGCCCCAGAAAACGGTAAACACCTCGGGAGTGGTGATGAGCGGGCCGTTGTTATAGACCAATTGCGCCGTTTGCGCCGCTGTGGAGGCTCTCTTCGCCACCTCGGGCGTCGCCAGCGGGACGATGCGAACACAATCACGTCTGCTCGAATGTAATGGTCTCGCGTTCATGCCCAATTTAGATGCAATGTGGAGTGCGCGGGGAATTTGATTAAAAATCGAAAGAACAGTTCGAAGCTCAATCCTTAAACTTCCACATTACGAACTGTTCATTAATATATTTCGTTACGGATTTGCCCTTTCCGGCAATGCTGTGGTGAAATCCTCGCCATGAATCGTCGTGATTTTATTCAGCTATCGACCATGGCGTCGGTCGCTGCGCTCCCGGCTTTATCGCATGCCGCACCGGCCGATGTCTCCACGCCAACGGTGCGCGCCTCTATTCGCGCGGATCGCATCCTCTCGAAAATTCCTGAAGACTTCACAGGCTTAAGTTACGAGTCGGCGCAGTTGGCCAATCCAGGTTTCTTCTCAGGCGACAACACTCAGCTCATTGGTTTCGTGCGGCGGCTGGGGAAGGCGGGCGTGCTGCGCCTCGGAGGAAATACCAGTGAATACTGCTATTGGACTCCTTCCGACAAAACCACGCCCGTCGCCAGCAACGATAACGTCCAACGCGACCAGACCACCCAGATTGGTTTCGGTTTCACAGTCGGCCCAGACACCGGAAAGAAAGCGCCTGCCAGCGTGAATATCACCCCTGCGGCCATTCACAATCTCCGTGATTTTGTTGACGCTACTGGCTGGACCTTAATCTATGGCTTGAACATGGGGACGGGTACCCCGGAAGACGCAGCCGCCGAAGCGGCCTACGTTATGGACGTGTTAGGCCCGAAGCTCATTTCCTTTCAGCTTTGCAACGAGCCCGATATCTTCTCTCGCAACGGACTTCGTCCTGCAGATTACGCGTTCGCAAAATTTGCCGAGGAGTGGCGGCGCTACTTTCAGGCTGTTCGCGCGCGAGTGCCTAAAGCCCAGTTCGCCGGGCCAGACACGGCTTACAACACCGCCTGGCTGGTTCCGTTCGCGCGACAGTTCAAGAACGACGTGAGCTTTCTCTCGCAGCATTATTACGCAGAAGGTCCGCCCACCGATCCTTCCATGACCATCGAGCGCCTGCTTTCGCCAAATCCCAAGCTCCAGCAAGAGTTCGACGGCATGAAGCAGACCCGCGAGGAAACCGGCCTGCCGTTCCGGCTCGCTGAGACCAATTCGTGCTACCAGGGCGGTAAGCCCGGCGTAAGCGACACTTTCACTTCAGCCTTATGGGCGACCGACCTCATGTATCAATTGGCATCTGCCGGAGGAATGGGAATCAACTTCCATGGTGGTGGATACGGCTGGTACACACCCATCGCAGGGAGTGTCGAAGATGGTTTTAATGCCCGGCCCATTTTTTACGGGATGTTGCTGTTCGCATTGGCCGGATCTGGTCAGCTTGTCGAATGCAAACTCGAAGGCGGAGAGCAAACGTCGCTTCTAACCGTGTATGCTCTGCGCTCCAATGATGGCCAACTGAAGCTCGCGATCTTCAACAAGAACTTGGATCGTCGAGTTCGACTCGTGATTGACTCGATCCAGGCGCAGAACGGCAAAGTGATTCGTCTGCATGCCCCTCGCGTGAGCGACACCACCGACGTCACCATCGGGAGCGCGCCCATCGGAGCAAATGGTGCTTGGTCGGCCGCTCACGAGGAACTCGTCGCCGTAGACAGCGGAGCCGCGAACCTGGACATGCCGCCTGCCAGCGCGGCCCTGGTTACCTTCACCGCCTAAGCGCACGACCAAAATACCAAAGGCTGCGTGTTTCCTGTTGCCAGTCAGTCGCGCAGCCTACCACGTTACGGCTTTGCACCTCCCAGCTTCTTTCGTGCAAAGACCTGTTGCGTACCTGATAGCACGAAACAGGCGCCTGGCAGCTAAATTTTGAAGTTTGTTACGAAATTGGAACAGGGGCAGGCCTGGCAACCTGCGTGTCGAAATCCCGAGCGTAGTCGAGGGACCCGGGACGGTATGGAGGCGCGGGTCGGAATCGAACTTGAGGCGTTTAGCAGGTGTGAACGAGTCTCCGTAAGGAGACGACTGGGAACCTGCTGCCGAAATCCCGAGCGTAGTCGAGGGATCTCACCAGGCGGACCGTGGAAGCGTCTGAGCCTGCAGGCGAAATCCCGAGCGGAGTCGAGGGACCTGGAGTAAGTTGGAGGCGCGGGTCGGAATCGAACCGACGCATAAAGGTTTTGCAGACCTCTCCCTTACCACTTGGGTACCGCGCCTTTTCCGGATATTAAGGTAGCGTCCTGGGCCGAAAAAGTCCACCGCCAGGAGCACGAGATTTTCTGGAGCGGGAGACGGGATTTGAACCCGCGACTTCGACCTTGGCAAGGTCGCACTCTACCGCTGAGTTACTCCCGCTCAGCACACACGATTATAACCGATGCTGCTGATGTACCCCGATCGGATCATTGAGTCACCGGGGGATTGAATCATTAGATTTTTTGTTTCACTGATTCAATCCCCACGATGATTGAATTATTCAATTCGTCAGTGCCCCGTACGCCACTGCGGATCCTTCTCCGCCTCCACAATCTCTCCATCGCGCATGTGAATAATCCGATCGCCATAATCGGCTGCCGCGGGATTGTGCGTAATCATGAGCACGGTTTGCCCGAGTTCCTTGTTGGAATGGCGCAGCATACCTAATACGGCTTCGGAATTCTTAGTATCGAGATTTCCGGTGGGTTCGTCGGCCAGTACGATCGCCGGTCTGTTAATCAGCGCTCGGGCCAACGCTACCCGCTGTTGCTCCCCTCCGGAGAGTTCTGAAGGTCGATGTTGCAGCCGTTTATCGATTCCAAGCAGCGCGACAATCTTATTCAAATATCCTTCGTCGGGGCCGCCATTCTTTCCTGCGATATCGATGGCCACATCGATGTTCGAACGCGCATCGAGCGTCGGCAGCAAATTGAATTTCTGGAAGACGAAGCCAATTTTCGACTTCCGCATTTTTGTACGTGCGGAATCGGAAAGTTTCGTGAAATCGACTCCGTCGATAATCACGCTTCCGGAATCAGCCCGCGTCAATCCACCCAGGCAATAAAACAGCGTAGATTTTCCACTACCCGACGGCCCGACGATGCTGACAAACTCTCCTCGCTCCACCCTGAACGAGATTCCGCGCAGCGCCGGAACTTCGATTTTGCCAATGTAATAGGTCTTGCGCAGGTCAACTGCTTCAATTATGACGGCCATTCAAGCCTTTGATCTTACAACACACAGCCGTCCTAAGACTTGCGCATCGGTCCTAGGATTCGTTCGAGACCGCAGGAACCCAGCAACCTTGTAGTGGACCGGAAGTCGCCGTCCAGCATCGTGAACCCAGTTATTCGACTAATTAATCCAGCGTGAGCTCAGGCTGAAGCGATGTGGTGTGATGGTGGAGGGGCTTGCGGCTGCACAGTTGCTGCGTGCAGGCGTGTGTGTCCGCGCTTCGGTCCTCGCTTGCGTACAAGCAACAACCGAATACGCTCGAGCAGATCGGCTGGCGCGTACATTCCTTTGGCGAGGAAGACGTCGGCGCCGGTCTCGCGTTCGTAAATCTTTACCTTTCCTGAGAGGAGGATCGCTGGTGTCTCAGGCGAACACCCTTTCACCCCTTCGATCAGCTTGGAGCCATCGATGCCGGGCATGATCAGGTCCGTCAGCACCAGGTCAACTCCGCCCTGCTGGAAGCGTTCGAGCGCCTGCTGCGCGTCGGAAAATGCCAGAACGCGATAACCTCGGGTCTCGAGCATGACTTTTCGGATTGAGAGTGATTGTTCGTTGTCATCTACACAGAGGATCGTGCGTTTTGGTTTCATGGGCCCTTTCCAAATAGCGCCTTAAAGACTAGGACGCGACAAATTTTTAATTTTAGAGTCGAAAAATCGACTAGAGCGGAATGAATCCTATCGTCGGAAGTGATGTGTGTAAAGTGACGTGAACGCCAACGCGAAAATTTCAACTTGAAAGAATTGGTTGTGTGCTCGCGCACGCATTTTCAGCGGGGTTTCTTGATTGTGAATTTAGAAGAAAAGTTCGCCGCGCAAAACTTCAACAACATTTCCACCGACGCGTACATTAACCACTCTGTCATTGCTGCGCGAAGCACGAACAAAAATCCTGCTCGGACGCTTCATCTCCACGCCTTGCTCGATCAGAACGCGCTCGTCGGGCTTTGCGATTGCGTACTGCACCATCCACGCAGCTGCGCATCCCGAAGCCGAGCCGGTGGCCGGGTCTTCACCGCTGTAAAACAACATGCGGGCATGAAGTCGTGCCCCCGGATCGGCCGTCTCCCGAGATACACAAAAGAAAAATTTGGCGCCGGTAGAACTTAGATATTCCATCGCGCGCGATTGATTGATTGCCAGCCTGCCGATCTCGTTCAAGCCGCGTAACGGCAAAATCGCGAAGGGCACGCCCGTCGAGACCGTCTGGATGGGGAGTTCAGGATGGATGTCCTCAGGCGGGATTCCAGTGACTTCCGCGATTTTCTTGGGCTCGTGAATCTGACCGAAAACTGGGTCCTTCTGTTTCATCTCGCCGAAAGGCGGCTTTCCGTTTTGCTCCTCGAATTGGACCGGAATCGTGCCGATATTTAATTCCAGTTTGACTTCGCTTGTGCCGTTCGCCCCGCGTAATGCGAATGCCGTCCCGAGCGTCGGATGACCCGCAAACGGCAGTTCTTCCTGCACGCTAAAAATTCGCACGCGCACACCGCGTTCTTTCTCAGTGGCTGGGTCTCGCGGAAGAATGAACGTGGTCTCCGAAAGATTCATCTCTTTCGCGATCGCCTGCATATGTTCATTGCTGAGTCCACGCGCGTCGGGGAATACTGCGAGTGGATTGCCTTCAAGAGCGCGCGAGGTGAAGACATCAAACTGTGTAAAGGGAAGTCGTCGAGCAGAGCACATGTGTATTGGACGAACGAGTGAGCACAAAGGCTTCAAACGTTTGCATTCCCCAACTACATAGCAAATCCTAGCCGATCATGTTTGACGGCCAACTTTGCCCTGCGTATCCTAGTTTCATGCGAGTCACCACGCCCGTCTGCGCTTGTTGTTGTATGTGCGCGCCGGCGTGTGGGTAGAGCAGCATTTTTTCGAACCCACCCGGCGCAATCGGGTGGGTTTTTTGTTTTAGTGCAACTCCACCGCGCGCGCCGCGAAAAAGCCTAAGTTTTCTGAACGATATTTTCTCGAGGAGGAAAAATGAGCACCGCAACCCTAACTCCAGCTGAATCCGCTGTTCCGCGGATCAACGATACCGCTCCCGACTTCACCGCAGAGACCACCGAAGGCACAATCCGGTTTCATGAATGGATCGGAAATGGCTGGGCAGTTTTGTTCTCACACCCGAAAGACTTCACTCCAGTTTGCACGACCGAGCTGGGCGCGATGGCGAAGCTGCAGCCTGAATTCGCCAAGCGCAATACAAAGATACTCGCGCTCAGCGTCGATCAGGTCAGCGATCACAAGAAATGGCAAGGCGACATCGAAGAGACGCAGGGCGCGAAAGTGAACTACCCCATGATCGGCGATCCGCAGCTGAAAATTGCTAAGCTCTATGGAATGCTGCCCGCGTCGGCAGGCGAGACTTTTCAAGGACGCACTCCGAACGACAACGCAACCGTGCGTACAGTTTTCGTGATCGGTCCTGACAAAAAAATCAAGATGCAGCTCAGCTATCCCATGAGCACGGGCCGCAACTTCGATGAAATCTTGCGCGTCATCGACTCCTTGCAACTGACCGGCAAGCACCAGGTTTCAACACCTGCGAACTGGAAGCCCGGAGATGAAGTAATTATCAGCGGATCAGTTTCAAACGAACAGGCCAAGGAAAAATATCCCGGTGGCTGGAAGACTCCGAAGCCGTATATGAGGATCGTGCCGCAGCCGAAATAAGGTTCGGTTCAGAGGCTGTGAGCAGCAATTGTTGAAAATACTCCCACAGCAAAAGCGCCCGGTCGCGCGGGATTGGAGCGTAGGTTTCAGCGCAGGCCGGGCCGTGTTACGAAAACGGAACAGAATCGGTTAGTCGTTGTCAAAAAGTTGGCCGCGAGAGTGCGTCCGTGTTTCAGGTCTACTCTGGTTCGCAAAGGCCGTCAATACAGGCGAGGAGAGCATTCCTTTCCTGATGTGCTTTTCCATCCTGTTCCGTTTTCGTAAATTTCTCTTCGGCAGGTCACGAATTCTTATCCGTCAGAACCTCCTGTCCCAAGCCGTGCTTCTTCCGCTGTTACCTAAGTTAATGACAGCATTGGGTTTTCCACAAGCGAATCGCTTGCATTGTCTGGTAGCATGTACGCACAAATTTCCTGAAGCAAATTACCTCTCTTTGTGAGGAAGGGTTCTGGTTCATATCGGAATGCGGTTCGGTTCCGGAACACGACATAAAGCTTTACAAATTATTGATTGAAGTTACTTGGTGCAGTCGATGGTTGCGATTTAGAATCGCCTACACCTTAGAGCCCACACAGCAAATTCCTGGGCACTGCGTCGCCTCTTCTGGTGCGCTACAGCGCATGTAGTGTGCTGAGGAACTCAGGAATTTGTGCACGATTCGCCAGTGAGGTTGGTTGTGCCCATGAGTGTTGATGGACGCGCTACGGTTTTCCTGCTAGCTCAAAACAGGCTCTTGCGTGAAGCACTGTCGAAAATCCTCAGCAAGAAAGAATCTCTCCAAGTCGTCGGCTCTTGCGCTTTGACGCAGGATTCATTACAGGAAATTGCCGCCTCTTCTCCTGATGTGCTGGTAATCGACTCCTTCATCAGCAACATCGCTCACCTGGAGTTCGCGCGCGATGTCCAGCAGCGGCTACCTAATGTCAAGTTGGTGATGATCGGTATGGAGGCTGACGGTCAGCCTTTTCTGCAGTCGATCCGTGAAGGCGCGATGGGTTACGTGATCAAGGACGCTTCCGCGCTTGAGGTCGTTGCCGCGGTGCGTACCGTGGCAAACGGTGGCGCTTTTTGCTCGCCGGATCTGTGCGCATTTTTGTTTCGTTTTACCGCCCAGCAGAACCAGATGCCCAGCTTCTACGCCCGCAGCCGTCTCGGCCTGACCAATCGCGAACAACAGCTTGTCGGGTTGATTTCGCAGGGGCTTACTAATAAGGAGATCGCCAATCGTCTGCAATTGGCGGAGCAAACGGTTCGTAATCACGTGCATCGCATGTTGCGCAAGCTAGGGGCGACCCATCGGCTTGCTGTGGTCGATATTTGCCGCTCGGAAGGCATTTCGGTTTAAACGACAGTTGCTTGCAATCCATCCCCGTTCACGCATTAACTATCCCTTGCTGAGTCCTGTCTAAGTTCGTACCAATTTCCTTCTTTCTTTGCACTGCCCTCAGTGCATTGCCTTACCCATTGGTACAGAATTGGTACTAACTACCAACCCTGATTGGTACGGAAACTAATCGACGTACCAATTCTGCCTGTTTTGTGCTGTTCGTCTTTGGGACATTTTTGTTCCTTACGCAATTCAGCAACTCACGGTCATAATTGCCGCACTCGCGTCCGTGCTTGGAGCGTGCTATGCAAAAAATCAGAGTGCTGGTGGCGAACCGCCCTCGTCTCATGCGAGACCTTGTTCTGGCCACCATTTCTGAACAACCTGACATTGAAGTACTAGGCGAATTGGAAGACGATTCGAAAATCGCGCAAGCCGTGGCCGAGTGCAAACCCGATTTTGTGATCATCGCGTTGGATAAGCCTGGCGAGCGCCCACCAATTTGTGACTACCTGCTGGTCAATCATCCTTTGGTAAAAGTGCTGGCCGTGGCCCCGCAAGATAACAACAGTGTTTTTTTCTGGTCGGATATTCGCTCTACCGCGATCGAGAGTTCGGAAGAAGGAATTTTGAATGTGATTCGCGGCAAAACTCAGCCGCACTATGAACGAGTGATGTAATTGGGCTCCCGAGTTCGTTTGCGTCACCAGGTTTTCCGTAAGTAGTTGTACAAAAAAGGTTTAATTGGCTATCTCACAAAAGCCACGATGTAAGTGAGGTGGCGGAGCTGTAAATACCGGCATGAATCTTCGAGCCCCAGAAATCGCAAGTGAAAGGGAAGCCCCGGGTGCCACTCATTGGCACGCTCTTTACACCAATGCGCGTCACGAAAAAGTCGTAGCCAAACAGTTAGAAGAACGGCACATTGAGACTTTTCTGCCGCTCTACCGCACTTGGCACCGTTGGAAAGACCGCCGCAAGCAGGTCGAGCTCGCGCTGTTTCCGAGTTACGTCTTCGTCAGAATCGAGGAGCAGCAGAAGCTGCCGGTGCTGAAGGTCCCCGGCGCGGTACACGTTGTGAGTTTCAATGGAAAGATGGCCGCGCTCCCGGAGCGCGAAATTCAGGCCTTGCGTAATGCTCTCGAAAACGAAATTTACGCCGAGCCGTGCCCGTACTTAAAGATCGGCAGAAAAGTTCGCGTCGTACGCGGGCCTATGGAAGGCGCCGAAGGAATTCTGTCTCGCAAAAAAGATAAGTGCCGGGTAGTAATTTCCGTGGATGTGCTGATGCGATCGGTTGCCGTCGAGGTCGATGGAACTGATCTCGAAGCGGTCTAAAAGCGATTTGATGTCTCAAGCAATTATCAAGCAACGAAGTTTGACGGCGCAGGAGGTTCCAATGCGCATGAAGACGAATTTCTCTTTCCTGGTCAGGGTTTGTGTCCTGCCGTTTATCTTTGTCGGTCTAGTCGTACCTACCCTGGGGTTTGGCCAGAACCCAACCACACCAGATGTGCGCGACTCAGCCGTGACGACCAAATCGCGCGCTGAACGAGAGGCCGAGCTTCAAGTTTCGCTCTCGCCGGACAAAATCATCGAGCTGCTGCGCCAGGAGCCCGGTCTTCTTTTGGAAGTCAAGAAAATGCTGGTACGCAAGGCGTACGAGCAAGGACGCATTCTCGACCCAGAAGACCTAACCGACGAGGCGCTTTTTCAATTGCTGCGCGAAGACCACACCATATGTGTATTGGCGACGCGCGAAATTGAAGATCGCGCATACGTACGTGCAAAACCGACGGTCGAAGAGATCGAACGCCAGCGAGAGCTAGACGCCCGGCTCGGTTTGACTCGCACTCTCGCGCCTGTGAATCAGGCAGCAAGCCCGAACGACTCATTGAAATCTTCCAATCAGGAAGACGCGTATTGGGACAGGCGCGACCGCAGCGTAGAGACTTACTCCGCACCGCAGCAGCAAGGTACGACCAATCAGACACAACCGTCGGCTCCTTCTGTTGCCCCTCCTGCCCCGCAGTTGAACCCGCCAGTTGAGAATCCTCAGCGCCAGCTTGAAATGACAAGCCTGCCGCAGAATGAAGACGCTTTCGACGGCATGAGCATTGAGAATTTGGGTTCGTCTCCCTCTGGCGGGACAATGGGCCGCATTTCACCTGAGCAACTTCCTGGTTTGCTCAATGCCAGTTCCTCTTCCACGCTGAATACCGCGACGCTCGATGGGGGCGTGTCTCGCAATCGCTTTGGTGGTACGCAACTCCCGAGCTTTAGCTCTTCAATCTCAAGCGGCGGCTATCCAGCCGCAGCCACTGCGATGCCGCAGAGGAACGGCAATGATCTTTCCTCCCGCACATCAGACGCCGAAATGCAGGCGCGGCTGATCGCGCCGCGGTACCAAATTCCTTCTCCGGAAGATTTGAACCTCGATCGTCCACAACTACGGCGCCGCGCGAATCCGTACGCGAACGTTCCTTCTCTATACGATCTCTACTCGCAGGTCTCGCAACGCTCAACTGTCCTCGAACATTTCGGCGAGAATATATTTCGCAATGGGACCGGCAACATCGACCGCCTCCCGATGGATCTTCCGGCTGGTCCTGATTATGTCCTCGGTCCTGGAGACGGCGTCAGTATTGATATTTGGGGTGGCGTTGCACAGCGTTTACAGCGCGTCGTTGATCCTTCCGGTCGGCTTTCGTTGCCCGAAGTCGGCACTGTAGATGTGTCGGGGCGCACGCTCGGCGACGTTCAGCGGATTGTGCAGGCTGCCTTGCGTACCCAATTCCGCGATGTCGAAGCCGATGTGTCGCTCTCGCGGATTCGCAGCGTGCGCGTCTACGTTGTCGGTGAAGTCGAGAATCCCGGCCCTTACGACATCAGCTCGCTTTCGACTCCGCTGAACGCGCTTTACGCCGCCGGTGGCCCGACTTCACGTGGTTCGCTGCGGCACCTTCGGTTATTCCGCGGCAAGAATTTGGTTCAAGAGGTCGATGCCTATGACCTGCTCCTCCATGGCGTACACAACGATCTTGCCAAGATTCAATCGGGCGATACTATCCAGGTCCCGCCGGTTGGAGCCGAAGTTACCGTCGAGGGCATGGTTATGCACCCGGCCATCTACGAACTGGGCAACGAAAAGACTTTGGCCGAAACTCTTCAGCTCGCCGGCGGCGTCCTGACCTCTGGCACCTATCGCCACATCGAAGTCGAGCGCGTCATTGCCCACCAGAGCCACACCATGTTGCAGCTCGATTTGCCAGAGACCAATGACGAGCAGGCCGTCAACAAGGCCCTCGATGATTTCACCGTCCAGGACGGCGACAAGATCCGCATCTCGCCGATTCTTCCGTATTCGGACAAGACCGTTTATCTCGACGGTCACGTCTTTCATCCCGGCAAGTACGCTTACCGCGATGGCATGAAGCTGACGGATCTGATTCACTCCTACAGCGATCTGCTTCCTGAGCCCTACAAGAAACACGCCGAAATCATTCGCCTGCAGGCGCCGGACTACACGCCCGTCGTGCTCGCGTTCAATTTGGGCGACGCGCTTGCCGGAAAAGAACAAAACTTGGTTCTGAAGCCCTTCGACACCGTGCGCGTCTTTGGCCGTTACGATTTCGAAGACCAACCTGTCGTGAGTGTTGACGGAGAAGTGCGCGATCCCGGCGATCACGTGACCAACGGAGCTACTCGCTTGAGTGATGCGGTGTTTCTCGCCGGCGGTACGACGGCCGACGCAGAGCTCGATAACGCGCAGGTGTTCCGCCACACCGACGACGGCAAGCTCAAAGTGATCAGCGTCGATTTGAAAAAGGCTTTAGAGAATGATCCAAAAGAGAATTTGCTGCTCGAGCCGAAAGACCGCATATTCATCCACCGCAATTTGAGCAAAGTTGATCCGCCGACAGTCACGATCCAGGGCGAAGTCGCCAGGCCAGGGAAGTATCCGCTGGGCGAAGAGATGAGCGCGGCTGACCTCGTTCGCGTAGCTGGCGGGTTCAAGCGCGGAGCCTATACCGAAACCGCCGACCTTACTCACTACGAGCTAATCAATGGGACCAACGTCGCTGGCGAAAGCGTGAACGTTCCCATTGCCAAGGCAATGGCCGGCGAGCCCGACACCGACGTGCGCCTGCACGATGGCGACGTGCTCACAATCAAACAGCTGGCGGGATGGAAAGACGTGGGAGCAAGTATTGCTGTAACCGGAGAAGTTATTCATCCCGGCACCTACGGAATTCAGGAAGGCGAGCGGCTGAGCTCAATTCTCGAACGGGCGGGCGGCTTACGTAGCGATGCATTTCCGTATGGCGTCGTCTTTGAGCGGAGGCAGGTTCGGCAGCTAGAAGAAGAGAATCGCGAGCAGCTCATTAGGCAAGTTCGAATCGACGGCGCGAACCTGACACTCATTCCCGAACAAGACAGCGACCAAAAGATGGCGAAAGAGGCCGCTATCAATCAGTGGCAGTCGTCCTTGCAAAAATTGCAGGAATCGCCGCCATCGGGACGCTTAGTGATACATATCAGTAAGGAAATTAAAAAGTGGAGAAATACTCCAGCCGACATTCAGGTGCGCGCCGGTGACATCGTCTACATCCCCAAGCGTCCGAACTTCGTGATGGTCGAAGGTTCGGTCTATAACCCCACTGCAGTTACTTACAAACCTGGCAAGGACGCGGGCTGGTACTTGAAACAAGCCGGCGGTCCTACTAACTCGGCCAACAAGCGGGCCGTATTCGTAATTCGCGCCGATGGTTCTGTGGCGGGCGGATCAGGCGGCCTGTTTAGCGGCGGAGTCGAAAGAGCGGCGCTGCATCCCGGCGACCTAGTCATGGTTCCGGAAAGAGCCTTCAGCGGCACTACTAAGTGGAAGCAGACTCTTGAATCAGCGCAGCTTGCTTATGCGATTGGTGTCGCCATTCAAGTGGGAAGAAGCTTCTAGATTGATCGGTTCAGATGTTGGTAATTCGTAACTTTGCGGTTGGACTAATCTTGAGCGTATTCCTGCAGTCGGCAATGTGGGCGCAAGAAAGCAATACCAAAGATGCCCCGCCTTCGCCGGGTGCGCAATCCGCACAGCAGGACAGCTCTGGTACCGAAGCTCGTAGCCAAAATAAATTGGTTCTCAGTAACCCATTCAACGACGCGAAGTCCCGGAAGAACAATTCGTACGAGCTCGAGCCTGGCGCAGATCCCGAGAACCGTTTGATTGTGCCATTCGTGAAACATCTCGCTACCGATCAGTATTTGTTCTGGACCGCCCCGGCGCACTTCCAATTCAAAGACATGGAATGGATTGCGCCCTTCGCCGGAATCACCGCAGGCTTCATGGCCGGCGACAGTTGGATCTCAAAGCAGGTTCCACTCGGCGAAGTGAATCGGAGCAAAACGTTTTCAAATTATGCGACTTACTCGCTGATCGGCGCAGGCGCCGGTTCATTTTTGCTTGGCCATTTGCGTGGCGACGATCACATGTCCGAGGCCGGGCTGCTCAGCGGTGAAGCGGCGATCAATAGCACCGCTGTCACCTACCTATTCAAGAGCATTGCGCAACGCCCTCGTCCTTACCAGGCGAATGGAAACGGCACCTTCTTTCAGGGTGGCAGCTCCTTTCCTTCGGAGCACTCGGCGATTGCGTGGTCGGTGGCCAGCGTCATGGCGCACGAATATCCCGGTACGCTGACGAAGATTCTGGCGTACGGCTTAGCAACCGGAGTTAGTGCAACCCGAGTGACTGGCCAGCAACACTTTGCTTCTGACGTAATTATCGGCAGCGCGCTTGGCTGGTACTTCGGTCGCCAGGTGTATCGCGCGCATCACGATACGGACTTAGGCGGAGACTCGTGGGGTACTTTCTTGCCCGAAAGCTCAGGCGAAAAAACTCGCAACCCGGAAAACATGGGATCGCCCGACGTTCCGCTCGATAGCTGGGTTTATCCGGCCCTCGAGCGTCTGATCGCGCTCGGTTATATCAAGACTGCATATATAGGCATTCGTCCCTGGACTCGCATGGAATGCGCGCGCATGCTTGAAGAAGCGGAAGAGCGCATCGGCGATGAAGACGCCCCAACAAACGATCAAGCATTGCGCATATACAAAGATCTGTCCGAGGAATTCTCGCCCGAGACGGGCCGCCGGAACGGCGCTGCCAACCTGGGCGCCAGTCTCGATTCAATTTACGTCCGCGGAACAGAAGTCTCCGGGCCGCCCCTGCGCGACGGCTACCACTTCGGCCAAACCATAATTAATGACTATGGCCGCCCGTATGCTCGCGGTTTCAACTCGGTCGACGGCATAACCGCCCACGCCGAAGCCGGACCGCTTTCGATTGCAATCCAAGGCGAATATCAGCACGCTCCCGCAATAACTTCGGAACCTTTAACCGTTTTGCAAGCAATAGCAAATGCAGATTTCACCACCTCAGTTTCGGACGCCCGGAGGAGAGTAGACCGTCTCGATTTGCTCGAAGGTACAGTCTCAATTACGTTGCACAACGCGCAATTGTCGTTTGGCAAACAGAGTCAATGGTTGGGTCCTGGAGAATCAGGCTCTCTTTTGATGAGCGATAATGCAGAGCCAGTCGTAATGTTGAAGTTCGACAGCGTTTCGCCTTATGAGATCCCACTCCTTTCACATTTTCTAGGCCCCGTACGGGTCGAATACTTCCTTGCCCAATTGGCAGGTCATCAATTTGAGCTAAATGGAAATCAGTTGCTCGGCCCAGGTGGTATTTCTCCCCAGCCTTTTCTCGACGGAGGCAAATTTAACTTCAGACCGACATCAAATCTCGAAATTGGGATGGGGTTCACCGCTCAATTCGGTGGGCCGGGGCTTCCATTGACGTTTGACAACTTTATACGCACCTTTTACGTTCATACGCAAAACACGTCTACGACGACAGGTAATAACCCAGCCAAGCGTGCCACCAACGCCGATTTCAGTTATCGCGTACCCGGTCTTCGCGATTGGCTGACCATCTATGGGGACGCGCTCACGGTGGATGAGATTTCCCCCGTTGGCTCGACCCGCGCTACTGTTAATCCCGGAGTCTATGTCCCGCAGTTACCCAAGTTGCATAATTTGCAGTTCCGAGCGGAAGGTATAAATGAGCCCCTCACCAAAGAATTCGCGCCCGGTTTTGTCTATTACGGAGTTCGGCGATATCGTTCGGGATACACAAACAACGGGAACTTGATGGGAAATTGGATTGGGCGTGCGGGACGAGGCGTGCAGTCCTGGGTAACTTATTCCGTTAATCCGCGTTCTCAGCTCCAGCTTGGATATCGTCTACAGGAAGTATCGCATCTTTTTCTCGGCGGAGGTCGTTCGACCGACCTCTCCGCGACTGCTGACATTGCACTATCAAATCAACTCTCTGCCGCTGGGTTCGTCCAGTACGAGCATTGGCGGTTTCCGACTCTTGCACCGAATATGCAGTCCGACCTAAGCGCTGGATTTCAGTTGACATTTCGGCCGAAACTTCAAGTTCACAAGTAAATGGTGTTCTGGTTCTGATTCAGAAGCAGCCCACGTAGGGACAAGAAAATGTCTTCCTCTGTCGAATTACCAAGCACCCAAGTGGTACAGGCCGCGAACGACGCGATCCCCGAACTGCAGTTGGTGCTCCCAAAGGCCGAAAGGACAGCGGCGGTACACTTCCGTCATAGCATTCTCGCATGCGAAGTGTTAGCTGACCTATTCGCGATTACGTTCGCAGTAAGGTTTGGTTATTTCACATATGTCGCTCTCCACATAGGCAAACACTTTTATTTTTCGCCAACTGTTATCTGGGTTGCGGGTGTCGTGTTCTCAGCGGTGCTGGTCCTGATGCTCGATCGGGTAGGGGCCTATCGGAGAGGAAATAGTCTATTAAGGGTACGTGAGACGGAGCAAATTTTACGAGTCTCGGCCGAAGCCCTTCTGATTGTTCTCGCGTTCAGTTTTTTCGGTAAAATAATCGTACCTCGCTTGCTGCTAGTCCTGTGCGTTAGTTTCGTTCCCTTATTTCTCTTTGTCGAAAAGAACTTAATATACTTGTTAGTGTATGGTCTTCATTCGCGTGGGCACGGGAATGAGCGTGTACTGATTTATGGCGCTGGCTGCACCGGCCGGCGCGTTTTCTCCGTACTCAGAGCTTCGCCTAAGCTCGGACTTGTTCCTGTGGCAGTGGTGGATGATGATCCCGAAAAGGTAGGCGGCGCACTCTTCGAAATGGCTTATGAGCGCCGCGGCTCCGCGCATATCGTTCATGGACCTGTTACTCGCGAAATGTTGGCTCAGCGCTCTATCGACATGGTCATCATCGCAATCCCAACAATCGAGCGGCATAGATTTGTAGCAACCGTCGAGGAGTGTTTAGCAGCTGGTACAAGAGTGTCTTTTGTTCCTAGTCAGCTCATGTCGTCTGACGGCTGGCTTGACTACCGTGATGTGGACGGACTCCTCCTGGCCTCTTTTGGCAGGCCCGCTAGTCGCCTCGGTTATGAATTTAGCAAGCGGGTATTCGATTTAGTCGGTGCTCTGGCACTGATTGTGTTAGGCTCACCCCTTTTCGCCGTCCTCGCTGCGATCATCAAAATCGACTCACGAGGACCGGTCTTGTTCAAACAACAACGCATCGGGTTAAATGGTCGGCCGTTTCTTATGTACAAGTTCCGGACCATGAAGACCAACGCCGCCGCGTATGAACAGTCACCTCGAGAATCGTGTGATCCAAGAATCACGCGTGTCGGAAGATTTTTGCGCAAAACCAGCTTTGACGAGTTACCTCAACTTCTCAATGTTTTGCAAGGAACTATGTCGCTGGTAGGCCCGCGCCCAGAAATGCCGTTTATTGTTTCGCAATATACGGGACGCCACCGTCAGCGATTGCAAGTCAAACCAGGGCTGACTGGGCTATGGCAATTAAGCGGTGATCGAGCGTTCCTGATACACGAGAATATCGAATACGATCTCTATTACATAAGACATCGGAATATTTTTATGGATTTAGCTGTGTTACTGCATACCTCGATTTTTGCGATGAGGGGGATTTGAAGCGTCTACAGAATCATAGCGTAAGAGGCCTTTGTGAATCCTAAGATCCACTCAGAGCTATTGAAAGATTGCCCGGAGATATATTCTCTACCTTCAGAGAATGGCGATGGCCCGGGCCTAGTCGGTGAAGAAGAACCGAGTGTGATTGTCGACTCGCTCCTAACTTTGTGGCGTGAGCGGCGGTTCATCTTGAAGGCATTCGGAATAGGTTTAGTTGTAGCCGCAATTATTTCATTCATTATCCCGGCCCGCTATGAGGCCACAACTCGCATTATGCCACCGGAGAGACAGGGCTTGGGAGGGCTTGCCGCAATGCTCGCCGCAGCTGGAGAATCCAATGCAGGCTCCTTAGTTGGCGGCATTGTGTCGGATGCCATGGGCATCAAGACATCGGGAGCGCTGTATACCGGTATTCTCCGGAGCAGTACAGTCCAGGACGCACTCATTAATCATTTCAATTTGCGTCGGGTATATGGCCTGAAGTATCAAAAGGACGCGCGCGAACGTTTGGCTGAAAATACTGATGTCAATGAGGACCGAAAGAGCGGCATCATTAGTATCAGTATCACCGACCGGTCGAAGCAGCGCGCAACAGATATGGCCAACGCTTATATCGACGAGCTAAATCGCTTGACGGTACAGCTGAACACTTCTGCTGCTCACCGAGAGAGAGTCTTCATTGAAGATCGACTTAAGACGGCTAAGGAAGACTTGGACCAGGCTGCTGCCGACCTTAGTGCTTTTTCCAGTAAAAATCTAACGTTAGACGTTCAGGAGCAAGGAAAAGCAATGGTCGCAGGTACTGCTTCTTTGACGGGTGAACTGATTGCAGCTGAATCTGAACTTAGTGGACTTGAGCAGATTTACGCGCCCAACAACTTCCGCGTGCGGTCTCTTCAAGCTCGCATTTCGGAGCTGAAAAAGAAACTCGCAGAATTGAAAGGAACTGCACCGGGTGATCAGCATGCCGCTGACGAATATGGGCCGTCTATTGCCGAACTGCCGAGTTTGGGAGTGAAGTATTATGACCTCTACCGTAGAGCCAAAATCCAGGAGACAGTATTTGAGATTTTGACAAAACAATATGAACTCGCGAAGATCGAAGAGGCCAAGGAGTTACCTACAATCAAAGTACTCGATGAGGCTAAGCTGCCGGAAACGAAGTCTAGCCCTAAGCGACGATTGATAACGATTATCGGAGGTTTGCTGGCTGCTTTTCTATCATCGGCTTCGGTGTTGTTGTCAGCGCGAATGCGTTCGTTAAGCTTATCCCACCCGCTGAACGTCCTGATCATTGAAATCAGAGAAGGAATGAGAAACGACTTGGCCCTTTTGTTGCAGCATGTGCCTTCACCTATAGCTCGCTTGTTCCCAAGAAATAAGTCCAACTCCGAGAGCGACCGCGCCTCATCCGCATCTGCTTAGGTCCTTCGGAAGACGTCCGAATGAATCAGTCCGCTACAGTCGGTTACGACAAACGCAGCCACCACCAAAGCAGCGCAGCACTTTGGTTAATTGCTGCCGCCGAAATTGCAGTTCTCTGTCTACCTTTAAAGTCGTTGGGCATCGCTGGACTGACGATTATTGCGACAGGTGTGTTTCTTGCCGTTGTTACGATTGTCCTTACTGGACGTAAACACTTACTTGTTGTAGGCTGGGTAGCCACGTTTCCGCTAGGGTATTACTGGTTCTCGTTTCCCAAAGAGCATTCGTTAATTACGTTAGACCGAGTACTTATTGTCTTGCTATTAGGAGCGTTGGCTTTTTCAGAACACCAACAGGCGTGGCAAATACCTTCAGAATTGAACCGCGCCGGATTAGCTTGGGCAATCTTTCTAGCATTCTCTGCGGCCACAATACCACGCTCGATTACGCTACTTGGAACATTTCGCATGTGGATGGATGCGTTCCTTCTTCCTGCCATACTCGCATGGTACATAATCCGGTACGTCGATATTCGTCGTTACCTGCCGGCGTTGCATATTGTCGCCTCGATTATGACCATCTATGTTGCAGGTATTGGGGTCGCGGAGGTGTTCCTGCAGCGCGATCTCCTGCCTTTGCCAGAAGGAGGTGTGATCGTCGCGGGAGACTATGCTTCCGCGCCCGACGATCTGGCCGCGCAAATTTTTATTCGCCCGAATGGCCCCTTTTCGACAGTTAATTCATTCGCTATGGTCGGAGTCGTGAGCCTGTTCTTCCTGAGCTTCCTGAGGCAAGCACTTTCGGATCGGATTCCTGCCTGGCAGAGTTTGTTGCATCACATTGCCATCGCAGCCGCGATAGCGCAAAGCCTGATGCCTTTGTTTAAATCCGTACTGGCCAGTTTCCTTTTAATTCTCATAATTGACGCTTTCTGTCAGCGTGGCTGGCGCAGAGGCCTGAGGATCGCTTTAATGTTCGGCTCCGGATTGCTTGTCGCTCTTTTGGCTTTTGCGTTACCGGCTGTCTTTACTGAGCGTGCCGACCCGATCACGTTTTACGCTCGTTTAGCGCAAGAGAAGCAGACGTTTGACATGTTTCTATCGCATCCTCTCAATGGAGTTGGACTTAACAACTTCCACCCTGTGGCCGAGAAGACTGCCCTCACTTACTACGACAATGAAGAGGCCCTGGATTACCCTCACAACAATTTGGGAGCTGTGCTAGCTGAGACAGGAATATTAGGTTTGTTGCCATTTGTCGCATCTCAGGTGTTCTTATTCTCGGCATTTCGAAAAATATGCCACTTGGGTACGCAGGAATCGAAGCTCGTTTGGAAGACTTTTTTATTTATCTTTCTGGCCTTTTGGATCAATGGCATGGCTCTGACCATCGTCTATTTCCAGGACTCAAATCTGTGGTATATGTTTGTCCTCGCCGTGTTGTATAAGTTTGCAAGCACGGTACCGGGCCGCCCTCTTACGCACCAAATGAGCAAAACTGCTCTGCCAATTTGAAATAAAGCCACAGCTTGGAACCGGAGGAGAAGCACAGATGACAGCCGTAAGTAGCTCGACATCCATCGCGGAGCAGGCCCAAAATTACTGGAAAACAACTCGATCAAAAAACACGCTTGTTCGAATGTTGAAAGAAGCGATCAGAACTGCCGGCATTAGGAATGACGAATCAATCCTGGTTATTGGTGGGGGGAATATCGATATTGTTCTTCTCGACACAGTGGGCATGAAAAATTACACCTTGTCCAATATGACCAGTGCTGCTCTCGCACGCACGGATCGTCAAGACAAAGGAACTCTCCTTAATGTGGAAGATTTGCAATTGGAAGACAATTCGTTCGACGTGGTGTTTGCTCACGATGTACTTCATCATTGCTACACTCCACACAAAGCACTGCGAGAGATGATGCGCGTTGCTCGGCGCTGTGTCATTTTTTTTGATCCGAACGACTCTGCCTTTGTCAGAATGTTAGTCCGGCTGAATCTATCATTCCAGTATGAGACAGGTGTTGTTGCATCGCTTAATTATTCAGGCGGCGGGGTAATGGGAACTGCGATTCCAAATTACACATATCGCTGGACGCCGAGGGAGCTCGAGAAAACGGCAAACTGCGCAAATCCGGAGAGGAGACTAACCAGTATTGGATATCAGTATTGGGATTTTATCGTCAATGAGGAAGGTCTGAAGCTCCGCCGTGAAACCCGCATTGGTGCCATCACCCGAATAGTCGGCCCAGGTAACTTCCTTAGAGCGATACGGGGCGCACAGTGGTGTCTCAATCTCTGGGGACCCATCCGCAAACAGGGAAACAAGTTCTGTGGGGTGGTTATTAAGGGCAATCTGCAGCCTTGGATGACTTTCGACGGTAAAAGCCTAAGTCGTGACTGGGACTTTAAAATCGGGCGGCAAGCCTCCTAAGGTTATGCAAAGACGTGAGGTCTTTGTGCTAACTCTATCCGGAGAGGCGCGAGGTGCGGAAAATTTCTCCAGGGTGCAATACCCGGATTGCGAATGCATTCTGCTTTCGAAGCGAGAGCTGCGCGAACGCGGATGGCGCGGCCAGATCAAAGCTTTCAGGCGGCTGAGGGGGAAGGCACTTGTTTTCTATCATCAATCCTTGGACGAGTTACAGGAGCCGCAAATTGCCTTGTGGACCTCGGTTTTGCATCGCTGCAAACACACAGTTCTCGCCGATTCGACGGGACGAGTGATCACGAGTAGCCGGTGGACATTAATTCGTGCCCTGCCGCAAGCTTTTGCCAGCGCCTTATTTGACTTTTTTGTTTTTGCGGTTGCGGGGTGTCTTTTACCTGTGCTTCGGGACAGAAACTCAAAATCAAAAAGCTGTTTGCAATTCGACCTGGATGCAGACCCTCAGTTGGCGTATCTCTATCCGTACCCGCTGGATGCGTCAATTGCCGGCGGGGCGCTCAGTCACGTGAAAGGCTTCCTGAGCGGGCTTGCTGGCGCTAATGTTCGCTTTGAAGTTTTCTCTGGCAAGCCTCTGCCGCTCGAAGTTCCCCTGCACTTAATATCGGCTAAACGGAAATTCTTTCTTTTTCACGAATCGAAGCTTTTGTCGTACAACGTTCGCTTTGCAATGGCTGTTCGCAAAGTGTTGCGCGGCCACCGAGCTGGGGCTTTGTATCAGCGCCATGGGCGCTTCGTGTTCGCAGGTGCGCTGCTGTCAAAGTTGCTGAAGCTTCCATTCATACTGGAATATAACGGTTCGGAAGCTTGGATGGCGGACCATTGGGATCCCGCGAGGTTCAGCAGCTGGCTTCGCCTGTGTGAAGAGATTTCTATTTCGCGCGCAGACTTGATCGTGGTTGTCTCGGACCCTTTGAAGCAAGAGTTGCTTCGGCGGGGAGTTTCCGAGGAACGGATTCTGGTGAACCCAAATGGCGTTGATCCTACAGTTTTTCGCCCCGACTCTGGCGGTGACGAAATAAGGGCGAAGTTTGGAATCGGAGCGTCAGATCTCGTCGTTGGCTTTGTCGGTACATTCCACTACTGGCATGGCACTAAGGTTCTGGGACAAGCGATCCGACAATTATTGGACCAGGCTGCAAAGGAAGACATCGTCGGCAAACTTCGGTTTCTCCTGATGGGAGACGGGTTGTTGCGAGCCGAGATGATGGACGAGTTGAAAGCCTTCATCGGCGGTCAGGTTTTCTTCACCGGAGTGGTTCCTCATTCGCGCATTCCGGCTTATCTCGACGCCGCCGATGTCTTGGTTTCTCCCCACGTACCGATGCCTGACGGGCAGCCATTTTTTGGATCGCCGACAAAGATCTTCGAATATATGGCAATGGGGAAGGGAATTATTGCCAGCAATCTTGACCAACTCGCGCAGGTTCTCACTCATCAGGAAAATGCATGGCTGGTTGAGCCAGGAAATGTGAACGAACTTGCCTCTGCAATTGTTCTCCTGGCCCAAAGTCTCAGCCTGCGTCAAGAACTGGGCAAAAATGCCCGCGCCAGCGTCATTGCGGAATACACATGGCAGCAGAATGCCGAGCGAGTCTTGGCTCGGATTGGATGGACGCCGGCGCCCACGGAGCAGACCCAGCTCCTCGACCCAAAGACGGCCTGACCAGAAAGAGTTTTCGGCTGGAGTATCAACCAAGTAGATGAGCTGTCAAAACAGAACACAACATAATCACATGCAGGCAACCGGCTTACGTGTCCAATCATCTAGGTACTCGCAATTTGAGAACGTAACTGAGGAGCCAAATGCGACTTGCAAGTCAGTCGTTTCTGGCGATAGCCGCGCTCGCACTAGCCGTATCCGCACAGCAAAAGGTGCCCCCGCCAACCCCGCAAGTTGTAAATATTTACAATTCCGTTTATTGCAGCCTGTTTCCTTCTCTAAATTCTTGCATAGGGTCGCTCAATGCAACTGGCGGCTACGCTATTGTTCCGCCAGGCTCCAAACTAGTCCTCACCAGAACCCTCGACGTGGGGAATGTAAATGGTGTCCCTGCTGTGCTATACATCCAGCGCGGCGGGCAGGTCATTATCAATGTTGGCAATGGACCAGCGATTCGCTTGCACAAAGGTGCAATGTTGAAATGTGATCAAGGACCAACTCAAGTGCGAGATACACAGGGCGTACCTGAAATCGTCATGGGCCCCGCGGCGAGTATCGACGACCTCGTGGTTAATGCCACCACAGATGGTCAACAGCAGACTGCGAGTATAGAAGGCTGCGAATTTTTCGATCCGGGGGGTAACACAGGAAAAATTAGCGGTGCGGTGGTGCATTGGACATCTCTTGCCTCTAATACATTCATGCGAGATACGCAGATCGGAGCTTTTCCGACGGCACAGATCAAGATAGAGAACACTTCGGGGGTATTTTCCTCGTCCTATGACCTCGACAACGTTGTCTCAAACTGCTATGGCCTGGCCAATTGCGTACCGTTGTTGATTCAGGCAAATCCAGCAGGCGCGCCAAGCGCCATCCGAATCAACGGCGGCCAGTATGTGCATGCTGGGCGGGATCGGGCGATGATCGATTGCGAGGGCTCAGGACAAGCTTCGGCCAACGCCCCATATGGCATCACCATTATAGGCACCTATCTGGAACCCAGCACATCGACGAATGCGATTGGAATCAAGATCCGAGACTGTCACGATGTGATGATTAGCGGCATTTCTGCCGCGGGCGCCGGCGGCACGGACCTGGTTAACATAAGCGAGAGTGCGCCCGGACTGGTATACGGCATCAACATTCACACCGTCTACAACAGAGGATTCAGCAAGATTATAAGAGATACCGTGAATGCCCGAACGATTTCTGGCGCTTCCCTGGCCGATTATGAATATAGTTCTACTTCGGTGTACGACAAGATTATGGTGCAATCGTATCTTTCGCCGCCGATGGCCCGCATTCGGAGTCTAAGAAAGTGCGCGTCGATCAATGAAGGTTCGCATGCTGTGGCCAAAGATTGCAGTGAACCTTGTGGATCCGGCAAGAAATGTGTTTCTGGTGGAGTGACTCATTGCGAACTGTACTGCAACGGTTCCGAATACGTGGAAACCGGTCGCTGAGCCGTTCGGCTTAGTTGTTTTTGCATAGTCTCCGAGACAAACTGAATGAGTTTTGCATGCCGGTTGTGGCTGCGAATGGAAGTGCCCGCACACCCGTTGGAGATTTGGAAAAAAATATGATGACTTCTGCTGCTCAACTTGCAATCGAACATTGGGACAAGACACCGCTCTACATTTCTGAAGAAGAAAGATATGGAACTTACCCTTGGTTGCCCCAGGCCGCCGAATTTCACCAACATCGTGGCGAGCGCGTGTTGGAGATCGGCTGTGGCACAGGTTGTGATCTGCTGCAGTTCGCGAAACATGGGGCCGACGCCACCGGCGTGGATATCACACCAGCTCACCTTGAGTTAGCACGCCAACGAGTGGGAAATCTGGCGCGCGTTACAGAGGCGGACGCGAGAAAGCTCCCGTTTCCAGACTGTCATTTCGATTACATCTATTCACATGGCGTGCTTCACCATAGCGATGAGCCCCGCACAATCGTGAACGAGATTTTTCGGGCACTCCGACCCGGCGGGGGGTTCAATGTGCAAGTCTATTCGTTATGTTCGTATTTTTCTCTTTGGACAATACTGAGGTACGGAAAAGACTGGAAACTCTGGGTAGAAAACAGCCGCGATCCGGTCCATATAGATTTGTACACCGGGCGATCGCTGCGACGATTATTTGCACCAGCAAAACTTGAGATCACCAAGTATCAGTGTAAGCCTTTCGAGAGCTTGGCTCCGCTGTTTGGCTGGTTCCTGGTCGCCAAAGGCATAAAACCGTAGGCGAAACCACAAGGTCAGAGACACAAGTATTCACGTGAACCGAGCGGGACCCGCATCGAGCGAAGCACCATTTGCGCCCGCAATCGAGGTCAAAACACCTCGATTGCGGGCGGCACACTTGTGGCGCGCACTCATTGATTCCGATTTCAGCCACAAAATTGTGGAGACCTATGCCACGCGAATTTTCCTGATCGGCCTGGGGCTGATAACAAGTGTAGTCGTCTCACGTACACTTGGTCCCACCGGACGAGGGCTGTATGCAATCGCTGCTGTGACCGGGATACTGGGTGTGCAATTCGGGAACATGGGGTTGCACACCGCGAACGTTTACTATGTAGCGCGCGAGCCGCAATCCTTACCTGCACTGGTTGGCAATAGCCTCATTCTAAGTTTCGGCGTCGGCACATTGATCTCATTCATATTGGGCCTTTGCTTGCATCAGTTCTCCAGATTGATTGCTCTACATGGGGTGCTGCTGGTGCTGACCCTAATGTGGATTCCGTTTGGCCTGGCATATCTACTTTTGCAAAATCTAATGTTAGGAATGCACGATGTGCGCGGCTATAACCTATTGGAAATTGTCAATAAATCTCTTCCATTGGTTGTTATTTTGGCCTTAGCTATCGCTAAGGCCGCTACCACTGTGTCGCTTTTCTCTGCCACCGTAGCCGGCTTGTTGGTAACTTCTGTATGGACTTTATTCAGATTGCAGTCGGTCAGCGTTCTTGGATTTAAGGTATCCTGCGTGCTTTTTCGCGGAAGTATTAGATATGCACTAAAAGCTTATCTGGCTGCTTTGTTTGCATTTCTTGTGCTTCGGGCTGACCTATTTATGGTCCAGCACATGCTTGGTCTTGAACAGGCGGGTTATTACTCAGTAGCTTCTTCGATGGCTGATTATGTTTCGGTCATAGCTGTTGTAATTGGAACTCTACTTTTTCCAAAGTTGTCGGCGATGCAAGATGTTCAAGAGAAGCTTGCACTGACTCAAAAAACCACGTGGATGACTGCGGGCCTGCTGGTTCCATTGCTGCTCATTGCTTCTCTGGTTGCGCGTCCAGCGGTACGCGTCCTTTTTGGCGCTGCTTTCCTGCCGGCGGCTTCCGCTTTTGTTCTCCTAATGCCAGGGATGTTGTTCTTGGGTGTAAATTCCGTTGCCGTACAGTTTCTGAACAGTATAGGCTACCCGAAAAGTGTGGTCTTAGTGTGGGGCCTCTGTTGTTGTTTCAACATCGGTATTGATTTGTGGGCTATTCCTCACTACGGGATTTCGGGGGCTTCGGTTGTGTCGTCGGTATCTTATTTGCTGGCGTGCGTTTTTATACTCCTCATCATCCGAAGTGTGGCGTGCGAGAAGGAGGTGGAAGTATTGCCATGAATGTTAGCAGTCATACAAAAACTGGGGAATCGCACGCCGATGACCGCTCTGTGTGGTCCGATTGCGATAGTGAGGCGACGTTTGGTTCTATGTTAGCGAGAGAGTACTTCGAAGAAAATCCTTGGGGATATGCGAAACGCTTTCGTTTTGTCCGAGAACTGATTCGCACTCATTTTGTAAGCCTGCCTCCGGAGCGCCTTAGGGTGCTTGATGTCGGTTGTGGGAACGGTTCGTTTGTGGCGATGCCTCTGGCGCGGGAGGGTTATCAAGTTGTAGGCATAGACTTACATCTTCCGTCCATCGAGCACGCGCGAGTTCTCGCCGAACGTATGCCAAACGCGCGCTTTCTGCTTAAGAACGTTAGGGAAATTCAAGAGGGTCTGTTCGATGTAGTCATTCTTTCGGAAGTACTTGAGCATGTATCAGATCCCAAATCGCTTCTTTTGAGCAGTATGATTCACTTAAAGCGAAATGGAATAGTTGTGGTTACAGTTCCGAACGGCTACGGCGAATTCGAAATCGATAATTGGCTTTACCACAAACTTTACCTCGAGCGCCTAATGACGGTCGGGATTGGAATTGCTAAACGGCTGCTGCGAAAAAGTTCTGCGAACCATGCTCGAACCGAAGTTGCTGCGACGGATAACTCCGACTGCGGGCACGTGCAGTTTTTTCGGTTACGAGTCTTAAAGAGACTTTTTGCTGACTGCTCACTTAATATTGTCAGAGCGTCTGCAGGGGCATTTCTGTGCGGTCCGTTGATCTGTTATAGCATTGCGCGTTGGAATAAGTTTATTGAGTGGAATGTGAGGATTTCTGACAGACTACCGCTCGTATGTGCCAGTTCCTGGTATTTTGCCTTGCGCCGAATACACGAAGAAGATCTTCAATAAATATCTATGTGTGGCATAGCTGGGGTACTTAGCTTTAATAATAGTTCCCATCAGGTTGCATGGGAAGATATTGAGCGAATGATTGCAACTATGGAGCACCGCGGCCCGGATGGTGCAGGTGTGTGGATCGGTCCCAATCACCGTGTCGGTATAGGCCACCGCCGGCTTTCCATCATTGACCTCGCCTCCTCTGCATCGCAACCCATGTGCAATGAGGACGGAACACTGTGGGTTGTATTCAACGGTGAAATCTACAATCACTCAGAAATTCGCCAGGAGCTGAATCAGATCGGAGGCCACCGTTGGCGCACCGACCACTCAGATACGGAAGTCATCCTCCACGCATTCGAACAATGGGGTATCGACTGTATTCACCGCTTCCGTGGCATGTTTGCAATTGGACTTTGGGACGAGCGTCGTCGCGAGCTGTGGTTAATTCGCGATCGCATGGGAATTAAGCCATTGTACTATTCCGTCCACCACGGTCGAATAACCTTCGCTTCAGAGATCAAAGCATTGCTTGAAGATTCCCAACAGCAGCGCGAAATTGATGAAGAGGCTCTATACCACTTTCTATCATTTTTGACTACCCCGGCTCCTTCGACCTTATTTAGAGGTATTAACAAGCTGCCGTGTGGGACATGGCTCAGAATTCGAGATGACGGCAGCGTGCTGCACTCGCGTTACTGGGACGTTTTCGACAACCCGCAACCGCTAGTGAATGTTCCTGAAAAGGAGATTGCAGAAAGAATAGTAAATGAGCTAAGAATTGCGGTTCGACTTCGAAAAATCAGTGATGTGCCTGTCGGCGTATTTCTTTCGGGAGGGATCGATTCAAGTGTAAATACTGCGTTATTCTCGGAAGGAGAAACGAGTCCGGTTAGGTGTTTCAGCATTGGATATGACGGCCAATACGATTCTTATCGAAACGAACTTCATTATGCTCGGCGAATGGCAACAACGGCTGGAGCTGAATATCGCGAACGGTTGTTAACACAGCAAGACCTCCTCGACTTTCTGCCCGATATGGTTCACCTTCAAGACGAGCCGATCGCGGATCCGGTATGTGTGCCCTTATATTATGTTGCAAAATTGGCACGTGAGAGTGGTGTTACGGTTTGCCAAGTGGGCGAGGGCTCAGATGAGCTATTTTGTGGCTATCCCTCATGGAAGACCCGATTGCGTCTTCAGCGTTGCGGTGACTTGCCATTTCCTCGCGTTCTTAAGCAATTAGCTCTGGCTGGTATTCGCCGAATCGGTTATGAATATCGATCGGAATACGAATGGTTGAGAAGAAACAGCGAGGGCTTGCCGGTGTTTTGGGGAGGTGCAGAAGCATTCAGCGAAATGCAAAAGGCGCACCTTTTGTCCCCACGATTAAGGCAGGTATTTAAGGGACTAACTTCCTGGGATGCTATTGCTCCTATTCATTCGAATTTTCAAGAAAATGCATGGGAAAAGTCCCCGCTGCAGTGGATGACCTACTTAGATTTGAAGATGCGACTTCCGGAGTTACTGCTGATGCGGGTGGATAAGATGAGTATGGGAGTAAGTCTCGAAGCGCGAGTACCTTTTCTCGATCACAAGTTTGTGGAGTTGGCAATGATGATCCCTGAAAGTGTTAAAACAAGGAGCGGAACACTGAAGCACATTCTGAAAAAAGCGGTCCGCGGTCTCATACCGGACGAGCTGATCGACCGCAAGAAACAGGGGTTTGGTGTTCCGGTATATGAGTGGTTTTTGGATCGACTCGGCCAATTCGCTCGCGTGGAACTAAATGCATTTTGCGATCAAACAGACATCCTTGACCGTAAGTCAGTAATGCGACTGCTGGATCAACGTGACGGGCCGCGGGCTTGGTGCTTATTGAATCTTGCTCTGTGGTGGAAGGAATACATCCGATGTGGGGAATCCACCACTGCCGTGCTCGCTGGATGAAGGGACGATCAGCCCTCAAATGCCCGCGCGGGCTTACGCTCCTATGAATTTACCTGTTCTGCGACGAGAATCGCCGGTAACTCTCGCCCAGGAAGCACTATGGCGTGCACGCAAGAGGTGGCAACAGGCGCGCCTCCCTAATCGGCTACGTGTTGCATGCCCAGTTCGTTATCGAAGTTTGGGGTACTATCAGCTTTATTCGGAAGAGGTGGCAGGGATACGACACAGAGCCACTTGTCACTATGCAGACGCGATATGCCGCGGTGAGTTTCCGACCTTTGCTAATGATCCGGCAGTGTTGGGATTTCCCCCCCCATGGAACCTCGACTTTGTATCGGGAAGTGATTGGCCGAAAATTCGCTCAGAAAGGATCTCGATCATTCGGCATGATGGCTCAGACGTAAAGACGCCTTGGGACCTTTCCCGACTGCAATTTCTGCCGGTCCTAGGAAAGGCATGGAAAGCCACCGGAGATGATCGTTACAGATGCGCTGCGAAGGAGCTCACCGAGCACTGGATTGAAAATAATCCAGTCGGATACGGAGTGAACTGGGTCATTGCAATGGAGGCTGCGCTCCGCGCAATTAGTATCTGTTTGCTTCTGGATTTGATAAGCCCGCAGCCGATGGCGGACGCCTGGGGACGAAAGCTTACAACATCGCTTTGGGAACATTTAGTCTTTATCGAGGCGCACAATGAATTTTCGTATATCGCTCGCGGAAATCACTACCTGAGCAACATCGTAGGCCTCTTCTGTCTCGCATCATTTCTTCAGGGACCTGGGATGGCAAAACGACGGCGCAAATACTGCTCCCTCATACAGCGAGAGATGCTGGTTCAAGTCTACAAAGACGGTGGAAACTACGAAGCTTCACTGGGTTACCATCTGTTGACGCTGCAGATGTTTACCACTGCATTCATTGTGATGCGGCGGCAGCATATGCCCATGCGAAGGGAATTTTGGGACCGATTGCGAAGAATGTACCAATTGCTCGCCGGAGTGTCAGACCACAACGGTAGGATACCTCATATTGGCGACTGCGATGATGGCCGGGTCGAATTGCTCTCGGACGATTTAGAGCAAATGCTGGTCATCAATCACGAAAAGCGACATTCACTCGGCATCTCCTCGCAGCTGGCTATTGGTGAAGCACTCTTTGATGAGAGTGACAAACAAAACAGAAGGGGCGGACATTGCGCTGATCAGCGAATTTTTCAGAAAATGTCTCAAGCTGGATTAGCCACCGGACCCGCAAGCAGACACACTCTTTATGGTGAGTCGGGCATTGCGATAGCATCGCACGATGTATTGAAAGTGATATTTTTAGCGATGCCTAACGCCATAAGAGGCAAGGGCAGTCACACACATAACGATAAGCTTAGCCTGCTCGTAAGTTTATCGGGAAAACCGCTCTTCATCGACCCCGGAACTGGGTGCTACACAAGGGATATTAGAATCCGTAACCAGTTTCGTTCTACCGCAGCGCACAACTCAATCCAGCTCGACGGCGAAGAGCAAAACCGTTTTTCCACCTCTCCTGCCGGTGTTTTCACTATTAACAATGATGCTAAACCAACACCCATTGACATAGTGGAGGCAGATGGGTTGATTAAAATGTCTGCTTCTCACGATGGCTACCGAAGGCTTGGAATTCTTCACAAGCGAACTGTTGAGCTGGGGGCTTTTGCCGTTCTAAAGATCAAGGATATGTTGAGTGGTGCCGGCCATCATAACTTTGAAATGCGGTTCTACTTACACCAAAGTTGGCATATTGAAGTGACCCGCAACGCCGGTAAAGAAGTTTCTTGCCATATCAGTGATGGGAGAAGCGAATGTAAACTTGCCTGTGGTGCGCAGCACGACGTTGTAATGTCCTCTCATCCTACGAGAAGCTCTTCCGCATACGGCTTGCTTACCGAATCCACCGTTATTATTGTCAGCGGTACATTTCAGGACACGATTGAAATTGATACTTTACTCGTTGTGCCGGGTCTCAAGGGCGTACAGGCATGAAATATGGCCTAGTAAATGAAAGTATTGTGTGCTTTGGGGGGGAGGACTGGTGGTATCACCACCCACACTCTAAGAACCACATTTTGCGGCGATTAGCTGAAGATAACCGAGTGCTGTTTATAAACTCCCTGTCGCTCGGGTTGCCCTCCGTTTCACATCCGGATTTTTTGCTCAAGATCCGACGAAAGTTGAAGAGCTGTTTACGCTGGCTCAAGAAAGCACCAGAGGGACTCTATGTAATGACTCCCGTCATAATTCCTTTTTTCGGAAACAGCGTTGTGCGGGCAATGAATCGGATCATCCTGCTTCTGCAAATTCGGTTGGCAATGCTCTTTCTGCGCATTCGGGAACCCATTATATGGGTCGCAATGCCATCTGCGGCTGATGTAGCCGAAAGGTTGGGAGCAAAGGTTTTGCTGTACCAAGTATCTGATAAGTTCGATGCAATGGAAGACAATGCATTGTCACGCGAAGTCGTGCGCCTTCTGGACGCGCGGCTGAAGATAGCAGCTGATGTGGTCATGTATTCCGGTCGAAAGCTATTTGACGAATCTACAGTTCCCAATCGCTATTTCCTCGAACAAGCCGTCGACTTCGATCACTTTGCGCGAGTGGGCGTGAACTCGGCAGCTGATATTGACTGCATCGGCAGTCCAATTTTGGCCTACATTGGATGGATTGACTATGTGATGGATGTTCCTCTGATCGAAGCGGTCGCCAGGCGGCGTCCTAGTTGGCACTGGGTCTTTATTGGACATAAGTCAAACTCCGTTCAGCTATCAGGTCCAAACGTGCACTTCCTTGGATCAAAGCCTTACTCAGAACTACCGAAGTACATAGGTAAAGCCGACATTTTTGTGCTGCCCTGGAGACTCGACTCTGAATTTGTGCGCTATGGCAGTGCGATCAAGGTACGTGAATATATGGCTACCGGTAAGCCCGTACTCATCGCACCCTTGTACGAATATCGTGATACTCCTGGAATACGTTTCTACCGCACAGCCGATGAGTTTATCGAACAAGTAGAAGATGCTCTGAAGTGCGATACCGAAGCCGATCGAGTCTTGCGGCAGGCAGCTGTGCGGGACTGTACATGGGATGTGCGCGCCGCGGAGGTGGGTGCTTTGATTGGCAACGTTCTCGCGCAACGCAGCATTATGGGTTCGTCAAACTAAACTAACTATGAATGTAACTCGATCAAAGGGATCAGAATCCGAACAATGACAATACCATCTGTACTCAGAGATTTACGCAGCGGCCATGTTGGCGTGTATTCAGTTCCGAAACCCGAACTACGGCCCGGGGGCATATTGGTCAGGACTGCATTTTCAGCAATCAGCTCTGGGACTGAGCGGGCGGCAATTGACAACTCGCATAAATCTATTGTGAGGAGGGCCATAGAACGCCCGGAGCTCGCGAAAGACGTCCTCAGTTATGCGCGTACCTATGGACTTAAAGCAGCCTACGACAAGGTTCACTCGCGGCTTGGGAGTCTTTCGGCGTTAGGGTATAGCTGTTCCGGTATTGTCATCGAAATAGGTAAAGGAATTACTGAATTTCAGCCAGGCGATCGGGTAGCGTGTGGTGGAAGCGGTTACGCAAATCATAGCCTTCTAAATTGGATCCCTCGTAACCTTGCCGCTAAGGTTCCTTCTTCGGTTTCGCTGAAGTCCGCTTCTTTGACTACCATTGGCGCAATTGCGATGCAGGGTTTGCGTCAGGCTCAAGTGAATATGGGCGAAACCATCGCAGTCATTGGTGCAGGCCTGGTGGGCGTTCTCACCATGAAATTAGCACGTGCTGCAGGTTGCCGAGTCATAGCCATCGACGTCGACGAATCTAGGATTCAGCAAGCCGCGTCGCTGGGTGCGCACTTGTCCTTATCTTCGCAAGATGACCGACTTTACTCGGTGGTTAGGGAATTTTCTCGTTATGGAATTGATGCTGCGATCGTGACCGCTGCAACGAACTCAGCAGAGCCGTTGGAATTGGCTGCCAAACTTCTTCGCGACCGAGGCCGTGTGGTTATTGTCGGCGACGTAGGCATGGGAGTTTCGCGCAATCACATGTATCACAAAGAACTCAGCCTACTTATGTCACGGTCGTATGGGCCCGGTCGGTATGATCACAATTATGAAGAAGTCGGCAATGATTATCCGGTTGGTTACGTTCGCTGGACTGAAGGCCGGAATATGGAGGCTTTTCTCGATTTGCTCGCGTCCGAAGCAGTGGATGTTTCGCAACTGGTACAAAGCTGCTTTGCTATCGACGATATTACGCAGGCATATCAGGAGATTCGAAATGGAAAGCAATACACATCCATTTTGGAATATCCAACAAAGCTTGACGTTAGCAATAAGAAAAGAGTCAATTCCGGAGATTTGGGGGTACCGGCAAAAGGACCTTTTAGCGTTGGCTGCATAGGTGGTGGCGGTTTCGCACAAAGCCAAATATTCCCGTGCCTTAAGTCTGCCGGTGTTCGATTCGGGGCGATCGCTACTGCCTCGGGTGTTTCAGCGGAATCGGTTAGGCGCACTTTCAAGTTCGAAAGAGCCCAAACCGCCGCCGAGCTTCTCGTGAATCCGCAACTAAGGGCCATTTTCATTGCTTCGCGACACCAGACCCATGCGGAGTACGCGATTGCAGCTTTGCGCGCGGGAAAAGCAGTCTTTGTTGAAAAACCGCTTGCAATTAACCGTGATCAACTGGAAGAGATCTGTCAAGCATACGACCAGCTGATGGCCTCGAGTGCCTTGCCGTTTTTGATGGTTGGTTTTAATCGGCGGTTCGCACCTTTTACAGATCGAATATGCAGTTTTTTTCGCGAGAGACAGGACCCAATGATGATTCATGTTCGCGTTAACGCAGGATACGTTCCCCGCGAACACTGGGTCCAACAACCGAGCGAGGGCGGGAGAATCATTGGCGAGTTATGCCACTTTATCGACTGGGCCAGACACGTTGTGCGAGTTCCGACAAGTAAAGTGTCGGCCATTTGTCTCCCCAATGGCAGTACCTATAGTTCCGATAATGTTTCTGTAACTCTTACTTTCGCGGATGGCTCAATCGCGAATCTGTTATATCTTGCGAATGGCGATTCGAGCGTCGAGAAGGAGTATTTCGAAGTATTTTGTGAAGGTGGTACCGCTAGGCTGCACAATTTTGAGACGTTAGAACTGGCGCGTAACCGGAAGAAAACAACTTTTAGGTCGAATCAAGACAAAGGCCATCGGCGAGAGTTCGAAATGACCGTCGAGGCAATGTTATCTGGTGGACAATCTCCGATCCCATTCGAGGAGATTGTTGAGGCAACGAGTACGACGTTTTCAATCGTCGAGGCCATCTCTGTCGCACAGGAAATTGCTGTCGCAACGGATTGTCGCGGGCCTAGCACGTAATTACCGAGACAGATGTACTAGTTCCTAAATCAAGGCAAGTCCTAACAATCAAACTTACTTACTTGAGAGGAAAACCTTCAATGGCCATTATGAAACGTGTGCTTGTAACGGGGGCTGGTGGTTTTATAGGTCACCATCTTGTTAGTCGACTCAAAGCAGACAACTATTGGGTGCGCGGGGTAGACATCAAGCTCCCGGAGTATGAGGGATCACGTGCGGACGAGTTCGACGTGCTCGATCTTCGTAAGTACGATAACTGCCTCGAGGCCACACGCGGAAATATCGATCAAGTGTACAACCTCGCTGCTGATATGGGTGGAATTGGTTATATTACTGCCTCTTTAGCCGATATCTCTCGAAATAACATTTTGATCAATGCGCAGATGCTTGAGGCCAGCCGCCTGAATGGCGTAGGACGATTGTTGTTTTCGTCGTCGGCTTGCGTTTACGCGGGTTATAAGCAAAAGACGGCGGACGTTACCCCCCTCCGCGAAGAGGATGCCTATCCTGCGGATCCCGAACCAGGCTATGGATGGGAGAAGCTCTTTGCTGAGGAGCTATGCCGATATTATTGGCATGACCATAAGTTCGAGACTCGTATTGTTCGGTTCCACAATGTCTACGGCCCGCTTGGCACTTATGCGGGTGGTAAGGAGAAAGCGCCGGCCGCAATTTCCAGAAAAGTGGCTCTGGCTAAACATGGCGGAGATATTCAAGTGTGGGGGGACGGCGAACAGACTCGATCTTTTATGTATGTTGACGACTGTGTGGAAGGTTTGTTGCGCCTGATGGCTTCGGATTACCGCGAGCCGCTCAATCTGGGCAATGATCGGCTGATTTCGATCAACGGGTTAGTCGATTTGATATCCGAAATTGCGCAGAAACGTTTAGTCAAGAAGCACGATTTATCGAAGCCGCAGGGTGTGCGTGGCAGAAATAGTGACAACAGCCGTCTGTCGCAGGTCCTCGGTTGGGCTCCTTCCATATCGCTCGAAGCCGGGCTTGAAGTGACTTATAGGTGGATTGAGGGCGAACTCAAGAAAGCAGGTCGTGTTCCGCTCACATATGCAGCGCAAAGCGCCGACTGAACTCGCAGGGGAACGTAACCGGAACGTGGTAATTCAGGCTGTTGGAGCTCCTACCCCGGGCGTTCCGGTCGCTAACGTGTTAGGCGTAGGTGTGCACGCAGTCAGTGTGCCTCGGGCTATTGAGCTTCTAAATTCATCCATAGAGCGTGGGCAGAAAGGATACGTTTGCGTTACTGGCGTGCATGGGATCATGGAGGCGCATCGCGATTTGCAGTTCCGTCGAGCACTGGAAGCGGCTATGCTTGTGGTGCCGGACGGCATGCCCGCTGTTTGGATCGGACGCTCGCAGGGGTACCGCCAGATGAGCCGTGTGTTCGGTCCCGATTTGATGTTGGAGTTCTGTCGCCAATCGATTTCGAGAGGGTATCGACATTTTTTCTACGGCGGAAACCCTGGAGTTGCTAAACAACTGGCAGTTGCTATGGGCGAGAAGGCTCCCGGTCTCAATATTGTTGGCGCTGAAAGTCCGCCTTTTCGGCCGCTCAACCAAGCTGAGAAGAGCGAACTCCAGCGTAGGTTGCAGGAGGTCAGTCCGGATGTAATTTGGGTAGGGTTAAGCACGCCGAAGCAAGAACAGTTCATGGCCGCCAATATTGCGGACCTAAACTGCCGCGTAATGGTTGGCGTGGGGGCAGCTTTTGACTTCCATACCGGAAAAATTAAGGATTCACCACAGTGGGTGAAAGATGCCGGCCTTCAGTGGTTGCATCGATTGTGTCAGGATCCCTCTCGGCTCTGGAAACGCTATTTGGTTAACAACTCTGCTTTTGTGGCGAAGCTTGCGATGCAAACAGTGGGTATTCGAAATTACGACTCTAAGAACAGCAAGCCTTCTTGTGCGAATTAAGGTTAAATCTATGCGCGACGGTGCGCGGCAGCATTGGGGTGTGCTGCAAAGCGAATCAAGTTCTCGACAGTCGCCAGAACGGCTGCGGAGCCGTTCATGGTGAACTTCTCAAAGTTTGAGCAACCGCGGTCTACTAAAGCATGTTTCACGCTTTGGAGCGCGTGACATAACTTCATTAATGAACGCTCAATCGGTATGACGCGTTGTGTGGCGAGCACAGTTTGGACAATACGATATTCGATTAGGACGTCAGCGCTCAGCAGCACGAGGCGCATGCGACTACCGCACCGTCAACGTAAGTAGTAATGACTGACTGGTCGACCCTGAGGTTGCGGTCACCGAAATCTGGTAAGTTCCTGGAGGGGTGGCGTTCGGATTTGACTGTGTCCCGCCCGAGCCACCGCAGGCGCAGAGAAACAATGATAGAAGCAGCGGTAAGCTTCGTAGACGCACCTTGGTAAATCTTTTCTTTCGATTAAACAGGGACGGCAAGAATACGAAGCCAACAACACCCAGAAACCACGGCCAAGGTAATGGCTTGTACCGCCGCCTCGGCAGCGTTGCCAAAGCATTGGGCGACGCGGTTGTTATATTTACGTTAAATTGCGATACTTGCGTCCCGCTCATGCTTATGCTCATGCCGCCTGGGATGGAGCATGCAGCACCTTCCGGCGCTCCCGTGCAACTCAACATAGCAACGCCGCTAATGCCACCTCCACCTACAGTCAGCGTATATTGGGCGGTCTGACCAGCCGGAACGGAAACTGTTCGAGAGGACCCAGGAGCAATCGCGAGCCCCATTGATGCTCCAGTACCTGAGATCGCGATCGTTTGCAAACTGGATGCCGAATCCACGATCTGGAGCATCGCACTTCGCAGACCAGCCGCTTGAGGGGTAAATGTAACCTGAATGCTACAAGAGAATCCCGGGGGCACGTCGCTACCGCAATTATTGGACTGAGAGAAATCCCCCGCCTGAGGGCCGGTCACAGTCACACTGCCGAGGCTGAGCGGGGCCTGGCCAGAATTGGAAAGAGTCACTGCTTGTGGCCCACTCTGCGAGCCTACGGCTTGGTTTCCAAACCTCACAGCATTCGTGGAAAGCAATGGGTCAGCGCCTGGAGGCCGATTGAACAGAATCGCTGTCCCCGCGACGACTATATCTGGAAAACCGTCGCCGTTCAGATCACCAGCTACAATTGGGCCAAAACCCCAACTTTCACCAAAATAGCGGGGTGGCGAGAAGGTACCATCGCCGTTGCCCAACAGGATCACAACATCGCCCAAACCACTGTTGAGCACCGCGATGTCGAGCTTCCCATCTTTGTTGAAATCGGAGACCGCAACCGAACTGGCCGTGCCACCAATTACGAAGTTCTCCGGACTCTGAAACCTTCCATCCCCATTCCCGAACATGATTGACACCTGGTTTGAGCCATTCAGCGCAACGAAGTCCAGAATCCCGTCATTATTAAAATCTCCGACCGCCGCAATGCCTCCAACCGGAGTACTTATAGGGGATTGAAATGTTCCGTCGCCATTGCCCAGAAGCACAGCATCGTTCGTCGCGAGATCTAACTTTCCATCCTTGTTGAAATCGGCCACTACGAGAAAAGTTGCCAGCGATGAGATACTTGTCGGAAAGCCAAAAGTGCCATCACCGTTACCGGAGGACAAGGAAATAGACGAGGTGTCTGCGGTAACGATGTCCAGATTCCCGTCTCCGTTAAAATCACCGAGGGCTACGTATACTGACTTACCGCTGCCGTAGTAAACCGGCGCTTGGTAGGTACCATCACCGTTTCCGAGCAACACTCCCACGTAATCGGCGGTTACCACAAGGTCAGGCTTTCCGTCGTGATTGAGGTCACCGATTGCGCCACGGGCACCACCATTCGATGATTTAGCCCAAGTGACTTGCGGCGATTGAAACATCCCGTTCCTATTTACCAGGACGGATCCAATCAGAGTGCCGTAACCTGGAAAGTCTTGCATGTAGATGAGATCGCCCGTTCCATCTCCGTTCAGGTCGGCGATCAAAGCTTCGCGGTTAAGAGTTGCATCCAAGCAATTGCATGAAACGAAGAGGTCGTCGTCGACGATCAGAGTGCCATCACCCTTGCCCAGAGCGACTGACACGAGAGCTGGCGCCTGCCCGGTGAGGATATCTTGAACACCAATGAAGACAACATCGGACTTGCCATCTCCGTTGAAATCGCCGACTGCGAAGTAGTTCGCGGAGGGTACCGAGGAAGTTACCGCTTGTTGGAAGGTTCCGTCGCCATTTCCGAGGAAGACTGCTACACCCCCGGTGATTAGATCCAGTTTTCCGTCGCCGTTAAAGTCGTCAACCAAAAGCTGTGCCCCTGCGCCTGGGAACGGCAGTCCCGCGCCGAACGTTCCGTCGCCGTTGCCAAGGAAAACCTCACCCGACGACATGTTGGTTGCGATTGCTATGTCCGAGATTCCGTCATTGTTGAAATCGGCTACGGCTACCGATTCCATCGCCCCGGGAAGATTAATTGGGTTCAGTGGCTGCTGAACTGTACCATCGCCATTCCCCAGGAAAACGAAAACCGAAGCACCTGTGTCACCCACCCATAAGACATCGAACTTCCCGTCGTGATTAAAATCTGCGACCTGAAGGTAGGCTGGAGTGGTAGCGTAACTGGTGGAAAGGATCGGCGATTGAAAAGTGCCATCACCGTTCCCCAAAAGAATCACAAGCGCGGAATTTCCTACCTGTGGAACTGCCACTGGCACTACAAGATCCGCTTTGCCATCCCCGTTGAAATCACCGACGGTTACCACTATCCTGGAGTTCCAAGCGACGTGGCTGAGAATCTCTGGCTGGAAAGTTCCATTCCCGTTGTTTAGATAAACCGACACGGTGTTGTCCTGATTGACGGCCAAGATGTCGGGTTTGCCATCGCCATTAAAATCAGCGACGAACACCGAAAAGATGAAAGTAGAAGTACTGTCGGCATAGCTCGCCGCCTGTTGAAAGGTTCCGTCTCCGTCACCTAAGAGCACCCAGATACCGGCACTACAGGTCACGATGTCAAGGTTGCCATCGCCATTGAAATCAACGGCAGCGGCACAACTGCCCGGAACGCCAGGAAGGAGCGTATCAATGCGCGCGGAAAATAAAACCGGCAATAGCGTCTGGGCGTCTGAGTATGGTAGGAACGCGAGCAGTAGCGCCGGGGAGAAGACCAGGAACAGAATGCCTTTTGACGAAAGTTGTCGGCACCATGTGCACCTCCCCGAAAAACGCGGACATCTCTGCGTCAGGTTCCTGGCTAAGTCCGCGAAACCATAGTCGCCCTTTGACAACAGCCCAGAGGGATAGCTGAAAGGCATACCAGAGATCCGGGATGATTGTAGCGGAAAAATAGTCTACTCCATAGGTTTTTTTGACCCATTAAGGATGGAACGCAATCGAATCGGCTTTTTATAGCCCCGAAAGAACCTGAAAATTGGAAGTAAAGCTGAGTCGAATGTTCGACATCGTCGGGCGCGCTATAAGACTACTAATCTTACTTCCAGCGTTACTTGCAATCACTTTGGCAATCAAACTAGATGATCGGGGGCCGATCTTTTACTTGCAAGGGCGTGTCGGCAGAGGCTTTCGCGTATTTTGCCTACTCAAGTTCCGTACGATGCGGCTGTTTTCTCTTGCTCCCACAACTGCACCAAGCCCCGCTCCCCGTCCCTCCTATAATTGACTTTCATGCCAGGGAAGTCACTGCCCCTGATCGGGTGGCTATTTGATTCGCGTCAAGGCGCCGCTGACCGTCTAGTTCCGCGCTGGTTGTTTCTACGCGCGCTCGGCCTCATTTACTTCTCTGCTTTTCTTTCTGTTCTCTTCCAAGTCCGCGGACTAATCGGTCCCGCCGGAATTCTTCCCGCCGGAAGCTACCTCCAGCAAGTTGCCCAATCGCTGGTCCACTTGGAGCGCCTGTGGTATGCGCCGACGCTGCTCTGGTTTTCGAGCAGTTCGGCGATGCTAATGGCTGTCTGCTGGGCGGGCTTGGTTAGCTCTCTCCTGGTTGTCCTTAACTTATGGCCGCGTCTAACGCTCTTCGTGTGCTTCATCTGTTTTCTTTCCTTCATTAGCGCAGCCCAGGATTTCTCCAGCTACCAGTCAGACGGAATGCTGCTCGAAGCCGGTTTTATCTCTCTATTCTTCGCTCCGCCCGGAATTCGACCAAAACTCGGCGCCAGTCATCCGCCTTCGCGTGCCAGCTTGTTTCTTCTGCAATGGGAGTGGTTCCGCATCTACTTCGAATCCGGGGCGGTCAAATTGCTCAGCGGAGATCCCGAGTGGCGAAACTTTACCGCGATGGACCAGTACTACCAGAACGGCCCGCTTCCCACATGGATCGGGTGGTATGTGCAGCACTTGCCGCACGGTGTGCATGCAACCGCCGTAGCGCTGACGCTCATCATGGAGCTCGGCCTGATCTGGATGCTTTTTCTTCCACGCCGCTGGCGCATCGTTTTGTTTTTCATCGTCACGCCGTGGCAGGCAATGGTGATTCTCACGGCGAATTATGCGTTCCTGAATTACATCGTGCTCGCAATGGGAGTGCTGCTGCTCGATGACAAATTTATCCTGAAGGTCCTGCCCGAGAAGTGGCGCGTCCATATCGCGCCGCGCTTGCTGACCCCAGAGCAACCGACCGGTGCGGCTACCGAAAATTTACGCGCGAAGGTTGGCAAACACTGGAGCGCGATAAAGCTTGCCGCGAGCGCTGTAATGCTAACCTGGATTTTCTATGTCACGGCTGCGGAGCTCATCTGGATGTTCGCGCGCAATTTTCCGCTGCCAACCTCTCCAGTGGCTGCACTTGAGCCTTTCAGGATCGCAAATCAATACGGATTATTTGCGGTGATGACTCGCGGACGGTATGAAATCGAATTTCAAGGTTCGTCGGACGGCGCGAACTGGACAACTTATCCGTTTCGCTACAAGCCTCAAGCGCTGAATGAATCTCCGGGGATCTACGCGCCATATCAACCCCGGTTTGATTGGAACCTATGGTTCGCGTCGCTTGGCCAGTGGCGCGAATATCCGATTGTGCCGAACACCGAGGTGCGATTGCTCGCCAATGACAAAGACGTGCTCGCGCTGTTTGGTGGAAATCCCTTTCCACAGCAGCCGCCAAAGCAAGTTCGGGCAGTGCTCTGGCAATACTGGTTCACGTCGATGGCAGAAAAGCGCACGACCGGCGCGTGGTGGCGTCGTCAGTTCCTCGGCCTATATGCGCCAACATTGGAGCGAGAAGCGGATGGAAGCATCCAAGTAATCGCATGGCCCAATGTCCCGCCGCGCGAGTAACGTGCTCAACCGGTTGCCCCGCTCTTGACGCGCCGTTTACCAGAGGGTGGGACGGGACTTCGCTTCCTTGAAGACCGTTCACCTATGAGTCTCGTGGCTTCTATCATCGGGTCCGGCCCTAACGGTTTGTCTGCTGCAATTGTGCTTGCTCAGGCCGGTATCAACGTCGAGGTTTGCGAAGCAGAAGACGTTCCCGGTGGTGCGGTAAGAACGCTCGAGTTAACGCTGCCCGGGTTCCATCACGATTTTGGATCGGCAGTTTATCCGCTGGGCGCGGGATCGCCATTTTTTTCCTCACTGCCCCTACGCGACTTCGGCCTTGAGTGGGTTCACTCGCCGGCGCCACTGGCGCATCCACTCGATGATGGCACGGCCGTTGTCCTCGAGCGCGATCTCGACGACGCGAAACGCGCGCTCGGCGAAGATGGGAAAGCCTGGGCCGATCTCCTCCAGCCCTTCGTTGAACACTGGCCGGAGTTTGCTCGCGAGGTCCTTCGCCCGGTTCCTTCGATTCCGCGACATCCTTTATTATTAGCGCAGTTTGGGCTGAACGCTTTGCTTCCGGCCACGGCCATCGCGCGCCGCTTCACCAGTGAGAGAACTCGCGCTCTTTTCGCCGGAATCGCTGGCCATTCGTTTCTGAGTCTCAATGAAACGTTGAGTGGCGCCTTTGGGATGCTCATGGCAATCCCCGCACATGCCGTCGGATGGCCAATTGCTCGCGGCGGCGCGCAGTCCCTCACGAATGCGCTTTGCGGATATTTTGAGAAACTCGGGGGACGCGTGAAGACCTCTTCGAGAATCGACAATGTGAACCAACTGCCAGACCGCGATTTAATTCTTTGCGACGTCACTCCACGCCAACTATTGAAAATTGCCGGCGACCGGCTTCGTGAAAGCTATAAAAGAATCTTGCGCCGGTACCGGTACAGCCCAGGCGCATTCAAAGTGGACTACGCGCTTAGCGAGCCGATTCCGTGGAAAGCCACTGACTGCAAGCGCGCCGCCACCGTCCACCTCGGCGGAAGCTTCGATGAAATTGCCGCTTCGGAAAGCGCCGCCAGAAATGGAGAAACCACCGAACGCCCGTTCATTCTGCTTACGCAGCCAAGCCTTTTTGATCCTTCGCGCGCGCCAGAAGGGAAGCACACGGCATGGGCCTATTGTCACGTTCCGAACGGCTCAACTTTCGACATGCTTCCTAGAATCGAAAATCAAATCGAACGCTTCGCTCCCGGATTTCGCGACTGTGTACTGGCGCGCCGCGTGTTCCGTCCCACGGACCTCGAAGCCATGGACTCAAACCTCGTAGGCGGCGACGTTGCAGGGGGAATCACCGACATTCGCCAATTCTTGTTTCGCCCCAGTTGGCGACGCTATGCCACTTCCGACCCGAACATTTATATTTGCTCGGCATCAACTCCGCCCGGGGGAGGGGTGCATGGGATGTGCGGTTATCACGCGGCCAATATGGCCCTCGCGAGGCTTGGCCGGGCCCGCACTTGAAAATCCGAGACGATACGTTTCAGAATGTCAAAAGCAGATGCCCTCGGGTAAGCAGGAACGCAGACCGGGTGCATCTAACCTGACGTCACAGGAAACTGCCATGAACCGAACTGCCTTGTTCAGAACCCTTCTTGCACTTTCAGTCGCTGTTGCTCTTTCTGCGATGCCGCAGAGCGCAGTTGCGCAACGCGGTGGTGGTCACGCTGGATTCGGAGGTTTTCACGGCGGAAGTATCGGCGGATTTCACGGCAGCGGTTTCCGTGGAGGAAATTTTGGAGGTTTTCATAACGGAGCTTTTGGCGGTTTCCATAACGGTGCATTTAATGGGTTCCGCGGTCCGGGTTTTGGCGGCTTCCGCGAAGGGTTCGGCCGGCGTCGGTTTTGGGGCTACCCGGGTTTTGGATGGGGTTTGAACGTCGGTTTTGGATTCGGACCGTACTGGGCTTGGGACTATCCATATTATTACGGCTGGCCCTGGTGGAATTCCTATGCCAGCTACTATCCCTATCCGGATCAGTATCCCTACTACGCTCCGCCCTCAGGCGACGACCGTTGCGACTACCGCTACTCCGATCGCTGCTCGGATGATCGCCGAAATGATGATCGTCGAAATGATGATCGCCAAAATGACGATCGCCAAAACGGCTCTCCCGACAGTTCAAGACCGAGCCGTCCGAGCGCTCCCGCCAGACCCGCCAGCACAACCGTCCTCGAGAACTCGAGCAGCGATTACAGAATGATCAGTTCCGAAGATTACAGGCGGGGGGTCGATTCCGCACCGGCGAGCAGCAGTACTCACGATTACAGCTTCACGAACTTAAAAACCTTGCAAGCTCCATCACACCTTCGTCCCGCGGTTCGCAATGTAGTGCAGGCGCTCCGAGCGATGCCGCCGGCTGTGCGCGAACAGCAGCTCAGCTCCGGACGTTACGCCAGCCTGTCTGGCCAAGAGAAAGGCTTGCTGGAACAGCTCGTGCAGCGCCCGGAACGACAGTAGGATTTCGCACACCCGTCTTCAGGGCGGTACACGATTCAAACTTTGAACTGTGCGGTTTAGTCTTTCCCGATGTCTTCGCTCCAAATGTCAGGATGATCGCGGATGTAGTCGGCCATCATCTGAACGCACTCGTGTGAATCGAGATCGATCACCTGCACTCCAATTGAACGAAGCCACTCGGTTCCGCCTTGAAAATTCCGGCTCTCGCCAACCACCACGGTCGGAAATCCGAATTGCCGGATGAGCCCACTGCAATACCAGCACGGCGCGAGCGTTGTCACCATGATCATGTCGCGATAGCTGCGTTGCCGGCCGGCGTTGCGGAAGGCGTCGGTCTCGCCGTGCAGCGAGGGATCGCCATCCTGCACACGGCGGTTGTGGCCGGAGCTGACCAACGTTCCATCTGCGCGAAAGATCGCTGCTCCGATCGGGATCCCGCCTTCGGCCAGTCCCTTGAGCGCCTCAGCGACAGCTACCGCGAGCATCTCCGAATAGATCTCTGTCGGAGATTGGGCGGAGCCTTTAGTCATCAGCATTGGCGGTGACCTGCGGCCCGGTGGCGACTGCAATCTCCTGATCTTTGTATTGCAGTTGATAGAGCTTGTAATAGATTCCATGGTTCGCGAGTAGTTGCTGGTGCGTTCCCATCTCGCGCAGCTGCGCCTTGTGCATGACGATGATCTTGTCCGCGCGCTGAATGGTTGAGAGCCGATGGGCGATGATAATCGATGTTCGCCCCTCGACCATTTTTCCGAGCGCGTCGCGCACTTTGAATTCAGTCTCCGTGTCGACGCTCGAGGTCGCCTCGTCAAGGATGAGAATTCTGGGCGCATGGGCCAGAGCCCGCGCAAACGAAACCAACTGTTTTTGGCCGGTCGAGAGGGTTGTTCCCCGCTCGCGAACCTCTTCTTTGTATGTGTTCGGCAGCGAGTGAATAAAATCAGCGAGATTCACGTCTTCTGTCGCCTGGCGGACGTGTTCATCGCTGATCCAATCCGTTCCCAGCCGAATGTTTCCTTCAATCGTGCCCGTAAACAGAAACGGATCTTGCAGTACCACGCCGAACCTCTTACGCAGCTCGGCAATCGACATTTCTTTTACGTCCACTCCATCGATCCGAATCGCGCCCCGCTGAACATCGTAAAAGCGCAACAGCAGGGAAATGATCGTTGTTTTTCCGGCGCCCGTGTGTCCAACAATAGCCACCGTTTCGCCAGGTTCGATGGTGAAACTAACATCTCTTAACACCCAATCCGGTTCGCCTGTCTGTGTGGCGCGGACGCCCTCGCCCGCTTTCTTAACTCCCTCGACCGGAGCCATGCGATACGCAAACCAGACGTGATCAAACTCGATCCTTCCCGGCCCCTCGGGGATTCTGGTTGTCGAGGCCTCAGTGATCTCTGCCGGCGTATCCAGCAGCTTGAACACACGTTCCGAGGCCGCCATCGCCGATTGCAAAATGTTGTATTTTTCGCTGAGGTCCTGAATCGGCCGGAAGAATCGCTGCGCATACTGCATGAACGCAACCAGAACGCCGAGTGTAGTCACGTTTCGCACCACGTGAAACGTAAGCAACGTTTTCGAACTGAAACTTACAGCCAGTCCGCCGACGCTCCAATTGCGAATCACATCGCCTCCGCCGAACCAAATGACGAGCGCTGTGGCAATCGACGAAAGAATTTCAACCACCGGGTAATACACCGCGTGCGCCATGATGGCGTCTTTGTAGGCGTCCATGTGTTGCGCGTTTACATCGGAGAACGTCTTGAACGCCTTTCTCTCGCGATTGAACAATTGCAGCACCACCATGCCACTCACGTGCTCTTGCAGATGCGCATTGATGCGTGCGATCGCCACCCGAATGCGCCGATATGAGTCACGCACCCGATCACGAAAGATTTTGGTTGCGTACCCGATGAAAGGAAGCACAGAAAACGTAATCAGCGCCAGCTTCCAGTTCACCGACAGCATGATGCCCAAAATTCCCGCGAGCACAAAGATGTCCTCAAAAATCGAGACCACCCCGGAGGTGAACATGTCGTTCAGCGCATCGACGTCGGTTGTTACCCGCGTGACCAGCCGGCCAACCGGATTTTTATCGTAAAAACCAATGTGCATGCGCTGCAGATGCCGGAAGATTTCGCTGCGCAGATCGAACATCACCATCTGCCCGGCCCATTGCATGAAATAGGTCTGCAAGTACTCCAGAAGGAAGGCAAAAATCGTCAGGCCAACGTAGACGGCCGCGATCTCAGCAATGCCGGTCAGCGGGTCCGGACTCAGCCAACTCGTGAGCCACGCCGGTCTTTCGTGTACCGGCGCCAGGTAGCGGTCGATCGCCACCATGGTCAGAAACGGCCCGAGCACGTCCGCGACCGCCTTCAGCACGATCGCGACCAGCGCAATCGCCACTTGCCACCGATAAGGACGCAAGTAGCGCAACAGCCGCTTCATCAGCCGGCTGTCATACGCTTTGCCCAGGACCTCTTCTTCGTGATGAGACGCCATTCGTAATTATTCTAAATAGTTCGCTTGAAGGAAAACTCGCGAGATTGTTACCTCGCCGGTCGAGCTACATGCGCCTTGTACGCGTAAACCACTGCCAGGAGAGGCGGCGCTACGAACACCCCCCAGAATGGCCATACGATTCCAAGAACAATCGGCGCCAGAATCGACGCCCAGATGGGGACCTTGGCCGTTCTGCGCATGATGAACGGCTGCAGCAGAAAACCATCAATCACAACAATAATTGCATACAGAGCTAAAACCCCAAGCGGATGTTGCCAGTCTCCCCACGCAATTGCCGCCGTAGCCACCGGGCCAAGCAAGCCCAGAATTGGCCCAAGGTGCGGAATGAACTGCAGCACCGCCGCTAAGCCAGCCCACAAAAAAGATAGCGGGATGTGCAACACACGCAGTCCGATAAACCAGAGCACACCAACTGCAATCGAGTCTTGCAGCTGTGCAATGACCCAATTCTTCAGTGCGCCAGTGGTGATATGGAGATGGTCATTGACATCCATCATCAATTGGATGACATATCCGAGTGAAAAGCACCTGTTGAGATGCCATCCCGAACGCGCCGCTGAAGGGGAGCAAGGGACCGCTATGACAAGTTGGGGCGACTTAGGAAGATGAAAACGATCGAGGGAAACTGGAACCTAAATCGTCCACCGCAATAAGGTTGCGCCCACCGTGAATCCCGCGCCTACTGAGGCGAGCAGCACAAGATCGCCTTTCTTCAGGCGGCCCTCTTCCCGCGCGGTTTGCATAGCCAGAGGAATAGTCCCTGCGGTCGTATTTCCATACCGATCAATATTAATAATGACGCTCTCAGGCTTGAGTCCGACCCGCTCGACTGTGGCTTTGATGATTCGCTGATTCGCCTGGTGAGGAATAAAGCAATCAATATCGCTTGCTTTGATATTGTTTCGCGCCAGCAAGGTCTCGCAAACTTCAGCCATCTTCTTTACCGCAAACTTGAAAACCGCCTGCCCGTCCTGGTGCACAAAGTGCATCTTCTTCTCAACCGTCTCACGCGTGGCGGGGTGCAGGCTTCCTCCCGCGGGCATATATAAGGAGCAAGCCCCCGAACCATCGATTTCATGTTCGAAGTCAATCAAGCCGGCACCATCTTCGGAAGGCTCTAACATCACAGCTCCTGCGCCGTCACCAAAAAGAATGCAAGTGGCGCGATCGGTGTAGTCGAGGATCGACGACATCACGTCCGCTCCGATCACCAGCACCTTCTTGTGCGTGCCCGACTGAACAAACTGCGCACCCGCCTGCAGTGCGTAAATGAACGCCGAGCAGGCTGCGGATAAATCAAACCCCCAAACCCCCTTCATTCCCAGCTTGTGCTGGACAAGGCATGCAGTAGAAGGGAAGAGCATGTCCGGCGTGACCGTAGCAACGACAATTGCTTCCACATCATCCGGTTCGATAGCACGCTCGGCAAGTACGCTTTTGGCGGCTTCGACAGCCAAATCGCTCGTCGCCATACCTTTTTCAACTATGTGCCGCTCTCGAATTCCGGTCCGGGTCAGGATCCACTCGTCGCTAGTTTCTACAATCTTCTCGAAGTCCCGGTTGGTCATGACCTTTGGGGGGACGTAAGTACCCAAAGCGGTTATTTTTGCGCGCACAGTTTGGCTCACCTGTTGCAGTTCTCCGCCGATGAATGTGAAACGTTATTGTACGCAGGGGCCTGGAAAACGCCAATGCCGCTCGATTATCGGGGCGCCTCGGGGCGAACAGGCGGCGTAACTTTCGTCATCAGGAAGTCCGGACAAGTTGGAACGCTTTTCCCACATCGGGAATATCATCGCTAATATGAAGAGGCTCCGCGTCGTAGTCTCACTCATTACGCAAGATAACGATTTCCAGATGGAGCAAGCCGCCGCTGCCGAAGAGGCCGCACGCAAGCTCGGCGCCGAAATCCAGATCGTTTTCGCTGACAACGACAGCATCCAGCAGAGCCAACAAATTATTAAATTCGTGCAGGCAGAGCCCGAGTCACGTCCCGATGGCATTATCTTCGAGCCCGTGGGCGGGCCGGCCCTGGCGACGGTTGCGCGCGCTGCCGCTGCGGCGGGGATCGCCTGGGTGGTGATGAACCGCGACGTTGAATACATTAAGGAACTGCGTAAAGCATACAAAGTTCCATGCTTCGCGGTCGCCTCCGACCACCTGGAAATCGGAAGAATCCAGGGCAGGCAACTAGCTTCGCTGCTTCCCGATGGTGGCTCTGTCCTTTGTATTCAGGGCCCGTCAGAAACCGATGCCTGCAAGCTGCGCGCGGCTGGAATGTATGAAACCAAGCCCCCAAGCATACAAGTCAAGACAATGAAGGGAAACTGGACCGAAGCCAGTGCGTTTAAGGCCATAAATTCATGGCTTCGGCTTTCCACTTCACAGCAATCTCACGTCGACTTAGTCGCGGCGCAGAACGATGCCATGGCCGCCGGCGCCAAGAAAGCGTTCCAGCAATTTTCGCAAGAAGCCCAAGGCCGTGATCACTGGACGTCCCTGCCGTTCATCGGAGTGGACGGCGTTCCGAAGACCGGCCAGACCTGGGTCCGAAGTGGTGTGCTGACCGCCACCATAGTGGCTCCGCCCAATGCCGGTATGGCGTTGGAGATGCTGGTGCGTGCTTTGCAAACGGGAGCTACTCCGCCCGAAATGACATTGATTGCTCCCAATTCCTATCCGGAACTGGCATTGCTTTCATCGAATGCACTGAAGAGAAGCGCGAAATCAACCGGGGTGTAGTTCAAAGCCTATAGCCAGGCACCGGAAGCCCACTGCACACGCAAGAGCCCGTTACCGTTGCTTCCTTCCGGACCTGGCGGGGTTGGCGGGAACGCGTCGCGCGGGACCGATGCCTGACTCACAATTTTAACATCGGGCTTTGTCGCCGACGTCCGCGGCAATATATCACTCTTCCGTACCCTTTCTTTCCCATTCCGTTTCCGAAACAATAAAATGGTTCTTCGCATGATCGCCTACCGTCCAGAAATTGCGTTGGCAACCGCTGTGCGCCGATACTTCGATGTCGTTCTTTATTTGTTGATCTTCACCGGTTTCGGCACACTGGCGTCCACTGGCCGCCTTGACGTTCCCACGGTCCTGGTCGTGACCGCGGCGCTGCTCTATCGCGGATATGCTCTTGCGCGGCGGCGCCAACTCTTGCTGTCAGTACATTGGACGAACGTCTTGACTCTGGTCTGCGTAGCCTTCTACATTGCTGATCTTTTTCTTGTTTCGCGGGCGTTTCTCGGCGCGACCGTGCATCTGGTTCTCTTCGTCATGCTCGTGCGTTTGTTTTCCGCTCAGCGTGACCGCGATCATTATTTCCTCGCCGTGCTTTCGTTCCTCATGGTCCTCGCGGCTGCAGTCCTGACCGTCGACAGCACATTTCTACTGGCTTTGGCCGGTTTTATCTTGGTCGCTGTTGCTGCGCTGATCTTGATGGAGATGATGCACTCGCTCGAAAAGGCCCCAGTATTGGCGCGCGACTCGCACTTGCCCCTCGCGCACCGAAACCTCTCGTTTGCGATTGCGATCATCGCGCCCGTACTGCTGCTGTTTATTTTTCTGGGTGGCGCCGCAATCTTCTTCTCTCTCCCGCGCGTCTCGGCGGGTTTCATGAGCAACAGCACCACGGGATCAAGCGAAATCAGTACCGGCTTTTCCGATCGCGTCGAGCTCGGCCGAATTGGTGAGATTCAACAGTCGAAAACCGTGGTGATGCACCTTCAAATCGAAGGTGATACCTTCGGCGGTTTCGCCCCCAAGCTGCGCGGCGTTGCGCTCACCCATTTCGACGGTCATATCTGGTCCAACCCTGCTTCCCGGCGAATGCTTTCTCGCGAACTCGACGGTCATTTCGACTTGCGCCTGCGAGACCCATTCCTGCGTCCGGCACCTGCTCACTCCATTCACTACCGCGTCACAATGGAGCCTTTGTTCAGCGAGGTCTTTTTTCTCCTCTCAACACCACAGTCGCTTGAAGGAAGTTACCGCAACGTGGCCGAGGACCCGGACAGTGACGCCTTCAATATGGACAGCGAGCGTCCCATCAGCAGGTATGAAGCCGATTCCGAGATACGGCCTCCGCTGCGTGCCGCCCAGACCCGCTATCCGCCCTACATTAACGGGCGCTATTTGCAGTTGCCCGCACTCGACCCTCGCATCATGCCACTCGTCGAGAAGATCACCGCGAATGCAGAGAATCCCTATGCGCGCGCAAGTGCGGTTGAGAACTATCTGCGCAACCACTATGGCTATACGCTCCAACTTCCGCGCTCAACCCCGGCTGATCCGATTGCCAACTTTTTGTTCGTACGGCGCCAGGGGCACTGCGAATATTTTGCTTCCAGCATGGCAATCATGCTCCGCTTGATCGGTATTCCATCGCGCGTGGTCAATGGATTTTCTGGCGGCGAGTTCAATGACATTACATCGCAGTACGTCATCCGTGCGAGCGACGCACACTCATGGGTCGAGGCATACATGCCGGGCCGGGGCTGGGTTGTCTTCGATCCCACCCCGGTCGGTGCTCAACCAGCACGCTCCCGTTGGGACCGCGCCATGCTCTATCTTGACGCGCTCTCGTCTTTTTGGCGGGAGTGGATCTTGAATTATGACCTCGGTCACCAACTGCGCCTTACCCAGGATGCCACCCACGGAAGCCGCGCGTTGGTGAGCAAAGCGCAATTCTGGGGCCGCGCTCAATATCGAAGAATGCTGGCCTGGGCGCGCCACGTGCAGGACGAAGCCGGAGACTCAGTTGTGAAGTGGGGCACTCGAACGCTGGTTTTCGCGATCGTTCTTTTGGTTGCGTTGAGCCTTCCTCGCCTGCTGTTGCTGATTCAGAAAGTCCGCTTCGCGCGTCGTCCGCAGCGGTCGCCACGGCTTGCGGCCAGCATCTGGTACGAACGAATGCTGCGGCAAACGGCAAAACGCGGCTGGAAGAAATCTCCGGCGCAGACTCCGGAAGAATTTGCTTCCCTGATTTCAGATCGCCAGGTCAAAGACCGTGTCGTGGGCTTTACCGCACGCTACGAGAGCGCGCGCTTCGGCAATTCAGCTGAGGATGCAGCCGAACTCCCCGAACTGTACGAAGAGATCAAAAGCGCCCGCTAACGCTTCATTTCGTGTCATTCCGAGGCGTCGCGCTCGCGCGACAACGAGGAATCTGCTCTTTGCCGGAACCGCGGCCAACGCGCGCCATCGCATTACAATAAAACCTTGATGGATTTGCTGATATTGAGAGCTGACAGCTGAGAGCTGCTTTATGAAAATCGGGGTCCTCGCCCTCCAGGGTGACTTTGACGCTCATCGCAAACGGCTCGAAGAGCTTGGCGCCGAAGTTGTGCTCGTCAAGAAACCCGAGCAGCTTGATCAGATCGATGGCTTGGTTATTCCAGGTGGGGAATCGAGCACGTTCCTCAAACTTCTCGGCGACGATGGATTCTCCAAGCTGAAGGAATTCGTTCGCCTAAAACCTACGTTCGGCACATGCGCTGGCGCAATCCTGCTCGCGAAAGAAGTGGAGAATCCGCAGCAGACCGGGCTCGGAGCAATCGATATCGGCATTCGCCGCAACGCGTACGGGCGCCAGATTGATAGCTCGATTCGAGAGGGCCTCTTCTTAGATACTCCGATTGAAATGGTTTTCATCCGGGCCCCCAGAATTGAGCGCTTAGGAACCCTGGTCGAAGTCCTCGCAACCGAAGGAAACGATCCCGTAGTCGTGAAGCAGGGCAAGACTATGGTTGCCACGTTTCACCCCGAGCTTACAGATGATGCTCGCGTCCACCAGGCTTTCCTCGATCTGGTGAAGAACGGCGCAAAGTAGCACGTAAAACTCAGAGGTACATCACTTTCGAAGCACGCGTTCGCGCAGCCCCAAGCCTCCCTTTCGTTACTTGTGACCGTGTTTGGTCGGCGTCACAATGCCCGAACGGGGGTCTTATGAGCAAAGCTATTAAATATGCAATGGCCGGCGTGGCCTGTATAGCGCTACTTGGGGCGATGGCTATCGCTGGCGTTAACGCCGGAGCAAACACAAACAAGAACACGGCTCAGGCGAAGAGTGCCAAGACGCAGACGCAAACTCAGGCCCAAGCCAAGACAAAGAGTAAGGCGTCCGCAAAGAGCTCCGACAAGAACAAGTCAGCGTCGAATACTCAGCACAAGAGCAAGCTTTCAAAAGCAGCCTTCTGGCGGAAGAACAAGGGAAACGACAGCGCGAAATCGACCAAGAACACGTCGAACGCGAAAAGTCAGTCCAGCAAAACGGCCACTAAGACTGCGCAAAGCAAGACCGCAAAATCCAGTAAAGTGAAGTCCGCATCCACAAAGGCGAAGCCGGCAAAATCCGCGAAAGTAAAGCCCGCATCCACAAAGACAAAGGCAACAAAAAGCCCGCAGCTGAAGACTGTGTCAGTAAAATCAACAACCGCTAAGGCGAACTCTAAGCCTGCTTCGAGTCAAAGCACGAAGCCAGCGGTCAAAAAGACAGCTGCCAACGGAAAAACGAAATCACAACCAAAGGTAAAGAGCTAGTCGTTGTTGCGCCACGGTATAAGTCTGGCGGTAACGTTCCACCCCCGATGTGAGCGAGGATCCTTGCGTATACGAAAAGTCTCTGAGTTAGTACGCAATACCGGCCAGCCCTCGAACTTCATCTGGTAATTTCCCGGGCGGAGGGCCTTACCGCAGTTCAAATACATTAGGCGAGCAAAAATCCCTCTTCTCCTTCGCTTCGTCCCTCGCACCAATCTAGCAATGACGTTTTTCCACTGGATTTAAGCTCTTTCATTCTTTCTTCATTGTCCCCTTTTGCCCTCAATATCTACATCATGTCGAGAATTTGTCTTGACAGTGTCATCAAGCCAGTTGCAGAATGTCGCCTGTTTTACCGGCGGCCGTATTTTGCCCGCAAAGAGCTCAGATGCTCTCAAGAACGAGCAGCTGATTTTCTAGGTATCGGCATGAGGGTTTGTCCCAATTCACCGGAGGAACCGGAATGCGTCGTGCGAAGCCGTGGTCTAGCCCTTCTATTTTCCTGCAACACCAGATCGCATTTCTTCCCAGCAATTGCCAATCGGATTCTCAGGAGGCCTTTATGCGGAAGGCAATTCTTGCATGTTTACTGCTGTCGTTGGTTGTCCTAATTTCAAATACTGCCTGGTCGCAGGCGACCAACACAGGCACGGTCGTCGGCGTAGTGACGGATCAATCGAACGCGGTCGTACCGAGCGCGAACATTACACTGGCTGATCCTTCCACGGGCACTTCGCAAACTGCTACTACCAACGACAACGGGCGCTACGTCTTCGTGAATGTTCAGCCGGGCACTTACACCTTGCAGATAGCGAAGGAAGGCTTTGCTACCACCAAAATTTCGCAAGTGTCGGTAGAGGTCCAGCAAACAACCACGATGAACGCCGCGCTGCGAGTTGGCGGTTCCTCGGTCGTGGTTGAGGTGACAGGCGGCGCTATCGAATTGCAAACGCTGAATGCGACCATCGGCAACACAGTTGGAAGCGACATGTTGCAGTCGCTCCCCAGTCTTGGCCGAGACGTCAGTTCGTTCGTAACTATGCAGCCTGGAGTGAGTCCGGATGGAAGTGTAGGCGGTACGGTCGTGGACCAGGCAAACTTTACGCTTGACGGCGGTAATAATAGCAACGACATGGACGGTAGTGGGGGCGTTTACAATCCCAGCTTTGGCGACGATCCGAGTGGGGGCCTGTTTTCCAACAAGGAAAATGAAATCAGCGGGAGCGATCTCGGCCTTGCTGGCAATCAGCCTTCCGGTGTCATGCCTACACCGGTGGACAGCGTCGAGGAGTTCAAGGTTTCAACCTCGAACCAAACTGCAGACTTCAACAACTCCTCGGGAATGCAAGTTTCGATTGTAACCAAGCGCGGCAGGAACGCCTGGCACGGCACAGCGTACGAATATTACCTGGACAATAACTTCTCAGGGAACACGTGGGAGAACAATCAAACCGTGCCCAAAACTCGCGCGCCGGACTGGCATCGCAGTTGGTTCGGGGGCGCCATTGGTGGTCCGCTCATTCCCAAGGAAGTGCTGGGAGGTAAAACTTATTTTTTTGTGAACTATCAGGGGGCGCGCTGGCCTAACTCGGAAACGCTTGATTTCTCGGTGCCGAGCCCCGACATGCGAAACGGCATTTTACACAATGTCGGCAACCCCAACACTACCTACAACCTGAACACGCTTGATCCACGCGGCATCGGTATCAATCCTGAGATTCAGCAGTTATGGACTAAGTACATGCCGGCAGGAACCCCTGGAGGAATTTGCCCATCCAGCTATGCGCCTTTTTGCGACAATGTCAACACTCTCGACTTCAAGGCCAATCTGGCGCTTCCGCAGAACGATAATTTTGGTGTAATGCGCGTGGACCATGACTTCGGTTCGAACTGGCACTTCATGTCCAGTTACCGCTATTACCACCTGAGGCGTGCGACGGACCAGCAGGTGGACATCGGCGGATTCTTTGCCGGAGATAAACTGGGCGTTCCGACCTCTCTAACCAACCGCCCGCAGGTGCCATGGTACCTGGTGCTGGGGATGACAACCAACATCACCAACCGCCTGACCAATGATTTCCGTTACAGTTTTCTGCGTAACTGGTGGCAATGGGGCTCTAATGGCGATCCGGCACAGTTGTCCGGCGCCGGTGCGGCCATCGAACCTTTGGGTGAATCCGCGGGCCCGCATTCCACTCTCATCCCGTATAACGTAAATAATCAGTCGACACGAACGCGTTTCTGGAATGGGAGGGATAATTTCTTCCGCGATGATGTGTCCTTCCTGAAGGGGTCTCATCTGTTCCAATTCGGTGGGCAATATCAGCGAAACTGGAATTACCATCAACGCACAGATAACGGGGCCGGCGTGAACTACTACCCGGTCTACCAAATTGGCGATGCGGCAGGTTCAGGTAGTGTGGATCTGACCGGTCTGAGTCCCGACTTCAGCGATCCGGGTCTTGCGGGCAACGCCGCGGCAGTGCTCGGTATAGTTACCGACACCCAACAGGCCTTCACTCGCTCGGGTAATAGTCTGAAGCTTAATCCACCGCTGACGCCCGCCTTCGATAAGAGCACGATCCTTTATTACAACTTGTACTTGAATGACACCTGGAAGATGAAGCCGTCGCTCACCGTCACTTATGGATTGGGTTGGACGCTCGAATTGCCGCCGACTGAGGAAACTGGCAAGCAGGTTTTGTTGGTAGACGCCAGCGGAAACGCCATAGATGCGGAAGCCTATCTGAAAAGCCGCGAGGCCGCTGCTCTTGGCGGCCAGGTATACAACCCGGAGGTTGGTTTCGCGATATTGCCCAATGTCGCCGGACACCGCAAGTATCCATTCGACCCCTTTTATCACGGCTTTAGTCCACGGATTGCCATCGCGTGGAACCCCGATTTAGGCGCAGGCCTGGGTGGAAAGAATACTGTTTTCCGCGGCGGCTACGGTCGAATTTATGGACGAAATAATGGCGTGAACCTGGTACTTGGTCCCTTGCTCGCCCCCGGCCTGATCCAGGCGGTTGGCTGCTCAACTGTGGAGGCGACCAATCCCGGCGTTGCTGGCAGCGGAGGAACCTGCTTGTCTAACGGTACCCTGAACGCAAGCAATGCCTTTCGCATCGGAACCGACGGCAATACTGCTCCGCTGTTCCCGGCAGCTTCGCCGCCGAGCGCGAACTTGCCGCAACCATTTTACCCGGGCATCGGAGGCAACACCGAGTCGCTCACGGCCTCATATACCGATCCGCATTTGCGGCCGAACTCAGAAGATTCGTTCGACTTAACCATCCAGCACCAGTTCAGCAGCAAGTTGTCAGTAGAAGTGGGTGGTATTAGCCACTGGATACACAACGAATTGCAAAACATCAACCTGAACACCGTCCCCTACATGATGACGGTAGGCGGTCAGGCCTTCTCGGCGGCTTATGCGAACGTCGAGAAAGCAATGGGTTGTGCCACGTCGCTCAACGCCTGCAACAACGCGACTGCGGGCGCGACATTGTCGAACCTTAAGCCGCAGCCATTCTTCGAATCAGCGCTGGCCGGAACTGGTTACTGCACTCCGGGGAACTGCACCGCGACCGTGGTGACGAACGAGTTCCCAAATTTCCAAAGTCAGAGCGTCTGGAGTCTTTGGACTGATCTGGACACTGGCGGCGCGGCACCCGGTTTCAACTTCCCGGCCAGTACCATGAGTACCGCCGGCCAGGTTGGGCCTGGAAACTTGGGTTATGTTATACCGAGCACTAGCCTCGGGTACGGTAATTACAACGCTGCGTTCGTCACCTTCAAAGTGAATGATTGGCGTGGCGTGACCCTCCAGAATAACCTCACTTGGAGCAAAGCGCTGGGGACCGGAGCCGTTGTTCAGGCCACGAGCCAGTCAGGTGCGGTGGATTCTTTTGATCTAGGTCGCCAGTACGGTCCGCAGATCTTTGATCGCAGGCTCGTGGATACCATGTTTATGGTCTATCAGCCGTCGTTCTACCATGGTCAGCAAGGTCTGCTCGGACACATTCTGGGTGGCTGGATCTTTTCTCCCATCTTCACTACAGGTAGCGGCGCACCGCTCTTCTGCGGGACGAGTTCGAGTTTCCCCGAGTCGGGATATAGCGGCTCGCAGGAGTTTGGCGCCGGTGATTCGCAAACCGTTTTTAACCCAGGGAACTGTGTCCCAACTTCTTACGCCGGTACAGGAGCTTCCGTCCACACCGTCGGAGGCCAACCCACGATTTACAGCAACCCCACTGCCGTGTTCAACAACATGCGCCCGTTGATTCTCGGGCTCGATAACCGAAGCGGCGGTTTCGGATTTCTTTATGGGCTGCCTTATTGGAACATGAATCTTGGCATCAAGAAGGAGACTAGAGTAACGGAGCGGGTAAATGTTGAAGCTTCCATAAGCATTGCGAATGTCCTCAACCACAACCAGTTTCTCGACCCGGTGCTCGATGGATGCAATACCTGCTCGGGTGGTTTCGGCCAGCTCACCACCGAAGGCAGCACACCGCGGAGTATGGAGTTTGGATTACGCGTTAGCTTCTGATGCGGAATCGATTTAAATTGAAGGGCGTCCTTCGGGGCGCCCTTTTTATCTTTGCCAAATCGCACTAGTGAGTATTTGTGGTTTGCACGTTTACACTCAATCCGGCCACTCGGACATAGGCGGAATTGCTGGTCTTACCGACGCGCACGATCACTTGATCGAGATGGTGATTTTGCACTGATCGATCTACGGCACAAACCCGCGGTACGGCCCATCCAGCTCCACCAAGGATAGCGAGAAATAATACTGCCGCCGCCACGCGGAGACCGGTCCCAAAGTTCTCCTCCACCACTGCGGTTCCGGCAAAGAAATCGCCGATCCGCTGATGCACATTCGAACATGCTGCCACCAGAGCACCAGCAACATAGAAGCCGAGTCCGTCCACAATTCGCAGCAGATTTCGGAAGGCGCACGCAGAGAAGAAGGCTCGCCCTTCGCTGCCGACAACCCGTATACCTACGAGAATTTTTCCGAGCGTAGCGCCGAATGTGGCTTCCAGCAGCCATTCGTAGAGGAACAGGACGGTTGCGTTCAGTATGATTGCGACCAGCAACGCCGCCGTGGTGAGCTGCATTTCGGCGCCCTCAAACCTGCTCCATCTCATAAATGTCCACGCATCGATCACAGCGAAGACGCCGAAGAGAATGATTAGGTCGAACACGAAGGCGAGGAAGCGGTCGCCGAGGCTGGCAAACCGGTAGTCTCGCTCATTACGCGCTGGCGTCGTCGCCTGGCGTGACGGCTTCACTGGAGCCGGTTCCACCACGCCCGATTCTTCCAGAAAATGTTGACCGGAAGGAATGTCTTCGCCGCAGCGGTCACACTGCGTTGCATTCGGACTGACTTGGCTCTCGCAATTTGGGCATCGCATAAAGGTGCCAAAACTAGCGCGGTCGGTGCGTAAAGCATAACCCGTTTACACCAGGTGCTCGCGTGACCGAAGAACAGCATCGGCAGGCCAGTGGCCGTCGGATTGCCTCGAAAGCTCAATTTGTCTTTCTATCGAAACGCGCAATCGGAGAGAGAGAAAAAAATTCCGAAAATTCTGCTTGACATCCCACACGCGTAACTGTATGGTTACACATTATGCGTCACCGATCGGTTACATATTCGGCTCAATCCGCAGGGCGGGGACGGTCAATGGCTCAAGCAACAGCGTCCAGCACAGGACGAGACGCTGCCTTCGACGCCCTGGCCGATCCAACCCGCCGCGCTGTACTTGACCTGCTGCGCACTGGAACCAGACCGGCAGGCGAAATTGCCCGTGTCTTTCCGGTGTCTCGCCCGGCGATCTCGAAGCACCTGAGAATCTTGCGCCGCGCCCATCTTGTTGAGGAGCGTAGGGAGGGCCGTCACCGTCTTTACCAACTCAACCCCGAGCCGTTGAAGGCCGTTGATTCGTGGCTCGAGCAATATCGTCAGTTCTGGACCGCAAGTCTTGAAAACCTGAAGTCGTTCGTAGAGGACGAATATCAGAAGGAACTCAGCGGCGGCGGTTCGTCTGACGAGAAAAGCAGTGAAACATCCATAGAAAAAAAACCATCAAGGAGAAAGGACATATGAAACGCACGAACGTTGCTGTATTCACAGTTTTGATCTTGGCCGCAATTTCCGCTGCTGCGCAGTCGGCAAGCCAGAAGTCATTCGACACCATGAAGTCTCTAACCGGCGATTGGGAAGGGAAGGACCAGACGGGAAGCGCGGTCGCAGTTTCCTATCACATGACCGGCGGTGGTTCGGCGTTGATGAGCGAAATCCGCAGCTCAAAGCCGGGCCACGACGAAGACATGATCTCCATGATCCACATGGATGGCGACCGCCTTCTGCTCACGCACTATTGCTCGGCAGGTAACCAGCCGCGGATGAAAGCTTCGCTTTCGCCCGACGGCAAGAGCATCGCCTTCGATTTTATCGATGGCACCAACATTACCAAGGCGCAGCCCGGGCACATGCAGCGCGTCATCTTCACCTTCACCGACGCGAGTCATCACACCGAAGAATGGCATTTTGCCGCGCCGGGAAAAGAGATAGTTGAAAGATTTGAGTTAGAGAAGAAGGGCTAGTTTATAGCCTTTATTACAAAATGTATCTCGTGGAGGAAAAATATATGTCGACACTGGCCGTTGCTCCAGCATGCCATATCAGTCCTGATAACGAACTCGTCAAAGTCGAAATCTTCATTGCCGCGCCGCGTGACCGTGTGTTTGAAGCATTAACCGATCCCAGGCAATCCGCGCAATGGTGGGGACGTAAAGACGAGTATTATTTCAACCAATTCAACATGGATGTCCGGGTCGGGGGAAAATGGTCTACCTCGGGCAAGTCGGCAAAGAGCGGAGACCTTGAAGTGCACGGCGAGTTTCTGGAAGTCGATCCGCCGCGTCGCCTCGCGTATAGCTGGATCTCTAGCTGGCTGCCAAAGTTGACGAACGTGCTCTGGGAACTCGAATCGCAAGCTAAAGGTACTTTGGTGAAACTTACGCACACCGGCTTTGCCGGGAACGCGGAGGCCACCAAAGCGCACAGCCACGGGTGGTCATTGGTCTTCACATGGCTGCAGGCGTACGCAGAGAAAGGCGAGACCGCTAACACAGGACGCTAAATGGCAACCGCACAAATTACTCCTGACAACGACGCGATCGTGGCGGAGATCTTTATCGCCGCTCCGCCAGTTCGCGTCTTTGAAGCCATCACCGATCCTAAGCAGCGCGCGCAGTGGTGGGGAAAGAAGAATGTCTTCCGCGCCACTGATTCGACGTCCGATTTTCGCGTCGGAGGTAAATGGACCATCGAGGGCTTCGGTCCGAACGACGGTCCATTTCATATGGAGGGCGAGTATCTGGAGGTCGATCCACCGCGCTTGCTTGTGCAAACTCGCCGGGCTGACTGGGTGGGAGACTTCGAGACCATCGTCCGGTGGGAGTTGGAGCCGCGCGAAGTGCATGGCCTGCATGGCGCAGGAACGCACAAGGTGGGTACCGGCACGCTAGTGCGAGTACGTCACTCGGGGTTCGCCGGTCACCTCGATCAGGCGCAGGCCCATCACACAGGATGGAATGCAGGGCTCGATTGGTTGAAAAATTACGTGGAAAAAGGCGAAACCTGGGAAATGAGAGATTAAATGGCAACGGCGCAAGTCCTTCCCGATCACGACACAGTAGTCGCGGAAATTTTTGTTGCCGCGCCTCCCGCCCGCGTTTTCCAGGCGATTACTGATCCGCGCCAAACGGGCCAATGGTGGGGACAGAAGGGTATGTATCGCTTAACCGAAACTAGCGCAGACGTTCGCGTTGGTGGCAAGTGGCTGAGTGCTGGAGTCGGTCAGGATGGCAAGCCTTTCAAAGTGGAAGGCGAGTATCTCGAGATCGATCCGCCCCGTCTTCTGGTCCACACCTGGGTGCCAAGTTATCACGATATCGGAAAAACAATCGTGCGCTGGGAGCTCGAGCCGCGCGATGTTCATGGGCTGCAGGGTAATGGGCCGAATCGCGTGGGAACTGGAACAGTCGTGAGAGTTCGCCACTCCGGGTTCGCCGGAAATGTCGATTCCGCGAAGGGGCACGGCGAGGGCTGGCAACGCGTCCTCGGCTGGATGCAGGCTTTTGTGGAAAGAGGCGAAACCGTCGAGACGCGTTGAATTTTGTGGCTTGTCAAAAGAAAACGTGCTTCGATCATGACCAAAAAATGGGACTGCGGGAGCTAAACTGAACCCGGTCCCCGTAAGTAATTTCAGCCGCCCGTAGATTATGCCGCCGACGTACTGTGGCTGGATTTCGCCATCGGCTGCCTCTCCTTGACCGGTAGAGAAACGCTGATAGTGGTTCCGTGCGCTCCTGACCGGATATCAAGGTGGCCTCCAAGTTCGTGAACGCGCTCTCGCATGCCGATCAGGCCAACGCCGCTCGCCTCAGCTTTTTCGGTCAGGAGCTTCAGCTTCTCCGGCGAAATTCCATCCCCATTGTCGCTGATTGTGAGCAGGACCGTGCCACTCTGGGCGCTCAGGTTGATTGCGGCCGCTGACGCGCCCGAGTGACGATGAACATTCGTCAAACTTTCCTGCAGCACGCGAAACAATACCAGCTCATGATTTCTCGGCAGCCGGTCAAAGTCCGGGGCGATTTCCACTTCCGCCTGTATCCCGCTTCGCTTGGCAAAGCCTTCCACGAACCATTGCGCCGCTGAACCGATTCCAGCCTCGTCCAGTAAAGGAGGATGCAATAGATATGATGTCGTACGTATCTCTTGCAAAGCTTCATCCGCAAAGTCGTTCAGTTCACCCAAAAGCCGCGGGATCTCCGGCTTATCAGCTGCAGCCTGCTCAATTGCCGCGCTGACCATTTTTATAGCCGAAAGCGTTTGGCCGGCGGTATCGTGCAGATCGCGTGCAATGCGCCGACGCTCCTCGTCCTGCAAGGTCATGAGCCGCACCGAGAGCTGCCGCAAGCTTTCCTCGGCCCGCTGCCGTATCGTAATTTCCAATTCCAAATTGCTGAGCGCTTTTGAAAGCTGAGCTGTTCTTTGCTCCACCCGCCGCTCCAATTCTTCATGCGTGCGTTGAAGGTCTGCCTCCGCTCGTGCCCTTTGCTCCGCTTCCGACGTGAGCGCCGTTACGGTTTGATTCAGACGCAATTGCTTCCTGCGGTTCGTTTCCCCCAGTGCGATCAACGCAGCGCAAACCAGGAAGAATCCCGTAATGCTATGAATTTCCGTTCTGGTCCGCATCGAGACGGAATGGCGCGGGTCAACAAACCAATAAAAAACTCCGAAAAATCCTGCGCCGGCGCACACAATCGCAGGCAAATACCCACAGACCAGCACGCAGAAGGCAACGGCCGCGTAGACGGTCACGTAGAAGGCAACGTGTCCCAGGAGAGGATCAAGCAGCCACCGTAGGAGGACGGCTAATACAGCGGCGCAGAGCGCTATCACGAAACGCTCAACAACGAATTCCTGCCGCATCGGCGAGAGCAGTTTTGACATGCGGTCCAACAACAATCAGTCTGACAACGACGGCCCCTGCTGTGTCTACCTTAAGCGCGGTGAATTTGTCCCGTAGTCGATATTGAAAGCGTCACACAGCCAACGAACATTAAGGCACAAAAGCCGCTGCATTGAACTCACGGTGCTTCTTCCTCACCTGCTCCGGTCGCGCTGAATGGCGGCCTTGTTCATAGCCCTGCACCATGAAGCAGATTGCGCGATCGAAAAACTGGTCAAGAAGGCTCAACAATTCCATCTCCCCATATAGTTCGATAGGGTTGCGCAGAAAGCCCTGCTTCTGAAGGAAGTCCCACAGATATTCTTTGGTCATCACTACGGCCCAGCATGAATCGGAAAGAGGAATTCCCAGCAGAGCCCGACGTGCGCCCATTTCGTTGTAACGCTTCTCGATATCACTCTCGGTTTTGGTGAGGAGCCATTCGCTTAAATGCTGTAGAAGTTCTTGCAGCCCCGCGATCAGTTCCGGTTCGGAAACTTTCTGCATCTCCGCCGTACGGACCGATGACCGAATTCTCGTAGCCAGGTTTCGCGAAACGTCGTCACAGTGTGTTTCAATCAGTCGAATCAACCGTAGCGCAACCATCCACTCCTCCGAATTTGGATTATTTTTTCGCTGACCGTCATCTGCTGCGGCCAGCGACCACTGCGTACTACTCTGCAGCAGCTTTCGCGAACTCTCAGCTTATTCAGTCCCTTACTTGGAAGGATGCTTCACACTCCTCCCACGGTTGCAATATTTATTGTATTGAACCGTCAATGCTCTTACCGGGTTATGTGAGCGGCAGACGAAGGCCGCGCCTCGCCTGCCGCTTCTCAACTACTGCTGCAGCTCCAGATGATCGCGACGGTTCTGTTGCCAACAATTCTCATTGTCGTCCGTGCAAAACGGGTGCTCTTTTCCGTAGCTGATGGTCTTGATCCGGTCCGCGCTTACTCCCTGTGCAAGGAGCGTCGTTTTCAGGGAATTCGCCCGGCTGTCTCCAAGCGCCAGGTTGTAGACTTCCGACCCGCGGTCGTCGCAGTGTCCTTCAATCACCACTTTCAGGTCCGGATGTTGTGCCAGGAAACTGCCGTCGCTCTGCGCCCTTGAACTGTCGTCCGTGCGCAAACTCGACTGGTTGAAATCGAAGTAAATATCTTTGGCAATTTGATTGAACAAATCTCGGTCACTCAGCGCGGATGCGGCACTCTTCGCTGAGACCGGATTGACCGTTACCCGCGCGGTTGCTTCCTCACTTCCACCGTTCCCGCGGGCCGTCAACGTATAGGTGCTCGAAGTGCTGGGCGTAACCGTCTGCGATCCCGAAGCGCCTACCTCTCCCAGTCCCGCAATCGTGATGTTGCTTGCGTTCGTCGTATGCCACGTCAGTTCGGCCGACTGCCCCTGTTCGATTACGGTTGGGTTGGCCGCAAGCGTTGCCGTGGGCGCTGAAGGACTAGGCGGCGCCGGTGGCACAACCTTCGCAGCTTTCTTATTACATCCGGCGAACAACAACAAGCTGATGATCACCAAGGGCGCAAACAATTTGATTCTTCCGTTCATGTCTCCTCCTGTGATGCGAGCTGAAATCAATTTCCGGTGAAGTCTGCCTACGACCGGAGTTCAAGCGGAAAGACAGCCGTTCCACTAAATAAATTGCTGGTTTGTTGTAATCAGATGGAAGGGAGTCAACAGCGCAGGCAGGGAACATTCTCTGGTCGAGAGGGCAGTGCGAAAGTCGACCAACAGAAGTTTTGTCGAGAGCTAGAGGTTGCCTTGAGCAACAATGCCAGAGTCGAAACCGCCGCCAGCGTGATTGTGCCGTAGAGCTTCATTGCGGCGCGAAACGCCAGAAGTGCGGTGACCGGACCGTGAACCGCGGAATAAGGACCGACAGCAACGGGGAACAGGAAAATCCCAACGACACACAGTGTCGTAATAATCGCCAATTCATGCCTGAAGAGGCGTTTCATTGTTTGAGAAAAGTACCTACTCTGCTCGATGCGGGTGACCACATCCAGAGTTGCTCCTTAGTATAACCTGAGGCAATACGGCTTTTCGCGAACGCACGGCGCAGGACTAGGGTAACCGTACCCTTTGTCCATGGTCAGTAACTCGCGAGGAACCGTCTTCATACAGAAGCTTGGGTGCAGAATGGTAACCATCCCCACCGAAGTTGCGCGCGAATATCCCAAACAACCGCTCATCGGAGTCGGCGCCGTCATCGTTGAACATGGACGAGTTCTGCTCATAAAACGAGGTAAGGCCCCGCTTCTCGGGGAATGGTCTATTCCAGGAGGGATGCTCGAACTAGGCGAAACCTTGCGCCAGGGAGCCGAGCGCGAAGCCTTGGAAGAGACCGGCCTGAACATCAGGGCAACTGAAATGTTGGGCGTATTCGAACGAATCGTGCCCGGCCAAGAGAAACGCACCCTTTATCACTATGTGTTGATCGACTTCTTGTGTGAAAGAGTCTCCGGTGACGCCAGTGCTTCCGGGGATGCCGAGGATGCGCGCTGGTTCACACCAGAGGAAGTCGCCACATTGCCGTTAATCGCAGATACGGCAGAGGTGGTCCGCCTTGGATTCAAGAAATCGGGTCACTGATTTCCGCTTCCGCTGCAGGAGGCGTTTCTTCCCAGCTATGGTGGCAAGTTTGGCACACCCAACCTCGTCTGTGCACCGGGATTGGAAAATTTACCAACAAGCTTCCGTAAGCCACGGGCTTGTATAGCTCCTCGAAATTAATGTCGAGAGATTTGCATTTTGGACAGCGTGGCTGTTGATATTCGGTGGTGCTGCCGAAGTTAATCTGCTCAGGGATGGGTTCCTCGATAATTCGTGTTGCTTCCTGCTCGTCTTCCGCCGCAACCAGCACCTTTATTCCGCCTACAAAGTTGGACCAAAGCCAATCCATCCGGACAGTATTGTCATCGCCAAGGTACGACTGAATGCCTTCAGATATGAGCTTGCCTTGAACCAGCATCGCTTCGGGCAGGTCACGAAACCGTCGAAGCACCACCAAGTTCCTCTTTTCGTGCTCGGGTTCCGGCGGAGATTCAGGTTCGGAGAGCTCGAGATTGCGGAAATCTAATTCATCTTCGAGCGCCTCCCAGGCGGCATCGGTCAGAGTGTCTGACTGGCGGCCAAGGTTGAGCAATTGTTCATCACTCATCTGCCGATAGCGGGCCGCAAATCCCGAATGATCAAAATCGCTCACGACTGAGAATGATAGCCGAGCGGAGACTTGTCGGCAAAAACAGAACGGCCCGCAAGCATTGCCTGCGGGCCGCCCGGTGGACTGTTTGGGTTTGACCAAGAGGTGGTCACTCGTAAGGCATCCACACTGGATGCTGTGGCCACTTCGGGAACTCCGGGTCTCGACGCGACCTCACGCCGAGCGGAAGTTAATCCAAACTCACCGCTTTGAGTTGCGAAGGTCTTAGAGCAACCGCCCTAAGTCTCAGCCACCTCACCTGGTCTTTGGATACATCTACTGCCACTATCAGAACTTGTCATCAGACCACCTCCTTTCCGGTGTAGTTAGAGAATAGTACACAAGGAACTCGGGATCAAGTGATCAGGAGTCATTCCGATGGTTCGCGCTACCAAGTCCATTCCGTGATGATGTCATCCCGAGGTCCCGCGCACTCACCAGCGGGACGAGGGATCTCGCGTGCATCGCCTCTGATCCCGACGCGTCGAACTCGCAAACCTTGAAACCTTGAATCTCTGAAACCTTGAATCGTGAAACCTTGAAACCTTGAAACTCTGAAACCTTTATCATGATTCTTCAATGCCCGACACTTTCATCCTCGGAATCGAAAGCTCTTGCGATGAAACCGCCGCCGCAATTGTGCGTTCAGGTGAGCAAGTCGTCTCCAACGTTGTTGCCTCACAGATCGCAACCCACCAGCCCTATGGCGGTGTCGTTCCGGAGCTTGCCTCGCGCGAGCACCTGCGCGCTATTGTGCCGGTGGTTCGGCAAGCGCTAGCCGAAGCAGGGAAGAGTTATGAATCTGTGGACGCCCTCGCCGTGACCCAAGGACCGGGCCTCGCCGGAGCATTGCTGGTTGGGATCAGCTATGCCAAGGCGCTCGCGTTTGCGCTTGATAAGCCGCTCATAGCAGTGAATCATCTCGAAGGCCACATTCACGCAGTTTTGCTGGAGGAGCGGCAGAAAGGGAACCGCGAGCTGCGCTTTCCTGTGCTGGCGCTCGTGGTTTCAGGCGGACACACTCACCTTTATTTAGCCGAGCAGCGAGGGGAGAGCTGGGCCTACCAAAACATCGGGCACACGCGCGACGACGCTGCCGGTGAAGCCTTCGATAAGGTTGCAAAGCTGCTTGGCTTGGGTTATCCAGGCGGGCCGGTGATTGATCGACTCTCGAAACACGGTGATCCTCAAGCGGTGAAGTTTGGCATCGCTCAGATTAAGCATCCCGATAGAAAAACATTGCCCCTTAAAAAACGGGAAGGGCAAGATGCCCCGGCCGTAGCTGACCAACCCAGATTCGATTTCTCTTACAGCGGAATCAAAACTGCGGTACTGAGATACGTAGAAACGCACGGACTCGCAGCTTCGATCAACGCGCGCCGAAAGCAATTAGCAGGAATTGCTAAACCAAAACTTGACGATTATCTCGCCCACTGCGACAAGCCAACGCTCGATCTCATCGCCTCATTTCAGCGTTCGATGGTCGAAGATCTGGTGACTAAGACCTTGGCCGCCGCGCGCCACTCCCAGGTGTCTACGCTGTTCGTAACCGGAGGCGTTGCCGCCAACAACGAACTCCGCCAGAGATTTGAGCAGGCAGCAGCCCGCGAAGGCTTGCCGGTATTCTTTCCCTCACGTCCGCTCTCGACTGACAACGCGGCGATGATCGCCGCCGCGGCATATCCGAAATTTGTTGCAAGAGATTTCGCGCCCATGGACTTTTCCGCACAGGCCGGGATGCCCTTGAAGTAGCACTCAGCATTCAGCAATCAGCAATCAGCATTCAGCAATCAGCTTGGTCTTGGATAGCTTTATTGCTAAAACCCGGAACTGGGGACACTCCGTTGCGTCAGTGGGCGAATTGCTGAGTGGCTTGATTGCTGAATGCTGATTGCTGATTGCTGAGTGCTGATTGCTATCCTTCCTTCAACTTCGTTTCCTCAATATCCATATCTTTGAACTCGCTCGATTCGAAGACTTCGCCGCATTCCAGACATTCAACAAATTCAGCGTCTTCCTCGCGAGCAACAATTCGTACACGCTCATGGTTGCACTGTTTCACGTCGGATCTCGTTTCAGAAAATTGCGAAGGGCGGGATGGCGTCATAGATTCCGGTCTGGCTCCCAGGGCGTGAGACCCCAGGAAATTTCGCCGAAATTGGCCGTATTTTTATGTGCTGAATCAATGCTTGTCAAGCACAGAATGCGTTGAATTTAATGGGTTACGTTAGTCACCTGGAGGCCACTTTCAATCTGAGGACAATGAGTCAACCCCGCAGAGGAGGTTGTGGAAAACGCTGCCGATAGAGCGGTCAGCGATAAATCGCGTGAATCCGCAATCTATCGAGTAGCGCTTCTTGGCACTTTGCACGCCAATTTCTATTTCCTAGAATTGATCTCGCTACAGGCAAGCGTAGTGCAAAGCCCTCGGTGCCGAAAGTTGACGCCGAGGGCATTTGTTTCTTTCCGCACCGATTCGGCAACACCGCCGAGCTAGCGTTCAGCCGGAATAAATTTCTCGACTACCGCTTCGCGCATCAGGTCCGGCGGCAGTAATCCCTGCGCGAGGATGAAATCGTGGAAGTGCTTTTGATTGAACTTCGGCCCTAGCGCCGCCTCGGTTTCTTTTCGCAAGTCTTCCAATTTGGTGAATCCATAAAAATAGCTGTTTGCCTGTCCAGGCATGCGGTAGGTGTAGCGCTCAACCTCTTCCTGCGCGAAGGCGTGTGACTGCACGATGTCTTGCTCGAGCACGCGATATGCATCCGCCGGCTGAATCTTTCCGGACTGCAACTCAGGATCGAGAAATGCCCGCGCTGCCCGCAGCAATCGGTAGTCTAGCGAGACCAGTTGCCCCTCAGGCGGCATGTAGGGCTTGATGATCGCTTCCGAATAAAGTCCCCAGCCTTCGACGTTCGTGCTGTTGAACGCGTACAACACGCGGGCCAATGAGACTCCATGTTCCACCATCGAATCGAATTGAAGTTCGTGGCCGGGCCGCGCCTCGTGTGCCGTCAGCGTCCATGCGGCTGCGTCAAATGTGAAGTCGTCATATTTTTCCGCTGATTTTTGCCCCGGCGCCGCCGGAATATTCAACGGCAGAACAAACTCGCCCTTCTCGCCAGTATTGTGCAGGAACGGCGGAGGCACCATGTGCGGAGCAGGCTGCTGCACAGTTTCAGCCGCAGTAGCAATGCGAATGCGCGCCGGACGGTCGGGCAGGCTCACGATCTGGTGCTCACGGATGATGTCCTCAATTTGAGCCAGCCGGTTTCTATACAACGGCAATATCGCGTCGCCCACGATCTGTTGCTTCTTCAGCTCTCGCATCACGTCGCGGTAGTCGCTTGAGGGCAAGTGCCGCTCTTTTGCAATCTGCGCCGCAATCGGCTTCATCTCTGTCTGGATATCGTCGAAGGCTTTGTGCGCCATTGCAGTCAGTTGGGCGGGAGGAATATCGATTCCGAAGTCCTGTAACCGCAACGCATATTCTTCTGCGGGCAAACGAAAATCGGCCCTCGCTTTCGGCAGGACGTCGGTCTTCACCCACGAGTCGTAATCGGCCAATTGTGTTTTCAGCTTGCCATACGGCTCTTCCCATCCAGTGAGTTTGTATTTCTGAAAGAGCGCCGCGATTCCGTCGATGTAGTTTGAATCGCGGCCAAGCTCGGTCTCAATTTCGTCGCGCCACGGATAAATCATTCCCGGCTTCGCCATCTGCTCCATCGCGCGCTGCTTCAGTATTTCCGTGATGGGCTTGTAATCGCCCTCAACTCCCGCGTACTTGCGAATTCTCTCGATTGCAGCTGCACGGCGTTCCGCGGGCGTTTGCTCATCAAGCAAAAACTGCACTCCCTGGAATACAACTTGGCTCGCGTTCAGAAACGGCACCTCGTGCGTGCGCTGAAAATCTTCCTGTTTGAAATCAAGCTCCGTCCTGCGGATCATGATTTTCAAGTCTTGCTCAACCTCTTCTTGTTGGTGCTCACCGGCCGCGGCTTTCAACTTTTCGAGAACCGCCTGCGTCTCCGCCCTTTCCGCGTCTTGATCGGCCCAGCTTGGCTGCGAAATCTTGGTATCAAAATCGGAGAGACCTTGCCGGGAAGCGAACTCAGGGTGATGTTTGAACGCCACCGCCAGCAGCATGTGGGTGTACTGGTTGCTGGTGTCGATCCAGCCGCGACCACTGGATTGCGGTGAGGTGTTCGTCGCCGATTGCGCTTCGAGCGGCGCAGCCATAGAGCAAAAAACTCCAATCGTCGAAATTGTAATAACGACAGCTGAAATGATGAGAATTAACCGTCGATCCACGGAGCCTCCGAATCAGCAGTAGAGCACGTTGTAGGTTCGAGCGCAACGCGAGGTCGAGATCAAAAACCGCCGCGTCGCACGGTTGCGTCACGATAACTCTTCCGTTAAATGCGCGTTCTTATTGATACCCAATCCGGCAATACAGGATGTACTGTATCGAACACAGGCGTGTACTGAAATAACATAGCAGCCACCACTTTAAGGGTCGATTGCCAGAAGCAAATCCAAAAATGCCCAGTCCCCACGAACCTCGGAAATCTAAGCCGGAATCGCTGCCCCGCTCTTTCGTCAACCATATCCGCTCTTCCGGTCAGGAAGATTCCGATGATCATCTGGTGAGCAAATGGGTGAATCTTGGGGAAAGAGTGTTGAGCGGGGTAAATAGTCCGAGGCTGACGCGCAAAAAGATCAAGGCATTCGGCTCCGCAGGCATGGGCAAGAATAAGCGCACACCCACGAGATAGCGTCATGAACGCGAATACACCGCCAAAGTGAAACTGCTGCAAAAAAGGCTTCTTTTCGTCGATGATGAAGCAGCCATTCGTACGACACTAGCTGCCATCCTACGTCGCTACGGCTTCTCTGTTACCGTCGCTGCTACCGCCCAGGAAGCCCTCGATCACATTGGCGCGCAGGAATTCGATTTATTGCTTTGCGATCTGAACCTGCAGCGCGAAGCCGATGGCTACGCCGTCATTCGCGCTATGCGGGAAGCCCAACCTCGTTGTGTCGCCATCGTGCTCACCGGATATCCAGGCGTAGACAGCGCTATCGAAGGGATTCATCTCGGTATCGACGACTATATCGTCAAGCCCACGAGTCCCGATGTTCTGGTCGCCCTGCTTGCGGAAAAGCTAATCGCGCGACAGCCGAAGGCGCGTATTTTGTCGCTGTCCTGCGACGAGACCCTTCTCCGCATGCGCCACATGATTTTCGAAAATGCGGGTTACGAAGTCGTGTCGGCCGCGGCATCTGCGCCCGTCCTTCAACCGTTAAAGCAGGAAGACTTCGATGTGCTGGTGCTTGGGTACAAAATCCCGCATCGCGAAAAGGAGACCCTGGCTCAAGGCTTCCGCCGGTCCTCGTCCGGAAGAATCATCTCTCTGCGAAGCAATGCGGGCGAGCCGCTCGTCGAGGGAGCGGATTATCACGTGGAGGCTGATCCTGAACCATTGTTGAAGTTAGTCGCGGAAGTCACCCGTCGCGCGAGCACGCCGCGCCATTCCGGACAGTTTAATTGCTGATGGCGCGCTAAGCGGCTTTTCCCCGGACAGCATGCATGAGCGCGTCCGGACCCTCAATGCCATAAACAAGTTCGTCCGCATCGACTGGGCATTGAGTTATCGGACGGTCGGTAATGGCGACAACCCGGCCCCCGGGGCAATGCCGGCGAAATTTCTCGATGAGTTCCGCGCGCCATTCATTGGGCACGGAGTAGCACACCAGAAGGACGTCGAAATGTTCTCTTTGCACAGCAGAAACTGCTTCAGCAAAATCCGCGGTACTGAAGACCGAATAGCCGGAGGATTGCAGTATCGCCTCTCGCAGCAAAAGCAGGTTTGGGCTTTTCCCGACCGAGATGACAGCGCGTTGCACTTTCTCTTCTGCCACAGCCGTCTCCTGATCACCACCGACTAGCGGGTCTCGATCGCCTATCGTGGCTGATGTTGAGGTCCGCAGGCAAGCAAGTGACGACACAAGAAATTGAAGATTCCCGAATGCTTTTGCGCTCACTAGCGAAGGGGCGCCCTGGATTTAGAAAAGTATGATCCACTGTTACATACCCGGGCCGGAGCAGCGCATGTTCAGTGATCTTGTTACGAAAACAGAACAGCCTCTGGATTTCAACCATCTCACACAAAATTCGAGAATGCCTCTCGATTCGAAACCCGCTGCGGCCCGAGCTGTGGCGAGACACTTGCCGACGCGAGAGCTGCTTTTGCCCATTGCCCTGGACCTCAGGTTCCATATCTTCTTTCGATTGTGAAGTGCGGCCGCTCTCAATTATCGAGTAATAACTTCTCCTCGCCAACATTTTTCAAGTGCCGAACAAAATCGCTCGTGAACCTTGGGGTGGCCAGGCTTTCAATTGCGGGCATCAGCAATGCAATGGGCGCCCCGTCCTTCGCGCATTTTGCGAAGGGAGGGAGTAGCAAAACAGTGGCTCGCTTAGTGATAACGAATGTTGCTGCTGTGTAAAGTTCCGTGGTTCCCACCCCGGAGTTTGCCCAAACTGCTCCCCCGAATCTGGCACATTAGTTAACACAGGCCACTAAACAGGGGAGATCACTGAGGCTTAGGCTGAGGAACCTTTAGCTTGAGTACGTCCTGCGCGTCGTTCTTCTCGTGGAGTTCCCGAGTTTTCGCGAACTCCTCTTTAGACTTTTCATCCTCACCAACGATCTTGAAGATGCGCGCCAATCGGTAGTGTGCGTCCGGCTGCTTCGGGTCCAGTTGAACAGCACGCTGGTACAACTTGATCGCATCCGGATATCGCTTCTGTTGTGTGCGCACTTCTCCCAGATCGAGATATGCGATTCGCAAATCATTCTTCTGCTGAACCGACTTCTCCAAATACGAAGCCGCACTTTGCAGATCATTCTGCTTGAGCGCAATGTCTCCGAGATACGCCAGCGACTGTGAGTGCTCTGGACTGAGCGCTAGCTCAGCCTCGAACTCTTTCTTGGCCTCGTCATATTTGTGCGATTTCCAATATAAGTAACCAAGCCCAAAGTGGATCTCAGGTTCCCGCGGCGCGAGCTTTGCCGCCTGCTGGAATTCGGCGATGGCTTCATCAGTGCGTTGTAAGCCGTCGAGCGCTTCTCCGGTGAGAATATGCGCGTCGGCCGAGTCAGGGTTTTGCTCCAGAATTTTTCGGAACTGCTCCTCCGCGCAGGAATATTTTTTCGTCTCCAGGCAGCTTTGCGCCAGGACTCGTCGAAGTTCGCTATTCTCGGGATCAGATCGGACCAGCGGTTCCAGATAACTGATTGCCTCCGGGAACCCCTTTGCGCCGTAATAGCTCATGCCAAGCAGTGTCCGCGTTTGCTGATTGGCCGGGTTCTGTTTCAGCTCGGCTTTCAGCGGCCCAATCGCAGCAGGGAAGTGGCCTTGCTTGAACTCCGCCAGGCCAAGGTTCAAACGTATTCCCGGCAGAGTCGGACTCAACGCAAGTGCTTTTTTATACGCCGCCGCTGCCTCCGCATATTTTTCTTCCTTGGAAAGGACCACGCCCAGGCTGGCGAATGCGGCCGCATCGTTCGGATTCTGTGCCACCACTTCGCGCCAGGCCTTTTCGGCTTCAAGAAAGCGGCCCTGTTGCTGCAGTGCGATGGCATCGGCAGGCGTGGAAGACTGAGCTAACGCGGGCAAACACAGCAGAACGAGGACCACTGGAAGGCTGAGTGATCGGTTGAGCATGGAAACTCTATTCAACAGCTTATACCTACAGATACGTGAGTCTGACGGCAAGAGCCGCCCACCCGAGCCTGCCCTGGGCGCGAACATCTTCTTCCAACGCTAGTCGCACCATTGCCTTGGACGAGGCAATTGCTGGATCGGCGCAGCAGGGAACCTCGCAGCCGCGCATAGCCGTTATTCTGTCTGTGCCACAGGCGAGTGCTCAGTGCGATATCAATGGCCTTGCCGGATTCCTCTTTGCGACAGGCAAAATTTCCGCCAATGTGGCAATTGTCGGCTCGGCCAGCGCAGGCAGCCCGATGCCTCGTCAGCCGCCCCGACAATTAGGGCCTGGACAAGGCTGATCTCCCGCCTCACGGCACGGCTGCTGCCAAGACGTAGGTCGTCAGCTTATCCAATTTGAGATTGGCGTGTTCGCATACAAGAGCGATGCCACCATCCGTCGTTGGCGCCAATTGTAAATCCTTCATTGGGACAGCAGCGTTCGCGGTCTTAGATGATGTTGTATCCGGAATTGCTCCCGCACTCTTGTCCGAACCATCCGGGAATGGCTGGTACACCCTCGAGCCAGCATTGGGGTATTGGCCCTCACCATTCCACGTCGCGGAGGGAGGCTGGGGCGGCCCGTATTGGAGACTTGGTCCATTAGCAACAGTTTTCGGATAGTACCACGGTATTAGGTAGGCCTTGATAGGCGTCGAGCCATCTTTCCACTTCACAAAGTCCATGCGGATCGCTAGACGAGATGGATTCTTCGAGCCCTTCGCAACCGACTCGATAACCACTCCGGAAAAAACCGCACCCTTGGGAATGACCATATGATTGACCAGAGTGGCGACTGTAAGTTTCGCCTCGACTTTGGTTCCCACCGAAGTCTTTCCGGATTCCAAGCTTTCTTGCAAAATCACAGGGAACTCTAGCACCACAGGAGAAGTGGAACTTGGAGAAGAGGCAGGAGGCGCAGGCTTCTGCTGGCCAAACAAGCTTGTGGCCCAGAAAACAAGGATCAACGAGTGGCGCACTACTATCCCCCGAGGAAACATCGGCGTGTACCTTTGCTAAACAAGTCGGCCAATGCCGATTTGAGCGGACTCAAAAAGAAACCGCTCGCATCTATTCGATGCGAGCGGGAAAATTGTAACCTCATTCTGTTAATAGATCAGCTTAATTGCAAGCTGCAACTCTCTTCCAGGGTATGCGCTGGTGACCTGGCCAAAGTTACCTGCGCCAAAGTTGGTGCCGATACCGCCGTTGTTCTTATCGCCTTTGAACTGGGTATGGTTAAAGGCGTTGAAACTCTCCGCGCGGAACTCCATATGGAAGCGCTCCGTGACGGTGAAGTTCTTGAGCAACGAGAGGTTGAAGTTGTTGCGACCGGGACCGCGGATTGCGTCGAATCCGAGATTGCCCCAGCAGTCTGGGCCTGTTAAGCAGGCGGGTTTCGAGAAGTTGCCGGTGAACCACTGAGCTGCGGTTTTCGGGTAGGAGATGGATCCGGTGAGATTTGGCCTCATGCCCGTATTGGTAAGAATGCTGGCAGCGGTTGTCCCACTGTTCACTCCTAGATCGAGCGGCGCTCCCGATTCCTCGGTTACGATTCCCGATACTTCCCAGCCGCCCACTGTTGACTTAACCAGATGGCTGCTGTTTCTGAACAGCGGGATGTCGTAAACGAAGCTGGTGAAGAAAATGTTACGGCGATCGAATTGAGAGGGCCCGACATTATATCTCCAGCCCAGATAAGGGTTGGTGACGTTCTGGAGGTCGCCGCCGCTGCCATTGCTCGTGGTTGCATCGATGGATTTCGAAAGCGTGTATCCGACTTGCAGATGCAGGTCCTTTCGTACAGTACCCACTAGTGAAGTCTGGAGTGAGTTGTAGTGAGAATTGGCTTCGTTCTCCGAGAGGCGTATGCCGCCAAAACCAAGATACTGAACCTTTGTGTTATCCAGCGCCTTAGCTGCGACCATTGCCGGCAACAAATTCTCGGCCGGGAGGTTGATCGCGCGATAATCATTCTCGTGGCGACCCTGGCTCCCAACGTAATTCACGGCCAATACTGCGTTAGCTCCTATCGCTTGCTGAACGCCACCGCTGTATTGGTAACTCACCGGAGGCTTGTAATTGTTAGCATCGGTTCCGGTGACGCCAAGAGGAAGAACCGGCAGAGCTGCGGCAGTGATGACATTACCGCTGGTCACATTCAGCCCCGGGTTAGACAAAGAAACGGTGTTAAGGGTTGGGTTCAAGTCGCCCGGAGGATTGACCGCGCCGTTGTACATGTCATTGCCCTGAATGCGCTCGTACATGGTGCCAAATCCGCCGCGCAGAATTGTCTTGCCACGGCCAGTTAGGTCATAGGCAAAGCCGAGGCGTGGCCCCCAATTATTCCAGTGGTTATTCACTAGGCCCCTCGGGATCCCATTCTTGCCACCGATGCCAATTCCATTCTCGTAGAACTGAATGCCCGTGAGAATCGGATTGGGACTTGTGCCTAATCCCGGACTTGGGCCACCGGGGCAAGCCGGCACTGAATTTACGCTGCAGATATGACCATTTGAGTCAAACGTAGCAGCATTTGCTGGGTTATACAGGTTGGGGTAAAAGTTCGAGGACTGCTCGTTAGCCTCGTACGTATGCGGAATGCCGTCCCAACGAAGCCCAAGGTTCAGAGTTAAGCGGTTGTTTACGCGCCAGTTATCCTGAACGTACGCAGCGGTTGAGATGTTATTCCATTGACCACTGATCTTGACGGCGTCCTCTTGGTACTGTTGAGCATAGCCGAGCAGGTAATCGGCATAGTCAAAGCCGCTGAATGAGCCATCGAATTTAAAGTTACCTTCGGTGTTCGCAAATGCGTCCTGGGTTTTCTTGTAGATTGCCCAACTGAACCCAAACTTAAGTTGGTGGGCCCCTTTAGTCCAGGAAAGATCATCGCGAAGCTGGTAATCATCAGCCTTGTTGTTCCATGGCGTCCAATTGGAGGTGTAATCGGTTCCAGTCACCCCGGTGAGTTGGATCTGCGGGATGCGCGTTTGAACGTTGGGTCCTGTGAACAGCCGGTTAAAAGTGAAGCTGCTGGGTGCGGTCACCAAACCATTGGGGATGATGTGGATGCGGTTGCCGTTGTAGTTGAGTGCGGCCTCGTTCAGTAAGTTTGGCCTAATCGCGTAAGTGGTGTGAACGACCGCGCTATACGAGGGGTTGCCAAAAACGTCGGCCACGGTAGGTAGCACGTCGTTGCTCCACTGCGTCGTCCCATAAGTTTGGGAAATCTGCTCGGAGACCCAGTGACCAAAAACTGAAAACTTGTCGCTGAACTGGTGGTCAACGCGAGCAATCTCCTCCTTCAAGTTCGTGGGAGAATTGTTGCCGCCAAAAAAGAATGCACCATTGTTCGGCTTAGGAAAGATACCGCCGTACTTGCCGCCGGCATTGATTAGAGCTGTGGCGTTGCTGCTGATCATACAATCGGGGATGGTGTTCTTGGGGAATGGAGACCCTGGGACGACCCCGGCTGGAGCAACTCCACCAGGGCAGTTGGCAAACTGAATTGCAGCCGGAACGACCGCAATAGAAGGATCGCTGGCAATGCTCGGCTTCCCATTAAACGTAGTCGGGAGCACGGCGCCAGTTCCCGCGCCGCCCGCATCAGGATACGAACTAGCCAGCGGCACCGTTTGGTTCAGAAGACCGCCGTCGATCTCTCCGCGCCACTCCATGTTATAGAAGAAGAAGGTCGGGTGGTTCTTCCAGAGCGGAACTTGTCCGCCAAGATTGAAGCCGCGAACGTTGTAGCGGAGCTCAGCAACCTTATTCGGGGGACGATTGAAGTAGTTTCGCGCATTGAGAGCGTCGTTGCGGAAGAACTCCCAACCTTCAGCATGAAACTGTTTGGTTCCTGACTTAATTACCGTAGTGATAGTCGCCGCAGAGGAAAGACCGTACTCGGCGCTGTAATTCGAAGTCATGTTGCGGAACTCGGCCAGCGCGTCGATTGAAGGCATGACGCTGCCGCTGCTGCCACCGCGGTCCAGGTTCTCGCCGCCGTCGAGTAGTTGAAGATTGTGTCCTGGCCGCTGGCCGTTGATGCTGACGTTGCTGTCGCCACTCACCGGGGTGAATGAACCGGAACCTTGGATGCTGGATGCTCCAGGCGCCAGCGAGAACAACTCATACAAGCTTCTGGAGTGGGTAGCGAGCTGAGTTATTTGTTGTCCGGTAATGAGATTACTGACCTCGCCAGAATCAGTTTGAACTGCGACCGCGTTTGCTTCGACCGTGATGCTCTCTTGAGCGTTGCCAAGTTGAAGCTGGAAGTCCACGCGCCGGCGGTCACCTACTGCGAGCACGATGTCTTTTTGCTCGCCGGCTTTGAAGTTCGCGCTCTCCGCGCGCACGTTGTAGCGGCCGATGTGAAGATCGGGAGCGACGAATTGACCTACGTCGTTTGTCTTGAGGTGAGTTACCGTGCCGGTGTCGACATCGGTGATCGTGACTCCTACGTTGGGCACCGCTGCGCCGGACGGATCAGTCACGGTGCCAAGCATGGTTGCTTCTTGGCCGAACGCCAGAGCCGAGCCGAATAGCAAAAGCGCAAATGCGAGAAAGTACCCGCGAAGAGAAGCAGACTTCATGGTCAAGCCTCCAATAATCTTGTGTTGTTTGGGGAGCGAACAAAATCACCAGCTAGATACAAAAATCGATTTTCTAAATTCTTGTATAGTCAACCTGTGTACCTTTGACAAACAAAGGTTGTCAAGCAAAATCGTTTTGCTTTGCGCAACGGCCAGCCAACGTATATTGGATATTTTATCGCCGACGAAATCGGTCTCGTTCGGTTCTCTCCATCGGGAGCAAAATGAAACTTCTTCGCCACGGTCTCTCAGGAAACGAGTACCCAGGAGTTGTTGCTGCTGACGGCACGATTCGAGATTTGTCCGCAATCACAAAAGATATTTCCGGGGAGACGTTTTCTGAAAACTCTCTGTCGTCTTTGCTCAAGCTCGATCTTCACACCCTTCCACTGGTGCCTGCCGGAACCCGTTTAGGGCCCTGCGTTGCTCGAGTTGGGAAATTTATTGCTATTGGCTTGAATTATTCCGATCACGCTGCCGAGTCCGGGATGCAGCTCCCCTCCGAGCCCATCGTCTTTATGAAAGCCACATCTTCTATATGTGGTCCGAACGACGACGTTGTCATTCCTCGCGGCTCAGCGAAGACCGACTGGGAAGTGGAATTGGGCGTGGTCATTGGCAAGCACGCGAAGCATGTACCTGAAAACGACGCTATGTCCTACGTGGCCGGTTATTGCGTTATCAACGACATTTCTGAACGCGCCTTTCAACTCGAAGGAACGGGTCAGTGGGTGAAAGGAAAAAGCGCCGACACGTTTGGCCCGCTCGGTCCCTGGCTCGTGACCAAAGATGAAATTCCCGATCCAAATAATTTGGATCTCTGGCTCGAAGTCGACGGACATCGCTACCAGAGCGGCAACACCCGGACGATGCTTTTCCGCGTTCCTTTTTTAGTGAGCTATCTCAGCCGCTTCATGAGTCTGCACCCCGGCGATGTTATTTCAACCGGCACACCACCAGGAGTCGGGCTTGGTCTTAAACCGCCGAAGTATCTCAAGCCTGGAAATCGCATGCGGCTCGGCATCACCGGCCTCGGGGAACAGAATCAGCTCGTGGTGGCAGAAACCGAATGAAAGATTGAGGCGTTTGCGCGGCGTCAGAGCCGCGAGGCGAAATCCGGAGCGCAGCCGTGGATCTCAGAATTCGCGAATGGTGCCCGTGACCGGAATTGAACTTGAGCCGTTTTGCGCGGCGTCCGAAGCCTCGCTTGCGAAATCCCGAGCACAGCCGAGGGATCTCAGAATTTGCGAATGGTGCCCGGGACCGGAATTGAACCGGTACGTCCTGTTAAGGACCCGGGATTTTAAGTTGAGGCGCTTGCGCGGCGTCCGAGCCGCGCGCCGAAATCCCGAGCGCAGCCGAGGGATCTCAAAATTCACGAATGGTGCCCGGGACCGGAATTGAACCGGTACGTCCCGTTAAGGACTCGGGATTTTAAGTCCCGTGCGTCTGCCAGTTTCGCCACCCGGGCAATCTTGCTGTCGATTCTAGCAGTCTTCCCGCATCAGCTTTGAACGAGGCTACGGCTTCTCTAGGATATGCAAGGCAGCAGAAAAGTGCGGACTAGCCGAACAGCGACTGCATGGCGTGCCTCCATGCCGGGCTCGCGAGCAGGGCGACACGTACCGGGACGCCCAGCGCGATCACCGCCAATCCCCACCAGTACACCGGGTGGACGCGTCCGCGTGACCACCGGTCGTACACTGCGCCCGCGATGGGAAACAGTAACGTCAACCCATAGGCGGCCAGCACTCCCGCGCGCAGAACGCCGGGCCAGCGCACCAGTGCCGCGGACATCAGGCAGGCGGAGGCCAGGATCATCAGCCGCTTGTGCTTGTCACTGTTCCTGCGCCAGAGCACAGCGCAGAGGACGAAGATGGCGAAGGTCGTGATATCGCCGAAGGGAATGGCCATGAAGCTCCACGGGTTGGCGCCCGGAGGGACCGCGCCGAGCCGGGCCGCTTCGACCGCGAGCCGGACGCCGACCACGATCATTGCCGCCGCCAGAGCCGCCCCGAAGTAGCCGAGCTTGCGATGCACTTTCACGCGGTGCGTCGCGATCAAGCTCGTCTGCACTATGAACAGCACCAGCCATGACATGAACAGCAGCGCGTGCAGGTGTACGGTTGTGTTCGGAACCCGGCCGGTGATGGTTCTCGCATGCCCGGAGATCAGGCCGAGAAAGTACGTCCGCGAGAAGCCGACCAGAGCAGTGAACAGCATCGCGATGGCCATGCCCGTGTAGAACTTGCGGTCGGGCGCCGCAGGGGACGCGAGCAAACGAGCAGAAGCAGCGGTAGCCATCGCGGCTAGGGATATTAGCACGGCTCGCGGCCGTCCGCGATTACATTATGGGGCTGGCCGCCGGACACCCTCGACAGCCTCCCGTGGCCTGTCCTTAGTGTTGGAAGCGAGCAGTCCATCCCTCGTCCGTCTGCTACACTGAATTCAAGAGTACTACCCACCCTTACCCAAGAGGTAACAAGCAATGTCCAGGAAATCCAGCACGACTCTGCCTGCAGTTGTTGAGAAGATCATCCACCCGGTGGGTGAACCCGAAAAGGCGCAAATCGCAGTTGAGGGCGCCGATCACCTCTATCGAGAACTTCGCATTGAGAACGAATTGACGGATGCTGACGGACACAAAGTTGGTCTGAAGCCCGGAGCGGAAGTAGATGTCACACTGGAAGCTGACCCGGAATCTACGACATTAAAAAAATAAATTTCCACCTACATCACCTGCAATCCATTCTCCTTCGGCCAAGGACAGAGCAGGGAACGCTGGATGCAATTTTCGATCCGACGTCGTGAGCCAGGCGATAAGTTAACGAACTCAAAACCGGTCCGGGCTGCGCTGCTGTGGCGAACGATGGCGGGGGCTTCGAATGCCGAGTTCATCAACTTCAAACGCACCGAAACCCGCTCGCCAACCGGAGGAGGGCCACACAGCACCGCCGAGAGTCCACCCAGGCTTATCTCAAGCGTGATCCCCCGCGTCACCTGCAATCCGGAGTCCAGCGGGCGCCGTGCAATGATCGGTGCGCTGAGAAAAAACCGCTGATGACGCCGCTCTGAATTATGTTGACTGGATGCTCTGTTCTCACAAGTTTCAACCTGCATATGCGACTCCAGTTTTAGGTTTATGAGGGGAGACTTGCTCCCCAGGCGGAAGCCGACTTCAAGCTGGCGCGGACGACCTGCAAGAGTTCGTTATTGTCGGCAGGCTTCTGAAAGAATGCGGTGGCGCCGCAATCGAGGCTACGTAACTCGTTGTTCTGCGGATCGCGCGCAGTCAGTACGATAACCGGAATGTGCGAAAGCGAATCGTTCTCCTGCAGGCGCTTCAGCACGGTGAATCCATTTCCGGCAGGAAGGCCGAGATCGAGAATAATCAGATTCGGGTGCTCTTTCTGCGCCAGGGCAATGGCAGAGTACCCATCGGAGGCGCTGACGGTTTCATATTGGTTCGCCCGCAGCCGGAGCTTCAGCGCCATTCTTAATTCGGGGTCGTCGTCAACGATGAGGATCTTGGCGCGATTCAGACTTGCCGCTTCAGTAGTTTCAGTTTGCATTGGCGATGTTCTCCTTTGTAGTGAAGCTGTTCATCGAAGTGAGATCAGAGAGCACCATATCGGTAATGATGCGCGCGACTTCCTCCACCTGCTTTTCCAGCGCCGTACTTTTCAGCGCGCCCGGCGATGCAACCGGCCGGGCACTCGCTTCGACCGCTCCAACATCTTTTAAATGGGTGAGCTCCCCGATCTGCTCGACAATTCGGGTCGTCATGATCTGTACGCGCTGCATGTCGGTCGAAGCCACGACGTAAAACGTATCGTCGGGTCCATTTCGGGCCATTGCCGGCAATACCAGGTCTTTATCCACAAAAACACAGCGCCGTAGAAGATCGAGAGCTTCCCGGCATCTCTCCTTCCAATTTCCTCGCACCGGTGTCGTCAATGGCCGCACGTCGACGCGCACCAGAACGACTGATTCGCGCAACTGCTCTCCATGCGTGATGACTGGCCTCAGCAACTTTGAAAGCGAGTAAAGCGGCAGATTGAATGTGAACGTCGTGCCTTCGTTAGGCTGGCTCGCCACCCAGATGCGGCCTCCGTGCAGGCTCACCAGTTCTTTCGCGATGTAAAGCCCTAACCCAAGTCCGGCGCGGTTGCCATCGATCGAATCAGGGTCCTGATACAGGCGTTCGAAAATCAAGGGGAGGGCTTCGGGCGAAATGCCTCGTCCGGTATCGGAGACCGAGATGTAGACAAACTCCGAGTCCGTCTCTTGCGTGTTGAGCTTTACTGTTACTGATCCTTCGGAGGTAAATTTGATCCCGTTGTCGAGCAGGTTGATCAGGACTTCCAGAACGCGGTCGGGATCGGCGTAAACCAGCGGGATGTGACCATCGGCTTCGAGCTCCACGCTGATCCGCTTATTCACCGCCAGCGGCCGGACCATGGCAATCGCCTGTCGGGCAAGATCGACGAGGGCAAGGCAACGGGGTTCAATGCGCAGCTTGCCCGACTCGGCGCGCGTGGCTTCAAGTAAATCGCGGATCATCGCGTGGAGCTGGTTCACGCTCTTCAAAATGATTTGCAGGTGATCGCGCTGTTCCGGAGTGATTGGCCCCGATAGGCCGTCGATCAACAGCGATGCGTACTGGTGAATGCAGGTCAACGGCGTGCGCAGCTCGTGCGAAACGTGGGACAGAAACTGATTCTTGAATTCAATTTGTTGTTTGCGGCTGATTTCTAACGAGCGCAAAAGTGCCTGCCGCTCGACGGCGTACCGCATCGAGCGCTCGAGGTTGCGGCTCGTCATGTCTCCTTTCACCAGATAGTCCTGCACACCCTGATGGATTGCCTTCATGGCCAAAGCTTCGTCTTCCTGGCCCGACAGAATGACCACAGGAACGTCTGGGGCCTTTTCGAGCACCTTGCGAAATGTCTCCGGTCCGCGGCTGTCGGGAAGATTCAAATCTAGAAGTACGACCGACGGCGGCTTCGCCTCAATCGAGGCAAGCGCGTCCGACAGACGGTTTACGCAGTTCACGTCCACCTGTCTTGTGCTCTCAGTCAATCGCAAACGCACCAGGTCGGCGTCGCCAGGGTTGTCCTCGATCAGCAGCACCTGCGTGGGAGAGTCGCTCATCTTGTTTTCAGATTCCTCTCTTAGTTAGGAAGGCTGGCGAAGCCAAACCAGAATTGTTCAATCGAACGCACTGCCGAGAAGAACTGCCCCAGATTTCCCGGCTTGCTCACGTAAGAGTTGGCGCCCAATTCATAACAGCGGGAGATATCACGCGGCGCATGCGAGGTCGTGAAAACGACTACCGGCAACTCATTCAGTTCAGGGTCGGCCTTCACCTCGGCCAGCACCGCGCGGCCGTCCTTGCGTGGAAGGTTCAAATCCAAAATGATCAGGTCTGGCCGGGACACCTCGGCGAATTTACCCACCCGGTGAAGGTACTGCAGCGCCTGCTCGCCATCCACCACGGTGCTCACATTCGCCGGACTCTCGCTGGTGGCCAGCACCTCGCAAGTAAGATTGGCATCGGCGGGATTGTCATCGACCAGCAGAATGTTGTGTGTAGAGTTCATAGGCTTGTTCCTTCTTAACATCTCTATCGGCGGCTGCCACCGGAAACGTGAATCGAAAGTTTGAGCCGCGTCCCAATTCCGAGTCGACCCAAATCCGTCCTCCGTGTTGCTCCACAATTTTTTTGCAGATCGCCAGACCTACCCCATTACCGGGGTACTCAGCCCGGGTGTGCAGACGCTGAAACATTCGGAAGATAAAATCCTTGTGCTCGGGTGCGATACCGATGCCATTGTCGGAAACCGATAAGGCCCATTCTTCTCCCTGTTTTTCCGCGGAAATCACGATTCGCGGCGCTTCTTTGCCCCGGAATTTGATGGCGTTTCCGATTAGATTTTGAAATAGCTGCACCAGGTGAATACGGTCAGCGACGACCGTCGGCAGCGCCGTGCGGGTAACCGTTACTCCATATTCTTTCACGGCGATAGTCAGGTTCTTCAGCGCCTCGTCAACGGCCACATTCACGTCGATTGGTTTGCGGACCAGTCCGTCGCGCCCCACCCGGGAAAAAGCCAGTAGATCTTCGAGCAGCGCCTGCATGCGGGTCGCGCCCTCAACCGCATAGCCGATGTAGCGCTCGGCCGCATCGTCCAGTTTTCCGCGATATCTTTCCGCCAGCAGCTGGGTATATGCGGCCACCATGCGAAGCGGTTCCTGCAGGTCATGCGAGGCGACGTAGGCAAACTGCTCCAGGTCGCAGTTCGAGCGCGCCAGTTCCTCCACTTTGTCGGCCAGCTGCCGTTGCGCCCGCGCGCGCTCCTCTCGCAGCCGCGTCTCCTCGAGCGCCCTGCGGACAGCAGTTGCAAGCCGCGCAAGATGGTCCTTTAAGACATAGTCGGTTACCCCTTGCTTCACGCATTCGACCGCGGTTTCACTGCTGAGCGCTCCAGTCACCAGAATCACTGGAATACTCAGGTTCCTCTCGCGCAACATGCTGAGGGTATCCATGCCGCTGAAATTTGGCATGCTGTAATCGGCCAGAATCAAGTTGTATGACGTGGTCGCCAGCAGTTCACGAACCCGTTCCCGATTGTCCGCCACGTCGGCCGAAACGTCGAAGTTGTTATGCCGCAACTCGGCAATTTCAATTTCGGCGTCGGATGGCGAGTCTTCGACTACAAGCACCCGCAGCTTGTGCCGGCTGTCTTCGTTCTGCTGTTCGCTCGTCATGAGTCTGCTAGTTTCCTGCCGTCGCGGCCGCCGCCTGGACGGGGTTCGACATCGGCTGCTGATTAATCACCATCCAATACAACCCGGCGTTTCTCCCGATTTCGCGGAACTGGTCGAAGTCGACCGGCTTCTGAATGTAGCTGTTGGCGCCAATGTTGTAGCTGGCCACCAGGTCTCGCTCTTCCTTCGAAGAGGTAAGAATCACCACCGGCACCGCTTTGGTGCGCGCATCCTGCTTAATGCGCTTCAGAACGTCTAATCCGTTGAGCTTCGGCAACTTTAGATCGAGCAAGACCAGCCTGGGCGGATGGTCAAAGTTGCGATCATCAAATCTCCCATTGCAGAAGAGAAACTCCAGCGCCTCTTCGCCGTCGCGCACAGTAAAAATGTTATTTGCCAGGTACTCGCGCCGCAGTGCGTACAGAGCCGGTTCGAGATCGTCGGGATTATCCTCCACCCGCAAAATATCTACATCGGTACGTGTGTTTATCTAGCCTCCGCCGCCATCGCTGGCTGTTGAATCATTTCTTTCTCTTCGGTGGCCTTTCCCAGTGTCAAATAGAATGTGGCCCCTTTATCCACCTCTGCTTCTACCCAAACTCGCCCGCCGTGTTTCTGCACAATTCGGTGGACCGTGGCCAGGCCTACGCCGGTGCCCTCGAAGTCTTCCATTCGGTGCAAACGCTGAAACACGCCAAATAACTTATCGGCATATTTCATGTTGAAGCCCACTCCGTTGTCGCGCACATAGATCACCGGTTCGCTATCTATCTGGCCACTGCCGATCTCAACCATCGCCCCTGCCCGTGGGCGCGTGTACTTCACCGCATTCGACAGCAGATTTTGAAATACCACCTTGAGCAGCGCCGGGTCCGCTTCGACGAAGGGCAACTTGCCGATCTTCCATTCGATGACTCGCTTCTCCGTATCCGGCTTGAGCTCGTCGATGACATCGAGGACGATCGATTCGACGCCGGTTACCTGCACCCGGATCTCGTGACGTCCGATCCGCGCCAGGCTGAGCAGATCATCGACCAGGGCCCCCATCCGGTGTGTGCCCTCCTGAATCCGCTGCAGATAATGCTTCGCCTCCGCCGAAAGAGAGTTGCCACTTTCTTCCATCAGCATCTTCGAAAATCCGACGATATGGCGCAGCGGCGCGCGCAAATCGTGTGACACCGAATATGTGAACGCCTCGAGTTCTTTGTTCGTCGCCTCGAGCTCTGCCGTGCGTTCGTGAACACGCCGTTCCAGTTGCTGGTTCAGGTTGAGAATTTCCTCTTGCGCCTTGCGGCGCTCGGTAATGTCGCGCGCAATGACCGAAAAGCCGCGCAGGCCTCCGCCCTCGTCGTAGAGCGGCGTGATCGTCTTCGAAGCCCAAAATGTGCTGCCATCCTTGCGCACCCTCAGCCCGTCTTCTTCCGATTTCCCGTGACGGACCGCTTCCTCCAGCGCGCCACGCGGCCGGCCGTTTGCCAGGGCTTCCGGCGGATAAAAGCAGGAGAAGTTGCGGCCGATGACCTCGTCGCTCGAGTAGCCTTTCAGCCGCTCCGCCCCGGCATTCCAGGTCAGTACGCGGCCATCCGGATCGAGCATGTAAATGGCATAATCCTTCACCCCCTCAAACACCAAACGAAAGCGCTCTTCACTCTCCCGCAACGCCGAGGTCCTTTGTTCGACGCGCTCTTCAAGCGCAGCGTTCAATGTTTGTAACTGGTTTCGAAGGCGCGCGCTGCGGCGGGTCTCGCGGTTGACAATGACGCCCGCAATCGACAAGAAGATCGCGCTCGCGAGCATAGCCAAAATGATTGTGATGTTGGTGTTGCGTTGTGCCGCCTGTGATTGCAGCCGTCTCTGCTCCAGGAGCTTGCGCTCGGCGTTATCCATCACCGCCAGACTCGCGCGCACCTGCTCCATCAAGCGCTCGCCTTCAACTAGAGCATCTGGAGCTGGCGTATGGCCTGTTCGACGTCGTTGTGTAATGAGTCCTTGCGAATAGTCGAGCTTGGCCTCGATCAGCGATTCGAGCCTCGAAAGGTGGCTCTCTTGAATAGCATTATCTGCCACCAGACGTCGCAGCAGATCCAAGTCCGCTTGAATGGCCACCCGCCCTTCTTCGTACGGTTTCAAAAAACGATCTTCACCGTTCGCATCGAACGCGCGAGTTCCGCTTTCGACATCATCCAGGTGTGTGAGGACGACTTCGAAGGCGTTTCTTACCTCCTGCGTGTGCGTCACCCAATCGGCATCATTTGCAGCTTTGCCGACGCTTCGCCAGCAGAGAAATCCGACAAATCCGGTTGCCAGCAGGGCCACCGCAGTGCCTGCCATCGCCCAACGGCGGAGCGGCGTCTCAGCCTCAGCTGCCGATTTCCCCTCAAGCGATTCATTGCTCGTGTGAGGCTTGCCCGTCTTTGATTGGAAGGTCTGCAAGGCTGTCGCGCGCAAGACCTGCCACGCGTCCCCTTTGCGCAACAGTCTGGCAATCTATCATCGTCAGGAAATTCGGAAGACTTCAATGAGTAGCGGATTTCTTCGGCGGAAGGGAAGCGAATGGTTGGTCAGTGGGACATGTACCGTCGGGGCCGCGTTCTGCTCATCTCCACCTAAGCCTGGTGTTAGGTGCGCCATCCTCATTATTAATAGGTCGAGATCAGTCAATATTAATAGGTCGAGATCAGTCAATCGACCAATCCGAACAGAGGGGCATCAGTTTGGAAGCTTGAATACCAAAGTGATTGTCGTCGCTCTCTTGATTGGCTCCCCGTTGAGCTTATATGGTTGATAACGCCACTGTGAGACGGCCTCCATTGCCGCCCGCGCCAGCATCGGGTCTCCCTTGACCACTCTCAAGTTCTGCAATCTGCCGTCTTCTGCGACAACCGCGTCCAATGTCACCCGCCCTTGTCGCCTCTGCATAAGGGCTGCAGTCGGATAAACCGGGTTGACCTTGTCCTCTAACGCGCCTCCGGAAATACCTTGGGACAATCTCATCATAGGTTCGCTTGGGACGACGCTTGAACCGGATAACATTCCAGCAATTTCTTTATCGGAGCTGCCCGACAGTATCGCAACCGAGGGCGGAACCGGCGTGCTCTCATCTGGAGATTGGGGAGGCGGTGAATGTGGTGCAGGTACATTCAGCAGCGGCCTATCGGGTTTGTCGGCAATATTAGAAACCCCTTCCGCAATTGCAGCCTGGTTTGCAATTTTGCTTGCCATCACAACACCAGCTGAAGGCTTGGTTTCGCTGCTGACTTCGCCCACTAGTACGCGCTCATCAGGAGGAGAATCGGCGACTGCGGGCGAGGACTCCGCTTGTGGAGCGCGCGTCGACCCTGCTGCCGGCAAGTTAGGACGTTCGGGCGCTTTCCTCACGGTCAGCCAAACCACAAGTGCCAGGACCGCAACTCCCGCTACGATGAACTTGCCGATGGAGAAGCTGCGCGGTGTGTTAGCAAGCTTCAAGCGCAGGGCAAATGGTCTTCTGCTCTGCATTGCGGCACTCACCAACTCGGCTAGTTCCTCAAGTAAACTCATCTCACTGTCGCCGAAGGCGTGAGGCTGCGCTGAGAATGCCTCCAAGATGCCACGGGGAGTTGGGCTTTTTCCAATCGGAGCCGCAGCCAGGGACCGCAACCCTAGATGTCGGCAGGCCTCAGCATTGACCCGGGAGTCCTCCCAAGCGTCATCGCAGCAGAGCGCTTTACCAGATCGCAAACACTCACCGGAAATGCCCGAACTCTTATCCAGTCTGCTGCTCAAATCCGGCGCTATCTCCCCGGCACGGGCCCGACAAACGATGTACTTGTCCTGCTGCAAGGCTATTGCGGCGCCATTGGCGACGGTTAACAATCGCGCCGCTTCAACAATGCGCTGAAGCATGGCGTCAAGGTTTACGCCACCAACAGCAATGCTTGCGCGCAGTTGGGCAAGGATTTGCTTAGATTCCCAATTCGCAGTGAATTCCGTCAATTCATGATTGGGCAGTAATTGAAGGCTCGGTCGATCTGGAATTCGAGACACGGAGGAGAGTGATAAATTCGTCATGCGGCAAGTCCTTCTGTCCGCTTTCTGTGTCGGTAGGGACGAATTGTAACTCGAAGAGACCTGTGATTTTTCCTTTCAAATCTCAAGCCCAGATGAGAAGTACACAACGGCTAAAACCATTCCTATCAGGGTTGTAGCCGTTACTACAGACGGTTCAGCGGGCGCAGTCAAGAGTTTCCGTAATCGCGGCCTGGGCTAGTTTGGATTAATTCTGTAACTCCGGTGCATGCCGACGTGGAGCCGCACTCTTTGGCCTGGTTCGGCACTTAGTCGAAATACAGCCGTTGACCCATCCATGCTCGAGGGTTGCGGGTCGGAGTCGACCGTCCAATTCTCCGGAACCTCGTGCCGGACGATAAAGACGGCCGGCCTCTCAGTCGGATTTTGAACGACGTATTCCTGCTCCGCTACCCGGACAAAGAAGCGGGACCGCTCCCCCTCTGTAATCTTCTCTTCAATATGGTGGGACGAGAGCACGCTCTCAAGATGACAAATAGCGTCATCGCGGAACGCGTCAACATGATCGCCGAGAATCAACCCGTCGGACTCCGGCTGGATCAGACACGATTTGTCGATGACAATTGATAGGGGGATCGGCTCGTCTTGGCTCTGTCCTGTCGGCACGAGGAGCATTGCAGCCAAGGCGAGTGGCAAAACTCGGAGCAGTTTGAGGCGCGTCATGACAACAATGGTATACCCGAATTCGCGAGACTTACCACCAGCCGCGTTACCGATCGATGGGCTTGCCGAAGCGGGACCGCTCTAACACGGAGGGGCAGGTCAGCTTGAGTGAATGTAGCTGAGGGTGTACGCTTCACGAATTTGGAAAACAATGGCATTGCAGATCGCAGGAGCGCTCGTTCGATGAAAAGTGCAAAAGATATTTTGCGGCAAAAAGAAGCGGAGTTGGCTCGTGTCCGCCACGAGGTTGAGAGTTTGAAAATCGTAGTCGGCTTGCTGGCTGATGGCGACCCTACTGTCAAGAACCTTAACCAAACTTCCGAGGAGCCGGGCGAGAATCGCGTGGCCAACGCGGAAAAAGCACTCGACGCTCCGGCAGAAGCTACAGGGACTCATGGCCTGTTCGCATCGCTCGCAGATCAGCGCCCGAAACGGTGGAATGTTCTAAAGCGTCACAGTTAGCTAGCCTGCATCAGCGTGTGGGAAGTGGATTTGCCGCAGGTGTGCACCACTTTACATCTAAGGGCCGCGACGATTGGTTCTGCAACGAGAAATGGGATGCCGCGACTCAGGCTCATTTCAATGGAAGATAACCAGCCCAGTGAAACCAAGGCCTAGTGCAGGTTCGCATACTCTCTTTGGGCTTGCTTCAAAACGGGGATGTCCGGATCGGAGCTTTTCCAGAGAACGAAAAACTCTTGGTATTTTTCCTTTGCGCCTTTCATGTCTCCCGTCAGCATATCGGAGCGAGCAAGTTGAAGTCGCGCCAACGCTGCTAGCGGGCAATTCACCGCAACGCCGGAGTGGACCACATATTTTTGAAACTCTTGTGCCGCCTCCTTGCCTTTATGCAACAACAAGTACGCCTGCCCACGGACATATACGGGATAAAGCGAACCGCCGACCTCGAATTGAGGAAGGGGAGAGCCGAGTTCGTACTCCGATGTTGTTTGAAGGAGATCGACGGCCTTCGCCGGATTTCCGCGATCAATTTCAATTGAAGCGTAGATGGTGGGCAACCAATAGCGATTGATGACGGTGTTGAGCGGGTAGCGTGCCGCCAAGTCGTCCGCCATGCGCTTTGCCTTGCCGGTATCTCCGGTACGCGCCAGCGCTAAAGCCGCAAGAATACTCACGTCGCGTGTGGAAGCAGTTGTGAGCGCAGAGGCGATCTCCTGCCGGGAGAGCGCGACATTGTTAAACTCTGCGTCGCGCAAGGCGACATCCATCTGCCACGCTGCCGCCGTTTCCGGTGAATCGTCGTGCAGCGCAGAGCCGGCGGCGCGCTTGGAGAGCTCTCTTGATGCTGCCAGGCGCCCGTGAAACGCTTCGGTATCGGAAGCAAACGAAAGAAGTACATCCTCGCCGGGCTTGGCGGCGGCATAGACCATTTGTTGCTGCATCCCAGAAGCGTCGTTTTCGAGAAAGGCAACGCCATAGCGGTTCCCATGCAGGAAGGGATTGTTAACCTTGTGGGCGACGGCTTGATCGTACTTTTCTCTCGCCTCATCGGGACGTTGCAAGGCCGCATACAGGCTTACAAGGTTGGTATAGGCGGCGGCGCTGCCTGGGTTTAGCCGGAGATCTTCAAGACTAGCTTCGACACCGTTTTGGTATTGTCCCAAATAGGTGTAATCGACGCCCAAATTGCCGAATGGCTCATTGCTGCGCGGGTAGGTTTTGGCCCACAAGGTATAGGTTTGAATCGCCTTCTCGAGTTCTCCGGTGACCAAAAGGTAGTAGGTGGCCGAGAGCCGGAATCGTTCGCGCTCGCTCACTTTGTCGCGCAGGTCGTAGGCCTTCTTTAAGTTTTCGCTGGCTCGACCGGGCTCTCTGAGATTGGAGTATGAAATTCCCAAAGCCGCATAGGCTGCGGCGAAATTCGGGTCGAGTTCGATGGCGTGGTTGAAAAATGGAATCGCAGCCGCACTGCCCTGCTCCTGCAGCGTCGTCCTGCCCTCGGAAAGCGCCTTCAAAGCCTCGAGAGAAGGAGTGGTCGCTTGATCGAGGGGGATGTCAAACTGTTGAACCGTGCTCAGGGATTCGCCGAGCTTCGCGCGAAGTCTGGTCGCCATTCCGCCCAGCACTCGGAGGACGTGTTCCTTACTGTCTGCCGTCGCCTGCTCTTGGACCAGGGGATCGCCACTCTTGCAATTGACCGCGTTAAGGCCGATTACATATTGGCTGCCTAGACTCCCGATTGCTCCTGCGACATAGGCTTTCGCATCCGCGCGTTGACACAGCTCGCGCGCCACCTCCGACGTCACTTTGGTTACAGGAGGTTTCGCCATCAGCCTGAGTGTGGCGCGAGTTCTCGCGTCGGACAGTATGTTCAGGAAGGGAGACTGACCCAGCTGCACCGAAATTGCCTGCTTCAAGGTGTCGTCGAAGATGGAATCGCCGGTCGAGTTTTCGAAGTCTGCCAAGACCAGTGTGTCCTGGTCAGTCAGTTTGGGAGAAACACGCGAGCGCCAGTACAGTCCCCCGGCGACGATTAAGGCGCATAGCAGACCGGCGGCCGCTATCATCTTCCACGGGAGAGCGCGTAATCCGTTTCGAGCGTGTGCCCGAGCTGTGTGCTGATTCAACGGCTTAATCCATTTCGTGCTGGATGTCCGCCTCGGAGGAACTGCCTGCGATGTGCGATCTTCGTCGTCGCCTGGGGCAGCGGTGGCGGAGATCTGCGAAGAATCCATTTCGCGCTTGAGCCGGCGCAGTTCGGCCTTCATGTCCGAAGCGCTTTGATAGCGGAGATTGCGGTCTTTTTCGAGCGCACGATTGATGAGGCGTTCCAGTCCGTCGGGGACTTCAGGATTCAAACGCACCGGCGCTACCTGAGGCCGGTTCAGGATCTCATCGAAGATGATGGCCGTGCTGTGGCCCCGGAATGGCATCTGACCGGTGGCCATCTCATACAGGACTGCTCCAAACGAAAACAAATCCGTGCGCGCGTCCAATTCCCTGGCGCGGGCCTGTTCCGGCGACATGTAGGCGACGGTGCCGAGAGTGGTCCCCGGACTGGTGAGGTGGTCCAGGCTCAGGGCAGTCTCCTCGGCGGCTGCTTGCTCCGTTCGCATCACCTTGCCACTGGCGAGTGTAACTTTTGCCAGGCCGAAGTCGAGAACTTTGGCGTGTCCGCGCTTGGTCACAAAGATGTTTGCAGGCTTGATGTCCCGGTGAACAATACCTTCGGAGTGGGCTGCGTCGAGCGCGTCCGCAATCTCAATGCCCAACGAGAACACTGTCTCCATCTCCAACGGTCTGGCCGCGATGAGGTGCTTGAGCGTCATGCCATCAAGAAACTCCATGGCGATGAATACCTTCGCGTCTTGTTTGCCGACTTCATAGATCGTGCAGATGTTGGGATGGTTCAGGGCGGACGCAGCTTGCGCCTCGCGTTCGAAACGCGCAAGAGATTGAGGGTCGCTGGCAAGGTGATCCGGGAGGAATTTCAGAGCTGTAAAACGGTGCAGTGAAGTGTCTTCGGCTTTGTAGACAATACCCATCCCTCCGCCACCCAATTTCTCGATGATGCGGTAGTGCGAGATGGTCTGGCCGATCACGACGTGAGAACCCTTGGGGTGGAATATTAGGAGTAGGGAAGATGCTAGTCAACGCTTCTGGCCGCAAAATGCCGCGTCAACTCAGTTACTCGCATAGCACGGAATTCCTTCGGAGTTGGATCCGATATGGGCCGAACGTCGGCTGGCGGGGAGCTCAGGAGATTCCGCTCGAACCGCGGGCTAGCTTGAAGTTAATTGTTGATAACAGGCGATGGCACAAGCTTCCTTTTTCTTCCTGTTAGCAAGTAAGACTGGTATTTTTCCCGCTGGTATGCTGGTTGACCCATGTTCACTCAGCCCCTAAAATCAAACTGCCGCCTGAATTTCCCTCGCTTGCTGCCCCCTCGTTCAACGGCAGGACAGCTGACTCTGGATCAGCATATCGGGGTTCGAATCCCTGGGGGGCAGCCAAAATGCAAAATCCATCTATTTCAGCCATGCACTCAGTTCGCACTCCGATACCGATGTCATCCCGAACTCGCCGCTAGGCGAGAGAGGGACCTTACGAAGCCAGCGCATCAGCACCAGCGCAAATAGGATCGATCACTGACGCCGCCAGCGACTTGGAAGGTACTTGAAGAAGCGCTTCGACTTCGGCTTCGGCAGATATTCTCTCAATCGAGTCCCTTTAAGAGCCTCTCAGGTGCTCCCGCGTGGAGTAACTGATGGATTTACTGGCACTAGCCTCTTCGGCTTTTCGCATCCCACAATTGGAATCGCAACCTGAGCACTTCGTCTTCTCGTCGCGCAGACCTCAGACTCCGCTCGAGCTCGCGCAAAGCAAAATACAAAACCTCGCGATCGGTGATAGTCCGGTCCGGCCCTAGTTCGCGGCTCAACTGCTGTCGAAGGCAGTGCAATAGCTCAATGTCGTCCGGCGTGAAGTGTGGCGCTTGCGGAGATCGGGCCCTCTCCACAGATCGCCACACACTACTTTCTTGAGGACAAAAGTTGGGCTTCCTCTCGGAATCACGAAACAATTCCTGCGCCCTCGCGCAGATCCGTTTGATCGTCGATGTCCCGAAGTCAATCATCTTCCTGGCGCCTCTTCCGGAGTTCGCGCGACAACAGTTCCAGGATTTCGTTCCGCCGTTCACCTTTGAGGTCGCGCTCCAACTGCTCCAATGCAACCGCAATCACGTGATAATGATGTGCGCCCGCAAACCTGGCGTCCGACGTTATTTCCAGCCACAATCGGTGCAATAGCTCAAGGTCCTCATTGCGCAAGCGCGGCAAGTGAGGGCCGAGGTAGTATTCGCGCGAGACGCCATTCGGCAACCGCACTTCCATCACCAGACGCGGCTTTGGCTCGGGCAGGCGTTCCCATGCGTCGCCGGTAAGCTTGCCTTGCTCATCTGGACTGAGTTTGTTGGAGAGTCCGCAAACGATGCGGCTTGATTCAAGCCTTTGCGCCGTCCCGACAATGGAATCGAAAACATCTGTCGCTGGCACCACCAGCAGCGAGATGGGCTTGCCCTCTTTCTCCGCGGCAGCAACCGCTGCGGTGAACAGTTCCTGTTCGTAGGAATCAAAAACTTCTCGCGCTTCGAACGATGTGGCTCCGAAAGGGATCTCGCGCGCGTACAGCCGGGCTGTCATAACTACGACGTCTTGATGCGTGGTATCCGTCCTGCGCAAGATTTCACGCAGGTAGTAAAGATTTTTGGGATCGCGAATCGCCACCAGAATATTTCCGGGACGCACGCCCAACGTATCGCCGGCAGGCTCGTCGTTTCCATAAACCCGAAACTGATCAAGACTTTCCTGCCGCCCGGCTCGTTCTTTGGCGACACGTCGCTCGGAATAAGTGAACAGCGCAAAGAAAACTATGCTGAAGCTCACTCCTCCAACCGTTGCTTCATACTTGGTAAAGAAATTTACCAGTGCCGTGAGGAAGAGCACCGTCGCAATCAGAATTACTCCGAGCGGCAACTCGCGACCATTGCCTAACGGAATATTGAGCGGCACCTTCCATTCGCGCTGTGCGGGCTCCGTGTATCTCAAAACCAGGACCGCAAGCGCCATCAGCGCGAAACTCCAGATCACACCAAAGGCGTACAGCCCCGCCAGCGTAAACACATTTCCGCGCGTGAGTATGATCGTCAGCAACTGCATGCCGACGACCAGGTTGATGATGCGATAACTCGTGCCGTATCGCGGGTGCGGCTTCTGAAATGCTTCAGTGAGAACGCCGTCTTCAGCAACTCGATTCAATACTCCGTTCGCGCCAACGATCGAGGTATTGTGAGCCCCGGCAAGAATCAGCACTCCAACCAGCACCACGAATCCGTGAAAAATCAGCCGCGCCCACAGCGGCCCCCACAAGTGCATCGCGATGCCGCCGATCAAGTTGCCGAAATACTGGTGCCGCTCGCCGTCGGGAATAATCATCACTGCGAAGAACGAAACCAGTGCGGTAAACAGCAGCGCGTAAATTCCAATCACGACTGCCGCTTTCTTCAAATTCTTCAGCTTGGGATGAGCAATCTCGCGATTGACCTGGGCCAGCGTTTCTTCACCGCTCATCGCCAGCACCGAGTGGCCGAAACCGACGAGCAGGATGAAGAGCGTCAAATGACTTAACCAGCTGTTTTTCAGACCAGCGAGCCAGCCCAACGATTCATGGTCAAGATGAATGCCGTGCGCCAGCGGACTTGGCGGAAGCGGAGCCGGCGAATGCAACAGCGTGGCCGCACACCAGATGATCAGAATGACCACCATGACCGTGGTGATGGCCATAATCTGCAGCGCTTTTGAGCTCGACTCGTGAAGTCCCTGTGTATTTTTTTGCCAGAAATACATCGCTACGCCAATGCCGAACACAGCGGCGAAGGCGTTGTCGGGAAAATGGCGAAGCGGATGATGCACGTACTGCGCGACGTCATGAATAAATCCCGCTAGGTATTGTCCGGCGACCACTGAACTCAACGGCCCGGTCAACACGTAGTCGAACAGAAGCGCGGAGACCGAAAACTTCGCAAGGCTCCCGCCCATCGCCCGGCGCACCACGCGATACACTCCACCCCGCACGAACATGCTCGTTGACTCGATGTAGAGCATACGAACACAGTTCGCGAACAGCATGACCGCGAGAATGAACCATGGCGCGCTCTTGCCGATCACCTTCTCTGCATCGCCGCCGACGTAGTACGCCGATGAGCCAAGGTCTGAAAGAACGATTGCTGCTGCTCGCCAAAAGGAGATAAAGCTGAGGAGTACGGTAGTGGCAACAAATACCTTGACCGCCGGGCGATTCAAGCCACCATCGGAAGCCGGATTGACCGAATGAATATCACCACGGATTTTCAGCAGGTTGCCTGGACGTGCATCCGGGGTCATTGTTGGTCAGGGAAGGACATCTGGGGAGTTCGTACTCTCAAGGGCAGCAAACTGACAAGCGCCTAATCGATTAGGAAAAAGGCCCAATTACGGAGAGTAGTCCCTGCCAAAGTCTTGCAGTAATCATCCTTTGGTATGTGTTTCGATAAATAAGGTTTATAAGATCGATAAAGTATTTGATTCCGAGAGTTCCGTGCTTTGCGGACGCCGAAGGCGCGGCGAGAAGCACATCCGTCACATTTGCCCGGCTTTGAGCTTATCCGACATTCGCACCAGATCGGCTAGTGACGGCGCGTTCATCTTTCGCATGACCTGTCCGCGGTGCATCTTGGTTGTAACTTCACTGATCCCCAACCTGCCGCCGATTTCCTTGTTTGTCAGTCCACTTACCACCAAGTCCAATACCTCGCGCTCGCGTGAAGTGAGTTGGTTAAATCGCGCTTGCAAGGTCGTCAACTCCGCGAACTGCGATTTCTGTGTCCGATCTCGATCCAGCGCCTGATTGATCGCCGCCAGAAGCTCATCTTTCTGGAACGGCTTCATCAGGAACTCTACCGCTCCCGCCCTGAGCGCGCGCGATGCCGTCGGAACATCGCCGTGCGCCGTAATAAACACAATGGGGATGAAGATTCCCGCCTGCTTGAGCGACTGCTGAAAATCTACCCCATTTGCGCCCGGCAAACGAACGTCGAGCACCAGGCAACTTGGCCCTTCCGGTCGGACTGCGCTGCGGAATTGCTCCGTCGACCCAAACACCTGAGCCTTGAATCCGACTGATTCGAGTAGGTTCCCGAGTGCGTCTCTCACCGAAGCGTCATCATCAACCACAAAGATTGTGGGCCGAAGATCATTCATCTCGGCTCTGTCTTTGCATCGGTAGACTAAACTGAAGAATCGCGCCTCCAGTTGGGTTCGCACTCGCCCACAACCGTCCCTGGTGCGACTCCACAATCGAGCGGCTGATCGAGAGCCCCACCCCAATTCCATTCGGCTTGGTCGTGAAGAACGGTTCGAAAACCTTATCGGCCACTTCTAAGTTGATTCCCGCCCCGCAGTCTTCAACGGCGACAAGAACTTCGTTCTCCCCTTGCGCCCGCGACCGGATCACGATTTCTTTCGCCGGATTCGACGCTTCGCTGAGTGCGTCCATCGCATTCATCACCAGGTTCAAAATCACCTGCTGCAGTTGAACGCGGTCCGCCTTGATTGCCGGCAGCGAAGACGTGAGGTCGGTCCGAATTGAAATGTGGCGGATGGTGGCTTCATGTCGCAAGAATCCAACCAGCTCTTGAATCACTTCGTTAATGTCAACCCAATTCTTGACCGGCTCTTCTTTGCGAAACAGAGCACGAATACGCGCAATCACAGCTCCCGCACGATTGCCATCTTTAATAATGCTCTCGGCACTCTGCTGTACTTTCTCCAAATTCGGCGGAACCGTCGATAGCCACTGCAAGCACGCATGCCCGTTGGTCACGACTGCGGTAATCGGCTGGCTGATTTCATGCGCAATCGAAGCCGTAAGCTCGCCCATACTAAGCACCCGCGACAACCGTGCCAGTTCAGCCTGCGTCTGCATAAGCGCCGCCGAGCGCTCTGAGACTTTTATCTCCAGCTGGTCCCGTGCCTCTTGCAGTTGTTCTTCGCTGCGCTTTTTGATTGAGCTGACCCATCCGGCAACCAAAGCGCACGTGACAAACGCAACAAAGTATGTTTCCGCGGTCGTACTGATTTCCAAAGAATAGAAAGGAGGCACAAAGAAGTAATCCACAAGGACCGTCGAGAGCAGTACTGCGAATAGCCCAGCCCCCATTCCTCCAAACCACGCGCCCACCATCACCGCGCCAAGAAACAGGAACAGAAATGGATAAGGAAACGCGAACAGGCGTTGCATCCCAATTGATGCAAGCAGCGCGGTCCCCACCAGTGCCAATGCTATGCCGTACCGAAACAGCACCGAACGTCGTGTTTGCGCCCTCAGCGAACTTTCGCTCCTGCGCAACTCGGCCGAGCCGTCGCGCAGTGCGGGCTCACTGGCCGCGGGGCTGGCTTTTGTTGCAGAACTCATGTGATCGCTATCCCCGTGAAATGATAAAGGATTGCACCCAAGTCGAGCCCGCTCAAACTCTCTCAACCGCGAATCTGTCTACCGAAGACTCTTCCAACGAGGAAACCGCGGTGCGATCTGCCCTCTGTCAGAACGCGCCTGACAAACCTCTGTGGCAGTTCTCTGTGTTCTCCGTGTCCTCTGTGGTAAAGCTTTTTTTAGAACTGCCCGCAGAGGCACACCGTCGCGCGAAAGCGGTTTACTCGCCGCGATTGATATTTCTCTATTGCTTCAACGCGCTTAACAAACCTCTGTGGCAGTTCTCTGTGTTCTCCGTGTCCTCTGTGGTAAAGCTTTTTAAAACTGCCCGCAGGGGCACACCGTCGCGCCAGTCGGGGAATTCACCGAATGGAAGCGCATTGGCTGGGCTTCAACAGCCGCTTCTGTCTAGGTTTTTCTTGAAACGGCAATTCTGGAGCAGGGAAGCGCCGGCATCCTTCAGGCGTATCATCACTCGCTGCCATATACGGGGATAGACGCTCCGTGAATCACACTCGCGTCATCGCCGCACAAAAACAGGATTACCTTTGCAATGTCCTCTGGCTTTGGCCACTTGCTGAAATCCGCGCCGGGCATGGCACGCCGGTTTGCTGGCGTGTCGATGATGCTGGGGAGAATAGAATTGACCCGCACACCAGTGCCGCGCAGTTCCTCCGCCAGAGAATCGATCATCGCAACCGCCGCCGCTTTCGAAGCAACATAAGCGGACGCACCGGCCGCATGATCGAACGCGGCTTTCGATGCGATATTTACGATCGAGCCGCTCTTTTGCCTCAACATCGCTTTCCCCACGGCTCCCGACAACACGTATCCAGAGCGCAAATTCAAGCTCAGCATAGTCTCGAACACGCTCGGCGCGGTCTCCCAAAGTTTCGGGCCTCCTGCGTAGGCACCGACTGAATTCACTAGGATGTCAATCTTCCCGTGCTCAGCAACAAGCCGGTCCACGAGTTCGCCGACGGCAGATTCGGATGTCACATCAACCTGATGGCCTTGCAATCGTGATCCATCTTTTCCACTCGCACTCTTCAACCCGGCAAACTCTTCCGCCTTGACATACGTAACCACGACCGTTGCCTCTTCTCCGAGAAAACCAACCGCCACGGCGCGGCCTAGTCCGCCGGTACCGCCCGCGATCAACGCCACTTTGCCTGCGAATTTAGAACTCATATGCGCTGCTACTACCCTTGAAAACGGCTGAAGTAAGCTTCAACACAATAAAGGTCCTCCGGGGCATTCCTCTGTGAAACACTGTGCCCTCTGTGGTGGGGTTTAAAAAAGAGAACACTGAGTCGCACAGAGAAAACAGCACAGAGGGTTTTTTATCCAGTAGGAGTTCCATCCAGCGAACTTTATCACCCCGGCCGGCGAGATATGGCGTTTTCCCGTGAAATTGACACTGTGATTGCGACCTTCCTGTGCGATAAAAACGCCTTCAGCTCAGACCCGACATGCGAAGCCCTCAACACGGCGGCAAATGATATAAATAAAGGAGCCGTTTTTAAAGTCTCCGGCGACGCTGCCAGACCCATCCCATTCGCCGCGGCATTCAAGGGCGCGTAGCTCAATTGGCAGAGCAACTGACTCTTAATCAGTAGGTTGAAGGTTCGATTCCTTCCGCGCTCACCAACTCTTGCAGTGACTACGTTTCCTTGGCCTCGCCTGGAAGTCGTACACCGAGCAATACCTGGATTCGACCGGCATCTTCAAGGACGCAGTGATCGCCAAGCAGGAAAACGTTCGCAGATCGGAGCGCATCGTCGCTGGCTTGCAACGAGCGCGGCGCAATGGCTTACGATTAGTCAGACCCCGTCAGCGACGCCAAGGCATCACGCACAACACTGTGGCGACGGGCGAAGCGTTCACTTTGATTCCGCCGCTTTAATCGTCTCGATGATGTGCTCTGCGCTGTACCCGATCAAAATGCCTGAATTGACGAGAATCGGCGTGGGTACAAGTTTTCCATTAACCAGGACGTTTGCGTTGTCTTCGCGATATCCCTTTACGACGCCCGCTAATCTATACGCGTGTGACTTGAAGTCGAAATAGAGAATCGGTCCACCTGAGAAGCCAGGATTGTTGAAACCGTCTATGTAAAGAACCATTGCTTTTGGATTCGTGCCATCAATAGCTGACATCGTACCGCGCTTAATAAATGGAATCTCGCCATTTGACAAATGGGAATGAAGTCCCCACGGATAACCGATGAACCAAACCTGTTGCCCGAATGTCGGTCCTTCGGGTCCACTCATAATTGAAACCCCATAAGGTGTCTTAACCTTCTCATCAGTTTCGAGCACCGCGATATCAACCTCATCAGATTCTGGAAAAAGGACTCTCGCAATGTGATAATCCTTCCATTCACCAGACTGCATAATCTGGATTTTTGCGTCGTGTGTTTGTAAGGTACCGACGACGTGTCTCGCTGTGACCAAATACAGTTTTCCGTTATAGTCAACGTTGAAAGCCGTTCCAGCTTCGTCGCCAACTTTAATCATGTGCGTTCGACCTAATATCTCGCCAGGCACGGCGTCCTGCCCGAATGCCGTCGAGACCGCAACGAAGAAGAGCACCACCGGAATAAATCGGCTGAGTTTCATTTCAGAGTACCTCCAAGTCGTATTCGTAGCATGATCGTGGGTTGTGGAGGTCGCGCTTCTGATGTTGAAAATCGGGAAGGAAAAAGATTTTGGGTTCAACTTTCGGTTCAACTGCGACTAAAGCTGCTGATTAGTGCTCAAAACGTCTCCGGTGAACCGCTGTAAGCTCAATGGTTTAACAACTTAGACTTCAACCGCTTCTATCAGTAGGTTGAAGGTTCGATTCCTTCCGCGCTCACCAACTCTTTATTTTTTCAACGGCGGCTATCGAAAAATGCCGTCGTTGTCAAACACTTGCCACCTGGTTGTTCCCCAGTTTGGATTCGCGCCGTCGCTGTCCCTGTGGAATCAATCACAAGGAGCCTACGCCGGGCATTGATCCTTATTAAAGAGGTTGAAGGTTCAATCGTTCAACCGGAATAAAACTCGTGTGTATCTCTGCTCGAGACTTAACTCCGATTTGCCCGTGATCCTGGAACTGTCCCGCCAAAACATTCTCTCCTTGACTGCCTAGGAGAGTTCCGTTATCGTCTCTCCTAGACGCGCAAGGAGAGATCGTGAGCAAGCAGATTGATTTGCTGCAAGGCACGCTGGACATGCTGATCCTCAAAGCTGTCTCCCTTGGCCCGCTGCACGGCTACGGGGTTTTACTGCGCATTCAGCAGATCTCCGGCAAACAACTGGAGATCCAGCAAGGCTCGCTATATCCGGCGCTCTATCGGCTGGAACATCAGGGCTGGATCGCGAGCGAGTGGGGAGAATCGGACAACAACCGCAAAGCGAAGTTCTACAGGCTGACCGCGGCGGGGCGGCGCCAACTCCATGCGGAAACCGACAAGTGGAACCGCATGGCCTCCTTGATCGCCAACGTTCTGCGCACGACGTCGGAGGAGATATGAATCTTCTGGCTCGATTCCGCTCCTGGTCAAGGTGGATCAGCAACGGGCGAAAGCTTGAAAGTGAGATGGAAACGGAAATGCGTTTCCACATTGAGAGCTACGCTGCCGAACTGGTTCGCAAAGGCATGTCTCAGCAAGAAGCGCTGCGCGCGGCGAGAATTGAGTTCGGCGGAATCGAGTCTCACAAAGATGCCGTGCGGGCATCCGTGGGCGTGCGCTGGTGGGGCGAACTGGGTTCGGACCTGCGTCACGGATGGAGACTGTTCTACAAGAATCCTGCCTTCTCGGCGGTTGCGGTTTTGACGCTGGCTCTGGGCGTGGGAGCTAACACGGCCATTTTCAGCATCGTGAATGCCGTGTTGCTGCGTCCTCTGCCCTACCCCCATCCCGATCGTTTGGTGCGAATCTTCTTTAATGAACCCGGCGTAGGGTTGCGGGACGTCAGGTTTTCCAAACCCGAACTGGATGACCTCGAGACGCGATCGGGTGTATTTGAAGATGTGAGCCCGATCTTCGAGGGTAGCGAGGATGTGACCGGCGCCGGACAGCCCGAGCGTGTCGAAGGGGTCAATGGCAGTTTCAGCTACTTTTCCATGCTGGGTGTGACCCCGCAAATTGGACGGTTGTTCGGTCCGCAGGACTTCGTGCCTGGTTTCGCTGCAGAGGCCGTGATTAGCGATGGCCTGTGGCGCCGTGCCTATGGCGCCGATCCGCATGTTCTCGGCCGTACCATCCAGATCGACAATGACCCCTCAACAATTATCGGGGTTCTGCCACGCGGATTTCGCCATCCTGGACCGACGGTTGGTGGCGACGCGGAAGTGTTTTGCGCCGGCGGTTTCATCGGAGATCCCTTTCCCCCGCCAATGCGTGGTACTCGGATTTTAGTATCTGGAATCGGACGACTCAAGCTTGGCCTGACGCTGGCGCAAGCTCAGGCACGGCTAACCTCCATGGCTGCCCAAATACGCCACGACTTTCCCACCGACTACCCGCCGCAGGCGCAATGGACAATTGAGATTCAACCGTTGCAAGAAACTCTGGTGGGCAAAGTTCGGCCCATGCTGCTGGTGTTACTGGGTGCGGTAATCCTGATCGTTTTCATCGTCTCGTTGAACATTGCCAATCTGCTCTTGGCGCGCGCTTCGGGGCGACAACAAGAGATGGCGGTGCGGTCAGCGCTCGGGGCGAGCCGCGGCCGCATGGTGCGCCAAATGCTGACCGAGTCTATGCTGCTGTCGCTCATCGGCGGTGTCGCGGGAATCGCAACCGCAGTGGGCACTTTAGGTTTCATCCTGCGCTTTGTGCCATCGAACGTTCCCCGGCTCAACGAAGTACGAATCGACTGGGTGGTGCTGGCGTTCGCTCTGCTGATTTCCATTCTCACCGGCTTAATGTTTGGACTTGCTCCAGCCCTTCATTCGGCAAAAGGCGCTCTCTCCGCGGCCATTCGTGAAGGCGGTCGAGGGTCCGGCTACAGTACAAAGACCGGGCGATTGCGGGATGTTCTAATCGTTTCTGAACTGGCGTTCGCCGTCATATTGATGGTCGGAGCCGGCTTGCTGCTGCGTACGCTGCGGGATCTGTTGCGGGAAAATCCAGGCTTTAATCCCACTCAAGTGGTCACGGCAAACATACAGCTTCCGAATCCCAACGAATCGGAGGCGGATCCCTATCACGATATTGCTCGCAGAGCCACCTTTGATCGTGAGTTGCTGCGGCGCATGAAGGCAATTCCGGGAGTGGAACTCGCCGCCATCACGTCAGCTCTACCGACCACCAACACTAACCCCAACGCGGTCGGTGGCGTGGCGATTGAAGGCTTCGCGATTGAAGATAGACCGGTCGAGTCCTCGCAGAATCTGAGCGCCGAGAGAATTCGGATAAGCCCAGATTATTTTAAGTTGTTGCAGACCGCGCTCCTACGCGGCCGTTCATTCACCGAAGCAGATGAAGACGGCAAACCGCTGGTGGCCGTCATTGATGAAAGCACCGCTCATAAGTATTGGCCAACCCAAGATCCGCTCGGCCGCCGAGTGCGCTTCGGACGAGACCGTACCAAGCCATGGACGACCGTCGCGGGCATTGTTAAGGACATCAAGAGCGACGGTCTCGACATCGATGGCGTTCCCCACATTTACGTTTCAACCTATCAAGACAACGGCAAACGACTGAGCGTGGTATTGCGGACGTCTCTGCCCGCGAACCTGCTCGAACCACAGATTCGGCATGAAATCCAGGGCATTGATTCCGGCCTGCCGGTATTCAATGTTTCTTCTATGAACGACGTCCTTGATCGGTCACTGGCTTCACGCCGTTTTTCTGCCGATCTGGTGGGCGGATTTGCTGGATTGGCGGTGCTTCTCGCCTCCATCGGAATTTACGGCTTGTTGGCTTATATGGTCGGTCAACGATCGCGCGAGATCGGTATCCGCATGGCATTGGGTGCGCGGCGGGACGACATTCTGAGAATGTTCTTGCGCAAAGGGGGCGTGCTTGCTGGCGTGGGCATAGTTGCCGGATTGGTCTTTTCTGCATTCACGGCGTCCATGATGGCAAGTTTGCTTTATGGTGTTCGCCCACATGATCTGCTTGTGTTTCTGGCCGTGCCTCTTCTCCTGTTTGCGGTTGCAGTGCTGGCCAGTTACTTTCCGGCGAGGCGAGCCACAAAGGTAGATCCGATGTTTGCTCTTCGCGAGATATGAACTTATCGGTTCAGACTGAATACTTTGGCTCTGATCTCGGCAAGGATCGGGGGTAAGCCCATCGAGACGTTTACAAGACGAAATCCGCCGTGGGGAATCTCACTCAGCAGGCAGTCGCGAACGGAGCTGACCTGATTCAACAACAGCGCGGCGTTGGGCTGGGTGGGTTGCTGACCGAAAATCAGTAGCCTGAAGATTCGATTCCTTCCCCGCTCACCGACACCTTGATTTTCCGCTGCTGGGATGTTCGCGATGTGATGACGTGCCAAGCGAGAATCGCCTCATAAGGATTGAAAGAAAAATACAGTATGTACTGTATCGAACCTTTGAGAGCTACTCCAGTAGAGTAGTTGCACCTGGGAGCAGTTCAAAGAGTGACGCCGAAACAAACGCGCCTCCTGTTCGTCGATGATGAACGCGGTATCCGGGAAACGCTATCCGTGATCCTGCTTCGATACGGCTTCACGGTGACAGTTGCTGCCACCGTGACGGAGGCGCTTCAGAAAATAGAGACCCAAGAATTCGACTTGCTGCTTTGCGATCTGAACATTGAACGCGAAAACGATGGGCTTGAGGTTATTCGAGCCATGCGCAAGGCGAATCCGCATTGCGTGACCATCATTCTAACCGCCTATCCCGGTGCCGAGAGCGCAATCGAAAGCATTCATTTGGGAATTGACGAGTACATCATCAAGCCTGCTAAGGCGGACACACTTGTTGCCCTGCTGGCCGAGAAGCTGGCGCAACGCGCTGCCAGGATGGTCCCTTCCAAGAGACACGCGGCAGGCACCGACGTCCCTATCGATGACTCAGAGTTCCCGGAAGGTAAATCGAAGACCATTCAATGAGTGACCCAAAGTCGCAGCTTCCGCGCTCACCAACCACCATATAGTTGGCGCTTTCTTACGCTGACGCCAGGTTCACCCTTATATCTCCCAAAATATACGAGACGACCTCGGATGAACGCCCGAGAGGCGGAAGTTTCGTTGAGAGCCTGTGGTGAAAATCGTGCCACCTGCCAAGCGAGATTTCAACGGACCTTTCTACATTCGACATCCCACATTTGTGGTACACTGCCGCAGCAAATTTCCCCCTGGCTCCCGGTAATAACGCACAACGAAAACTTTGAGGAGAGTGACCATGGTGTGTCACCGCGGCAGGTCGTCTTGCCCATTGCTTCTTGCCTCGATGGTTTTCGTTTTTCTGCCACTGATCGCGACGGTTGCATCGGCGCAAAGTGTGGCCGGGTCTGCTTCTAAAACCATGTACTGGATATGCACCGTAAGCTACTATTCCAAGCCCTACGTCAGCGACGTGATCCCAGGTGACGCCAGCGGGGCGGGTCTGCAGGAGCTCGTTAAGGGATTCCGAAGCTTTGTTGACGAGAAATATAAGCTCACCCCTCCCGCCGGTGGAGGCAACTGTATCTATCAATTTTCGGAGGCACAAGCGCAGGCATATCTCAGCCGCCTGATCAACTCTCCCAGCGGTCCAGGCGCCATCGCGACCCACTGGAAGCCGGGCATGCAGCCTGACGGCAGCATGACCGCTCCGCCGGCGGTACCAAGCGCGGCATCGACCGGCCCAAACTGGTACTGGGTTTGTCGAATGGACGGGAAGGAAGAAGGTTCGGGTCCATTCTATGTGAGCGAAGTGACCGGCCCCTTCGCGAACCCTGAAAACATGCCGGCGTTTTACCACGAGCTCACGACTTCGTATTACAAGTTCGTAGTCGCCAGGTACAACACCAGTACGCGCGTTGCTCCCTATTGCGAGCACTACGCCGCGGAACCAGAGGCCCAACTGGCCGTGAAATCGCTACGTTCGTATCCCAATGCAGTTCTCACCGGCTGGAAATACACCGGCGCACCCCTGGCCACCACGAACAACTATGTGACCAGAGGACCTGACGGACAAGTGATTTCCGCTCTGGTTAGGGGAAACATGACGCCCTACTACTGTTACCTGCAGCATGTTCCGCAAGGCACACATAGGCAGGTGACTTACACGACCAGCGTGTTCAGTACTGTTGAATCTCACGACTGGATTACTTTTTGGTGGAGCAAGTACATGCACACCACCTATCACATTCCCGGAAGAGCATACATTGCCGAGGTCGACTGCCGGCAACTGAGCGACAATCCCGCCCAGCAGCAATCCACTTTGGATCGCAACATCGTTTCGTGGAAACAGCACAACATCGACGTGGTTCAACTGAACTGGGTGCCGACGGAGAAACAGCCACTCGGGCAAATCACGCCGCCCTGGGCCGAAATCTGGAACGGCCATTTCGAGACTCAATAGGCGGAGCGCGACGCACAAGGCAGCAATTTGGGTCAGGACATCGAAGGGAACTCAAAACAGAATTCGAACGGAGTTCTTGTGAAAGGGCTCGCGACAGTTTTTTCTCAGATGGCGCGGCATCTCAGCCTTCAGAAGTTCGCGCGTGCGCAAATCCAGACGTGGGCTGGCTCCAGCGGCGTACTGACCGGCCGGCAATACAACGGCGCTGCTTCGGCGCCATAGAAGCAGAAGATCGCAGCCCTGCAATTTAAAAAGGAGGAGTTCATGTCGCACTGCATTCTTTCTAGGATTCGGTTTCGTAGTCGCGCATCCTTCGCGTTGGCCTTGCTTTCGATCGTCGGTATCTGTGCGTACGCTTCTCCCGCTCAGCAGGTTGCGACGTCAACTTCCGCGTACACCGTCTGCTACGCGAATCCAATATCGGGGAGTAAGGAGTACCTCAGCGCCATTTTTGACGCTGGTACGTTTGATGCTCATGCCCACGAGCGTCAGACATGGGGTACCGGCGAACTTGCCTTCCAGAATTACATCTACATGAATTTCGAAACACAGATTGGTGCCGTGGGTTGCACAGTTTATCCTTCATTGGCCCGTGCCCAGCAAACGTTGCAGATTTGGAAAAACCAGGAGAAAGCTGGCTCCAGGATCCACCTCATCGATACCGGCTGGGTCTACAAGGGACCGGAATCGAATCCACAACCCAGCCAGGCTGCCAAGCCCGGTCAGTATGTGATCTGTTTTTCGGATCCAGGACAGTCGCCGCTCTATCTATCTGGCGATATTCATATCGATGTCCCGCCCCCGCCTATCGCACACAACGATCAATCGGATAACCGGGCCAGCGCAAATGCGCTAAACACGTTGAAATCGGAGTTCCTCACCTTCATCCAGAAGCAATACGGATATCACAACAGTACTTCGTATCCGGCCACCTGTGCGGGCAACTACAAGATACCCCGGGATGTCACAGCCGAACGGGACCTGCTGCACAACCAGTACCATCAACTAAAGTTCATCGATACGGGCTGGGGGCCTGGCATGACGGCTTCCGCGGATTTGTCGACGAAGCCTGCCGCTCAACCGCCGCCTTCCCCCGCGATGTCGGCCTATGAGAAGGCGATGATGGCGCAGAAGCCGAAATCCGTCAGCGGTGCGGCGTTGCAGCACTCCATAAACGCTGCGAATCCGGCAGCTTCGTCCGCGGCGAAACCATCGTCAGCTCCCAGCCAGATGTATGCGTTCTGCGCCGGGACCGGAGACCCGCGCAACGGCGGAGGGCACTCGACTTACTACATCACCAAACCGTTCCCGGCAGGGCCCAATACCCGGCCGGTGGCTTTGTTCACGACTTACATTTCGCATGCGCACCCGCGGGAAAATATACGCGGAATCTCCTGCACGGATCCGCAAGCGTTGGACCTTCAGGAATCGGGTCGCCTGCACTTAATAGATTTGCAGCGCAAGATCGGGTCTGTTGTCGAATTGAAATGGGATCCGGAGATGTAGCCGGAAGTCGCCTGTTCTAACGTCTGGCGCCTATGTTGGAACGTCCCTCAGCCCCTCCACCTTAGCGGATTGCTGGCTCAGTAGAGGGCCAAGTATGACGGAACCATGAATCTCGGCATGCCAGAGATGCTGTCGATTGCCTGATCGCCCTTATTGTCTTTGCTGGGAAACCGTTGATTTGTGGGTTGCTGATTCCGCATCAGTAAGTTGAAGGTTCGACTGCTTCCGCCCTCGCCACCTTCACTTCCGCGCGGGTCTCGCGCGGCATGGCTCCGGCAAGCATGAGCACCGCGCCGCAAAACATCAGCGTGTCTGCCATGTAATTAAAGGCATCGAGGCTTGTGCGCTCCACGACTGCGATCGGCAGATAAACCACCAACTCCACGAGCAGCACCGTCAAGCCGGTCCAGGTTGCTGCTGCGCGCCTCTTTTTGCCAACCAGCAAGAGAATCCCTGTAACTGCGTAAGCTACGGCCGCCAGGTACGTCCAAATTGAATGTCCGTAAACATAGTTTGGAACCATCCGCTCCAACGGAACACCAGGAACATGATCGGCGTGCATGAATTGCTCGAAGCTGTAAAACAACACCGAAATTGCAATGCAGTATCGCGCAATTGTGGCGAGCGTTTGTGTGCCGCGCTCGCGCGATTGTTCCGTAAGACTCGCGGCAAAAGCCAGAGCGCCGGCGCCGAATGATAATTCCCGCAGCGCGAAGGTCAGCGCAAACCGGTTTTGCGGATGACGGAGCCAACCGGGGAGGTCCATCAATGCCACAAAAAAGAAGAACGTCAGGGCCAGCAAACTCGCCGACAGCCGCGCCTCGATTCGCGTCACCAGGCTCAGCGAAGCTGCAATGAAGCAAGCGCCTACAAAGTATGCCCAAAACATATGCCAGGGAATCCACCCCGGCACGAGTGAAGCGATGACCTTCGTCAACGTGAAATGCTCAGTGCCGAAGCCCGCGAGCGGCGCTGCATAAAAAATTGCCCCAAACAGAATTAGATTGTCGACGGTACGCGCCCTTCGCCATTCGCCGCGAACGAAGATCGTGAACAGTCCAATTACAAAAATCCCTGCAAAAGAAAGGTATGACCAAGTCACCTCGCTGGGGATCAAGGCCAGAGCCACGACTGCTGATGAATCAACTAAGCTGCCGCTCATAATGATTCCTTTCTGCTGCGCTCGCTATGCCGCCCGATTTTACTCCTGGTCGTGTGTCGTGGCTGGCGTTAGTTGGTAACCACCCCCGCAGATTTAGCCGTCTTTCTAACGGATCAGAAGTACTTACCTTGAACATTCTTCGAAACCTGCTGCGCTATACTTGAGCTTCATGGCCGCGCCCGAAAAGACCTTTTATCTCGAAACCTTTGGCTGCCAGATGAACGCACACGACTCCGAAAAGGTCGTCGGCACGCTGCTTTCACAGGGATACCGCCAGGTTTCGACGGTCGACGAAGCCGGCCTGGTGCTTTACAACACATGCTCAATCCGGGACAAAGCAGAACAAAAAGTCTTTCATCGCCTCGCCGACTACAAAAAGCTCGAGGCGCAGGGCAAAAAGTTCGGCGTGCTTGGCTGCGTCGCCCAGCAGGAAGGCGCGAAGATTTTTGAGCGCGCGCCACATGTTTCGTTGGTATGTGGGTCCGCATCGTACCGAAATTTGCCTTCATTGCTTGTACAAATTGAACAGGCCGAGGCAGGGAAGCGGGTTCGCGCCACCGGGCTCGACGATCGCGAAACCGATGAGTGCTTCGAAACCGAATTCACCGCCCGCACCAATCCGCATCGCGGATACATCACCATCATCGAGGGATGCGACAAATTTTGTTCGTACTGCGTCGTTCCATTTACGCGCGGCAAAGAGCGCAGCCGGACTTCTGACTCAGTTCTCGCCGAAGCCCGTCAAATGGCCGATCTCGGCTATACGGAAATTCAGCTTCTCGGGCAAAACGTAAATTCGTATTGCGATCCGGCAAAAAAGAGAAGTTTCGCGGAACTGCTCGCCGCGGTCGCTGAGGTGCCAAGAATTCGCCGCGTTCGTTTCACCACGTCGCATCCGCGCGATTTCGGCAAAGACATCATCGATGCCATCGAATCGGTGCCCACGCTTTGCGATCACGTTCATCTTCCCGTGCAGAGCGGATCGACTCGCGTGCTCGACGCCATGCAGCGGCTGTACACACGCGAGCAGTATCTGGAACGTATTTCCTGGATGAAATCCGCGCGCCGCGAAATCAGCATCACATCAGATATCATCGTTGGCTTTCCAGGCGAAACCCAAGAAGACTTTCAGGAAACGCTTTCGTTGCTCGATCGAGTCGAATACGACGGCATCTTCGGGTTCAAGTATTCTCCGCGCCCGAATACGCCGGCGGTCGCAATGCACGATGCAATTCCTGAGCAGGAAAAATCGCGGCGCCTGGCCGTGCTGCTCGAAAAGCAGCGCACCATTCAGCAACGACGTAACCGGAAACACGTGGGCGAGACCCTTGAAGTAATGGTTGAAGGGAAGAACGAGGCGCGCGGGCAGTGGATTGGCAGAACATCACAGAACAAAACACTGAACTTCACCGCCGCTGAAGGTGGCGATCTGGAGCCGGGTAAGTACGCCCAGGTGCGCGTCACCACTGCCTTCCCCAACAGTTTGGTCGGCGAGATGGTGATGTAAGGAGGATGTAGTTTCCTCTGTGGCGTTCCTCTGTGTAACCTGTCTCCTCTGCGGTGGGGTTTTCAAAGAAACCACAGAGGACACCGAGTTTCAAAGAGGTACACCACAGAGCGAGAGTAGCCGCTGAGGTCACACGATGGAAGTCGAAATGAAAATTCGGGGCTTGCTGATGGATCCAGTGACCAACACTCCCATTGTGATTTTGAAGGACTCGGGCAGTGACACCGTTCTGCCCATCTGGGTCGGTGTTTACGAGGCCAATGCGATCGCTCTCGAAATCGAAAAGGTCAGCACTCCACGGCCTATGACCCACGACCTTATTAAGAATGTCCTCACCGGCCTCGACGCGCGCGTCCACAAAGTCGTTGTCACCGAATTAAAAGAAGATACGTTCTATGCGGTCATCTGGATGGAGCGCGACGGCCACGTCATCAGCGTAGATTCCCGTCCCTCAGACGCCCTTGCCCTCGCTCTCCGCGTCGACTGCCCCATCTTCGTGGAAGACGAAGTCCTGAAAACCTCGAAAAAAGCTGGCACCTCATCTGAAACCACCAGCGAAGAACTCCGCAAGTGGCTCGAGGGCTTGAATGACGAAGACCTCGGCCGCTACAAAATGTAGTCGCCCAGCAACCCAGCCACTCCCTCTGTGGCTCTTGCTCTGTGTAACCCTGTGTCCTCTGTGGTCAAGCTTTTAAAGAACATAAACACCACAGCGAATGCCGATTTCCGAAGGAGGCAGCTTGAAAGCCGCTCATCTACTCCTACTTATTGCTTCGTTTGCAGCGTTCAGTTTCCCGCTAGCAGCGCAGAATTCCAAAGCTCCGCTTCCAGTTCCCGCTCCCATTCCGCCGCAGATCACCGCTGCGCGAAAAATTTTTATTTCCAATGCCGGTGGTGAGAACGCCGAAACTGTGATTCACGGTGTCGCCTTAAACGGTGGTCCCGACCGCGCCTACAATCAGTTCTACGTGGCAGTCAATACTCCCGGCCATTATGAGATCGTTTCTTCCCCAGCCGATGCCGATTTGGTTTTCGAAATTGGTTGGTCTTTCACCGCCGTTGATCTCAAGGAGTGGCAGGAGTTCAACCCAGTCGCGGTCTTGCCTCCGGTTCTGGGACAGCTTCGGCTTCTCCTAATTGATCCAAAGACGCACATAACCTTGTGGACCATTACTGAATACATTCGAGGAGCCGCGCTGCTTGGCAACCGGGATAAGAACTTCGATCAGGCCATGAACACGGTCGTAGGCCGTCTGGAGCGCCTCGTGCAACCTGTTGCGAACACGAGGGATGCAGGCCCCAAATAGCATTCGTTTTCTCGAACAGGGGTATCAAATTTTTGAATTGCGCGCCCCGCCCGCCGCATCAGATACTATTACGGTGATGCTCCATACATCCGCCCAGAAGATGGCCATGTGTTGTTGTTGCGCTTGTCGTGTCTCTTCTGGGGATGGGGTGAAATCGAGCTAACGAACTAATAACTTATAAGCTCACACCCACCGCCAGAAGATGCTGGCCGGTGGGTTTTGTGTTTTTAGGGAGGCTGCGAGTCACGAGCAGCGAGCGATGAGCAAGCAGTGCTCTGGTCGCTCATAGCTCATCGCTCGCCGCTCAAGGCTGAAAAATATGAAAGCTTCGAACTCGCTTTGGAAAGACCGCCTCAACGGCAAGATGCCCGAGCATCTCGCGCGCGAGGTCGACAATTTCGAAACCGAAATTATCCTGCGTAAGAACGGCAAGCTCGACGAGAAGCTCTTCGCCGAGACTCGCCTTCGCCGCGGTACTTACGGCCAGCGCTACGACAACGGCCAGCGAAGCGACGGAACCAAGGTCCAGAAGCTGAATTTTCCCTCGGCCGACCTGACCAAAGGCCCGAACACCATGTGGGACGCGCCCGGCATGCAGCGCATCAAAATTCCCGCCGGCGGCCTTAATGCCGATCAGCTTGAAACCATCGCCCAGCTCGCCGAAGAGTATTCGGACGGAATTGCCCACGTCACCACCCGCCAGGATTTCCAGCTCCACTACGTTCACATCGAAAACACTCCCAGCGTCATGCGCCGCCTTGCCGCCACGAATATCACCACCCGCGAAGCCTGCGGCAACTCCGTGCGCAACGTGACCGCTTGCCCTTACGCCGGCGTTTGCGCCGATGAAAGTTTTGATGTCACTCCGTATTCGCGTGCGCTCTCGAAATTCCTCCTCGGCCATCCTGATACCCAGAATTTCGGCCGCAAATTCAAACCCGCTTTCAGCGGATGCGCGCAGCACGCCTGCGGTCTGACCAGCTTGCACGATCTCGGGTTGATCGCGAAAAAGCGCGTCACTGAATCGGGAAGGGAAGAGATCGGCTTCGAAATGTATGTCGGCGGCGGCTTAGGTGCCGTTCCATATCCGGCTAAGCTGTTCGATTCATTTGTTCCGCCCGGGGAGCTTCTGCCTTTGGCGCAAGCTATCGCCCGCATCTTTACCCGCTATGGCGAAAAGAAAAATCGCAGCCGCGCCCGGCTGAAATTTCTGATTCAAGATCTCGGAATCGAAAAGTTCCGCAATTTGGTTTTAGAGGAACGCAAGGTTCTTCCGTACGATCCGCGCTGGACCGAGTACATCGAGCAGGCGAAAAAAGAATTCCGCGAGGCGCCGCTAAAGGAAGGTGCCGAAGTTCCGGACCTCGTCTCCATCGCCGACCTCAATGGCTCTTCCGAAAAGTTCAAGTCTTTCTTGAAGCACAACACGCGGCCCCAGCGCCAGCCCGGATACGTTACGGTCACAGTTGCACTCCCCCTTGGCGACATAACCGCGAACCAGCTCCGCTCGCTCGGCGATATCGTCCGCCGCTTCACCCGCGAGACCATCCGCACCACCGTCGAGCAGAATTTCGTCATCCGTTGGGTCAGCAAACGCGACCTGCCGGATTTGTTCAAGTCCCTCAACGCCGTCGGTCTCGGCGAACCCGGAGCCGGGGCGCTGGTCGATATCGTCTCTTGCCCCGGCACCGACACTTGCAAGCTCGGCATTTCTTCTTCGCGTGGTCTTGCCGCCGAGCTCCGCAAGCGCGTCAGCGAAAAAAGCTTCCAGTCCGATGAAGCCGTGCAGAACCTGCACATCAAAATCAGCGGATGCTTCAACAGTTGCGGCCAGCATCACGTTGCCGACCTCGGCTTCTATGGCGTCAGCCGCAAAATTGCTGGATACGCCGTGCCGCACTTCCAGGTCGTCCTCGGCGGCCAGTGGGAAAACAACGCCGGAGCCTATGGACTGCCAGTCGTTGCCGTGCCATCGAAGAATATTCCGCACGTGGTCACTCGTTTGACTGACCGCTACGTCGCCGATCGCCAGCCCGGCGAGACCTTCAAGGACTTCGTTAAGCGCACCGGCAAAGCTGAACTAAAGAAGATGCTTGAGGACCTCACACATCCTCCAGCCGGCGATCGCTCTTACTTCAGCGATTGGGGTGATCCGCGCGAGTACACGCTTAACGATATGGGCACCGGCGAGTGCGCGGGCGAAATTGTTTCGCCCGTCGAATTCGGACTGGCCGCCGCCGAAAGGGAACTGTTCGAAGCGCAATTGGCTCTCGAAAAAGGTGAAGTCGAGCTCGCCGGACGGAAAGCCTATAGCTCCATGCTCACCGGCGCCCGGGCGCTAGTCACGCATGAATTCCCCGACGTCAGCAACGATCCCGACCAGATCGTCGCCGAATTTCGCAAGCGTTTTTACGACACCCAACTGTTCTGGGACCCGTTCGCCGGAGGCAAATTCGCGAACTATTTGTTCTCGGCCTACGAGCGCACGTACCTCGGCCACAGCGAAGAGTCGAGCCGTTATCTGATCGACGAAGCCCAGCTCTTCATCGACGCCGCCCACAGTTGCTACAACAAGCTGGGGACGGCTATCGCGGCAACGGTGTGATCGTCCCCATGTCATTCCGAGGCGGCTTAAGCCCCGAGGAATCTGCAGTTGGGTTACTGAACGTGGGAGCACGATCGGGAAGGGCACGAGTTTACTCGTGCCGGCGGCCGTCCCTATATTGATGTCATTCCGAGCGGGCTTTAGCCCGCGAGGAATCTGCAGTTGATTTTGAATAAGTCGTGGCTATAGGGGATCTGCACGAACGGGAAGGGCACGAGTTTACTCGTGCCGACCACCATCCCTATATTGCTGTCATTCCGAACCGCTTTAGCGGTGAGGAATCTGCAGTTGCTTTTGAATAAAGCGTGGCTATAGGGGATCAGCACGATCGCGAAGGGTACGAGTTTACTCGTGCCGATCACTGCTTCTAGATTGATGTCATTCCGAGGGGGCTTTAGCCCGCGAGGAATCTGCAGTTCCTTCGTGAAACTTCGTGTCCTTCGTGGTTGAAAGGTTTTGCTACATGCGATCCATACTCGAAGAAGAAACGGCAATCGACCTGCACCACATCAACGTTAAACTCTTACTTGAAGGGACCGCCGACCTTGACCCCATCATCCCCATCTTCCATAGCTGGATCCAAAACCGCACCGTCCTTAACGTTGAACTCCCCGAGCTCCTTATCGACGTTGCCGATTACCGCCACGTCCACCACGGCCCCGGCATCGTCCTCATCGGACACGAAGCCGACTACGCGATCGACAACACCGACGGCCGTCTCGGCCTTCGCTACAACCGCAAAGCCCAGATCGCGGGGACTAACGAAGAAAAGCTGGCCCAGGCCGCCAAAGCCGCCCTCGCTGCAGCCAAGTATTTACAGGAAGATGCGCGCCTAAACGGAAGGCTTCACTTTAATGGTCACGATATCGAGCTCTTCATCAACGATCGTCTGATTGCCCCCAATAACGACGCGCCCACGACCGACGATACACGCCGGGACCTCGACATGGACATCCGCCGCTTCGCCAATAAGCTCCTGAACCGCAGCGAATATTCGCTCAACTACGAAACTGACCCGCGCCGCCTCTTCGGCGCCGTCCTCCATTCCGATCGCAAGTTTGCCGTGGCAGAGTTGCTCCAGAACCTGGCACGCTAGCCTCTGTGGCGTTCCTCTGTGTAACCCTGTGCACTCTGTGGTGATGTTTTGTTGTGACGTCATTTCGTCGGGAGTGGCAAGCCTCTGTGGCGTTCCTCTGTGTGACCCTGTGTCCTCTGTGGTGATGGTTTGAAAAGCCCAACCACGGAGCCGCCTTCGAACTACTCCGGCTGCCACAACTCAATCGGATTCCCCTCCGGATCATGCAGCCGCGTGAAGCTCCCGACGCCGGGATAAGACTCCGGATCTTTGACCTCAATTCCTGCCGCCCGTAGCTGGGCCACCATTTTGTCCATGTCATGCACGCGAAAGTTGACCATCCAGGCCTTCGACGGGTCGCCGAAATATTTGGTCGTCTCGGGAAACGGACTGAACGCCGTCGGCCCGGCCTCCTGCTGCCAAGGCTCTTGGCCTTCGCCCGTCGGCGTGAGCGACACGCCCAGGTGCTGCTCGTACCATTTGCCCAACGCTTTCGGATCATGCGCCCGAAAGAACAACCCTCCAATTCCGGCTACTTTTTCCATCGCCGTTCCTCTCGATTCGTGATTGACGTCGCCACGGTCAGCGTCTGCCTTCGCAGGATTTGCTGGTTTGGCGCCGACCCCTGCGGACGCCTGCGCGGGATTCTGCGCCGCCATGGCGAATTTGTTCCGGGGCAGAATAAAGCCGGGCCCGAAAGAAAATGTCAGGATTTTGACTAATTCGCGCCTTGGAATGTTGAGGCGTTCAGCGGGCGTCTGAGCCCGCTGCCGAAATCCCGAGCGTAGTCGTGGGACCTCCATGTGCGATTGGTTATAGGCGGGAACCCGGGCAACTGGCAAGCCATTTCCCAGACTTTACATAATACTTGTTATTAGACGTAAACCGTCTGCGCCCGCCCCAGAACCGGAGGCTCCTGTTGCTGCCTAACCGGGCGGGTTTTCTCCTCTCCCTAAGTCTCGCCGTTTGTTTCGTTTTCGTAACAGCACAGTTCTTTACACTCCCCAAGGCTGCCATCGCGGTACAAGGAACGCCCACGATGGCCAACAACCCTCTGCGGTTAGTCGTTTCGCGCTTCCCCAGATATCACGCGCTCTACGGCGACCCGGCACAGGAGACACTGACGGGATGGCTCGACACGCTCGAATGCAGCCACCAGGTCGAGCTGTTTAATTTCGGGTTGGCGGAGCCGTCGTTTGGGCCCGAGCAAGGCGCGAAGCGGCATCGCTGCGGAGCGTGCGCTCAAATGGCCGCGATGAAGAAACCGCCGCGATCGGTCAAGGCCGAACTCGCGAGGATCGCGAAAGCTTCATAAAAACAAGCTCGGCGCGAGAGTGATAATCCCGCGCCGACAAGAGAGACAACTGAGTAACGTTGGCATGGCTACTCAACCCGCAATATCCCACAATCCGGCGCATCATTCAAGTGGAAATCTCGGATTTTTGTCCGCCGAAACCCGCCATGCCTTAACCGCTTGGACGCGCGCCAAATCTACACTCTACGCGAAAATGCGGCACGAAGATTTTCAGGCGTTCGTCCGTCCGATGTATTTAGTCGCAGTTCTCTCCGGTCGTTTCTTCCTGATCGCCATCCCGCCGAATCGCAGAGTGATGGATCGCGCGAGAAACTTTCGCGCGAATCTTGCCGCCTTCATCGAGCGCGAAGGCTACGGCTTTGCCGGGTTCACTCCATACCCGAGCGATGACGATTTGCTCGAACTCCGCGAGCGGCAATTCGACGCCAGTTCCTTTGCGCCGTTCCTCGAATTGATTGCTCGCAAGCGCCTCGACAAATCTTTAGCTCGCCGCGAGCAAGAGAACGCGCGAGATCGTGAGCAGATTCCGTGTTGACCGGCGAAGTCAAATTTTTCGACGAGCCGAGAAACTTCGGCATCGTCATCGCGCACGACGGGAAAGAGGATGTGTTTGTGCATCGCAGCGTAGTTCAAGGAACGGAAACTTTCGATCTCGTACCGGGAAGGTGGGTTGCGTTTGATGTGGTGCCGGGGTATTTGCATCCCGTGAATCGAACCCGCAAGGCAAAGAAGCTCGAGCTGTGCAAAAAGCGCGGCGAACACGAACGATCGGCCGCGCGCGAGCGCGAGCCCGCGAAGGTGCTGCCTTTCGGCACCGACTGAAAAAATCGGCGCAAGCTTTTGATGGTCGGAAGCCCGGGCCGTCTGTGATTCGGTTGTCGCCCGCTATGACGACGAGGAC
>DATEHT010000007.1:0-272868 GCA_035279425.1 Terriglobales bacterium | reverse complement strand
GGATAAAGAAAATTGCGGGAGCGCCGAAGCGCCCCGCTCCAAGGCTTTAGGCAACTGCCTTCTTGGCTTTCGTTTCTTTCTTCTGCTTGTCTGCGAACTTCTGCGCAACCTCTTTCTCTAGCTTCTCGATTTCGATCCGATAATGCTTTGCAGTGGTAAGCAGAACGTCAGTTTCCTGTTTGCTCGGCACTCTGGATGCCAAGCTAATCAAACTGAGTTCGATCAGCAAGCGGGACAACTCGATGTCATCCAGACGGCTGACGTGTTTCAGCAGGATTTGTTCTGGTACACCGTTGGTTGCGTCAACTTCTACCTTGTGGCGTTTCGCAATTTGCGCGACTTCTGCAAACTGCAAGCGAGAAATAAGATACTGCGCCACAAGAAGCAGGTCTGACTTTTTCAGAGGCGGCGATACCCGCTGCAAGGTGGCAGCAAGTATCCGGTGCCGTACCGTGATCGCAAGTTTTTCTTTTTCCATGCGCCTGCGTTCTTCCGCTCTCTGTCGTGCCACTTCCTGGCGAGATGGATGATTGCCGTGGTGAATGCGGCAAGCGGGGTCAGCACAAACCTTCACCGTCTGTCCTCGCCGTCCGCCGTCCATCACAATCGCATCCGCCATCTTTTCGCAGGTTCGCTGCGCCGGATTCGCCTTCGTTGCCTGGTTCGCCAGCTTCGCCCGTTTGAGATCGAGTTCTAGATAGCGATTGCGTCCAAGTGGCGCTCCTTCGCGGCTGTTCCAAGCAGATGAAATCTGTACCAGCTCAGGCTTCTTCTGCAAGGTTTTCGAGACATGCGCGTCCAACTTTGCACGGAAGCACTGCGGGTCGGTACAGGAATCCTTGCGCACATCCGCGAATAGCAGCGCGTTAAATCCCGTCCGCTTCGGGCAGTTCGTACAGCTTCCCGCTTCGGGCATTAGCGTTTCATCGCTCTTGCTGAACGATGCTGCGGCCAATTCCAGCAGAATATTTGACTCAATCCACGATGCAAGCTCTCGCACGGGAATCAGAGTCGGGGTATTGCCTTCATTCGTCCAAATCTGCCGGAAACAAGCATTGAAGGCTTGTTGTTGCTGTCCAGCCGGAAGTTTGGCAATCAGCAACGCATGGCCGATGGTGATTTTGTCGGCCAGAAAGGCATCGGCAATTGGAGCAATTAGCTCCGTCAGCTTGATGCGTCCTTGCACGTAGGCTTCGCTCTTTCCGGCTTTCGCGGCCAGAGTCGGAACGGTGTAATTCGGGTCATTCAAACTGAGCAGTGAACGAAATCCGAAAGCTTCTTCCAGCGGGTGGATGTCCTCGCGTTGCAAGTTTTCCGTGACTTGGGCAAGAACTGCGTCGGAATCGCTCAACTCGACCACGCGCACAGGCACGGCTTTCAGTTCGGCTAGTTGCGCCGCTCTGAGCCGTCTGGCTCCTGCCACGACTTCGTACTTTTTGGCATCTTCGTTCTTGGTTCTGACCACGAGCGGTTGCAGAACGCCTTGCGATTTGAAGCTCTCGGCAAGCTCCATCAGGCTTGCTTGGTTGAATCGTTTCCGTGGATTGGTCGGCGATTCTTCCAATTGCTCAATTGCCAGATTGCGATACTCACCATTTTGCTTATTCTGATTTTGCATACACTTCTCCTTTATTTTTGTCGTCTGAATCTGTTGGTGTCGGGTGCGCGGGTTAGAACGGAACGCTTTCAGCCGTTTCCGCCACTACGGGCGGCGGTGGCGTAAACGGTTCCGGTGCTGGTGCTTCGCTTTCTGGTTCCTGCGTCGGCTCTGGTCTTGGGCTGATCGCGCCCAAAATCACGGCGGCGGTACGCTGGATGACTTCAAGGCTCTCTTGCAAGAGCTTGGCATCTCCGTTCCATAGCCGGATGTAATCGGAAAATGCGCTTCCGGTTTCAAGTCCGATGGACTGACAGACAACAAAAGCCACGGCTTCGGCTTCGGTCTCGCGCACTTCTTTCGTGGTCAGAGTGCGGCAGTCGGCCTTGTGCAACATCTCGTGTGCTGTCTCGTGGACAAGGGTTGAGAACTCCTCGGCTGGCTCCATTCCGGTCAGCAAGGTGATCCTCCCGCCGTAGGACATGCCTTTGGCGGGTGCGATCTTCTCTGAGTAGTTGAGCTTGATGTCTCGGCTCTCGACGTACTCAATCAGGCGTTCGCGGTATTCGCTCACATCTCCTTGAACCTCGGTCAAGACAGGCAGTTCCTTGCCTTCCGTCTGGTTGACATCAAACACGTACACGGCACGGAAGCCGTAAAGCTGTGGTTCGCGCTTGCGTTCGTCGGCTGCATTGCTGCTCTGAATTTCTGTCGCAACCGCGTCTTTCGCTTGCTTGCGATACCCGACCATTGGGGCCAAAATCACAATGCCCTTCTCTCCGCGCTTGACGAAGCGGCCAAGCGAGTTCCAAGTGCGGATTCCGGCAACCCGAGTTGCCGTCGGCCTCTGGCGAGCTATGAGCATGATGTTTCCGAAGCTGTAGTTGTGAAACCGTGCCATAGCGTTCAAATACTCAGTCAATACCTCACTGTCTCCGACTTCGAGAGCCTTCACCAGATAGCTGACGGCCTCGTTGGTCTTGTTGTTGATCTCTTCTACTTTCATGTTTTTTCCTTTCAGCGCCGTTTCCGGCTTGTTTTTTCTTCACTTAAGCGCCAGCGGAAAAAACAGCCGGAACGGGGCCAAAGGAACAAACGCAGCCGGAGGAGGGTGGCAGGGCGCGAGGGCGGCGCGATGAGTGCCAAACGCGGTTAGGTTTTGTTTGGCGCGAATCGGCGCAGTAGCCCGAAGCGACCGCTCGAGCCCTGGCCGAAGGGCGTCCACCCGACGCAGGCAGAGTGGAAAAAGACGCGAAGCTACCGAGCTATATAAAGGATGAGGATTGCCTTTACGCTTTATGGCGTAACGCCGTTCGGGGTAATCAGCAGATGGTGGCCCATACTGAAAAAGAAAGGCGGAAGAGGACGTTAGGGTGAACGATCAGCGAGTCACTCAGGATGATCTATTTGAGGGATCGCTATTGCTCGAAGATTACTTGCGCAATTGCGTAGTCGGGACGGTGAGACAATGAAACCCACATTCGGTTGATTCCCCGCCTCTGCAGCAATTCCGCAGCTCGACCATGCGCGCACAGTTTGGGTTCACCTGATTTCTCGTTTTTCACCTCGAAATCAACCCACTCAACGCCAGAATCCCAGCCAGTGGCGAGCGCTTTCATTGCAGCTTCTTTTGCTGCCACTCTCGCAGCGTATCTTTGCATGGATGAAGAAACGGAGCCGCAGTAAGCAATCTCACCCTGTGTAAAGACTCGTTCCAAATAGTCTTTTCCGTAATGTTCGATCGATTCCGCAATTGCTGCCACTTGTACAATATCAACGCCAACGCCAGAAATCATACGCTTCGTCATCTCCGTTTTTCCGCACCTGGGTTTGTCCGCCCAGCTATGCTGGCTGAACCAATATTGTGCGACTAGTTAAATCAGCTACCACAAGGCCTTTGCGATGTTGCTTGAGGAATCTGAATACTTTGTAGCCTTGCAAGATAGCTTCTTCCCAGAGCCAAAGTGGGCAGAGCTCGACCTCATACCCCGTGACGAGTTCTTTGACAGCCTTGAGCAACGAATAGTCGAGGGAGTTGATCGTCTCGAAATAATTGAGCCTCGAGGCATGATTAAAAATCCAAGTGGCAACTCCTTCTTCAATCAGAATAGCCCGTGCCCCATCCTCTGTTTCGTCCACTCCCGGATTGCTTCTTCGTTTGACTCTGAGTAACGCTCGAATCACAGGCGACCAGCCAAGAACTGCTGCGTTAGCCAAGTGAAAAACATCGTGGAATCTGTAGTCATCGGGCTGCGCTTTGTTGTCGGTAAGCCGGTCCCCAATGTTAATGCCGTTGCACTTTTGCACGACGGAGGTCTTTGTTCCTGACTTCTTCTCGAGAATCAGCATTTCAATACGTCGTGGAAGTTGTTCATCAACATCGAGATCGGCGTCAAATAACTCAGGATATGTACGCTCAATCGGCCATCTACTGGTAACTTTCTTCATGTTTCGCTGTACCGCTATGTCGAGGCTAACATTGGCATCATTGGCTGCCCTAAGTATTGCCTTAAATATTGCGACGAGATGATCTCCGAGCAGGTCATGATTGGTGTCGAGCTTTTGAAGCGAAACATCGTCGAGTAGACGCCCGACCTTACCAGCTAGTGCTATAGCTCCCGTCTCGAAACTCTCACGATTTTCTGGAATATCACGCTGGCGGGCTTCTTGAAGGCCTCTGAATGTATCTACCATCCCGATGCTGTGCGCATCTTGCCGGCGGCCTTCGCGGAGCATCCGTTGTGCCAAGTGATTAAGCGGAAGAGATGTCCTTTGCGCGATATTAGCGAAATACCACAGAACATCGCCAAACTCTTCCAACACAGAGTCTTCATAACCGAGATATGAATCGGCATCTCGCTGCTTCTTTTTTAATTCGCTGAGTAGGCTGCCTACCTCACCAAACAGTCCCAAGAGCGGAAGCATCAGCCCTTGATAGCCAGTTTTCGGGTTTTGGTCGGTCTTGATCGTGAACTGCTGATAGTCGTTGAGCAGCATGGCATCTATCGTCGCGATTGAGTCAGTCGATTGTTTAGGCTTCATAGCACTGTGTCTAGGCTACCGTGGGCAGCACGGCTGATTTGCAGTCCGCGAGTAATTGGCGCACTTCAGTTAATGTCCATGACTTGCCCGTATCAATTCGTCCATGTGTTGAGTGGCAAATCAGCGGACCGACTTCAAGTTTGGCCTCGTTGGCGACGAAGGACTGCAACTGTGCGAGGCCGAGCAAATTACCAAGGGTCTTCGAGATATAAAAATGAGATCTGTACATGACAGTCAATATCAGGTTGTTCGGTGGCTGGAGTTTAAATGTTAGATGGCTGAGGCACGGTTGCTGAAGAAAACGATTAGCATCTTCGGAAGGACGATAAATGGGCATTTCGAAAGCGTCATCGTCTGTATCTGTGAGGTTCATCTCATAGGCTAGTCGCATCCTTTGCGTTTCTTTGCTCATCTGGTTCTGTAGTTTCTCAACCATGATTTGAAGCGGATTGATCATCTCTCCATCTTTACCCTTTCTTCGGAGCATCCGCATCGCATATGTACCCCAAGAATGTTGTTCTAGCTTAGGGAAGACTTCATCAGGAAAGACCTCGTACACTCCTCGCGCTCCGTCTCGCAAGTAGTAGTTTCCGGGAAAAATCGTACCCGCTACGGTCGCAATTGGTTCTTGATTGTGCGATCTCAGAAATGTGTCTACGAGATCGTGGAGTCGAAAGTCTTGCGGCGTCATGAGCGCCGGAGAGTCGATCGCCAAGACGAGGTTGTAGAATTCATGTTTAGTTTGCGTGGATAAGAATTCCAGTGCGTTAAGCCACGCCTCTGGACAAGTCCGGGCATTAATCGTGTGGGTAAGCATTTTTATATTCATTCCATGATTCCGAGCAGGCGAATTCTTGGAGCCAGATAACGGTGATCAATCCACCCGTATCCGGCTAGAAACCATTTTTTGCCCCAGCTATTGCGGATGAGAATACAGCGAGCACTCCCGTTGTTTCCGTATCCGACGGCAATGACAGCATGAGTATTGATCCTGGGCTCGCTCGCAGGTGCTTGTAGGACTTCGGTCCGGGGGCCGACGGTGAAAAAACTGAAGCTAACATCCATGATGACGATGACAGGTTTGCCCGAATCGAGCTCGTTGCAGATTGAGTCTATTCCAGAGCTCGCTAGAGGTTTTGAGTCTCGTCGGTAGAGATCACCAACACCGGAAGGTGGTTGCCAACTGGTTGCAGCGATCGGTTTATTCTGATAGGGCCAGGAACATTCGAGCGGTTGTCCGTCGATAGAGATTGCCTGAGACATTACGTTGAATGGAACCCCTTTGGAAGGATTACGTTCTTTGGTTCGTTGAACTGCATAATAGAATGCGTATTCGACTGACAAGGGATCTAAGTTCCCTCGTGCAAACGAATGCGCGTCGCTAGCGGCAAAGGCCATGCATGTCGGTCGAGGGTTCTGATCTCTTACCACTCCAAATTGATTTCTTAAATGCACCACGATATCGATTCCCATTTATGCGGCCGCCACTTGTGCACGCTGAGCGCGAGGCATCCCATTCTCTTTCCCAAGTAATTCGTAGAGCAGAGTGAAATGGTGAGCGCCTTGGTAGCTCTCGTCCCAGGTGCGAACTTCTACTAAGTCAAGTGTGCCTGCGACCTCGTATGGAGAAGCGGCTACAAGAACGCGGTCTATGGCGCCTCCCACCGCTTCTGAATCATCAGGAATGATTCGCTCATCTGAAACAACAGTGAATCCTGCGTCCTTTAATTGGTCTATGTTCCAAAGATAGCCGGCTCCGCTGTTCTCCTTTAAACGAACTAGAAAAATGTCATTGGGCCCACCCTGGATAAGAGCGCCTTGATCGCGTTCTGTAAGAACCCAAACATCTGGGTACCACTTTTCCATCCTGTGATGGCCCAATAGGTTCTGTTTAATTTCTTTTGGTGTTACAGAAAGGTGTTTTTCTAATTGTCCGGCACTTATAACGTTGTAACGTTGAAGAGCGCGACAGGTCGCTTCATAACTAGCGCCCACACGCAATGAGAGCTGATACGCAGTATGAGCGTCCGCTAAAGTGTCGGCGTTCCAGGCCTGTCGAACCGCGTGGATTTCGAAAAGCCACTTTGGCATTAGAAAGCTGGCCGCAAATGCGTCTGCAGCGGCTTCAACGTTGCTGTACCTCGCGGCGCTGAATGGTGAGCGGTTTAGAATTGATTCATCGTCCAAGCTGACAGTGTGGCCCAAAATGAAGTGACCCAACTCATGCGACGCGGTGAATCGTTGCACCGCTAGGCCACGCTGAGTTGTAACAATAATCCCGGCAGACGGTCGGGGAACGAATGCGCCCAGCAATTTATCAAGAGGACGGAACACTAATGGAACGGAAAGCTGGAGGATCGCGCCGAAGACATCAACGCCGCCTCCCCTCGCCTCCACGAGCTGTTGGCTCTGCAGCGTTTGATGCAGGCGAGATGCTTCGCTAATCGCGTCCAATAATATGTCGCGTTTAGTCACTTTGTTTTGTGCTCCACTGTGGCACGTGATTGCAGGAATTCCGCAAATCGTGCGAGTTCTTCCCGGTCTTTCGAGGAAAGGTTGGCGGCAGCTCGTGCCAAGTGCTCCACCTCAGACGGAAGAGTTGCTTCGGCAACTTCGTCGCCCGTGAAATAACTCACTGGACGTTGGTAAACTGCGGCGAATTTCTTTAGCTCCAACGCATCGACTCGGCGTTGCCCAGACTCTATCAATGAGATGGCTGCGCGTGCTATTCCAACCGCCTTTGCAACCTCGTCTTGTGAAAGAGACAAGTATTCACGGGCTTGCTTCAACAATTCGGCGAGCCGTATCTTTTCATCGGTAGCTACGCCTGTCTGATTGGTTCTATTGGCTGACATGTGTTTTGGCTCCTTTTCTGGTTATGCGGAGGCCTTCTCCGCGGGCGGATAATGCTCAGAAAATTTCTGTTGAAGCCGAGGAAGGATATGTTGGACAAAGTCATCGCAATTGCGATAGCCACCAGGTTTTATGATCCCGCCGCTCCCCTTGAGTTTGAATCCAAGTAAAGGCTCTACCTCGATGAAAACCTCCACAGCCTCCGTCGAAGAAACTTCTGGGAGAATGTCAAAAACGTTACCGCCGGATTTTCGGGCATCTGGCGTGCTGCGCCGCAGCGGAGATTCAGTTTTCCGTTGCCACCAAGACCTCAGTTTCCTCTCGATGTCGGCAGCCGGAAATATTGGACGAGTGGCCAAAATCCACCTCCGTGTTCGACTTTCGATCATAATATCTTCAAAATGTTCGATTGTCAAACAACAAAGTTGCTGGCCTGTTCAGCGGGGATTGATTCCCCATTTGGGGGGATACCAGTACTCGATACTCTTAAGCTTTGGCTTGAATCGCTGTTTGATCCGAGACCGTTTTGAAGTGCGGGACGTTTGTGGAAAGCGTACACGAGCGTATTTGTCGATTTCGCAAAAAAGGTTTTGAACGTCTATTAATTGAAGTCGCCTGCCGGCTAGAGACTGAAACTGTAGTCCACGTTTCTCGAATTCAATTTCCTGAAGATCGGTCACGAGTTTGATGACATCTTCATATCTCATCGCAGTCCAGCTGGAAAAGCATCTTTGAATACCGCTACGCGCTCCGGGACCGGCCACAACAAATTGTGACTCTGAGAAATTGATTATGTCGCTGTAATTTATGTCGATTGCATATTGAAAACCCAAGAAATCTCCGATCATTGGATACCCACGGAGAATCGTGAACACTCTCTGCAGGCTGTCAGCTTCTGTGATCTGCTTAGCGATATCGCGTCTCAGCATCAGCTCCAGAAGTCTCAGATGTGCAGTGTGCTTTCTAGCGCTAGGAAACGCGTTTGCCCCGGAGGGCATGATGTAAGCGGCAGAGTATATCTTTTGGCCGTTATCGAGGGCGGAGGATAGAGCTGTATCGAAGTCTGGCAGCGAAAATCTGGAAATTGTGATATCGCCAATGTGGCTTTTTAGCAATTCCCATGTCTCAATTTTGTTGAAGAGTTTAAAGAGCAGGATTCGAAAAATAACTTCCGATGGTTCTTGTGACCCGCAGTAAATTACGCTTCGAATGAGATACTGACTCACGCGATCAGACGCCCGATAAACGTTGGTAAATTTGAAAGCACTGAGAATTGGGTCTGTAGTCCAAGGTGGGACGACCTGAGATCTGCGGCGGTTGAAAATAGCCTGCCGCTCGGCTGCAAAGTGCCAAAAAACCTCAAACACAGGTGTAGGCGCCAGGCGTAAGAATTCAGGCGAACCCTGGAAATGGCTCTGCGAGTCGTCGTAAAACGGCAAATAATTTGCGAGAGCAGCGGTCACATTCAAGAGCGTACCTTAAAGCAAGGGTTTTCGAAATTGCCGTGGTTGACTCGCCGGACACTGGAACGATTGCATTAGTCCCTATCATTTCAGGAGCTTGATGATTAGGGCAACAATTGCTGAGACTCCGATCGGAATGTATATCATGAACAATGTTCTGAGTCGCTCGACCTCTTTTTGGAGCGATACAAGACTAAGGCTGCTTCCCCCAAGTAGTTGTACATCCTGCAGAAGTATCCCGGTCGCGCCTTGCGGATACTCTATGTCTTTCTGGTCGTCACGGTTCTCCCCGATGTCCTCAGATGAGAGTTGAGCGAAGAAGATGGTGAAGGTTGGTTCGAGATATTTTATTCGCATGTCCGTTGGACCGACATTCTGAACGGCAAATCGGAGTCTGCCTCGAAAAGTCGGGTCAACGTGGAATCCCGAGATGTTTACCAGGCCTTCCAGCTTGAACTTGCTACGGACAGAGATGAAGGCAATCAGGTCACGAGGCATCGCGATTTGTTCGTAACAGGTTAAGATCGCGAATTGTCCAGGCGGAAGCGTCGCATAAGGCTCATCATCATCCAGCAGTTTTGGAACCTGCTCGCCCACAATATAAATTTCTGAACCGAGGCGGAGATCGTACGAAGCTTGCCGTAGTAGTGATTCTTGAAAATGCTCTTCCTTAATCAGGCCGTTGCTAATTCGATCCCGAATTTCTTTCTTTGCTAAGAACGGCATTCATTTGCTCCCGAGGGCCGTTCTTATTGCCAGACCGACACCTAACAGGAGCAACATTCCAAGCCCAGCAATAACGCACGAGTAGGCGGCGCGAGCAGAGAAGAACTCTGTTCTCGTCGTAGTTCTTCCGGCAGCAATTCTGGCTGCAAACGGAATGACAAGAACCAGAGTGAGAAGTCCCCCAATGACAAGCAGATATCCAAGACGTGAGAAGTACCAGAACAGATGCTCCACGATCTCTTTACCTCTAGTGAAAGCGTACATCCACCGTGATCTGTAATTACTGATTATCTTGGTACTGAGTTTGGCGTGGGAGAAAAGGCAATTTAGATAATTACGCGGGTTGCAACACTCCGCCGAGGACTCCGAAAGGAGCTTTGTTACCCAAATTGGATTGCAAGAGATTGGGGCAGTATTTTCAAATGGTTATCTGCGGAATCCAACCCTGGTCTCCGCGTTTACCGAGCACGATCCTTCCAACCGCTTCACCATCACGAATGGCATAGAGCAAACCGGACTGGCGAGTTCTAAGCCCGAGCCAGTTTTTGGCTTCAAGACATACTGCCAGATAATCACCGTTGGGAGACAAGATGGCTGCCTCCACTTCTGATCGCGCTTCGACCGTCCGCGACGCCAGAGCAGAGATGCTAGGCCACAAATCTTGCCTATCTGTCGTCCTTCGAATTCCATTAAGGAGATCAAACAACGGTTGTAGGCGCGTTTTCCCGCCATTAGTGATAATGAACTTGAAGTACGCATCCACTTGCGTGAGCTGGCAAGTTCTTAAATCCTCGGGATGATATTTCTTGCCGCTCCACAAACACACTTTGGCTTCACTTTCGAGGCAATATTTTCCGGTTGCCGACTTGACGCCTTCGTCAGGAAGTAAGCGAGCACCGGAAATGCTGCTTGCAACGAAATACAGCTGCAATGCTCGTTTTCCGGTGGCCGCTGATTTTTCAAGAAATTGTGGCAGCACTTTATCGCCACTCACCTCGCACCGGACCAGCACTCCGGGAGCCACGAGTTTATTGCTAACCGTACATTTCTCAGCTTCTTCGAGCAGCAAGAGCTGGCGGGTCTCTGCGCAACGGATGAATTCATCGACATACCCGGTAATGCCGCTGACGACGGAGCATTCTTGCTTGTCTTTGCGATATTTCTTTCCCGACACTCGGCTCGTTGGGAGCTCGCCTTCGAGGGCCTGGATGCCCGTAAATTCGCACTTGCCGAAAAATTGAGGTTCAGCGCGTTGCCCTGACAGCTCCGAGGTTCTCAAGACTGACCTTAGGACCTTTTGATGCGAGACCGCGGATTCTTCAAGCTCATCGACGAGCGTACGCTTCCCCGTCGCCGCGCAGGTTCCGATGAATTCAGGGAGGGCAAGTCGATCACTGACCTCCGATTTCACTAGAAGATGCTTGAGCACTAGCGAACCACTCACTTCGCATCGTCCGAAGCAATCCCGCGGAGCAATCGTTTCGGAGTGCGAACAGGGGAGCATTTCTGGCAGTTGGGTGAACTTGTCTTCAGAAGGAAGCACCTCGATAGAACTCGAGTATTCAGGTCCGGTTCCGAGCACATAAGTGCTCTTGAGAGCAATCTTGCGGCGTACGCTCCCTTCGAGCCCAACTAGATGTGCCTCAAGGCTCGGCGTGAAGTCACCTTCAATTTTCTTGCGCTTGCGTAGGTCGCCGCCGGACGCATTTAATTCTTGCTCGCGACGTTCAATATAAAAACGGCAAAACTCCACGATCCCTTCGTCTTCGAGAGACTTCTTCGTCACAGTTGCAGAACTCAGTCCTACAGCGTCGGGATTTTTCAGAGGATCGGCGAAAGGACTGGTTCCTGCAACTCCGGCTGCGATCCAGGCGTCCCCGAGGTCAATTGGAACATTGACCAAGCGTTCGTAGCTATCATGTCCGACAGTGGCACGCACTTTGACCAGCGCTGTCCCACTGAAAGAGCGTTTGACCTCCTCGATTGCGGCCGAACGGAACTTTCCACCGAAGCTGTCTACCCATTGCTTGGCCATATGCTCAGCTTTGGCACGCGGTTTATCATCTATATCTTCTATGTTGTGTAACCCTTTTCCGGTGATCCCAGCCACCAACCGCGTGAAAGCTCCCGTCCCCGATCGATAGAGAACCGCGTTTGAAGAATTTGCTTCATCGAAACAGATGCGATCCACCTTCCCATCGCGTTCACTGCGATAGATTCCCGGCGATTCTAGAATTAGGGCAGTTCCTTCGCTGCTCATGGTGGCAAGGACGAAATCTTCTGCAGTCATCGATCTTCGGACTTCGGGGAGATGAGGATAAGGAACCTCGCCTGCAGCCTCGTCCATCGCTCCCAGCATGGCATCGATATTTTTTTCTTGGTTCTCTAGCTCGACTTTAGCGGCGGCGATGCTTTGTTCCGCGAGACGCGTTGTTTCTTCCACGTTCTTTCCCGCCAACGAGGCAATGACCAGACGGCGAATGAGCTCCTCAAAGGCCAAGTGCTCATCGTTCTTATCGTCTAGGCCTGCAGCTTCAAGCAGCGCTTCGATGTCGCCGATAGCGTGCGCCGCCATCTGCAGCTTTTCCATCAATCTGCCGACTATGTATTCCTCGAAGGTGCCGCGAAGAATTATGTTAAAAATGCAAACACTAGCATGTTCGGATGCTAAGCGCTGAATTCGTCCAATGCGCTGCTCCACGATCATTGGGTTCCAGGGCAGGTCAAAATTCACGAGAACATTCGCCGCTTGCAGGTTCACTCCCTCCGAGCCCGCCTCGGTTGACACGATGACGTGGATCTCAGGAACTGGCTTTTTGAATTTTGCAATAGTCTGCTGATTGCGCGCGCCAGACTCCCCATTGATAAGTCCGCAGGAAATACCGCGATCTGCGAGAAACGCCTCAATGGTGGTTTGTGTCTCGCGTCTCGTGGTAAAGATCCCCATTCTCCAGCGCTCGGGCTGCTCTTGACGAAGCTTGTCGACCAGCGCTCCGAGGCCTTGTAATTTTGCCGTGGCCGGGATTCTGGCGACGATCTCGTCAACTTTGTCCGCGAGGGCTCGCGGTGCAGTCCCGTTATCGGCCATCTTCCGCAGTTGTGACCGGAGAGCATGCGGGCTGCTGATGAGGGCTTGCAGTATGGATATTTGGGCTAAACGGTTCAAACCTTGGATCGGGCCGGCGATACAGTCAATCAACTCATGCTCCTCTGGCAATGGCTCAACTCGGTGCAACTGAACCACCCGTTCCGGGAAGTGTAAGTTCGCATCCGCCCGACGAATCCTCGACACATATCCATAGACGATGGCCCGGAAGGCATCCCGCATTTTCGGCTCAAGGCGCCGAGCCTGTGTTCGATCATCGGCAATAAATGTTCGGGCGAAAACTCCGTCGCTGCCGAAGGGATTTTGGTGTCCGCGCGCCACCGCTAAGAGATCGACCAGGGAGTAAATGTCCCAAAGCCTGTTCTGTATCGGGGTAGCGGTGAGCATGAGGACATACTTGAAGGTTCGGTTGGCCAAGGCCTCTCTAAATCGTTGTGCCACTTGCGGACACTGGTTCGTTCCGTGCAGGTTGCGCAGCTTATGAGCCTCATCGAGAATCAACATCTCAAAGCCAGCCTGGCTTAAGAAAGACAGGTACATGCGAGCTGAGTTATAGGTTGTGATGACGGCTCCGCCACCCTCTGGCACTTTGGCCTTCAGTAACTCATTTCCCGTCGCCCCAATTCCTGGAATTCCAAATTTGCTCTCCAGCTCCTCTTTCCATTGTGGTATCAGCAGTTTTGGGCATACCACCAGGATCTTCGAAATCCGGTTTCGCGACATGAGTTCGCTTGCAATCAGACCAGCACTAATGGTTTTGCCCAGTCCTACATCATCGGCGAGCAACGTAACCGGCAAACGGCGACAGAAGGTTACGAGATTCGTGATCTGATGGTGATAAGGTTTGATGTGCTCGCGCCATTTAGGCTCAGATTTCAGGTCTTTGCGATCGCGAATAAGGATAGGATCGATCAGGTCCCATTCCTGGGCTGCGCGATAAAGCTTGTATGCTGCAATATCCGGCGCTCGTCGCAGCGTCTTGGCCTGCAGTTTGGGACTTTCGATTTCTATCATTCCGGGGACATCTTGGACACTCTCATTGCCCACGATCGTATTGGCTTGGGCAAAGGCATTGCCCCATGGCATCGTTTCATCGGGTTTGGTTCCAGAGGCAGACATCCAGAGATCCGATTATTTCGAAGCGCTCATAACGTCACGTTAGAACTCAAGCAGCTACTAACTTCATCAACTCTTCCCAGATTGCATACATCCCATAAGAATCAAGTGCGCAATACTCCCGCAAATGTCCGTACTGCTGGTCACGTTCGTCGCTGCTCAAGCTGTCTGAGATGAGCTTGCTCCACACCAGTGATGCGGTAGCTCCATCGTGAATCTCAAGCGGCGAGTAGCTCAAATGGGGTGTCAGCACCGGCAAAACGTTCTTAATCGAAACCTTGCCCAAGAGGGCTTTGTGAACGAAATATTGCTTCGAAAAAATGTCCATCAAATCGTAGATGCGATCATTGAATGCAACGAAGTAGTCCTTAGTCGAGGGGATGCGCCGTGTAATGGAGTCGTTGACATGCGACTCAAAGCCTTGGTTCCACACAATGATTGTGCCGAAGGAAGCAACGTGCTGTTGTAGAGAGCGAAAGAACGCAGTGCTCGGGTCATCGGTTCCGACATGCACAAAATCCCGATGGATCGGCTCTTCGCCCCGCGCTCCCACGACGTGTACCGAATATTGAAGCGGAATCTGATCGAACGGAGAGTACTCAGAATATCGTGGGATCGCCGGGGCAAAGGTTTCGTAATCGATAAAGTGGAGTGGGTAACTCAGGTCCTCCAGTTCCGACCGAATCGCTTCGTTGTCGATAATGGTTTCACCGGTTTGATACGCCCGCAGCTGTGCCTTTTGCACATCCGTTAAGCGTATGTCTGAAGGCACTTCGTCGAGTTCGTAGATGCCTTGATCGACCAGTCCCTTCAGTTTCTTGGGGCTGCTGCCAATGCGGGCAATGTCGTGAACTCCGTAGTCTGGAACGTTCGGGTTCGAATATCGAAATGTCGAGCAGTGTTTCGCTCGGGGCTTGTAAATGCAAGAACAGGGCCCCGATGGCTCTACCGGGTTGAGCAGATAAGTTCTCGCATCCTGAACTTCCCGACTGACAGTTTCGGTTGCTGCGTCAACTTCGGCCGTCAGATCAATGGCCAGGAAAAGCTGTTGTATGTCGAGATCACCTCGCCGGACATAATGAGGATTCAGGTGGACGATTGAAGCCCGCTTCACAGACAGGCCGTGCCGTCGAAGCAGCATGACCTGAAAGGCAAGGTCATACAGGTGTTCCTTTTCTGCTTTCGTCGAGGACTTGATTTCAAAGACTGAGCACTCGCCGGTATCGGCTTCTTGTTGAAGTACGTCAATCGCAGCCAGGAGTTCGTCTCTTTCGAACACCGGTTGAAACATCGTCTTTGTTTGTGCGCCGAAATACGTCAAAGTACTTTCCTGAGCTTCTGACTTTGTGCCACCGATGAGCACCCCTTCGGGAAAGAGGCCGCGGGCAACGAGCTCCACCTCAATCCCCATGTCAATGACCGATTGCTCGAATTCAGTTAGTTCAGTGATGTAATAAAGTTCGGGTTTGTGAATGCGCAACCACGCATTCTTCGGACAGGCCCGCCACAAGACGTAATCGGTTTTCGAAATGAACAGCACAGGCGCGAAGCGCAACACCACAGCCGGAGAGCGAGGCTCTCCCTGGATGCGCAGTTCTCCTTTTTTATAACCCGGGGAAGGGGCGGTTAGCTAGCGCACTGTAGCGCAACTTTCGTGAAGTTGCAATACCTGTGCAATGCCCGTGCGCAGAGTGGCCGAGTGGGGCCGGAACTAGCTCCGATTGGCGTTGCATCGAGCTACATGCTGCCATAACTGACTAGGCGATTCAGCTTCTGAGCGAGGTCCAAGTCATCGAATCTTTAGCCCAGCACTTGGATGAGCCTCATCGCGAAACCGATCTGCTCGATAGCGGGCCTGATTATTGGCGTTTGAGCCTGGGCGTACAATTCAGTTTTTGTCTATCTGTTCGGGAAATTCGATTGACGACCAAAATGAAGCCGAAGACCGAACTTGATAGATTTGTTTCCGTTTCCACGCTGGCTGAAGAGATGGCAAAAGTCAGGACGAACACTGCTTTACCTTCTTGTAAAGTCTTTGTGTTTTGAAAGGCGATGGCATGCGCCGACAGAGAGACCTTCTCGTATCGAGGCCGCGATACCTTGGAAGCTCCACCTCCCATACCGCCCCGCCATGATGATGCTGTTCTCCTGAAATCGTTTTAACGCCTCCGAACGCCAGTGCGAGCCAGACCAAGACCAAGTGTAGGCCACTCTAATCCAAGTTGGATCAACCACGTCAACTCTTTCGATGAACTCCCACCCTTGTAATTCTCTAATAACTGCTTGAGTGTAGTCGGCGAGGTCAGAGTCACTCGGCTTCGTTCCTCCCAAAAATGACCGCTCCACGTACATACTCACCCGGTCTGCGTTCGTTCGATACGACGCAGGGAGGAAGCTCGAATCGACATTACTATAGAACCCAATTCTGTGGAAGCCTGAGGTTGTCTTCGGCACATAAATCCAATGCTCATTCGGTAATTTCGACCCTTTCATTGCCCCGATGTTTAGAACCAGGACCGAGCAAAATGGATCAGCTTCCTGGTCGATCGTAAGGTCAGCCAGAGCTAGCATTTCATTCAGCGGCAACGTAGACATTATACTTTCGTAACCAAATGTCTTTCCTCCTGCGAAAACGACCTGTTTTTCTGCAACATCGATGTGAACGACTCGGTGCGAATACCTGATGTCACATCGTTCTGCCATTTGGGAGGAGAGAAAGCTCAGACCATCTTGAGGATACAGGAAGGTCTTGTTGTATCCCACTGTAGGAGAATGCTCTGTACTTCCTCGAAGGATTAGCTGTAGATCGAGAGGCGTCTTATATTGATCCTGGGGCGCGATGCGGGTCCACAGACCTGCGGTATACGATTCATGAAATGGCCCGAAGAATAGATCGGTAAGAGTACGTCCGAAACTCTGCTGCAAAGAAGCTGCCATTGTCAGAGCACAACCTCTCGAGGTGTGCAGCAATTCAGACAAAGCTCGGCGTCTGACGTCTTTAGGGAGATAGGCGAGGTTATTTTGCAAAGGATAGGGCACAAGCATTTGCCAATCTGGAAAGAAGACCGCCGATCGTCGCGAATAGGACCGGGCTGGAGCCAAATTCGCGACGAGATTTGAAATCATCGGATCGGCGCCAAATATCCAGTGACCACCACCTACTTCGAACCGGTAGGCTTCGTCGTCCCCGGGAGGCGTGAGGAGCCTTTCTACTCCACTCTTAATTGTTCTATCGCTCCGCAGGTAATAGGAAGAGCAGATACCGCCTGGAGTCAATGTAGCCTCAAAAAGTGGGCAGCCTGACGCGGCTCCAATTGCAAGGCCGGTCACACCTGCACCAAGAACAACCGCATCAGGCCTCGCTCGCATATTCTCGCCTACTTATCTGCCATCGTGTCCGTGGTCGGGCCGAATTGAATGAGACTAGTGGTCATCGTGACTTTCAATTGAGAGTGGTATCGGATCGCGCAGAGTATCAGCGAGATTCGGCAGACGCTCCATTTCGCTTCCTGGTACCTCGTCTAACCGAAAATTGGTTGCGGTTGTGATGCGGTATCACGGTCACGATAGTGCTCTGCCGGGGCCCCCAGGAGCAATGTTGAGCGTATTTCTCTTATCAAACTTCCATGTGGAGTAGGGGCCGTTCTTGTCCACGTAGTGGAGAAACACCTGGGCGACAAAACTGCCGTTGAAGGGTTCTCGCCAATGTTCACATTCGATGCCCCGATACAGCAAGGCGTCACCGGGAAAGAGCTCCGCGGCATAGGCCTTTTCAGAATTCCGGATCCAAAGCGGCCAAGGACTCTGAGGATCTTGTCCAAGATTAATGCTGAGACTTATTTCACACGCATCACGGTCACGGTGCCGCGCAAGTTCAGCTCCATGCTCATACAAGCGACAGTAGCTGTATCCAGGATAAAGGGAGAGACCGCAGGCTTGTTCAACTATCGGGGTCAGCTTCTCAAGCAGCTTCTCCATGTTGTGGTCTCCGTATGCATACCGTGAGGATGGTACCCGGTCGTTGTTCAAATAGCCGGCGTTCGCCTTGTTTTGTATATATCTACAGAGTGCGTCTGCTATCGGCCTGCTAATCAGTGCACGAATAACACAGTAGCGCTTCTCCTCAAAAACGTGGACGACTTCCGTCAGTCCAGATACAGTCGATTGAAGTCCAGAATTCATAAATACCTCGTGCGCGCTGTTCCATGGCGGAGGAACCCTATATTACCATTGAGATTGTTGCCGCGAAAATACACTTCTTCTTCATTTCGGGCAATCAAAACAGAAGCCACTGGCTAGTAATGCCTGTCTGGTGCGAGTTTGCTGTACGAAACAAATCATGTTTCTTATGGCAAGCCATCGATAACGGACACGGAAGGTTACCTTCCCGCATTCTTGCGGATTCCTGCTTAACCGATCAGCATTCCCGAATGATTCCGACCATGATTTTGCTGGTTGGGATCAGTATTCCTAACGAGCGCCCCTGCGACAAGTTGACCAGTGATCTGCGAGCGCAGAAATGGTGATCGGGAATGGCCAGAAATCGGGCCGTGCAAAAGGTTTGGCGACGCTGCAAAAACAAGCACTCTCTGATCTCCAGAAGGGGACGCTGCTCGGAAAGTGACCGTCCATGCACGTATACGCAAAAAGTTCTTCGGTTGTACCTCGAGTTGGACCGGGGCAGCGGCAGACTTGCTGATTTGCCCGTAGTGCCAAGTACATCCAGTTCGGGTTACATCATCTTCGAGGCCAGACCTGCGGCGCCTGAAACTGTTTGCATGTGATCCTGTTCAGTCGCTCGCCAGTGCTTCTCCGGTAGTCGCGCAAGGTGCATTACACCGGGAGCAGCATTTTCACGGTAAGTACGCTGCACCAACTTTAGACTTCCGAATTGGCGACGACGCGATGGAACCAACAATTAAATAGAGCCTCAGCTTATTCGCTACGCAAGACGCTGGCGGGATCGACACGAGATGCGCCTAAGGCTGGCAGGTATCCCGCCAGAAAAGTCGTCACCAACAAAATCAGTGATGCACATAACATCCCGCTGAAGACATTATGGCTGATGTTTGCATATTTGTTGGCAAGTACGAGGGAACCTGGCCATCCAATTGCGACGCCAAGCAACATACCCGTAACCACAACAAGGAGTGCGTCACATAACACGAGAAAGATAACGTTCGCGCGAGTTGCACCCACGGCGACGCGGAGTCCAATCTCTCTATAACGCATATGGACAACATACGAGATCAGCCCATAAAGCCCCAAGCAGGTGAGCAGCAGCGCAGCACCGCCGAAGGCAACGGATAACCAAGAAGACAAACGCTGCACAACCAGCATCTTGTTGAATCTATCCTCTAGAGATTGTGTGCGCACGGAATATTGGTACCCCATCGCCTGAACTGTGTGTTCGCTGACATGAGCGATTAGCATCGGATTGGCACCCGTCCGAATGAGGGCAAGAGGGCTACACCCGGAACACGCCTGCATCAACGGTAGGTAGATTGCCATGGGATGCTGTGTCTGAGGCTTCCAAAAACCGGCATCTCGAACAACGCCGACAATGGTGAGGCCCTGCCCGCTTGCATTTTGTCCGAAATCGACCTTCCTTCCAATGGGGTCTTCGTGAGGAAACAGTCGCGACGCGAGGCTATCACTTAGTATCCCGACGCGAGGCGCCATTTCATCATCCTGCCATCCGAATTCACGGCCTGCTAGTAGAGGGACTCTCAATAGGTGGAAAAACTCAGGTCCAACCGAGTCAGATAGGGCAGATACCGTTACGCCAGCCGCAGACACGGAGGTTGGTATCTCGAAATTAAACGCCGGCCCAGATTGTGAGTAGCTGACGGATTCCGTACTTGGGTTTTTCAAAAGCTGAATTGCTAGCTGATGGTAGTAGTTGGTCGTGTTGGGAATTTGGCCACGCTGTGATTGCCGGAAAAGCGTCATCACTAACACGTTGCTGCGATCATACCCCAGATCGACCGAGCGGAGCCCGTGTAGGGTAGTGGCGAAAAGCAGCGCAGCAGTCACAAGCACGAATGCTAGACTAACTTGTATTGTGATCAGGCCCTTTCCTATCTTGTATCGGCCAATTGCAGTCCCCGAATGGTATTGGGAGACGGCCGATGGGCTCACAACAGTCACTCGAATTGCCGGTGCTAGCCCAAAAAGAATGGCTGTGAGGAATGTCGCGCCAACCATGAAAACGAGAACTCGCGTGTCCATGGTCATACGTAGTCCGGGCGAGACAAAGCCGGTCCAGAACAGGTTAATCAGGAGACGCGTGCTCCAAAAAGCTGCAGCAGCACCTATAACGGATCCCGCGAAGGAAATCAAAACCGCCTCTAATAGGACAAGTCGTAGTATCTGCCAACGCGATGCCCCCAGCGCGAGGCGCACCTGGAATTCCGGACTTCGGGAGAGGGTGCGTCCAAGGGTCATGCACGCCAAATTGACGCAGGTAATCAGGAGAATCATTCCAGCTAAACTCATAAGCATTAGCAGGGGCTCGGAATACTTCTCCCGCAGAGAAGAGTCTCCCCGCAACTGCGAAGTGAGCTCGATTCTTCGAGAAAAATATCGACGACGTGATTCTGGGCTCATCGTGGGCTGCGCCGTGCGGGCGAGGATTCCCGGCCACAAAATCGCAAGTTCGGCTCGGGCCTGGTTCAAAGACACATTCGGCTTGAGACGACTTGTTACGTTGTACCAGCCTCCCTTGCTCCCAGTCTGAGCGAAGCCAATCGGAACAATTGCATCTGACGTTACATCCATGTCTATTTCAGAGAAGTTTGGCTTCGTCACTCCAACAATGATCAACGGAACGTCGTCGACAATGATTGTCCTCCCAAGTATTTGCTGATCGGAATGATAATGCTCTTTCCAGCACCGATAACTAAGCACGGCTACTAGTGCTGACCGTCCCGAGCCAAGGTCCACGTCGGCATTGTTGATCCAGCGGCCCAGAAGAGGTTGTTCACCAAGGGTCGGAAAGAAGTCCCCCGAGACCTCGTCTACCTCGCCGAGAAATCTGCTGTTTCCCACTTGCATATTCCGCAACGCATCATCATTCCAGGCGAACATGCCGGCGAAAACATGATTACCCGCGCGTAGCGCCTGGAACATTGACAAGAGCAGTCGATCATCACCAACTGTTCCGGTTGGACTAATGCTCGACACTCTGACGAGTTCTTCAGGATGAGAAACTGGCACCGGGCGCAGCATTACGAGATCGATGAGTCCAAAAAATACGGAATTTACACCAATGCCAAAGGCTACCGACACGACAGCCAACCCCGAGACGAGAGGCTGTTTGCACAGCACCCGGAAAGCGTACACGGCCTCACGCCAACTAAAGAGCATTGGAAACCACCCGAGTGAAAAATGAGGGCACCCTATTATACGAAGAAGATCGCAGCCCTATCGCCCTGGCTGACACCAGATTCATCTCGACCCCTCGCTTGAAGGGAACGACCACAAGCAATCGTGATGCACAACCACGCGCATGTATCGAAGACGCAGAATGCTGCGGCTCAGGCCTAAAGTTTCTGCGGCCTGGTTCACGTTGCCTTGAAAATTGGAAACCCTGCCGAGCCTTGCGGATCAACATACTCAATCCCCTCAGGCTCTATTCGTCGGGGTTCTGCGCCTGCCCTGTTTTGGGTGGCCTAGTCCGAGACCACTTCTAGCTGCTCCACACGGCACATCGGGACCCTCATTCCATCGTGTGTCCAGTTCGGGCATATTGCATGGCTTAGTACATTGCATCGTTGTGGACTCGATCCCTTCACCGTGAGTGATGACGCGACGCGTTCGGAGAGAGAAAATGCATGGCCAGCGCGGGAATGTCTTGTTGTCGCCTCTCGCAACGAAGGCGAACGGATCTCAGCGGTGTTGAGGCGAGAACACAAGGTCTTCACGAGACTGTCCGGCAACTCGCAGACCGGTTGAAGATCGGCGTTGGTTCCGCAGATCACGCGGACTCAAGTATGCTCGCAGCGACCAGCGCAGGTGCACTAGTTCGCTAAATTCAATCATCCGCAACAGTTTGGCCTGCTGACTCAGGGAGACAAGTGCGAACTCCGTGGAACAAGATTCTTCCGTATTCAGGCAGTTCAAAGCGCCCCATGTGGGTCTGGTCGCGCATCGGTGAAGGTCCCTGTTACCTGGCTGAACGGCTCGCTCTTCAAAGGTGCAGAAGCTAACGCCTTCATGTAAAAGAATCGGAGCATTGCTCCCTAGGCGGACTCGAGTTACCATATCTGCAAAGAGGAGTGTACTCTCCATGGCGCTGAAAACGGCACTATTCTTCTCATTATGCCTGATAGCCCGAGGCGCTTGCCAAAGTACATCGCAAATGCAGACGCAGTGCACATTCCCAGACGGAAGCTTCATCACGGTCACCTACTCTTCTGGTGACAGTACTCGTTTGGCAACAAAGGAAGATCTCTTGACGGTCGGCGGATCAACTGTTCCAGCTGGAGACTACATTTTATCGTTGCTTCACAACTCTTCTAATGCTTGGTCTGTCATAATGAAGAGGGCGAGTGAACAAAATGGCAGAACCGAGTTGCCGCCAATTCGGATGCGCACCATCCGTGCTACTTCCCAATCGGACAGTTCCAGGATTTCGTTCGACCAAACAGGTGGGCGGTGCGGGATGATATGGAGGTTGCCGAAATCGAACGTTGTCGTCAAACTTGAATTCACGGATAAAACCACTGATATACCTTTGCTCAAATAGTTCTGGCAACCGAGGTCCAAGATCTCATTAAGCCAAGCAGTCGAACTGTCAGTGGGCGCTCTTTTAGACCATATCGTATGCTTCAATGATATCCATACGTCGTAGTGTGTTAGTAAAGGCCTCCACGTCTTTTCCTAGACTGCCTTCTGATGTTCGGTAGATAGCGCACAATTGAGACACGATATCCTCGAGCAAACTTCCTTCGACAAGGTCGGCCATAATTAACGCACCGACTTTATTGACACGGTAAGACGCACCCGAGGTTACATTGACTAGAATTCCGCCTTCCGACGTTCGCGTCCAGCGAATTGATGACTTCATTCGATAACGCATCGTTATGCCTCGCCTCGTTCGTGAACTATTCTCGGTTAATCCGCCCGACAGTTAGTCGTCCACGGCTTTGAACAGACTAGAGCCATGGGCAACTCGTAGCTCACGAGTGAGAGTAATGAATACCGCTTTGGATCTTTCAACCGTGGACCACCTATGCGGCTGCAGGGGGACTTATGCTGCTGCACACCGAGGATGCAGTAACCAGAATTGCAGCCATCGCAGTCGACTCCTGAGCGTTCCGCTTTGGATCGTACTCTCAGTCTCCAGATTAACAAACTAGCACACCTGTTATGGCGTGAAGCGCTGGATGAGCGTAGAACGCCCGATGTAATCGCAGCACCAAGGCACGACCTGGGTAAAATCATCTACTCCCGTCCGCTCAGGCTCCACGTTTGAAGATAAGGGCTCTACTAGTGGAATGCCGAATTGGCGGCACAGACGCTTGCTTTCTTGCTCGTGGCCAGAATGAATGATATGGTTCATTCCTACGAGTTTGCATCTAGGATTCCCCTCGTCCGACTTTGCGACGTAAAGCCGCGAACGGCGAATTAGGAGCGTCGCCCGTGTCAAGACTAGCAGATCTCCTGTGGGTGGATGATCAATTCGCTTCGAAGGATAGCAGTGCTATCGTCATTGATTCAAACCTAGGTGACAAATATCTCTTCGCCATGAACCCGACATTTGCAAGAATTCGACGGTTGACGTTAAGTTATGGAGGTAAGTATTCCTCTGACACAACGCCAACATGGCAGGATTACCAGAGCGCCCCGCTTTTTTGCTTGGGCAAGATTCTTGAATGTGCGACGATTCCATACGTCAACAATGGCGACACGCTCCATAGAATCATTAGTGCCTCTCCGAATGTCGAAGTACCAGATAAGATATTGCCAGATCTCGTACGAAAGAATGTCGTTTTGCACGAGTCCGCCCACTTTTGTTCAGATCGGATATTGACATCGACATTTGCTCCACCTCGGAGCAGATCGGAGTTTGTTGTCCGCTGCCTAATCGCCGAAAGCTTCGCTAACACCATCGAATTTCTCGCAAGCGTGTTTGCTGATGTCAGGGTTCATCGCCTCTTCTTCAGCATGAACTCGTATATTTCCGTATCATCCATACGAACCCAGCTGCTTCAAACGGGGCTCCTGATGTGTGGGCTTCGGAATGTGATGCGTCTCGCCCTGATAACTTACCTTTATCTAAACTCGCATGAATCACCCGTCGACGGTGATTTTGCGAGCGTTCTTATAGGTCTAGTTCTGCATGAGCAGGAGTTGTCCGTCGCGGAGTTCCAAGTGTTGCGATTGTTGATCGAGAGTGGGTTTACACTAAACTACACATTTCGAGTGCAAACAACGCCACTATTTTTCTCGTTATATCGTGCACTCGATGAGTTTCGTTCATTTTCGATGCAGTTTACTTCTCCCTCTCAGCTAAGCCAAGGAGTTATGACAATGATTGATACACTTGTTTCCTCGACTTTTCTAGCTCAGGACGAGGAACTGCACATAACAAGACTTAAGGTTAAAAAGACGAATTGATGAATATGTCCTGCGTCGCAATGGCGTGAAGACGGTGGGCTGCGAGTGGTGATGAACAAATGGAATGGACCCATCCCGAAAAATCAGCGCAGCAGCATTGTAGCTGCCATCGTTCACGAAACATCGAGAGGAGAGTCACTTTATGCAGATTACCGTTGTCGCGCTGGACATCGCCAAGCACGTTGAGGCGACGCCTGCTGGCCGCCCTGTATGACAACTGGTCGATCCGGATAGTAAGGTTAAGCAGATCGGGACGGAGTTGCGCACGCTCGATGAGGCCGGCGAACCCTAACGAATCACGTCGGTGGAAAGCATCGGGCTAGTTACGGCTACCGCAATCGTAGCGGCGATGAGTGACGGACAAGGATCAGCAAAGAGACACCAAGCCCACCTCGTACAGCTCGAGAAGCATGTCTCGGACATCAGAAACCGGAGTCTCAGCTAGCAGTGTGTCGCAGAGAGACCCCAGAGTACAACTCCTGGACTGCATCAAGTGTCTAATCGCAGGCATGACCATTTTAGAGAGCACAATGTACCTGGTTCCATCGCTGAGAGCCGCAAGATCGTCAGATTCATATATAGAAAAAGTGCTGTTATCAGGCACCAAATGGAACTCAGTATTGCGCTCAATCAGTACTGGCGTAACTGATCGCAAGTGACCAAGATCGACGCGTTTTCTTCTCTTAAATCCTCGCTGGCGGGATTTTGCGAAAGCGGCGACACAATCCGTCGTGACAACTTCCTCAAGACTTGCAATAAAGTGCTTCGCATATTCGTCAAAGTCAGACGATGACGGCTGCAATTGAGGGATATCCGAACGAAAGAATGAATTCAGAGAAAGATGGTTTTGAATCCAAGCTAACAAATCTAGTCCAGTGCTCGTATGAAGTCCGATGGTAAGGTGGATCGACAACTCATTGTACGGATGAACTGAGTGCCAGTGTCCACGGGGAATATAAAGCAGGTCACCGTCAGACAATGAAAATACATCCACGGGGAGTATTGTTGGTCGGGGAAGGTCTCCAAGGATGCGCACTGGATGATCTGTGGTCTTTCCATATAGGCGCCATTCTTTCTTCCCCTTTACCTGCAAAACAAGTACCTCATGTTCGTCCCAATGAACATTAAATCCGGGTAAGCTTCCCCAAGTCGCATAGAGATTAACCTGTACGGGAATGCCTGTGAGGTGTTCGACATCCTCAGCAAGATCACCAGTCTGTTCGTGTATTTCGTCGATCGCATTGATAATTAGCGTTGCACCTTTGCTAAGCAAGAGCTCTACCTTGTCTGCGTTGAAGCACCGAGGGCGCGCTCCACGATCGAGCGTAGATGGATCGCATAACTCCCTAGGGTCAATGTAGGTTCCTTCCAGGGCAAGTTGGACACGGCTGGTGTCTGGCGAGCAATTCGCGAGGATCTTCTCGATCGAATCGATCGACACGAGATCATCGAACTGACCTGCAATACCCCGACAATAGGAATGCTGCTTTGTCCAGGTGTCAACACAAAAGGTCGATGTGAATATATCTCGAACAAGCATCTGGCCCGTGCGCGTTAACAGCTTATGATCCCGGACTTCCCCTGAGTTTCGGACCGTAGACTTTGTCGACCTGAGATGTGGCACAATTGCCAATACATAGCGTTGTGGCCTGCGAGCAGCTGCATTCATGATGCGACCTCGTCCGCGTACGTTAGCCAGCCTTTTAGAGACTTGTGGGTCGGCGATGTTGGATGTCATTCATTCTCGGAAACTCAGTTTTATGAACCTCTTGTATAGGCAATTACTGCTCCTCGAACGTTTGTTTTGACGCTCTAGGGAGCGAGATGAGATGTTGTTCCCAGATCCCGGGCACCCCGAAATAAGTTTTCATAATGCGGTCACCCCCGGCAGAGTTGGATTACGCAATTGTGGACGCCACTGTCGATCCTATTCCGGTGGTTCGACCCATCATGACCGTTAAAGCACGTGCTATCGCCGCACACAATTGTCAGAGCGCATCTCTCCAGCTTCACCAACGCGCCCGCATACTCAGCTTGGTGCCGAATGAGGGGAGCAGGGCCGAGCCAAAAAAGTGCTCCCGAGTCACAAATCACAGAGACTGGAGAAAATCTAAGTCTGTGCTGTCCATTTTTCCAGCAGCCTGCTAGTCAAGTTAGTAACTGAACGTCATCTGGCATCAGGCATTGGCCTTAGAAAGCATGGCCTTCGAAATCATCATACAATCCGATTCTGCTTGATAACTTCTCGATAAAATTCCGCGCTAAGCTTCGGAATGCGCTTCTGTGTGGCAAAGTTGACATAAACAATTCCGAAACGCCTTTCATAGCCGTCCGCCCACTCGAAGTTATCTAGTAAGCTCCATACAAAATATCCTCCAATTGGCACCCCGTCGGCAACTGCCCGCTGAAGCTGAGTTAGGTAGCAACGCAAAAACATAATGCGGTCTACATCATAAATGTAGCCATCCGCGCTAGGTTCATCCAGACAAGACGCACCATTTTCCGTAACGTACAAGACGTTAGTATTCCACAATTCAGAAACCAGCTTAGTTGTCCAATAGAGAGCCTCAGGACCAATGTGAAGCCAATGACTTAGCATTCTAGGAAATGACGTACCCATAGATACTATAGAATATCCACCATCAGATTCGTCAGCGCACACATATGTCGGACAATATACATTTAGTCCGACAAAGTCGAGCGGAGTTCGTATGATGTCGAGGTCCGCCTGTGTAAAGTGCGGCGCGTTAGCGCCTAGACGCTCAAGGTAGAGGTCGGTGTAGCGCCCTTCCAGCACCAATGTTAGACAGCTCGCATTTTCTTCCCGCATCGCGGTTCGAGCGGCAGCGATTTGCTCCGCCGACTCAAACACAGGTGTGGCGGCGGTTGGAAGATCTGCTAGCCCGACGTGTGTACCTGAACGAGACTGCGCACGAATCGCCCGCGCGGCCAAGCCGTGGGCAAGCGCCAGAAAGTGGCTCACCTGAGCAAGGCGACGCCCAGATAATCTGAGACCTGGCGCATGCAGTCCAAGTCTGTAACCCTGTTCGACGAGCAATCGCATTTCGTTCATCGTCAGAAAATACTTCACCTTATCTGAAAGCTTATGCACGACGTAAGCCGCATAATCTGCGAACATATTAGTAGTGTCACGGTTCTCCCAACCGCCATGTTCCTGTAGCGCTTGTTGCAAGTCCCAGTGATAGAGCGTACAAAACGGCTCGATTCCCGCGGAAAGGAGAGTGTCGACCACGCGCTGGTAAAAATCCATGCCGCGCACATTTGGAACGCCGGTTCCATTTGGAAATATTCGTGACCATGCGATGGAAAACCTGAACGCCTTCACCCCCAGCCCCTTCATGAGAAGAATGTCTTCCCGATAGCGATGATAGTAGTCCGCCGCGACGTCGGCGTTATGACCAGACCGCGTCTTCCCCGTAGTGTGCGAAAAGACGTCCCAAATCGACGGACCACGTCCGTCGTCTGTAACAGCTCCCTCAATCTGGTAGGCTGAAGTTGCACAGCCCCACAAAAAGTTTTCCGGGAAGTACTCCGACCTCAAAGACCCTCTGGTTGGCATCGTCTTGGATGAACTCCGACTGACCACAGACTTCCCTGACACATTCACAAGACTATGGGCTTCACTTCCCAGAGTCTTCTCTAGATCGCTACTGAAGCCACGATAGAGGTACGTCCCCTGGGTGATGTCATACACACCGCGTACTCCTCTAACGAGAATCGACTGCCAACGCGCGGCCGATATACAGTAATAGCTCGTATGAACAGCTGCTACCAATCCAGATTGCCACTTTGGGCACCTCTTACCAACTCGGCATGCTACGCGGCAAGATCGGCTGCTTCTCCAGCTCCACTGCAAGCAAACTAGGAGAGAGTTCCACGCCGTTTAGCCCTATTCCGCCAGTAACGACGTGACCGTAAGGCAGATCGTATTTATGAAGGAGCCTTGCTAATTCAAGACTAGGCGTTGTACCTGCCATACAGGAGTGTACATAGTTTGGTCCTCCAACTGGCCGAGTATGCTTAATCTGGATTGCATCCAGAATGCCGATTCTGCCTGGCCTGCGACGTAGCAACTCAGGCCACAGGCTGTCAAGACCCCACCCGCTAACATTTTCATCAAAGGACGAAAGGCAAATCTTCAACGATGATCTACTGAAGCATGGCGCCATAATTTCCACAAAGTTTGTGTAGCGACATATGAATGCTGGATGATGCAGCGTAATAGAATGAGATACAAAACTGTCAATGGATAGCGACGGTTGACATAACAGAAACTCGTACTTCTTTACCAAGTTAAACATGGTACTAATCGAATCCTGTCCAAAGAGGAGATCGTCGTCGGGAAAGAATATGTATTCATATCTTGCTATGATTGTTGGGTCTTGAACCAACAGCAACTTTATTGTTGGCCACTTAGGACCTTTAATATCAAGATTAGGACTACAAGCACGCTCAGGACGATCTCCAAAATAGCTGACCATGATGTCCCAGTTTCTGCTCGGATCGTCGCGAACCCAAATCTCATGAAGAGATGTATCTCCGCCGCGAACCAAAACGAGATTCTGGTGATTGTTACTGCTAGAATCGTTAAACATTGTCGATGACTCAGAAGTCACTTTTTACTTATTGTAATCCAATAGGCGTCAGTGATGCAGTCGTACTGGCCGTCGATGCTACTTAGGAAACCATCTATATCGTGTTTTGGAAAATACTGGAACAGTATCGCATCCAGCGGATTTGCATGCATCAAATAGTCATCAAACATCATGACTCCACCCGAGCGTAGACGTTGCCAAGCTGCCGATGCAACGTGCGAGAATACGAAGTGGGAACGAGATCGTCTTGCAAAATATACAAAATCGAAGAGAGTGTTAGTAAGGGGAGAACATAGGAATGGCGACGGTGTGCGTAGCAGGTATATCCTGCGATCGCCTTTGCAGTTTGTGAAATTGTCCAACAACAGCGCCCCTTCCCATGTCAGTTTTGGGGAGGGATCCAAACAAAACAGAGAGCACCCCTTTTTTGACGAAAAGAGCTTTTCCATCAACCAGCACGTACAGAGTCCATCTCCCGGGGAAGTCACGAGAATACTTAAAGGGCCTCGATCACGGAAGACCTCTAAGTCGCGTGTAAACATAGGGATGCGGGAGGTTAGGCGATCGTAGCAAAACCTGTACCGATCTTTCCTAAATACAAGCGGAGGGGAGTTACCGAACGCATTTAGAGCCGAAGATGCTTCCCCGCTGACGCCAGGCAGAATTGCAAGGCGCCTCGCTTTAGCTTTGAAGAGTAGGACCACGTTGCTTAGGATGTTCCAATCCGGCCACAACGGGTGGAGAATTTGAGAATTGATGCTTGCCAAGACGGCCTTCGCTGGTTCAAGCCAGCCCTCCACGATATCGTCACAATTCGCAACGAGCGCTTCAGAATACTGACACCGCGTCGCGAGCGTGAGCAGTGCCTTACATGAGTTTGTACTCATGGCGCTTTGAGTGATGGGTACGAACGTCATGCACTTCGAGTTTAGTATCCGGCAGAATGGGTCTCGCTAGAACTCTACAAACACCGCCATGATCGACCGAGAATGAATGAAGAGGCAAAAGCATAGCACAGGGCCGCCATCCGCATCTACGGATTGCGACCCTGTCATAAAAGAATAGAAAGTGCCCTCTCACATGTTGAAATTGTGGAGCCGCTGACAAGTGAACCCGCGCCGCAACTTCGTCACGCCGCTGCAGTCGGGAAGATGGGGTTGGTCGGCAACGCCATCATGCCCTCAGGGGCTCCTGCAACATGCGCGCTAACGTCAGATCGGCACGGGCCCTCGATATGCACCTGCTCTTGGCGAAACTCGACGTGGATCGCACAGCTGGAGGTGTCGAAAACTCCGTTAATTACTCGATTCCAGAGACACCGGCAAACTCCCGCTTACCCGAACCGACAGCAACTTCACCGCCGGCTTCTACTCCCCAAGTCGTCCCACCAAATGGAGCCGTAGCCAGTTAGATAGCTGCTTCCCGTTCATCCCATGCATCCGTCCCGCGCTCTCCCACCGTCGCCGCTGACCAACGTCCCAGAGTCTCCTATCCTCGCTAATCTGAAGTCTGCTGAGAGCTGGAGGGCTAAACGTCCCTCCAAGTGGTCACCATTTGGGGTGTCCGGCCGGGAGAATCGCTTCAACTATGGAGTTGTCTCGAAGGCTTACAATTTCAATGTGGTTTGACGCGAATCGCCGGTCACGCACGTCCACAGCGAAGAACGTGTCGGGCGCTGAGTAGAGCACTTGCACCATGCCGCTTCACGACGGTCCGGAGGGGGCCTGTATTTTGAAAGGAGAAGCTGCTACACAGGATACGCCAGTAGGGGGTAGGAAACTGGATCCTCCCACCTTCAACATGGACTTATGCTGCACTGGTACCGAGGAAGGAGAATGTGCTGGTTCGCACTTTCTCACCTGAGGGTGGGAGCTCCAAATCAATGCGCGGTGGGAGTAGTATTCCAGCCTTGGCCGAGGAACGTCATCACCGGCTCCAACGAAAGGGGAAAGTCTAAGAGCGCTTGAGGAGGAGAAGGCAAGCCGTCGCCTCCACTTTCGAAACGAGGTGTCGTGCTGGGCCATGATACAACGTGTATTTCGCGATACCGCAGACCGCGGAAAGGATGTGTTGACCTTGTCGACCGGTAGACGCAATGTCGAGTAACGGCACAACAGAGGTCGGCCTCCCGGGTGCAGTCCGACAAATCCCATCACTGTTGCGTGAGATATGGCAAATCGCGCCGAGGCTATGTAGCATTATCCTCTTCTTTCGCCTGCTCTTAGGTATTCTTCCTGTGTGTTTGCTGGCGATCGGTGGACAACTCGTTAATCTCGTGATCGCGGGACAAAGGTCACATCGCTTCGGTCCAACACTTTGGTGGCTGTTCGTCGCAGAAGCCTTCGTCACGCTACTGATGGCTGGCTCAACCCGCATGGCTTCGCATTTCGATCTCTTATTGAGCAATCAATTCTCATTACGCATGAATCTCCGATTGATTGCACATTGCGACACTCTTGACCTTGAAACTCTAGAGAATTCAGTATTTCAGGACCGTCTCCAAAGGGCAAGAGAACAAATTGCAACCCAGATTGCTCTGATAAAGACGTTGCTACAACTTCTCCAGCAATGTATAGGCGTTGGGAGTGTAATTGTCGGGTCAGTTATTGCGGTACCAAGCCTAATTGCTGTACAGTTACTTGGCGTATTGCCACTTATTGTATTAGAGGCATATCACGTCCGACGTCGCTATTTGGTCATGTGGGGTCGCACGCAAGCCAAGCGGCAGTTGGACTACCTACAGTCCTTGATCACCAGCACTGCCTCAGCAAAAGAGACCAAGCTGTTCTCCGCCGGTGCATATGTATACAATCGCTATCAAGCGGTTGCCAGTGAGCACAACTCGGAAGACGCGGGCCTTTCGCGCAGTGCAGCTGGTATGGCGACATGGCTATCGAGTTGTGCTACGGTTGTTTACTATTGTGCATATGGATTCTTGATTCGATCCGCAATACTTGGTGTGATGAGTATCGGTGCTTTGGTCTTTCTTGCTGGCCTCCTACAACGTTTCAATTCGCAACTCCTTTCACTCCTAAATAGCTTCTTGTCTGGCCTTGATCAAATGCTGTACGTTGGTGACCTGGTCGATTTCTTTTCCTACCCGTCCCGTAAACGTAGTCTTTCCATAACAAGGTTGGTCCCGGAAAGAATATCGAAAGGAATTGAATTCAAAAATGTTTCCTTCAAGTACGACGGGGTACAAACGGCCGCATTGTCAAACGTATCTTTTTGTATTCGTCCTGGCGAGGTGATCGCGCTTGTTGGCGAGAACGGCGCGGGCAAAACCACCATCGCCAAGCTGATTGCGCGTCTCTACGAGCCCACGGAAGGGGCGATTCTCCTAGACGGTTGCGACATTAGGGAGTATGACCTGACCTGTACGCGAGCGCTGACAACGGCGGTGTTCCAGGATTTTGCTAAGTACGACCTGAGCGCACTGCTGAACATAGCTCTCGGTGATACTTCCTCGCTGAATGACTTTTCTAGGATATCGCACGCAACCAGGGTTGCGGGTGCGCACACAATAATTTCAGCGTTGCCCAATAGGTACGATCAAATACTGGGACGTCGATTCGGAGGTGGCGTGGATCTCTCCGGTGGCCAATGGCAGCGACTCGCACTTGCTCGGGCATATGTGCGGAATGCGACGATCGTCATACTTGATGAGCCAACTGCAGCTCTCGACGCGAGAACGGAGGCCGCCCTTTATCAGGAATTGATTACAGTATGTCGCGGGAAAATGGTGATTCTTATCTCACATCGCTTGTCAACTGTGCGGTTTGCGAATAGGATTCTTGTTCTAAAGGACGGATCGATTTGCGAGGAGGGAACGCACACAGACTTAATTAGGTTACGCGGCGAATATGCAGAATTATTCGCGTTGCAAGCACGCGGTTATGTCTCGTGAGACTCGCAGCCCTCGTTTATGTTAACTGTGGCCTCAATTGAATCAATCGCTGACGCCACAATCGAGTAATCTCCTCAATGAGATTGTGCACGGTGGTAGGTTGTGTCACACAGCAGTAATCCAGTAAATCAGCTAACGGAGTCATTTCGTCACAACGGCCAAGAACATGAAAGCACAGGGCAGAGATGTCGGTTGTTAATATCCGATACCGCTCTCGCTTCGTAATCTCAATCTGGTGAATAAACCCTGATCTCGTGGACGATCTTAGGAGTCTACAACTAGTAGGTATGCGGGGAATCAGATTGAGCCAAGCGCCATCGCTAGAAGCGGGCGCAGTTTTGCGGATTATGTAGTCTCCAATGACGAGCACTTTAAGGTCGGTTGTGAGGAAACTGACTACCGCGTCGGTAACGGAATCAACGATAGGCTCAGTGTTATTGTTAAACGAAGTGTTAAGAAGAATAGGTATATCCGTAAGGTCACCAAATGCAGTTAGAAGAGACCAAAATCGTGGGTTAGTGCTTCTGGAGACGGTTTGAAGTCTCGCGGTGCCATCTATGTGTGTTACGGCTCCCAGCACATGTCGCATACATTCGCGAACGGGTAGAGCATAGCTCATGTAGGAAAGGTCTGCTTCGCAAGAAGGCAGGTCGAAAAAGTCACGCAGCCGCTCTTCAGGAACCGAAGGCGCAAAAGGACGGAACTGCTCTCGCTTTTTGACGATCGAGTTAACCAAATCCTTATTCGCCGTCGGCCGCGCATCTGCTAAAATGCTACGGTTCCCCAGAGCTCTTGGACCGAACTCTGAGCGACCTTGCATCCACCCGATTACCTCTCCGCTTGCGACTATCGATGCGGCCTTCGGTACCATATCATCACACTGCTCGAAGTCTAGAAAGCTTCCCCATTGGTCAAGCACGGTTTTGATGCTATCAGATGTGCCAATGCTGGTCCCAAGATACACATCTCGAATGCGATTATATTTGCTCGTTCCAGTCTTGATGGAAGTTACCCAGTAGGCAGCACCTAAGGCACCGCCAGCATCATGCGACGCAGGTTGGACAAAAACTCGGTCAAAAAGGCCTGACTGCAAGATCTTGCCGTTTAGGGTGCAATTATGGGCAACCCCTCCAGCCAGACAGAGATTTCGGAGACCCGTTTCGCGTCTAAAATGAGAGAGAACATGGAGCACGATCTTCTCGAGCATGTCTTGCAGTGCTGCTGCGAAGTTCAAATGTATTTGAGCAAAGGCACCGCCTCTTCGGCGCGCCTGATCTACTATGCCTTGTTCGTGAAACCGGTTCGTCCACTGAAATATAGGATCTATTACGTAGTGACCTTTGGCAAGAAGGTGGTACCCAGGAGCAAAAGCAGCTTCTAATGCTGACCGCTCGCCGTACGGAGCCAAGCCCATAACCTTGTATTCATCAAAGCGCGTGTACCCGAGTAAGCGGATCATCGACGTATAGAGATTCCCTAGTGACAGGGATGTCGGGTAGTCGCGCAGCTCAAACATTTTGTTGCCCGTCCATGCGCAGATGAGTCCAGCGCGACCATCACCCTCTCCGTCGAGAGAGACAACCAATGCTTCATCAAATCCAGAGCACGGAAACGCACTCCATACATGCGCAATATGATGATCGCAAAACGTGAGTTTCTTGCGCACATCTACCGCAAATTCGCGCTCAAAAAGAAAAGATATGAAGGCCTCTGCTGTAGGAGGTATTGGAGAGATGGTGTCCTCAAGAGCGTTCCACTGGGTGGAAACTCTGAGGCGCCTCGGATCTGAGACGTATACGACCGAGTCCAGATCCTTCCAGGTTGTACCGGTGTTCTTAAGGCAATGTTCAATTGCAAGACGGGGAAAACAATTTGTGTGCTTTATACGATTCAGTCGTTCTTCCTCTATCGCGCATTCGATTTTCCCATCGCACATCAGCACAGCGGCGGCGTCGTGCTGGTAGTCAAAAAAAGTGTCCACTTCTTCCGGGCATTTAGACCCGCCGTTCAGGCCAAGAACAACCATTATGACCTCGCATCAGAGCAAAAGAACTTCTGGCGAAATTGGGGCCGATAGACCTATGCAGTCATCGTAACTGGCGAAGCGCCAACTCTCAACAGGAACTGCCGCCATTTTGGTCGCTGCTGGACCCACCTGCAGTGGCAATGGCACAATCTAGGGAAACGTACGACCAATACCATTTTCCCCGGTCTTGTGCCTGGACAGGACGTCCGAGTGGCACCGGTGTTTGCGGCTGGTACGCTGGGCCGCGAATCGCTATTCTCCACTGCGCCAGTTGAGCGGGTTATACAACTAATTACCTATACCTACTATCGAAAGTCAATCGCATTGAGCAGATTGTTGAGTTCTCGTTCGATCGAAAGGTGGGCTATATTCCTCATTCCTGATTGGAGTCGTGAGGTGGTCCCATGGTACAGGCTCAAAAATTGAACTTTTCCACTGCTAATGCGTTTTGCAGGTTGGCCGGGTTGGGGCAGCCTTTGCGAGGTACCAGCACTTTTTCCCTTCCCAGCGGTGAGGGTACAACGTTATCCTGTGGATAACTGGATCACTTGCGTAGACGAAAAAGCTAGGGATGCCTTTTCACGTCATATCCCGCTGGATCATTGAGGTAATAACCCAGGAACACGAGGTGAAGCAGGGGTGAAGGCCGGGAGAGGAACGAGCCGCTCGATGATCTGACAAAGGCTGAGATTTTATTTATGCGAGTTGGGGCTACGCTCCAGGCGGTTACCTCCAACGGGCGAAGAAAAAGGCGCGCTGCCCCTTCCTCCGTGCCTCCATTTCCGAGCTCTACGCGACCGCACGTCTAGAGACCGCTCGCGGATCCATCCTTGGGCGCCCGCAGCTATCGGCCGACGATGACGCCAGCTACTTCGCTGACCAAGATTATCACTTTATGCAGGGCCATTTTTGTTGCGGTATGACACCACGTAAGGAAAAGCTTGACTTTTATTGAGACTAATAGTATGAAAGCCGAACGAGGTGAACTATGTCTGACGATCCCAAAAAACAGGATCAGACTACCCGAACGGAAGTTGACTATGAGGGCCCTGAAATCTTCGAGCTTGGAGATGTAGAGGATCTCACGTTCGGACCTAGCCCAAATACAACACCTGACGCTCACAATATTCAATACGACCCTGGGCCGTCACCCTGCTAGTTTTCATCATGGCGTGTGCGCAAGCACTGGGGACTTCGAATGACGTGCTTGCGCCATTTCTTTAAACCGACTGGCAAATTCACACGGGGCTTTCTGTGCCACACTCGGTTCACGTTTCATTGCCTGTGGGAAAAAGCATTCGCCGCCCCAGAACTTCGCTCCACATTCTTTGACACTCCAACAACGCAAACACCCAATGAGTCACCGCGACCCACAAGAGCTCTAGCTACCAACATGCTGAGGACGCTGCCAACCGGGAGGCAAGATTCTATCTACGTCAGCGTTCGGGTCTCGACGAAGTTCCAGCGCGCGCAACCACATTTCGACTGCAACGAACTTAAGCATGTCTGAAGTGCTCTGACCAATACTCCACCTTTGTGCCTCGCGTATCAATTCGGCCCTATTAACAAATCCACGTTTCCACGCACGACTATTTTCGATTAGTGATAACAGTGTCTTCTGACCCCTCCGCGCTGCCATAAGAATTGCCTCCGCAGGTCCCCGTTTGTCTGTCCGAGTTCGAATTTGCTCAGGCACAATACCTTCGATTGTTGCTCTTTGAAGTGCCCGCGCGGATTGTTCGTTGCAAAGCGCACGGTACGGTATCGCAATTAAGAACTCGACCAGAGGGCGATAAAGATACGGGTATCGCATCTCAATGCATCGTTTCGTGGTACGATTCTGGCTATATCCAGAGCTAAACCAGCCCACGGCTTCCATAACATTGGCAAAACGGATACCAGCGCTTCCAGCCTTGAGGAAAGCATCCCTTTCAACAACGCGATGAATGCGCTCCTTGAGCGCAGTTCTCCTTACGAATTCGGCATCGAGCCATGCGGGGATTCGGAATGAAGCTGTACTCACGCGGGGACCATAAACGCTATGAGTTTGCATCCGCCTCATTGCGTACGGCAGGTTGGGCCTAATCGCGGCATGCCAAATTGTTTGGAGAAGCGGGTGCCTATTTCGAAAACTCCAGTTGCGACAGGTTCTATAGGCGTCTCGGTATCTACCTTCGCGTATTTGGTCGACCGCATCGTAAGGCTGCTTGTAGCTGGAGACGAATAGCTGATCTCCGAAGTCCCCGCTTAATAGAACACGCGAACCAATAGACTCCATCGCGTCGTGGACCCGATCGACGGCACCACCAAAGCAGAGAACCCTATTCGGATACGAGACGAACCAAGGATCCGGCCACCTTGAAAGAATAGGGTCGTCATCCTCTTTGATGTGCATTCCGGGTCGCCCGAGGTATTTCTCGACAACAGAAATGAATTGCCGTTCATCTGATTGTCGAGCTTTATCATAGACGATCGACAGGGTCCTAAGACTTTGGACCGAACTGTTGATTTGTGATAAGTAGTTAGCAATGCAAACGATTGTCGACGAATCGAGGCCGCCGCTTAACTCAGCGGTCACAACCGCGTTCGATCTCAAGCACGCCGCTGTAGAGCGCTCGAGAAGGGAAAGAAGCTCTTCTCGCAAGGTAGCTTGCGTACCCAGACCTGACCTGAAACAAGAGGAAATCCCCCAATATTTCGAGTGACGTACCGCATTATCTTTGAATACAACATAGTGAGCAGGAAGTACTGGTTTGATTACCTTGAATGCTGTTGTATTCTCTTCCGGAAGGTAAGCCAGGGACATGGCCACAAAGTTCTCGTCAACTGTGTCTTCTACCCGAGGACAATTCAGTAAAGCTGCAATGTCTGTCGACCACATAACTTTGTCAACGTCTAGAACGTAAAATAACTTCTTCACTCCGAATGGATCGCGCGCCAGGGTTAGCGATCTGGACTCAAGATCTACTACAGCTGCAGCGAAGTCACCGAGAAGCTTTAAGAAACATTCGTTGCCGAATGCTTTATAGCAGGACACAAACAGTTCTACATCGGTGGGGTCAACTAGTTTGAGCCGCCTAGACAGATCGTCGCGGTTATCTATTCTTCCGTCGAACACAAATACATAGTCACCATCCACAACTGGTTGCTGTTCGCGATGTGATTCTGGTGTAGTATGAAAAGGCCGAAAGACGATTCCTAGGGAAGTAAACCGACAACTGCAGCTGCCGTCTTTTTCTGTGTTGGGCAGGCATCGCTCGAAAGTCTCCACCACAGAGGCTTCGAATCTGCGGTCCTTGTTGAAGGATAAAATGCCGCCGAAAGCGCTCATAACTCCTTAATGCCGAGGGGTGTTGTCAATTACTGGATTAAAAATGCAATGTGGATCTACATTTCTGAGTAAGCGTCAATAAACTAGAATCGATCGAGCACAACACACGTGTCAGTGTACTTGGACTCTCCGATTATCCTTCCTTCCACTTCCACCCAGGTGTGACCGGCAAAAGGTCTGTGGGTAACTCCAATAACAAGATCCGCACGTATCCCATAGCTCCTTAGTAACACTGCAAGTGCCGCAGAATAGACAAGACAGAGAGTACGAATCGGTATGAGCACGGAAGCATGATGCACCGCCTGAACTAGATCAGCTTCTCGCGGCTCCCGCGCTAAAGCGAAGCGGCAGCGAGTCGGCCACTGTTTGACAAAATCGTAAACCGCCGCGAACTTTCGAATTCGTAACAGCGCGATAACAAACAGCAGAAGAAGAGCAGCCATCAATATCTGCATTAGAGACGCATGTGCACCCTCTCTCTCCGGCTGCAAGGATGACTGACGTTTTGTTCTACGAAACATGACATAGGTTCTTTTGGACGAGTGTCTGCATGAAAAGCAAGATGTCGTTCTTAATCCGATTGTGAGACTGCTTAGACTGTTCCTCAAGCGTTTCTGCGATCGAATCTAACGTGTGCCCACTGCGTAAGAGGTTGACGATAGTTGCCCCAATTTGATTGCATGTATAAAACTTGCCTTGCTTCACGTCCATAATGATCATCTGCTCTCCCGTGCTGACAATTCTGAGATTTTGGCTTAAAGCGTAGCTCATGTGGACCTCTGTTTAAGTAATTGCTAGTTAAACAACTACTGCGTGACCGCGCAATTGTGTTGACCTGCCACTGTTCCCTTCACGTAAGAATACGACTTCATTGCGTTCCATCTCCGGTTTCAAACGGGATGACAACAATCGCCTCCATCACTCGTGCCCATTCTGCGAATGGCGAAGGCCGCGGGCCAAATTCGCAAGAGCTAGCGAATCCGGCCACGATGTTTGCACTTTCTCCTTCGAATCAAAGTCCAGCGTCACTATAGATCCCATGTAGTCTGTTGTGATTAATCCATCCTTGGCCTCATCGCAGCAGCACCTGCAATTATCGATACTGCTTGGCTTCTCCCGCGCTAACTGCATCAATCGCGTTTGCAATGGTTCACCGAACGGATCCCTATTGGTAGCGGGACACTACGACGATCACCAGACCACACGGTAATCGCTCGCAGCAAGCATACTCTTGCTTCGCCTTTCCGATTGCTGCACGCTACCATCTCCTGCGGATTTTGGATAAGGCTGCAATATTCCTTTTCCAAATTGACAACCTCAGGCGGGCATGAGGCGCATACTTGCGCCGAAGCTCAAAAATTCCGCGCGGACCGGGAGTATAGCATTCTTTTACGATGAATGTCTCATTAGTTTGTATAATTTTGCCCCAGTAGTTCATTTTTGATAGTCGAATCGAGTCGAATGGGCATGAGACACACACTTGTGAATGTTCGCGACCTCTTGAAGGTGGACTGTACAGCGTGCACTTTGGCTCTTCCCGAGGTTTTTGGCGATTCATTCTTAATCGAACACAATGCGATTTATAAAAGCGTGCGGACATCTGCGGTTGAATGCGGGTTTCAATATACCACTGCTGCAGAAAATGAATTGTGGTCAGACTATCAGCTGATGTCCCTAGCCTGCTTGGACCAATTGATTTCTACGAAGTGCATCCCGTGCTACCCGACAAAACGGGTGCTTCGCAAGTTGAATGACCAACGCTCATTTGAGAAGCCCCTGCCGCTTCAGTTTTTCCTGATGACATTGGCATTAAATAACCACTTTCATGAATCCTCCCATGCTGTGGGCTACCATGTCCTTTCAATGGATTCGGACTTGCTAAATGTAATGGCAGATTCGGATCGCGAGAAACGGGTTTGGGCCTCCCTTGTCACGGAGGCGCTCGCAAATACGGTGGAATACATCGCATGGATGATGTCGAGTAGTCTCGCGGAGCGAGTTTTTTTGAGGCTCAATGCACCTTCGTCGTATGAAGACCCTGATCTACGAGCGTTTGCCCAATATGTTGACTCAGTTTTCGGCAGGCAATTTCTCTTTGAGCGGGCCTTCTGCTCTTTTTTGCTGGGTCGCCTCTACTCCGACATTATGAGTGAACGGAGGCAAGCTGATCTTGCTTCGATTTTTGAAGAGGATAGAACTGAGGACGAAAAGAAAATTGCAGCGATCGTCCTTAGGACGTCGAAGGGACTACGCGCAGATTTTCGGGAAATAGTTGCCCCTTCGTACTTCAGCTTGCTGGGCCTCCAAAATGACTATGAAAAGGTAATCGGAAGAAACGTTCTTCTGTCGACATTCGGACGGCAGCTCCGCTCTTTCGCGAGAGAGTGCTTCGAACTGTGCTGCTCACGAAAGGAAGAGCGCGTGTAATTGCTGAAATTCTGAGCGACCTCGGAAGCATGGTGGAACAAACATGAATTTACTCTTCTTTTCGCGTGGTAAGGGTCGCGGTCACGCAGTTCCAGACTCCGCCATTGCGGAAGAGCTGCAAAGAGTTTATCCAACACTAAGCATTACATTTGTCTCCTATAACGTCGGCGCGGAGATATTAAAACACCGCGGATGGAGGGTGATAGATCTGGGATTGGCCGAGGACAATCCCTTTTGGGATGTACTGACAAAAATCTTATCTGTATTCCTTTTGGAGCAACCCGATCTGGTGGTCTCGCATGAGGAGTTCTCGGTCGTTCCTATTGCAAAAGCCTTTGGACGCCCGGTTATTTTTATGACGGATTGGTTGATTGATCCGAAAGCAATAAACATGCAGGCTCTTGAATTTGCGGACCAGATCATTTTTCTTGATGATCCAGGGTTTTACGACATTTCAGAGGATCTGGCCCGCAAGATTGCTTATGTGGGGCCCATGCTCGGCGTGTCAAAGACGCATAATGGCGAGACAAGAACTGAGGCTCGGTGCAAGCTCAAGATTCCAATCGATGCGAAGGTTGTCCTGGTCGCACCCGGTGGGGCGGCCCAGCACTCAGAAGCTCGTGCGCCGATAGCGCGACTCATGTTGGATGCATACGATCTTCTTGATCTTCAGAACAAATGCTTGATGTGGGTTGCGGATGATCCAGACTTCGAGCTGCTCAACAGCATGAGTAAGGAACGATCCGATATATTGATTATGAAACCTCATCTCAACTTTGCTTCCACAATGATAGCGGCTGATCTGGTGATCACAAAGGCGAACAGAATCTCTGTTCTCGAGGCGCAGTCTCTCGGTATTCCTTCGATCTCAATATCCTTTGGGAATAATCCGGTTGACGATTATCGGGTAAGTCGGATTCGCAGCAATCTTGCACTGCGGGGTCGAGGTCTGGACAAGCGTATCTTGGCGCGATACATGACCACGCGCCTCGTCGATGCCTCGTCCACATACACCGATATCGGGAGTGCAACCCCCGCACTTCAAATTGCACAAAGTATGCGACCGTACCTGGACGGCCCGCAGTAGGAGCCTTCAGTCGCCGAAAAGGTTGGGGCGAAGTTCTCGGGAGCGCGACGGAGGTAGTTTTGCGAGGAGTTGAAGTGCCTAGCACATGAGCCGGAGCCGCTCACCACCTGCGTAACTATAAGCGTTTCATCGTCCTAGTCGTCGCGCGGAACATTGCATTTCTTGCACACGCCCTCGCCACGCAGTTGGATGACATAAAGTTGTGCACGATGAGGTCGGGGCGCCATGGCGATGGTCGGATCCGGGATTCTGTTCCTTCCATTGGCTCGCGGCGACTTTCGATGTCAACGGCGTTTGAGCGCGTTTGAAAGCGTTGTTCGTAAATTTCTAGGGGTCGTGCACGGTGCCATCGCCCAGTCATCGATGATGACCAGGATGTCGGCGCAGCCGAGTCGCGCTACTAGGTCATGCAGACTACTTCGCCGCGAGCGATGACGAGATCGGCAAACAGAACGAGCGCGTACCGCCACCGCCTTGCCTAAGGTCGTGAGGCCCTGCTGGTGCGAGCCTCGCTGGTGCATTTCGAATTCTCCTGCGTAAGGTACGAACTATGGGGCTTGCCAGCGTGCGGCAGGCGAATCTGCAGCCGCTAGAGGGTACCGGCCTAAGCTGGTATTGATCTTTCCTTAGAAACGATCTCAGGCCGACACTCGGCGGTCTGCAGCGATCTAGGGAGCTGGTGGCCCACCCTAAACGCGAACTACGGCAATCCGCAGAGGTAAACTTGTACAGCTACGCGGAAGACGTGTCACGGAAGTAGGGTTATCGAAGCACACGATCTACGCCCGGGAAGCGAAGTACGGCGGAATTGACGTGTGCCAGGGCACACGAAGCGAAATAGTTGCGCGAGGAGAACAACCGCTTGCGAAAGCTAGCGGATCTGTCGTTGGATAAGGCCTTGGATGACTGTTCGAGCCAGTACAACGAACCTCTGATCGGGACTGAAGTATAGGGCATTTTCAAATTGTACTTAGGAAAACGACTACTCAAGGGAGTAACGCGATTGTACCCGCAATGTACCCGTAATAAGTTTTGCTTTCAAGTACTTTCAGGCACTTATCGGCAACCCCAAGGCCTGTAAGTTGTTGAAATTATTATTAGAATCAGAGTGTCAAGGTAGCGCTCTAACCAACTGAGCTACGCGCCTACAATGTTTCGATTTTATCATTGCGCGTCTTCGCGCAACGGAAACATCTCGACGATGCGTGCCCGGCGCAAAGAAGAACACCGCCATACGAGCGTCCGCCTGGAGGACATCGCGTTCTGCTTGCAAAGTACAAGTGCTGCTCGATTTCGAGCGCTCAACGGTCCCTCCAACCTGGAATTTCACTTTAGGGACGGCTCTGGTGAATGTAGCCTTCAGACTGCACCGTGAGCCGGCATTGTCCCTGTTCCGGACCAGGTTAAGCCGACTCCGACTGGGCGAAGGCTCCCTTCCCCGGAATACCTGCCCAAGCGAGCAACACACCCCAAGAGGAATGGCGTTACAGTCTCACTGGCAACTTGTTATTCCTGCCCCAGCTGCGAGGTATCCAGGTAAGAAAATGTTTCCGGTGTCTTTCGTCCAGAACTGCTTGAATGGATACTCGGCATGCGGCATGGTATGCCCCGAGCAGACTTCGGCGCTAATTAACGCTTTGTTTTGGGCGAAGCTGCCATAAGTCGAGAAGTCAAGGTTACTCGGCGTCGCCAGGTGACACATCATGCAATAAGGACGGACGGCAGCCTTGTAGAAATCGGATTGTTGCCGCCAACCTTGAGGAACATAATCCAAATCTCCCCATCCTGACGCCGCACTCGGATCTCCACCGTAGAGTCCGGTCAAATACCTTCTAACTGCCGCCGAAGGAAAATAAGCTGCCGCGGTCCGATTTACATCAAGGAAGTTTGCCGCCATCGTGTCACTGCGGTCATCGATACGCAGCAAGCCTGTATCGAGAGGTAGAAGAGTAGCCCCGGTGACACGATTGCCGTTGAAGGTTCCGCCATGACAGGCAAGGCAGGCGTGTGGTGGATATTTAGGACCTTCCGAATCTAAGGTGAGTTGAGTTACAAGTTTGTAGTTAGACGATATTGGCAGTCCAGCCCCGCCTCCCCAATTCAAGACTTCGCCCATTGGACCGGAGGAGGCAAAGGCCAGAAACCAGGTTGCATCAGCTTGCTGCACAATTACTGTTAGCCCGTGATTACCACTATTGGAATAGCAGACGGTCCGCACGCCCTGAATTGCTGTCCAGCATTTTGTGACGCGATTGGTCCCGAATTCGGTGGCGTTGGTATACCGCGCCGCTTGCCCGTCAGCCCATTGAGGGTCGGCGGTAAATATGTTCCCAGCAGCGGTGAGAGCAGTCGGAACTCCGAGAGCTTGTACCACGGCGCCGAAGTCTGCTCCAGGCACGCACACTGGGCACAGAGATAAATAATGCCCCAGCGCAAATGCCTCGCTTCCCTTACCGTTGTTCTTTGTAAGCCACGGTGCCGAGTGTGGCGGCACGGCACGAATAATTGCAGTGGCGCTTGCAGTCAGATTCGGATTCGACAAATTGTGCGAATCGACGGTTCCGATATGCCACGTGCCCGGACCAAGTGGCGCGTTTTTTATTCTTGTTCCCAGCGTCGCATTGACAGCCGATATAGCGCCGCCGGCTGCTGGAGCGACGATCTTTGACGCGGAATTTCCTGTTGGTATGTAGAGACCGGCCGCAGGAATGCCCGGGCCATCGACACGATACTGGCTGGCTCCATTCACCGCTTGCCAACTGAGCCGCACCGAGCCATCTCCCATGTCTTGGGCTCTAAAACCGGCGGGGGCCGGCAATGTCGAAATCTGGCTGGCGAGTGCTGCACTGGACATTTCGGGGTGCGCGCCTGGCAGGTTGGCCAGCGAGCCATTTCCCGCAGGGCTTTCGTTTGCAGAGTTATTTGTATCGCCAGTTCCTCCTGCTCCACTGGCGTTACCTCCGGAAGCATCATTTGCAGCTAATGCGGTATTTCCGCCGGGCACACCAGCGGCAGTCCCCAAAGTTCCTCCTGACGCAGCACCGCCGACAGAGCTGCTCGGATTTACTGCACCCGCTACCCGCGTAACGGACCCGCCGAGATTTACTGGCCTCGCAACTCCAGGCGCAGCTGCAGTGGCGGAACTGCTGGGGTTTCCCCCGCCGGGCGGGCTGGCAAATCCGGCAGCATTTCCGGAAATCAATGGTGCTGTTGTAGCATTGCTCGCAACTTCGCTAGAAGCATTCGCGCTCGGCGGCGGTGTAATCGCGCCCTTGCTGAACTGCCACTTGCAAGTCGCCATGCCGCTTGAGTTGGCAGATGGTATTGGCATTGAGTTTCCGGTGACCGGAACCGTACCCGTACCGCTGACGTTTGTGCTGGTTGGAGCATCTTCGATGGCGGGAAAAGGCCACTCGTAGGCCCCGTAAGAAGTACTCGACTGCGACCCCCCAACCTGCTTGACGGCATTCGTGCCTCCGAATACGGATAGCTGGGAGTGCCAGAGCTTAACAATCAGCCGGTCGTCAGATCCACGAACAAAAAAAGCAATCGGCGCGTTCATCGGTGCAACGTTGCTGCTCCACTGCGCCACTAGAGTTGGCCGCTGCGCGCCACCTTGGCCTGTGACACTCCACGTCGCCGGATAGACTTGCATGGCGCCCTGCTGCGTCGGTGCACCACCCGTCAAAGTCCAAGTCTGTATTTCTTGATGGACGTAACCTTGAGATTGAACCGCGAGCTGGCACTGTGCTTGACCGGACCAAAGTGACTCTTGGGCAACCTGACAATAAGAAGGCAGTACTGGGACAAGTGCTGACAAACAGAGGGCAGCTAGCTTCGTGGATTTCCTTTTCATTGAAAGCCTCGGCCTTTGTTCATCTCGACATAATCTAAGGAGAACGCTTGCCGACATCGACGCCAGAACTCCGGCTAGCTGTTGTGCCACACCGTTGACCATCACTTGCCTTGAATCACTGCAAAGCTGGCGGTGGCAGACTGATTGGCGGTGTTCATCGTGATGGTACGCGTGCCAGGCGAAGCATCCGCCGCAATGTTGATCACCGCCGTCGCGCTCGTCGGCGAAGTGATCGTCAGCGACGTTACCGTCACTCCTGGCCCGAAATCGGCTTTGCTAACTCCAGATACAAAATTTGTGATGAACCTGTCCACACCTACATTTCCGCCGGGACTTCCAATGTTCACGGTCATGTTCTGCAACCCTTGCACGCCGCTGGCAGGTGTGAGGCCACCTCTGATTCCTATCGTCTCAGTGGGCTGGCAGGGCTGGATGACGTTAAAATTTTTGCTCAGGCTCGCGACTTCGTCCCCGGTAGTGACCGTCAAAGTATGCGCTCCCGGCATCGCCTTTTCCGTTACGAACAGTTGCGTCGTCAACAGCTCCGCATTTCTCACGCTCACTCCCAGCACCTGCACTCCCGCGCCCAAGTCCACTGTGGTTCCAGGAGCAAAGTGGGTGCCGCTACCTGTGATCGGAATGCTGAATACCTGATTGCACTTCGCATCTACGGGAGACAAGACGAGTGTTGCTGAAGAGGACCTTGATGTTGGAGTTTCAATGCCTGTGCTTGGCGAAGTCGTGGTCACCGCGGAAACCGGAGTCACTTGGCCGACCTCCACGTGCGGTCCTGGTAGAGCGCTGGTGCTTGAAGTACCTCCCTGTACGCCGCTGATTGTGCGGTCTGTTTGATTGCCAGTTACCTGGCCTTGCAAACGAGCGGGAACTCTCGTGGCCTGTGGGTTGCCGCCTTTGCTGAATTGCCACTTACAATTCGCGGTTACGCTATCGGGAGTGTGCAGGGGCATCAGATTGCCGGGGATGCTGATCGTCCCTGTTCCCGCCACACTAGTGTTTGTTGGCGAGTCTTCAATGGTGGGAAGTGGCCACTGGTAGGCGACTAGACTGAGCGCAGATTGATTGGGAGTTCCGCCGGCCGCGGTGGTTTGCTTTGCGCCGGAAATCGCCCCCGGCGCCTGCAAAGGCAAATGCCACCTTCGAATCACTAGACGATTGTCGGAAGGCCGGACCGCGATGATGAGCACGTCATCCATCGGCTGGACATTGCCCGTCCACTGTCCTGCGAGCATATTCGGACCGAGCATCCGCTGGGTTGCACCTTGGCTTTGAGACGTCCATTTTGCGGGATAAACCAGCATGCCATTGTCTTGATAGGGACTTGCTCCCGTGACAGTCCAGGTTTGCGTTTCCTGGAGCGAGTAGCCTTGAGCCTGTACTGCCAGCTGACACTGCACCTGCCCGGACCAGGAGCCTTGCGAATTTTTTGACACGGCGGGAATTGGCAAGCCAATCGTGAGAGCAACAAACGAGGACAACCAACGGTAGCGCAGAATCCCAATCCGCTCGCGACAACTCTCCATCTTCGATTTCCTCCCCCCTGTGGGCGTCTCCGCTATTTCTTCGTCACCTCCGTGAGTACGTTCGTCGCCGCCTGTTGAATAAGTGGAGTGAGCACGTCTTCTCCGTCGGATTTCGCTTTCCCCTTGAGAGAATTCTGTAACTTCGGCTGACCTTGTCCCGTTGGATAGAGCTGGTAATCGACGGTGACGTCATCTTTCGATTTGATCTGCCCGTTGAACTGCGAGAGCTGATTCATCGCCTGTTGCTGGGCGTTCATGGCCGCGGCCTGTGCAGCGGCCTGTGCGGCGGCTTGACTGGCGGCCATTGCGCCGACGCTATGCGCCATCATGCCTACCGGCGTCATGTTGGAAGCCATGCTGCCGGCTTTCATGAATTTCCCGAAGCTCCCGCCTCCGTGTTTCACGCTCACACTGGACAGCAGTATGTAGTCGCACTGCTTCTGTTGCGCTTCGGCCTGAAGCTGAATAGGAATGCGGGCATCAAGCGCGGCAATCTCGACCGCTGGGCCGGCCATGGTAAAAATGATCGCGTTGCGGATCGGCGTTGCGTAGTCGGCCTGAGCGTTGTTGCCTTGTCCCAATTGCGCCTGCGCAGGAGCGATCCCGATCCGAATTTTCCCTGGAGCCTTTGGACCGAGTGCCTGTGGCAAAGGAATGGCAGCCCCAGAGGCTGGTCCTTGTCCGGGCATCCCCGCTCCCTGCATTCCCGGCATACCACCCTGGAATTGAGACCCCATGCTCATTCCTGGCTGCATTTGTGCCATTTGTGGTGCCTGCGCCATCATTCCCTGGCCGTTCGTCCCCCCGAACTGCGGGCCAGAAGACATAGCATTCATGGGTGGTTGCCCGGCGGCCGGAATCGAATACAACTCGGTTATTGACTTGACCTCGTGATAACTGGCGGGAACATCGAAGAGATCGGCCGCGAGCGTTTGCTTCTCAAGGCCAGAGATGGTGACGTCAATTTTGGTTGTTGTCGCGTCCTCGTTGTGCATCGTGATGGTTTGCGCAAGTGGATAACCCGGCTTGCCAGTTCCCTTGCGAACCAGCACCACACGATCGGAGCAAGTTCCTTCTTGCCGGATGGGAGGCAGCGATGCGCCGCAGCTCGTTTGTTCCTTAATGTCTGCATACCATCCGTCGATATCGAACTTCTGTTTTGTTTGACTGCACGCATTGGCTGAAGGCTCGATGGCAACCGTCATCTTCACGTGTCGCGCGGTATAGCCGGAAATCTGCTTGCGTTCGCCGGTATCGGTCACAGTGACAATCTGCGTGATGGTGCCGCCAGAACTCGGTGCCGCGGGCGCGCCACCGAACATTGCCGCAGCTTTGGCAGCAGAGTCATCCTGAGGATCCGTCAGGACAAAATAGCTTTGCGATTGGTCACTAATCGTGAGCGTCCGTTTCAGATCGCATTGGTGCAGCGTGATCGTATTTCCCGCTGGCGTGCTGATCGCGCTTCGTTCCCGTGCTCCCTTTACCCAAACCTCGGAACTGGAGACGGAGTTTCCTCCCACCGAGATGTTCCGTTTGAAGTGCAAATCTTCGGCAAAACCGATTGAGGAAAAGGTCACATACACGAGGAGCGAGGCGAGAGCACAATGGCGCAGTGCAGACATAAGTATCTCCAGAATGTTTGTTCTGTCTTCTTTATTCGCGTCGGGGGGAAAGCGAGCTTCGACGTTTGTGTCATATTGCGGAAACGCAGCCGAAAGTCAATGGAGCGGTAGCTTGATTTTTTCTAACCCAAGAAGTCTTTCTGGTCCAGCAACTTACGTCACAATCTAATCTGCTCACACCGCTTGCCTTCCAGCGTGCTAAACTCATGGCCCAGCAGGGGAGGAGCATCCATGCTGGCGAAGGCGCCGCTCGCCGCAGTCCTGCGCTTCGGAGTGTTTGAGCTCGACTTGGCGGCGAGCGAACTGCGGAAAGCGGGCGTACACCTCAGGCTGCAAAAGCAGCCCCTCGAAATCCTCAAAATTTTGCTGCAGCGCGCGGGGGAGATCGTGACTCGCGACGAACTTCGCTCACGAATCTGGTCTGCCGACACCTTTGTCGATTTCGATAACGGCTTAAACACCTCGATCAACAAGCTCCGCGATGTGCTTGGGGACACTTCCAGCAATCCGCGATTTATTGAAACAGTGCCTCGCCGGGGCTACCGCTTCATTGCGCCGGTCGCGCGTATTGAACCAGCAACTGCTGATGTTCGACCCACATTGAGGGCCCGGCATTGGTGGCGATGGCCGATGATCGCGGCTGCAGTGATGGTTGCTGCGATTTTTCTACTACGCCTAACGCTCTTCTATGAGGGATCGAACGGCTCCTCCAGGATCTCGAAAATCCGCTCGCTCGCGGTCTTGCCTTTGCGGAGCTTATCCGTCGACCGGCAGGAGGAGTATTTCAGCGACGGCATGACCGACGAACTGATTACCAGGCTTGCCAAAATACGCGGCTTGCGCGTGATATCTCACACATCAGTCGAACGCTACAAACAATCGAGGCAATCTTTACCCCAGATCGCTCGTGACTTGGGCGTCGACGCCATCGTCGAAGGGACAGTCTTGCGCTCTGGAGATGACATCCGCATCACGGCACAGTTGATCGACGCACACTCTGACCAGCACCTTTGGGCGGAGAGCTATCAAGGGGGTGCTCGCGACGTTTTAATGCTGCAAGCTCAAGTCGCGAGAGAGATCGCGGAACAGGTGGGAATTAATTTAACAGCTGGCAAGCAGGCGCGGTCTTCAAGTGAGCAGCAGATCGATCCAGCAGCGCACGAAGCATATTTAAAGGGAAATTTTTATTGGGATACTTTCACCTGCAACGGGTTCGAAACAGCGCTCAAGTATTACCAGGAAGCGAGCGCGCGAGCTCCGGATTTCGCACCTGCTTACAGCGGTCTGGCTAACACTTATTTCAAACTGGGTGATTGGCGCTGTTGGCCGCTTGAAACGCTCAATCAGGCAGAGACTGCCGCGCAGAGAGCAACGGAACTGGATCCACAACTGGGCGATGCTCACGATGCGTTGGGCCAACTGGCTTTTTATCACTCGTGGGATTGGGACAAAGCGGAAAAGGAATTGTCCAAAGCAATTGAACTTGAACCCAACGACGCGGGAATTCATTCCGACTACGCGATCTTTCTAGTGGCGATGGGCAAACGAGAGCAGGCTCTGGCAGAAATGAACAAAGCATTGAAACTCGATCCCGTGTCGGAGCCCACTGGAATGACAGCGGTTTACATTTACTATCTTGCGCGGCAGTACGACATGGGGATTGCGCAAGCTAAGAAGACGTTAGAGATGTTTCCAGCCTCTTACGCAACGTTCCATTGGCTCGGTCAATGCTACGAGAAGAAGGGCATGCCTGACGAGGCATTCGCTGCTTATGTGCAGGCAAACACCGGACCGCCCGAGAAAGTTTCCGCTTTGAAGACGGCGTACAAGCAACAAGGTCTTCAAGGATTTTATGCAACCCAGATGGAACAGCGGCGACAAGACAAAAAAGAGATCGACCCAGTGATTGATGCCGTAGCCTGCACTCGCCTCGGGCAAAACGAGAAGGCAATTCGTCTCCTGCATCAAGCGTTCCAACAACACTGCGATGGTTTGCAATTCCTAAAGGCTGACCCGGTATACGACCCTCTACGTGGCGATTCCCGGTTCCAGCAGCTTATTTCACAGCTGCGGTTTTGAACGCGCCGCTTAGCTAATGTGCCACTGAGTGTTCGGTCCACCAAACAGTAATGTAAGGCTTCTCACCGCCTCCTTCGGGTGGCTGACACAGCAAGCGAGCTGTGGTGGACCAAATGTTAAAATGGGTCATCCAGAAGTGGGGCTATAGCTCAGCTGGGAGAGCGCATCGTTCGCAACGATGAGGTCGTCGGTTCGATCCCGACTAGCTCCACCACGCAATCTTCTACCAAAATTGCCGCTTCATGTTCAAGGGTGGACAGGTACTTGCCTACGGGTGAATTCTTGCGGCCCACCCTCCTCCGGGCGCGAGATGAATCTTTAGCTTGGTCGCGCGGGTGATCTGTGTTGTTGTCTTCTTATAATCACTCGCGTTTCGGTCTGCATTGACGCCGTCCTGATACGCTTCAAGCACAAAGTTTCCTTCCGGCAGAAATGAGAAGTCCACTTCGAGATCGCGCGCGTCCCAATCTGTCATTGCTCCGACGTACCAGTCGCGGCCATTTTGCCGGGCGAGCAAAACGTATTCTGCGATTCGCGCATCGAGGACACGCGTATCGTCCCATACGGTGGGAACTGCCGATAGAAATCTCATGGCTTCGGGTTCGCGTAAATAGTTGGACGGGCTATCGGAGAGCATCTGCAACGGGGCTTCGTAGACGACGTACATCGCGAGCTGATGGCAACGGGTGCCCATCGCCATGGGCTGGTGGTTGATCGGCGCAAACGTCTGCTTGGTCGCGTTGCGCATTGCGCCGGGCGTGTAGTCCATGGGACCGAGGAACATTCTTGTAAACGGCAGGGTCACGTTGTGCTTGGGTTCGGATTCCCAGCTCCATTTGCTCCACTCCATGCCCCGCACGCCTTCTGTGTTGATCAGGTTTGGCCAGGTGCGAGTCATAGTCGCGGGCTTCTGGTCCCCATGATAGTCAACCAGCATGTGGCGCTTCGCCGCTTCGCGACATACGCGATAAAAGTAGTCGATCATGATTTGATCACTGCGCTGCATAAAATCTACTTTGATTCCCTTCACTCCCCATTTTTTAAATTCATCGAGCGCAGGAATTAACTGATCGTCGAGCGTCTTCCACGAAGCCCAAAGTATGATGCCGACATTTTTCTGTTTCGCGTAGGTGAGCAGCTCATCCATGTTGAGGTCGGGAGTGACTTCCAGCAGATTGCCGAGTTTGTACCAACCATCGTCGAGAATGATGTAGGGGATTCCATACTTCGAGGCGAAGTCAACGTAATACTCATAAGTCTTGGTGTTGATGCCGGCAGAAAAATCAACGCCGTCGATGTTCCAGTCATTCCACCAGTCCCACGCAACTTTGCCCGGCTTGATCCAGGAAGTGTCTTCAAATTGCGAAGGGCGTTCAAGCAAATATACGAGTTGATTCGTGATCAGATCACCATCATGTTCAGCGATGCCGATGACACGCCAGGGATACGTGCGAGTTCCTGATGTCGCGGCAATATAGTCGGCAGTCTCGACTGGCTTGTAGTCGCGGTCGCTGGTCTGGACTAATTTCGTGGGATAAGGTGGAAAAGTAGCAGCCAGTGCGAAATCCGGCGCGGCACCGTGCAACCAGAGTCCCGGATAATCATCAAGGTCCGATTCGGCAATGGCGACTTTCGCGCCATGACCGACATCGACCACGGCGGGCAGGCTGGCGATGAATTGCGAAGCAATTTCGCTTAAATGCTGCGGAAGATATTTTCGCTCGTTATGGGAATAAAAACTGTCTTCCTGTGGATAATAGACAACGAAATTTGCCGCAAACTTGAAATTGGCCTCTTCGCCGAACACCTTCACTTCTTTTTCGGGCAAAGACGTTTCAAACCGGTAACCTACTCCTTCGTTATAAGCGCGAAACACCACTGAATATCCGCCCTCGCAATTCAGACGCAGTTCGTTGTAATGGTCGCGAATCTTTGCGAACTTCTGACGCACCACCGGCTCGATAACCTGATCGTGCGAATCTCGCTTTGCGTTGACTACTTTCGGATTGACGCCAAATTTCCTGTGGTCAACATCGAGCGACAATGTGGCGTTCTCAAGAAGGGCGGTCCCCTTGAAAACTACGTCATAGCGAATCTGGCCGGAGGTACGCACTCGAACTTCGATCCTGTTGTCAGGCGACCGCAGATCGTAGCTGGCCTGCGCACTCGCCTCCTGCTTGAAACCTAGAACACCTGACAGCAATAACAAACATGCGAGAGTTTTCATAATTCCCTGCCCTTTTGTCCGAGTAGATGAGAATACGTTCGCTCGACTGCAATGTTGTTCCTGATCTGTGCGGTTCTGATCACATTTAATTCGGCGAGTTTTTTGGCTGATCTCTGAAAACGACTACGAATTGCCGGACCTCGCGGCGCTGCTGCTCGACCGCCGCTGCTTCCGTTTTTTGGATCTGCTCGTACGTTCGAAACTCTCGTTGCGCTTTTGCGAGCTCGCCGGATTTCTTGTATGCCTGGGCCAAGCGAAAATGACCCTCGCCGAACTGGGGATTCGCATCGACCGCTCTTTCATATTCGGCAATCGCCTTTGCGTCTTCCCCCGTCGAAGAATACGCGATTCCCAATTGAAGATATGCTTCCGCGAAGTTTGCGTTGGCCGCGATGGCCCTCTTGAGCAGTGACTCGACCTGCTCCGCGGTCAATCTATCTAAAGCGCTGCTGCGCTTCCATAGCGCAAGCGCGTAATAGTAATCGGCGTAGGCATTGGTCGGCTGATCATGCGCAAAACGCGCGAGTTTCTCCTCGGAGCACGGCAGGGGTTGTGGCGAAGCTTGCACCATTTTTCCGAGAAATAAATAAGGAATCGAGTCGTTTGGGTTCAAATCTGATGCCGCACAGAGCTTCTCTGCAGCCTGCGGATAGAGCCCACTCGAGTAAAGTGCCGCCCCTAACCCGGCCAGCATTCTCTCCGACTGCGGATGAGCGTCTGCTCCTTTCGTGAAGACTTCGAGCGCCGGCTGAATTGCGCGGTGGAGAAGCAATTCGGTGGCCCAGGCAAAATAATTCCGCTCACTCGGATCGAGCTGCGTGGCCCGTTCATATTCGCGCTCAGCATTGAGTGGATCGTGCAGTTGCTCGTCGATGTCGGCCAACCGGCGATGCAGATCAGAGTTGTCTTTCTTCTTTAGTTCTGCGTGAAGTTCATCACGTTCCTGCTGAAGTTTTTGCAAGCTTCCCGGAGTCGGCAGCATTGGCGGCGAATCGTTTCCTAGACCGCGCGTTTCTTTGGCCAGCACCTCGCTCGTTCTCAGGCTCACATCAGACCCGTGGCCGCCGGCCGCAGTCCAATCCGTAATCCCCGCGACCGTGAAGTTAGTGTTGTCGCTAAGCTGCATTTCCTCGGCGGCCTTTCCGGCCGTTCGCGAACGAGTTAGAGCGATCTCGCATGATTTTTGCGTGAGTGGAATTTGCAACGTTTCTCTTGCCTCGTCAAATCCCGCTTTCTGGACTCGCAGAAGATAAGTACCCGGAGCGCGCAGCGAAAAGGCGAACTTTCCCGCGGGATCCGTTTTCGCCTCTGTTGAAATCGATCCGCCGGTCTGCTCAAGCTGGACAAGAGCTCCGGCGACTGGTGTGCCCAGTGCATCTTTGACGAATCCTTCAAAGGCAAGACGCGCCTCATCGTCACCTCTAAGCGGAGCTGGTGCGAGAGACAGCAGCGCGGCTGCAAATGCGATGGCAACGCGGTATTTGGACAAGCGTTGTCTCATTCCGAATCCAGCTTGAAAATTCGTTCCATGCGTAACCACTTTTCGCCGGGCGCGGCGTGCGGGAGCGCCTGCTGGAACTTCCACATCAATTGCTCCCACGCCTGCACCTTCGGATCCTCGCGATCGGCTTTTGCCTTCTTCTCGAAGGAGAAAATCTCGTTCACGTCCATGATCATGAACATGCGGGTGCCGAGCAGATAAATTTCCATGTCCTCGATTCCCGACCTGCGGATGCTTTCGGTAATCTCAGGCCAGATCTTCTCGTGATGCTTCTTGTACTCGGCAATCAATGCAGGATCGTTCTTGAGATCAAGTGTGAGGCAAAGACGCCGCGTCATGATTCCTGTGCCATCCCAGCCATAGTAGCTGCATTTTCGCTACTGGCGTCCGGTTTGTAGCCCTGTACAGCGAAATAAAAGATGTAAATGTAACAGACCAGCGGAACGATGAAAGCGGTCCGAATGCTTGTGGCATCGGAGATCCGCCCCATAATCGCCGGGAGCACTGCGCCGCCGAGGATCGCCATGACCTGAAGAGAAGAGCCGCGCTTAGTCAATGACCCAAGGTTCTTGATGCTGAGCGCGAAAATTGTCGGGAACATGATCGAATGGAAAAACCCGATTAGCACGACGGCCCAGACCGATAGAACGCCGCCTGCCCAAAGAGCGGCGATTATCGAGAGCAGAGAGCCCGCGCCAAAAACCGAGAGAAGGCGCGGCGCAGGAACACTTTTCATGAGAGCCGAGCCGGAGAAGCGCCCGATCATGAAACCGATCCAGTGTCCCAGGAGGTAATACCAGGCGCTGCGAGCGGTCAATCCCGGCAGGCTCTGCTGCGCAAAGCGGATGACGAAGCTTCCCACTCCAACTTGTGCGCCCACATAAAGAAATTGCGCCAGCACACCTTTTACAAGATGCCCTTGCTGCAATGCCTTTTTCCAGGAGGCCTTTTCTTCCGTTCCCGCATGCGTGCCTTTTTCGCTGACCTCGGGAAGATGCATGGTGACGATCAGCACCGCAACCACGAGAAAAATGCACGCGATCAGCGCATATGGGATGCGCACGCTGCTCGCCTGGGCCATTCGGTACGCATGCTCCTGAAGCGCTGAAAACGATGCCCGTTGCTGCGGCGTGTATTCCCGGCCCGTCAGAATGAATAAGCCGAGCAGCATCGCGCACACCGCGCCCACGGCATTAAAGGATTGCGCCAGATTTAACCGGCGTTCGGAGCTTTGGCCGGGACCAAGGATGGTCACGTAGGGATTTGAGGCCACTTCGAGAAAACTTTGTCCGCAAGCCATCACGAAGAGAGCGATAAGGAAGAACGCATAGGTGCCAGCTGCCGAGGCAGGAACGAACAACAACGCACCGCTCGCGCACAAAGCCAAGCCGGTGAGGATGCCGCGCTTATAACCGATTTTTTCCATCAGCCGGCCGGCGGGCAGTGCGGCAAGGCAGTAACCACTGAAAAATGCGACCTGAATAAACGAGGACTGGAAATCGCTTAACGCAAATGCATTCTTGAATCGTGGAATTAATATGTCGTTGAGATTGACTCCGAATGCCCAAAGAAAAAACAGGCTGGTGATGAGAATAAAAGGGGCAACATACCTTCGCTCGGTTAGTGGCGCGGAGTTGGCCATGTTATGTCAGTGCCCGGTCTAAATGCACGTAACCGCCGTCAACAAACAGGTGCTGGCCTGTGATGTGAGTGGCGCGCGATGAAATGAGAAACGTTACCATGGCGGCAATTTCATCCGCCGTTGTCATTCGTTTTTCAAGCGGAATCTTACTCAGAATTGTTTGCAGCTTTTCTTCAGGGCTTGGAAAACTATCGAGCCACTGCCGATAAAGTGGCGTCATCACTTCAGCGGGAACGATCGCGTTCACGCGAATTCCGTAGTCGAGCAACTCCGCCGCCCACTCGCGGGTCAACGCTAAAATCGCACCCTTCGCGGAGGCATATCCGGAAGTTCCGCCTTGCCCGGTAATCGCCGTTTTCGATGCGATGTTTACGACACTTCCATGCGATTTTTTCAGGTGCGGCAACGCGAAATGGGCCATGTTGTAGTAATGAAGCAGGTTGCGTTTCAGCGACTCGACATACTGCTCCGGGCCTCCGTGTTCAAGCCCAACCTTGTCATTCACTCCAGCATTATTCACCAGAGCATCGAGATGGCCATGCTTCTCAATGGTCTTCTGAACCGCCGCGTAACAGCTCTCGGCGGCTGAGAGTTCTGCAATGATTAACTGACTCCGGGGGAATTGGCTGTGCAAACGGTTTCCCGCTTCAACGTCACGGTCGACGATTACCGGGAATGCATCTTCGGCCGCAACCGTGCGCACGATAGCTTCCCCGATGCCTTTCGCTCCGCCCGTTACCAGCACGACTTTGTCTTTCAGTTGAAGATCCATGCAGGTATTCAGCCATGCAGATTGGCGAAGCCGCCGTCAAGCAAGTAATCTGCGCCGGTAATGAATGATGCCGCATTTGAGCACAGGAAAAGCGCCAGTGATGCTACCTCTTCCGGTTCTCCCATTCGCCCGATCGGTTGGGTCTTTGCGAGCTTGTCGTACATTTCCTGCTCGCGGCTTGGGTAATTTCTTTTCAGATAACCATCTACGAAAGGCGTGTGCACACGCGCGGGAGAAATGCAGTTGCACCGAATATTATGCGAGATATAGTCGCGGGCGACAGAATACGTCATCGCGATGACCGCACCTTTGCTGGTCGAGTACGCAAAACGATCCTGAATGCCATTGGAACCGGCGACAGACGCCACGTTAAGAATTACGCCCCCGCCGCCTGCTTTCATGTGCGGAATTGCGACGTGAATACAGTTGTAATAACCCTTAACATTTACTTTAAGAACGCGGTCCAAGTCAGCTTCACTCGTGCTCTCAACGGTTCCGATATGAGAAATACCCGCGTTATTTACCAAAATATCGACAGGCTCTTGCGCAGCGATTTCTTCGAAGGTCGAGATAACTTCAGATTGTTGCGATACGTCGCAGCGATGAGCCTGGGCCCTCCCGCCCGACTTCGCGATTTCAGACACAACGGCGTTCCCATCTTGCTCGTTGATGTCGAGTACGCGTACCTTCGCGCCGTTCTGCACGAACTTCAAAGCAATCGCCCGTCCAATGCCGCTGCCGGCACCGGTGATAATCGCTACCTTGCCGTCAAGCCGAAACTCGTTTGCACTAGGATTATTCGCGATCAGAGGGAAACCCCGCGTTTCCAGGGAATAAAATCCTGCTGGTTCTTTTGCTCGGCTTTGGTCTGGACTTCACCGCTGGCGACTTGAATCACAAGATCAAGGATCTTCTCGCCCATCTGCTCAATTGTCGACTCGCCAGCGATTATGGGACCGGCATCGATATCGATGATGTCCGGCATGCGATTCGCGAGTGCGCTGTTGGTCGAAATCTTCACCACCGGTGCGACTGGATTGCCTGTCGGAGTGCCGAGACCGGTGGTAAATAGAACAACACTTGCTCCAGCGCCGACCTGCGCGGTAACGCACTCAACGTCGTTTCCCGGAGTACACTGCAAATTCAAACCCGGCGTGCTCGAATATTCGGGATAATCGAGCACCGCAGCGACGGGAGAGGTCCCACCTTTTTTTGCCGCGCCAGCCGATTTCATGGCGTCGGTCAGCAGACCGTCACGCATATTGCCCGGCGAGGGATTCATGTCGAAGCTGGCGCGCACGGCTTTGGCGCGATTCGAATAGTCCTGCATCAGTTGGATAAAACGATCTGCGACCTCCTTCGAAACTGCGCGATTGATCAGCTCCTGTTCGACGCCGCACAGTTCCGGAAATTCCGAAAGAATTGTGCGCGCGCCAAGGGCAGCCAACACGTCGGACGTATGCCCAATCGCAGGGTTCGCGGAGAGGCCGGAAAACCCGTCAGACCCGCCGCACTTGAGGCCAACGCACAAATGCGAGAGTTCAGCTGGAGTTCGTTGCGCCTTGTCGACTTCAACCAATCCTTCAAAGGTGCGCCGTATCGCATCAGAAATCATGGTGAATTCTGAGCCGCTCTTCTGCTGCTCTAGAATCACGATCGGCTTCTCAATGTTCGGCTGGCGGAGTTTAAGTTGTTCGCGAAGGATGCTGATTTGCGCGTGCTGGCATCCCAGGCTGAGCACCGTCGCTCCCGCGACATTCGGATGATGAATATAGTCCGCGATCAGCCCGCAAAGGTTAGTGGAGTCCTCGCGTGTCCCGCCGCAACCGCCCTCATGGAGAAGAAATCGAATTCCGTCGAGATTCTGAAATAATTTTTTGGAAGCGCCGCCGTCCCCGTTTCGCGGAGCAGCATGCATTCTAATTTGTTCTGTCTTTCCTTCCCGGTACAACTGTGCGAGTTCGGCTACTTGTTGGCGATAAAGCTGAGGTGTTGCGAAACCCAATTCTTCTTCGAAGGCTTGTTTCAGGTTCAGAATGTTCCGGTTCTCACAAAACACCAACGGAACCACGATCCAGTAATTGCGAGTGCCGACTTGCCCGTCGGAGCGGCGGTATCCGAGAAATTTCCGTTGCTGCCAGAGTGACACGTCAGGCTTGTTCCAGTGGAATTCACGCGTTTTTTCGTGATAAGGCAGAGCTTCGTGCCGAAGATTGGCGAGCGTTAGCGCTTCCCCACGGCGGACTGGCTGAACGGTCTTGCCGACCAACACGCCGTACATGATGACGCTCGAGCCAACCGGTAAATCGGCCGTGACAAACTTGTGTTTCGCCGGCACGCGTGACGCCAGATCATATTTTGACCCGTTAAACTCCACCGCGTCGCCCTGTTGGAGATCAGTCAGCGCGATCAAAACGTTGTCGTTGGGGTCGAGTTGGAGAATTTTTTGCATTGACCTTTGCATCGAACTAAGTTACCTAGATTCTAGTTCAGATGGTCTCAGCTCCGGCTCGAAGTTGCGCTGCTTGCCGTCCTGGTTCACGCCGTGCAGTAAGGTTCCACAATTTCTCGGCATTCTGCCCTAAAACCGCATCGCGCATGGCACCTGGAAAACGATTCAGGTAATTCAGCACGAAATCCATTGTCCGCGAGTACGACCCGGCCACCGTGCATACCGGCCAATCGGAGCCGATCATCAGACGCTCCGGACCGAAGGCATCAAAAGCAACGTCGAGGTATGGAACAATGTGTTCGGGTTTCCATGCCTTCCAGTCCGCCTCAGTAACCAGCCCAGAAACTTTGCAGAGCACGTTATCGAATTGTGCGAGCGCGCGAATGCCGGATTCCCAAGGCTGAAGTTGCTGCGCTTTGATTGGAGGCTTGGCCATATGGTCGAGCACAAACCTCTGGCGCGGGAAGCGCGCGACGAACTCAGCAGCAACCGGAAGATGTTTCGTATATATAAGGATGTCATACGTCAGCCCGAACTCCTCGAGCGCGGAGACGCCGCGAAGAAACTCCGGTCGTAGAAGAAAACGATCGTCCGGCTCTGCTTGCACGACGTGGCGAACGCCGAGGAACTTCGGATCAACAGCAAACTCCGACAGGTGCGACCTGACGTCCTCAGCACGCAGATCAACCCATCCGATTACACCGGCGATCTCAGGTACGCCGGCAGCGAGTTGCAGAAGCCAACGCGTCTCTTCTAGCATGTGTTGCGCCTGAACCGCAATTGCGCCATCGAACCCGGCCTGTTTCAGCTCGGGCCTAAGGTCTTCGGGAAGAAAATCGCGCCTCAACGATTGCATCGAGTCGTCAATCCAGCCGTATTCGTGCGGGCTGTACCGCCAGAAGTGCTGATGACTGTCAATGCGCATATGCCGTTGGGCGCATGGCATGCGCCGCCTGCCGGACTATATTAATTCCGCCGCCGCTTGCGTGATTTCGAACTCGACTTGCTGCTCTCCTAATTGCGGGTGAATCGCAGTAAGCCGCACCGAGCCTGCTTGCTCCTTTGCCCGAATCCAGATTGCACCGGTGCCACCAATCAGAGAAAAAGGATTATCCCCGATAATCTCTGCAGGCCCGTCAAGTTTGAACTGGATCGAATCATTCGCGAATGGCCGGATGCGATCGAATTCATCAGTGACGCGCAAAACCACGCGCGTTGTGTCGGCGCCGTCAGCCTGCAATTTCTTGTCGTCAGGCAGCAGAACAAATTTCGTATCCACTCCGCGCCCGGACATTTTCTTGGTGATCACCAGCTTGCCTTGTATGTAACCTTCGAGCCGCAAGTCTCCCCAATGATGAAAGAGTTCGCCGAGTTCTTTAACAAAAGGCGCGTAACGCAGGTGAGGAAATTGGGTTCGGTCAGGCTCCACCTCGGCGATGAGCTTGTCATCTATATAGATCTTGAGGTGGTCGCAGTTCGAGCACACGACCGCTTTCGAGAAACCCACCGACTGATCGCCGCGCGCCCAGTGGAACGCCGGTTCGAGCACGACTTCTTCCGCGCGATCACATTGCGACTTGTAGAATGCCGCCGCTGGCTTCGGCTCGCGAAAAATATCGGTCACGCCGTGATAGCAGATACGGTCTCCGGAGCCGAAATTCCCGTGCGTGTTGTAATCGAATGCACACCAGCCGATGCCACCCGCGTACTGAGGGTTCGATGCAAGTTGATCGTGAACCCGGGCGTGTCGAATCGTATGCTCAACCAGCCGCTCAACGTTGTCGATGGTCTTCGTCGGGTACGTGTGGCCGACAAATTCCGTATTTAAATACCTGGGATGATTCGGCGGCTTAAGCGGGAAACCGAAGTCGTTCATGGTGAAAACGTCTTCGAGAAACTCGGATTCCTGGAAATACCGGATGCCGCCGGTTTGGCGTGTGGGATCGAGCTGATGGGCCAAAGCATTTGTGCGGGTGTAGAAATCGTGATTGTCTCGCGATTCGTTAATGCGCACGCCCCACAAGATAATCGAAGGATGATTCCAATCTCGGCGAATCATGCGGCGAACGTTGTCGACTGAAATATCTTGCCAGGCCTGATCGCCAATGTGCTGCCAGCCGGGAATTTCTTCGAGCACCAGGAGGCCAAGTTCGTCACATGCATCAAGAAAATGCCGCGACTGCGGATAGTGAGAAGTGCGAACAATATTGCACTTGAGATTCTTGCGCAGGATTTCCGCATCGCGACGCTGCGCACGACCAGGCATTGCCTGACCGACATATGGAAACGTTTGATGGCGGTCCAAGCCGCGCAGCTTGATTACTTTTCCATTCAGCTCGAAGCCATGATCGGTAAATTGCGCTTCGCGAAAACCGAAGCGGCGAAAATCTTCGTCAATGACCTGTGCTCCTTGCAGCAAACGAACGCGAACATGGTACAGATTACGATTTTCTAAATCCCACAGATTGATGCCACTGAGCGCCGGAAAGTGAATGGTGTGCGTCATCGGTTCAGCGGCAGATGAGGTCTTCGGAATCGACTGCGAAGCTTTCGAAAGTACGCCATCGCCGAGCAACTCTGCTTCGAGCGTCAAGGGGCCCGAGGCCTCCGTCTGCTGCAGGAAGCAATCCACGTCGAGACTCGGCTTCGAACTGAGCACGTCCTTCGGACGTACGAAAATGTTTTCAATAAACGTGCCCGGAACGACACGCAGCCACACTTCCCGATAGATTCCACCAAACGTCAAGTAGTCGATCTCGTATCCAAATGGCGGAATATCGGGCCGCTCGGTTGAGTCAACGGCAACTGCGAGTACATTCTCTCCGTCGAAGTCGAGGTGTGGCGTAAGCTCAAAGGAAAAAGGAGTGTAGCCCCCTTTGTACTCGCCCAGGCGCTCCCCGTTGATCCACACGGTCGACGCCGTCATCGCACCTTCGAAGTCCACGAATACCCGTTTACCGTGCGCCTCCGCCGGCACCTTGAAGTGACGACGATAGAGCGAGACAAACTCATAGCGCTTTTCATCGAACCCATGCCACGGCAAGCGAACGTTGGTGTGTGGAATTACGACCCGCTCGAAACTGGAATCGTCGAAATCTTTGGCGGTAGCTGCATCCGTGAACTTTGGACTGTAAAGCCAGTTGCGGTTCATGGCGAGCATCAGCCTGCCCGTCCTTAAGACATCAGAGTAATTGACGTTCTCCGCAAAGGCATGTGGCACTAAACTGGCACCGGACAATACAGCTGCGCTTCGAATGAAGTCCCGTCTGTCCATTTATTCTCCCCGTTAACTTTTTGACAGCAACAGCCCCAAACCAACGGATCAACAACAGAGCCGTTTCCGAAAACTCTGACTAATACGACTCAAATTCAAATAACCCAGGAAAGCAATTCCTTGACGTCGATCGGCGTGCTTGATTCTGTTCCTCGGGGTACCGAAGGCCCGATCGCAATCGCCTGATTGCCATCTTCAAACCAGGCAACAAATGCTGATTTGTCCATGCCGGGCAATCGTTGCTGATTGATCCAGTTGTAGTACGCACCCATGTCACCGTCGATTAGCGAGCCCAGGGGATCAAGTTCTGCCCCACTGCTTTTGGCAGAAAGCAATTCATTCATAGGCTTTTGGCGCTGGCGCGGAGCGAACCGCACAATCAATGTCAGTGGCTGCGCCCGTCGCAGAGTCTCACGCGCGGCCCATTGCGCGAAGGTCGTACTGAAAATTTGCGTGCCTGACCCTTCTGTCAGCAATTTGAGCTGAAAGTGCGCGAGTACCGCGTCTGCGGATTGATCCAACCCGATGTCTGATGGTTTCATTTCCGCCATCAGTGTTCGCAATGTCTCCGGGCCCATTCCCGGACGCGATATTTCTGACTGCATCTTGCGCAACAATGCAGCGCGCGCGGGTCCGAGGCGCTCATAGCTGATCGTGGTGATGCAAGCATCGCGCTCGGCTCCTTCTCCGCCATCGATGTACCAGTGGGCGTATGCAGCCGGATGCGCTTCGCCCCGCGCCGAAACCGCCTCCAGCAAGGACTTCAAACCATCCTCCGGCTTGACGGCGCTGAAATAAGCACCATGCGGACGCAACTTGCGAAATAACGGCCCGCTATACGACTGCACACCCTGGCCAATTATGCTGATCCCCAAACGTGGGAGCGGCGGTTGTTCCGCCGGCACCGCACCCCTCAAGCGATCTGCATAATCGACCGCCGCTTGGCGAAAGGCATCCAGTTGATGCGTGCTCCACAAGTGAGCGGAAAGTTGTTCCACAAACTGCGCCGGAGAATTCACCCAGTCGTAGCGTTCGAGCTTTGCCGTCAGTTGAATCGCATTGAATTCCTGAAACCATTCGCTTCTCTGGCCCGCGGAAAGTGATCGCAGATTCTGCAGTTCTCTTTCGAGCGTGCGCCGCTCAACCGGGAACTTGAAGTCATATTCAATGATCTCTCTCAGCAGCGATGACACGAAGCTCAACGGCAATGGCTGAAGAGCGTCGACGTAATCGATCGCCAGCTTCTTCGCCTCGGGCGGATAGGCGTTGAACTGTTCCGGTTTCAGGTCACGCGGAAGCATAATTTATGCAAGCTCGGTTATCGGTTTACCTTGGGCGAGCGAAGGGGAAAATCCCATTAGAGCGCCGACGGTGGGAACAAGATCGGTAGACTCGACCGCGCGATCGTATACCACACCTTCGCGAACTCCCGGACCAATCGCCATCAACCAGGTCGTTCGCGAGAGCACGTCGCCGGTACGATGGTGCTGGAAGCCGTTCCCCCCGGCATCTTCATCGCTGTCACGTCCAAAATCAGGAAGAATAAACAGTGTTGTCTTACCGGCGTATTCGGGCTCACTTTGAATCATCTTCCACAATTCGGAACAAAGGCGGTCGGTGCGGCGGATGCCGTCAACGTAGAGCGAATACGCGCCTGCGTGGGCAACGTCGATATCGTGCAGCGTGACCCACAACAAGCTCGGCGACACTTGCCGCATAAGCTGACGCACAATGTAGACCGAGAGCTCGTCTGGACTGGAGAGCGTTTGCGCATGTGTCTTGAAGTCATCGACCGACAGCTTCAAGAGAGTCTCCAGTTGCTCCAGTTCGAATTCGCTTCCGGCAAGTTCGGGGGAATAAAAAGGAGTTTCGTAGTTGTCGCGAAGAAGATGTTCGTAGTCAGCGTTGCCTTTCGCGATCGCCGCACTCAACAGATGTTTGGGCAAAATTACTCTTGCCCCGAGCCCGGGACCAAATGACCGGTTGCTGCTTTCGCCAATACGGTTAAAACCGTTGCTGGGAGCGACCACCCACGCATCGGAAGAGGGCCGATGCAACTGCTTGCGAAAATATTCGAACACCGTTGGATTTTCCGGCGGGACCGTCGCGAAATTGTTGAAAGTCTCGTAAGTGCCGGTCGCAAGGCTCGCCGTGGCCACATAGTGACCCAGGATTCCCCGGTTCACCACCTGGGTGAAGAAGCTCGCCTGCGGAATCAATTCACGCATCATCTGCGGAATATTCTCTTGGCCTTCGGGAGCGAAGGTCTCCTGATCGCGCGCACCCCCGCCGAAGGTGATGACAATCACTTTTCTCTTCGGAGAAGTTGCGGCATGAAGATGAGAGGGCAGCAGCGTGCTGCCGAGCGCCACACCGGCAGCATCGCGCAGAAACTCGCGCCGGTTCCGGGAAATCCCCGTGCTGGTGAAAGATGGCTTCATCGGTTACTGCTGCTTGCCGGTTTCTTTTTCCGAAATCACGAACTGACGAATCTCCGCGCGCTGCTTGTCTAATTCCGCCATCTGGGCGGCGCGCAGGCGCTGATACTTCTGAAGCTGTTCCTGCGCGAGATCTTTCTGCCCGCTATGCACGTATGCCTGCCCGAGCCGGTAGTGTGCATCCGCCAGTTCATCGTTTTCCCGCAACGCAAGTTTGTACTGTGGAATCGCATCCGCATACTTCTGTTGGTCGGCGTAAAGATTTCCCAATTGCAAGTGTGCTTCGGCGAGACTCGGGTCGAGAGCTATCGACTTCTCCAGAAGCGATCTGATTTGTGATAAATCCAGATTAGCGTCTTCGGCGCGGCGGCCCTTCCATAAGCTCATGGCGTAATAATAAGGAGCGTGCGCATCCTGCGGCTGTAATTCGACGAAACGCCGGAATCGCCGAATAACCTCCTCCGCCTGGCCCGGTGAGCTGTCATATGCCTTGGAAAGAAAGTAGTAGCAGCGCGAATCAGTAGGGCTCAGGTCCGCGGCCTTTAGCAGAGCCTTAACCGCGTCATCGTAGTTGCCGCGAGAGTAGAGAGACATTCCAAGACCAATCGCAAGCCGGGCTGACTTCGGGTAATGAGCGGTTGCGCTCTGAAAAACGTCAATGGCGGCGTCGAGCGTGCGATGCACGAGCAACTCGCTTCCCCAATCAAATAAATTGCTCTCGCTCGGATCCATGTGGGCCGCGGTTTGATATTCCATTTCCGCAGGCACAAAGTTTCCGTCTTTCTCTTCTATTTGGCCAAGTAAGTTGTGAAGTTCGGCTGTATTTTTTTGCTTTAGGAGATCACGGGCAACACTGCGACTATCATTCGTCCGCCCGGTTTCGAGATACGCCAGCGCGAGATCATAGCCGTTATCGTAGGCCGTGGGACTCATCTGCTGCGCTTTTTGCAAATAGGTAGCCGCATCCGTAAGCTTTCCGGCTGCTACATAGAATTCCCCGAGGTTGTGATTAGTGTCGTAACTTGCCGGATCAAGTTCGACAGCTTTTTTGAATTCGGACTCCGCCGGCATGAGCTTTCCTAGATGCACAAGGTTGGTTGCCAGATTGGTCCGCGCCTCAGCAGAGCTCGGCTTGAGTTGCACGGCTTTTGCGAGATGCTCATTGGCCTTACTCTCATCGGATTCGGAGGCATAGACCAGCCCGAGCAACTCTTGCACTTCAAAGCTTTCAGGAAGTTGGCGCGCCAGGAATTCAAGCTGTCTCGCAGCTTCAGGGAAATGCCCAGCATCGTACTGAGCGACCGCAGCCTGAAATAGACGGTCAGGATTTTGGTTCTTATCAGCTTCGCTAGCAATGACCGGCATGCATATGGTGCACAGAGACAGGATGAGAAACCAGGGCCGGCAGCGTGAGATCACAGCACTCGTATGTTAGCACCGGAACGCGAACAGCTCCGTCGGGAAGGCGCCGCGAAGCGCCTTCCCAAGAGCCAAATCAGAAGTAGAGCTTCAGAGCAAACTGGATCTCGCGCGAGTCGTAAGGATTGTCGCGAGTCGATCCAATTTCACCGAAGGTAGACTTGGTGAAATTCGTAGCGTTCGAAACACCTACAACACCGTTTCCGCCAAATCCCGGATAGTTGAAGTTCGGATGGTTCAGGATGTTAAAGAACTCAGAACGAAACTCCAGGCGTGCGCGTTCGGTAACCTGGAAGGTTTTGAACAGCGAGAGATCTAGACGATGGAACCCAGGCCCTTCGATTTGCGTTGGCGTACTGCCACCCAGGGCTCCTACGCCAGGAAGGGTAACGCAACCGGGCACGCTTCCAGGCGCACCAAATGGGCAAGGCTGCGCGAAGGCCGCCGCGTTTAGCATCCCGAGATTGCCGTCGGACGTTTTATGCAGCGAGGTCCGAGGATTCACGCCCGGCAGCACAAAATCCAGGCAGTTCGCGCCTGAAGCGGTTCCCGACGGGCAGGATAGCTGGAACGGCTGCCCGCCTTGCAGAGTGGTAGCCCAAACGAGCGCCCATCCACCCACAATCGCGTTCTTGGCTCCGCTCGCATCACCAGCGAAAGTTTTACCCTTCCCGAAGGGCAATTCATAACCTCCGCTGAAGTGCACGACATTGCGGATATCGAAATTCGCGAGACCGTAATCGGCGTGGATGCCAACACCCGGGATATACGGACCTCGGTACCCTCCGCCATTCGCAAACCCGTTCAGCAGATCATAAGCATCCGAACGCACCTTCGAATAGGTGTAGGCGAAGAGGAAGTTCAGACCGCTCCGGAACTTCTTTTCCACGCTGGTCTGGAGGCCATGATAGTAGCTGCTTCCCTGAGTCGTAGCGTAACTGGCATTTCGCCCGAAATCCGGGAATGGAAGTCCGCCTTGCGACGCAGGTACCGGCCCTCCCGGTTTGCCTGCCAGCATTGCTGGGCCATTAAGGGTCTCGCCATTAGGTAGGCTCACGGGCAGTAGAGCAGTGACGTTGTTTGATCCTGGAAAGACCTCCAGGTGACGGCCGAAGGTGCCGACGTAGGCAGCCTGGATCGACATGGATTCGGTCAGTTGATACTGCAGCGTCAGGTTTGAGCCAATCGAGTATGGAGTCTGATAGTTAAATTGAATACCGCGAAGCTGAAGGCCATTCGCGTGTACTGCCAGCGGTTGCAGAGGAACACAACTGAAACCGCTTTCTAATGTCGGGCCGCCCGCGGGAGTCGCCCCGGCGCAACCGGCGAGTTGGGTTATCGGGGTTTGATCTTGAGTCGTTTGGAATTGGAAGGAGAACTGGTACGGATAATTCTCGCCGAGGTTTGGCGAATACCCCCGGTTCTCGAATCCGTTGTAGAACATTCCCGCTCCACCGCGAACAACCAACTTCGGCGTCGCCTGGTATGCGAATCCGAATCGCGGAGCGAAATTTGTCACTTGCGAACGGCCAAGTCCTTTTCCATATTGCTTTGTGATAGCCAGAGAAATGCGATCCTCTGCCAACACGTTCTGGAAACCAGTATTCGGTACGCCTGTGGTCGCGTCGGTTGAGAGTTGTAGCGCGTTCGCGCTTGGCGGAAGGATGTACAAGGGACCGCCGCTCGGTGGGCCAAACGGCACAAAGTTCGCTTGCTTTGCGTAATGATCGTAGACAAGCCCGAAGAAGTCCCAACGCAGACCCAGATTCAAAGTTAAGTTCGGCGAAACCTTGAAATCGTCTTGCACGTAAGTGCCGAAGTAGTTCTTTCCGTTGTCACTAAGCGAAATGTTGGAGTACTGCTCGTTGTTGGGGCCGCCAACGTAATCCGGACAGTTGGCGCCACAAGCAACGGTATTGGCGATCGGCGTCAAAAGAAGTTGCGCGCGCCCGACGCTCGAATCACCGACATTCGGGATTTCTGTAAACCTGTCGTCAAAGTTGTATTGACCACGAGAATAAGGTGGCTGCAGGGTCGAGAATTTTACGTGCTGATACTCGAAGCCCATCTTGAAAGTGTGCTTGCCGTAGATCTTCGTGAAGTCGTCGTTTGCCTGAATGGTCGAAGTCACTTCGTCCGACGGGAGGAAGGCGTTCCCCCCGAGGGTCTGCAGTCCGCCAACTACGATGGCCGGCAGTCCGCCATTTTCCCTGACCTGCGGAATTCCCACGATGCCAAACTGTGAAGGCAAATTGCTAAGGCTGTTCGCTTCGGGAATGTTGCGGGTCGTGTGGAGATAGTTCAAACCAACTCTGGCCACATTCACTGCGGTCGGTGAAAACGTGTGGGTGTAGGCCAAAGCACTCTGTTGAGCGAGAGCCGTCTGGTTGCCCTGGAAGAAGCCTCCGCCGTCAGCGACACCACCGAAAATACTGGGAATCAGCTCAGGGTCATCCGAAAGACTGAAGCGATAGAACAACTGATCGCGCTGGCTGAAATCGGCATCGACGCGAGTGTCGAACGATTGCCGATTTTCCCTCAACACAGGCGAGTTCGTGTAGTTTGATGTGAGCGCCCCACTCGTTGGATTGGGATATAGATTCAATAACTTAATCGCATTAGCATCCAAGCGGCCTACAGGCAATATATTCAGACCAGGACAGGCCGCCAGAGTGTACTGATTGTTTACAACTCCACTGCAGGTTGACAAACCGAATGGGTCGCGGACCCACTTGCCGCCGCTGAACTGGGTCGTTGCGGGGTCAAAAATTGTCCCAGCCGGAAAAATCCGGCCCAAGGGATCAGTCTCCGTTTTGGATTGCAGGGTGATCAAATCCTGCAAATTCGTGAAACCGCTGTTCCGCTCCGCTAGCGTTGGAACTGAACCGGTTTGCACTGTGCCCTGCCGCCGTCTGAAGCCCTCGTAGTCGCCAAAGAAGAAAAACTTGTTTCGACCGTTGAAGACGTGAGGGATCGCGATGGGTCCGCCGATTGTGAATCCATACTGGTTCTGGCGAAGCTCGCCTTTTCGAGTCTGGTACTGCCCGGCAGAGTTCTGCGTTCGCTCGAAGTAGTCGGCGGCATCGAGCTTATCGTTACGGAAGAATTCCCAGACATTCCCATGGAATTGATTGGTGCCGGATTTTATTGTCGCGTTCAGAACTGCCGCACCCGATCGCCCGTATTCCGCGCTGAAGTCGGTCGTCTGTACTTTGAATTCTTGAATCGCATCTACCGGAGGAAGGACCACATAATTCGTGCCATTCAGGAAATCCACCGTATCGGAATTGTTATCGACGCCATCCAGCATGTAATTATTCTGTGCAGGGCGAAAACCGTTTGCCGAAAAAGCGCCTGAAGCCGCATTGCCGCGCGTGTCGGCCTGTGGCGAGTTCACGCCTTGAACCAATTGCGCGAGAAAGGTGAAGTTGCGACCGTTCAGCGGCAGATTATTCACATTTCGCTGATCCATTACTTGTCCGACCGAAGCATCCTGCGTCTGCAGCACCGGTGCCGCCGCCGTCACCTCAACCGTTTCCGTCGTGCTTCCCGGAGTGAGCGTGAAGTTCTCGACCACGTTCGTGCCGACATCGACACGCACGTCGGTTTGACTCACAGTCTTAAAGCCTTGTGACGAGGCATCGAGTTTGTAATTGCCGATTCTGACTGGAGAGAACTTGTAGACGCCATCGTTTCCGGTTGTGGTCGCGAGCTGGGTTCCAGTTCCCACGTTGGTCAGCGTAACCTTGGCGCCATTGAGCACCGCGCCGGAAGGATCAGTGACAGTTCCGACGATCGACCCCGTGTCTACCTGGGCCTGCGTGGCTGGGGACAAGAAAAGAACGGCCGATAGCGCCAGTAAGACGAACGATGCGAAGGCAACTCGCTTCATGACCTTCCTCCTAGGTTTCCAGTCGAGAAACTGGATCCGCACAATGCTCGAAAATTTCCAGCAAAATAGACGCAGGAACCGGGCGCAGCCCTTCGGCCGCCAGTTCCGTCTCTATCGTTACCCGCTATTCACTTTTAAAGCTCAACCTCACAAAAACCAAGCGCTGGAGCAGCCCCGGAAACGTTAACCGCTTAACCCCTTCAGACTCGTTAACCGCTTAATCCAAGTGGGTGATTGTTAACCGCTTAATCTATCTGGAAAGAAACGTGTTTGCGAGTGTTATCACGCTGAATTATCGGTTGTCAAGCCTTTTTTGCTCTACTATACTCACAGCGCGTTTACATAAATATCGCTCGTGCATGCTCCGAAATCAGCTATTCCTGCGCCGGAAATGACCATCACCATTCGCGATGTCGCCAAAGAAGCCGGCGTTTCAACCGCCACGGTCTCTAACGTTCTGAATAAGACTGGCAAGGTGGGTCGTAGCACACACCGTGTCGTGCTGTCAGCAGTAAAGCGTCTCGGCTATGTTCCTGATTTACATGCGCGGCATCTCGCGTCGCGTGACCGGCGCACCTTGGGTATCATCGTGTCCGACATTGAGAACCCCTTCTTCCCTGAAGTGATCAAGGGTTTCGAAGCCCGCGCCCATGAGCTCGGCTACGATGCACTCCTGAGTGACACAAACTACGATCCAAGCCGCACGCGCAGGGCGGCGGAACGGATGATGCAACACAAAGTGCGCGGCGTCGCAATCATGACATCTGAAATCAGCCTGCGTTTGATTCACGAACTCGCGCGAAGAAAAATTGCCGTGACTTTTCTCGACCTTGCGCCAGTCCGGTCATACATGAGCAATCTCCGCATCGATTACGCTTCGGGAGTAAAACAAATCATCGATCACCTGTACCAGCTCGGGCATCGCCGTATGGCATTTGTTGCCGGACGCCCCGGACTGAAGTCCAATGTCGCCCGCCTTGAGGCATATGAGAATTGCATGCGATCACTGGGGCTAGAGCTGGGTCCGGTGCTACCGGGAGATTTGCGCTTCGAAGGTGGAATGAAAGCGGGGCAGGCAGTTGCGGAGATGTCGCCGCGGCCGACCGCCGTAATCGCGGTCAATGATTTGACGGCAGTCGGCGTGATCAAGGGATTGCTTAAATCGGGCTGCCGCGTGCCGGAGGACGTCTCGGTCACCGGCTTTGATAAGACACGGTTGGCAGAGTACTGCAATCCAGTAATCACGACGGTTGACGTTCATCGCGAAACACTGGGGCACATTGCCGCCGACGCGCTCATCGAATCGTCGGATCCAGCAAGGACTTCCAACGGTCGCGAGTACCAGATCGATGCCGAACTGGTAGTCGGAGAGTCGTCGGGCCCCGCTCCCGTGCTGGCCTGATAGACTCTTTCCAATCGCGTTGTTTTCACCCAGGATGTCCGCCCCTAAAAACAAGCTTTCCAGAAGAAAATTTCTGCAGGGAATACAGTTCGCACCATCGTTCTTACTGCCAGCTCCTATTTCACACGCGCACAAATGGGCATTGGCATCAGTAGCGCGAATTCCGCCACGAAGCCATTTTCCATATGCTGATCTGCGTATTGCGCCGAGTTATCCCGCACGACCGCCGCTTGAAAATCTTTTTCAATTCGTAACTCCTGGCGGTGATGAATACAAATCCGAGAAGTATGCATTTGAAATAGAGGCGATATTGCGTGAGTTCTCCGTGGCGCTGAAGACCCGGCCATTCGCCCCCGAAGCTGCCCGATTCATCCATGCTGCGATTCAAGCAACTGCTCTTGGGTCATCTGCCGAAAGCTCTGTCCGTGCTGACTACGGAATCGAAGCTGCCCGCGGGCGTTTCAAATCGCAATCTGTATCAGGGCACGAGCAGTTTCTTTCCGAACTGAGACGCTATTTCGACGGCTTTTTGATGATCGATACGGCGCACTTCGAGATCACCGAAATTGAAGAACAGAAACCATTGCCTCTCACGGTCAGAGCCACCATTCGATACGAACTCGCTGGGACGAAGACTGGCGGTGGCCGCGAACAGAGGACCGGGAACTGGAGAACAGAATGGTTGAATTCGGAACCGAATGCCTGGCAACTCACGACACTGAACATTACGGAAGAGAGTATTGCTCGCGCGCGATCGCCTTTTTTTGTGGACGTGACCTCGCGGGCATTCGCGCAAACCGAGTCCTACAAGACCCAGTTGGCCCACGGAACGGACTACTGGCGCACAGTTCTCGATGGCGCGTGTGGAATCGATGTTTATGGCAATAACGGTGTCGCCATCGGAGATTTCGACAACGATGGTTGGGACGATTTTTATGTCTGCCAGCCTTCCGGCCTCCCGAACCGACTTTACCGAAATTGCGGCGACGGCAGCTTTGAAGATGTGACCCGATCCGCTGGCGTTGACGTGCTTGACGCCACTTCTTGCGCCATCTTTGCAGATTTCGAGAACAAAGGATGGCAAGACTTATTGGTCGTTTGCGAGGGCGGGCCGCTTCTGTTTCTGAATCAGGGAAACGGAAAATTTGAGCTGAAGCGCGACGCATTTAAATTCGCCAATCCGCCACAGGGGACGTTCACCCATGCCGCAGTGGCCGACTACGATCATGACGGCCGGCTGGACATTTATTTTTGCCTATACAACTACTACCTCGGTCTGGATCAGTATCACTATCCAACTCCTTATTTCGACGCGCGCAATGGTCCACCGAATTTTCTTTTTCACAATGACGGCGACGCTACATTTCAGGACCGTACCGAAGCTGCCAACCTAAACGCTGAAAATGACCGTTACAGCTTCGCGTGCGCGTGGGGAGACTACGATTCGAACGGATGGCCGGACTTGTACGTGGCAAACGATTTTGGTCGCAGCAATCTTTATCGCAACAACGGTGACGGCACGTTCACCGCGGTTTCTTCGAATGGAGTTGACAACGCAGGCGCGGGAATGAGCGCGTGTTGGCTGGACTTCGACGGAGACGGCAATCAGGACATTTACGTGGGAAATATGTGGTCGGCAGCGGGAATGCGCATTGCTGACCAGAAGCTTTTTCACCCGGAAGATTCGGAAGCCGTCCGCGGATTCTATCGCCATCATGCTCGCGGAAACTGCCTGTACAAAAACAACGGCAATGCACGGTTCGAAAATGTTGCTGAATCGAGTGGAGTTGACATTGGCCGCTGGGCGTGGTCTTCCGACTCCTGGGATTTCGATCATGACGGCTACCCGGACCTCTACATAGCGAACGGATACGTTTCCGGGCGAAACTCTCCCGACCTGGCAAGTTTCTTCTGGCGTCAGCTGGTGGCGAAGTCGCCGAATGATTCTTCGCCTCAGCCGAGTTACGAACACGCATGGAACGCGGTCAACGAACTGGTCCGTTCCGATGGCACCTGGAATGGATACGAACGCAATGTGGCGTACGTCAACAATGGCGGCGGCACGTTCTCAGACGTGTCAAGCATAATTGAGTTGGATTTTTCAGACGACAGTCGCTCCTTCGCGCTTATGGATCTAGACCATGACGGGCGCTTAGAAATCATCCTTAAGAATCGAAGCGCGCCTCAGCTACGCATTTTGCGGAACAACTCGAAGGAAATTGGGAACTCCATCTCTTTCAGGTTGCGCGGCACTACGAGCAACCGCGATGCGATCGGAACTGCAATAACCATTGAGGCCGGCAGCCGTCGTCAAACCAAATTTCTCCAGGCAGGATCAGGTTTTCTCTCGCAGCATTCGAAAGAGGTTTTCTTCGGTGTAGGAAAGTCCACCGAACAAGTCCGGGCAATTGTGCGCTGGCCGAGCGGGACAGTTCAGAAATTTGATGGGCTACCGCTCAATCACCGAATCGAAATTATCGAAGCTTCAAATAAAGTTTTGGCAATTCCGTACGGCAGTTCGCAGTGGACCGATCCGGGATCCACGCGTACTTCCGTCAAGGAGCAACTTCCTTCCGACTGTGAGACGTGGCTGGTTGAGCCGCTGTCGGCTCCTGACTTCTCTTTGCAAGATGCAGCCGGCAAGAACTGGCAATTGCAATCTCTGCGCGGGAACCGGGTCCTGCTCCATTTCTGCTCAGCAAAGTCGCCGAGCTTAAGCGATCAACTGAGAGCACTTGAGAAAGACCGGTCGAAATTTGCCGCTACTGCTACTGCTCTTCGCGTGCTCCTGGTCAATACCGATGCTGCCATGGCAGACCGATTTCCACTCGATCTTCACTTTCCCGTGCTAACGGCCACGGATCAAGTACTTGGGACCTACAACATCGTTTACCGCTACCTTTTCGATCGCCATCTAAACCTTCCAATTCCTACGTCTTTCCTGATTGATGAGTTGGGACAGATTGTCAAAATTTACCAGGGCCAAGTGGAACCGGACCACCTGGTGGACGATCTGAAATCGATCCCCAAGACCGCCGTGGATCGCCTTAAAAAAGCGCTTCCCTTCCCCGGAAAGCTTTATCAAGGAGCCTTCCAGCGCAACGATTTCACCTATGGCGTAGCTTTCTTTCAGCGAGGCTATGTCGACCAAGCCGCGGAATCTTTCAGGCAGGTGATTGCAAACAAACCCAACGACGCCGAAGCCTACTACAATCTCGGGACTCTTTACCTGCGCCGCAATGACCGTGAACAGGCGAGTCAGTACCTTCAACAAGCGGTCAAATTGCGTGAGGACTACCCCGAGGCCTGGAACAACCTGGGAATGATTGCAGCTCAGGAGGGAGACGCCGCCGCGGCAGTTCAGAATTTTCAGCGATCGCTTTCACAAAGACCTGATTACGTCACCGCGCTCGTCAACCTCGGCAACTTATATCGTCGCGAAAAGTCTTTCGATGCTGCAAAGAAACTGTTTGAAAAAGCCCTAGCAGTCGAGCCGAACGATCCCGAGGTTAACTACAGCATCGGAATGCTATCCGCGCAGGAAAACAACCCGGCAGCTGCCGAGCAATATTTTCAGAAGGCGATCAGCCTTCGGCCCGACTATGCCGATGCGCTGAATAATTTGGGAGTGCTGCTGGTTCGCGAGCAGCACTATTCGGACGCTGAAGAGCGGTTCAAGACCTGCATGCAAGTCGCTCCCAACTATGACCAGGCGTATCTGAATTTGGCGCGCCTGTATGTTCTCCTCAACCGAAAAGACAACGCCAGAGAAGTGCTACAGGCGCTCTTGCGTCAGCAACCACAGCACAAAATGGCCCAGCAGGCGCTCGAAATGCTACATTGAGCTTGGTTTCGCGCTGTCCTCTAGTTCCCATGTCTAAAGGCCTTCGGAATGACAACACTGCTCGGGTTTGGTGGTACTGCGGGCAATGAGATCTTCCCGTCGTCATTTTGTTGGCTCTTCCTTTTTTGTCCTCGGGAGTTCACTGCTTGAGGCGCTTGCAACGCCACTCTGGAAGTGGAACCGCCGTCTGCAGCTCGCGTCGACGACGTCCGGTACCGAAGGCGCGCCTCAAGTTCAGTTCGTCGATGTCGCTCGCGAAGCTGGCTTGAACGTTCCGAACGTTTGGGGTGATGTCGACCGCAAGCGCTACATCATCGAAGCTAAAGGCAGCGGGATCGCATTTTTCGACTACGACAACGATGGCTGGCTCGATATTTACCTCACCAATGGCACCAGGCTTGGCGAAAAGTGGCCCGAAGGAAAAGCGCCGACATCGCAACTTTTTAAAAACAACCGCGACGGAACTTTCACCAACGTCTCGGAAAAGTCCGGGCTAGCGCGCATCGGCTGGCAGACGGGCGTGTGCGTCGGCGACTACGACAACGACGGCTGGGACGATTTGTTTTGCTGCTTCTGGGGACATAACATTCTCTTCCACAACAACGGCGACGGCACGTTTACGGATGTAACGAGGAAAGCCGGCGTTTATGACGAGCAGATTCGCTGGGGCGCGGGCTGCACGTTTCTCGACTACGATCGCGATGGCCACCTGGATTTATTCGTGTGCAATTACATCAAGCTGGATCCGGCGCAAACTCCCGGTCCAAAAGATCCGCCTGTGTGCCAATGGAAAGGGATACCCGTCATGTGCGGCCCGCGCGGCATGCCCGGTGACACCAACGTTTTGTTTCACAACAACGGAGACGGAACCTTCACCAACGTCTCAGAAAAGGCGGGCATTCTGAAACCCGGCCCACGATATTCGATCACCGCGGTTTCTTACGATTTCGATAACGACGGCTGGCCGGATATTTATGTGGCAGTCGACTCCGAAGCCAGCATTCTCTATCACAACAATCACGACGGCACATTCACCGACATGGCCGTGATGGCCGGTTGCGCTTACAGCGAAAACGGACACGAACAGGCGGGCATGGGCGTCGGCGTCGGCGATTACGACTGCGACGGTTGGCTGGATATTTTCAAGACCAACTTCGCCGACGACACCTGCAATCTTTATCACAATAATGGCGACGGAACCTTCACCGATGTAACGTTCTCCTCCGGAATCGGAATCAACAATCGCTTCGTCGCCTGGGGCTGCGGGTTTGTCGATTACGACAACGATGGCTGGCCCGACATTGTGCAGATAAACGGCCACGTCTACCCAGAAATCGATGCTCACGATATCGGACAGACATACAAGAATCCGCGCCTCGTCTATCGCAACCTGGGCAATGGTGAATTTAAAGACGTGTCATCACACCTGGGGCCGGGAATTACTGAAAAATTCTCGAGTCGGGGCGCGGCATTCGGCGACTACGACAACGATGGCGATATCGATGTGCTCGTGCTCAACATGAACGATTTGCCATCCCTACTGCGGAATGACGGCGGGAACCAGCAGAACTGGATAAAGCTAAAACTAGTCGGCACTCGGTGTAATCGAACTGCAATCGGGGCGCGCGCGCGCGTAGTCACGGGCAAACATTCGCAGATCCATGAGGTCCATAGCGGATCGAGCGTCATGTCTCAGGGAGATTTGCGCCTGCACTTTGGAATTGGCGAAGCCCAACTCATCGACATGATCGAAGTAAAGTGGCCGACCACACAAAAAACCGAACGGTTCACTCGCATTAAGCCCAACCAGATCCTCACAATAAAAGAAGGAAAAGGAATCATTCAGTCCAGCTCGCCGGGGTTGGCCAAGCCTCAGCAACCCCTCTGATTCACTGGCGTGGTGCGTATCTACGTAGCTAACAAGAGTGTGGGAATCCCCTGCTAAATTGAGACCAAACGGCTCAACTTGAGACGCGAGCTTGACGGTGTACGAGGGGGAATGACGCTGCGCTCTTACTGCCAATCTCCGTTCCTTAGCTACTTTCTGTCACTTCGCTTCTCGTGCTCATCAAGATCAGCTTACGGTCGAAAGGGCCGGTTCTTGGGCATTGCAAGGACAGCACCATCGGCGGACCGGTGGGAACCATGTGCAATGCGGTCGGCAATTACCAAAACATCGGATCGTAGCTTCGCAATTTCCCGGCATGGGATCTGCATTTCAGGGAGGCGGGCGTGGACGACGCTAATACTTTGCGCGAAAACGACAGTCGCACTCGGCAGCTTGCTTTGAATGCCCGTTCCAGCCTGCGCGAGAGACGCATAAATTCTGCCAGTCGAATCTCGCGGGCCGCTGCCTCCTTCACCCTTTTGTTCCTGCTGCTAACCCTCAATGCTTACGCGCAGGTCGCAATCGACTCGACCAGTACGGCGGTCCGAGGCTCGTTGGGAAATGGTGGAACGCTGACCATCAGCCACACCAGTACGGGCGCAAACCTGGTGCTGGTTGTAGGCGTCTCCATGAACATCAGCGGCGTCGGCAACGCCAATGCAGCGGTCAGTTCGGTCACCTATAGCGGGGCTGCCCCATGCCCGACCGTATCACGGGCGCTCACGCGGGCGGGAGCGCACAACGATTCCACCAATGCTCGACGGACCGAAATTTGGTACTTGATCGCGCCGCAAGCGAGTACCTGCAACATCACCGTTACCGTAGCCACAGGCGGATTTGCCCCTGTAGGAACGGTCGCCGATGCGACGACATTTACAGGCGCCGATCAAACGACTCCTATCCGTACTTACGCTTCCAATGACAGTGCTGGCACCAACAGCGACAACACGTGGGTCGATGTAATCAGCGGCCCCGACGACTACGTGCTTGACACGCTCGCCGCAAGCAATGGTGTTACCGCAACTCCGGCCAATACAGCGGTGCAGACGGCACAATGGGGCCTGAACTCTGCTGGCGGCACTGCAGCTACGCGTGTCTATGGTTTTGGTTCGACGCGCGCGGGATCAGCCAGCGTCGCAATGTCCGAAAATCTAAGTGCCAATGCCAGCTGGTCGGTTTCCGCAGTCTCGATCCAGCCAGTGCAGGCGGATTTGAGGGTGACCTCGAGTGGATCATCGTCGCAATTTCCCGCCAACGTCACTTACGTGGTCACGGTGACCAACAACGGCCCCGATATAGCAACTGCGGTCAGTCTTACGAATACCCTCGCACCGGGATTGACGCTCGTCTCGGCAACCCCCGCAGGTGGCGTGGGTGGAAGTTGCACGGGAGTGAATTGCACATGGACATCAATTGCAACCAGCGCGACGGTGACGATTACCGCAACTCCCAGCGCGCCCGGCGGGTATCCGTTAAGCTCCAGTGCGACTTCAGGATCAACGGACCTGAATTCGGCAAATGATTCTGCAACCACGGTGTCTTACTCCGAATTTGACCAATGCTTCTCGGGCGCGGGTGCTGCCGGAAACACAATCAGCGGGGTAATCAATACGTACTATCCCGGGGCGGCAACTGTAAACGCGGGATCAACAGCACTCACTTTAGGAACGCCGACTGGCGGCCATACTCTGGCAGGCGGCGACCTGGTCCTGATCATCCAGATGCAGGACGCCGCCATCAACACAAGTAACAATTCCCAATATGGCGATGGAATCAGCGGGGCAGGTTCTTCCAACCTGAATGGCTCTGGCGTCTATGAGTTCGCCACTGTAGTCAGTTACACGGCGGGGACCGGAGCGCTGACCGTGCAAGCGGCCGGGCCGGGCGGCGGTCTTCTTTATACATACACCCACGCGGGGGCGAGTGCGGCGCAAGGCGCACGTAATTTCCAAGTAGTGTGGGTGCCGAATTATTCGAGCGCAACTCTGAGCAACACAACGAACCTTACGGCGACGCCGTGGAATGGCTCGATCGGCGGAGTTCTCGCGTTAAACGTGACCGGCACATTGACTCTGAACGGCGCAACCGTTGACGTGAGTGGTCAAGGATTTCGTGGCGCGGCGGGGTTGAAGCAAGTGGGAGCGGCCCTCGTAGGTGGAGAGCCGGCGAACACAGATTACCTGTTCACCGCGCCAGCGGCCTATAACACGACAACTCTTACGGCGGTGGCAGGAGCAGACGGCTCAAAGGGCGAAGGCATTGCGGGAACCCCGAGGTGGATAGAGGACGTAACCACTAGTGCCGCGGGGGTCGTAACGGCAGGCACAGTTGCGAGCACAGGCCAAGCCTTTGCGGAGGGGTATCCACTCGGCAGCATGGCGCGCGGAGCTCCTGGAAATGCAGGCGGTGGCGGTACCGATGCAGATCCTGCTTGTCCCGCGGCGAATCCGGCATGCGCTGGCGCCAATGACCAGAACTCCGGCGGAGGTGGCGGAGCGAATGGCGGAGCTGGTGGGCAAGGCGGCGACTCATGGAACACCAACCTCGCAATCGGCGGAGTCGGAGGGGGCCCGTTTCCAGGAGGTGTTAGCCGCCTGGTGATGGGCGGCGGAGGCGGTGCGGGCACCAGCAACAACAATTCGAATTTCAGTTCGAGTAGCGGGGCGCCCGGCGGGGGAATTGTGATGATCCGGGCCGCGACCATCACCGGCAATGTCACGATCGATGCGAACGGTTTCGGGGCCTACAACAACACACCCAACGATGGCGGCGGCGGCGGCGGCGCCGGTGGAAGCATTGCTTTCCTCTGGGGCACGGTTACGGGCGGGACATCGACGGTCACGCTAAACGCAAACGGTGGACGCGGCGGCGACGCCTGGGATTCTAATAACGGTGGCACTCAAAATGGACTGAATGCTGATCGTCACGGTCCTGGGGGTGGCGGCGGCGGCGGCGTGATTCTGTACACGGGCGGCGCTGCGTCCGCAGTCACAGCGACCTCGAATGGCGGCGCACCAGGAGTAACTCTCAACACCACCGGATTAAATTATGGAGCGAGCGCAGGAATAGTCGGAACTACAACCGGCGGAGTCTCGCTGGTATCAAGTCCTGGACCGCATTTCAACGCAGCGTGCGCGGATCTCTCGATTGCAAAGAGCGGTGCTCCAAGCCCGGTGCTCGTGAACAACGCGCTCACCTACACGATCACGGTTAGAAATAATGGGGCGTCAAACGCCAGCAACATCACAATCACGGATGTCATTCCGGCGCAGGTGACTTACATTTCCTCGTCAGTGAGCGGCGGAAGCGGAGGCAGCTGTCCGGCCCCAAGCGGTGGCGTTCTTACTTGCACATTGACCGCGCTCAATTCCGGCGCAACCGCAACCATAACGGTCAATACAACCGCGAGTACTGCTTATTCAGAGGCGGTGAATACCGCCATTGTCGATTCCAGCGGCACGCCTGATCCAAATCCGACAAATAATACGGCGACGGCTTCAATAGCGATCGAAGGCCCCACAAGCGTTCACCTGAATTCGTTCATCGCGCAACAAAACGGCAGCGCTGTCGTGATTTCATGGAAGAGCGGAGGCGAGCTTCACAACCTGGGATTCAATGTCTATCGCGAAAGTGCAGGCGAACGGGTGCAACTGAATCCGTCATTAATATCAGGCTCGGCGCTGATGATGCGCGAGGGGCTGGAGCGTCACGGCGCAAAGAGGTATGCGTGGATTGATCGTTCGCCGCGGCCTGGCGCTCTGTATTGGCTGGAAGATGTAGACCTGAATGGAACGCGCACCATGCACGGCCCAATTTCGGCCCAGGGACGACTTGGCGTGAGTTCGCAAGCTGTAACTCAGGCAAGAACAATTTCGGATTTCGCACACACCTCGTCTTCGCGTATGCCTGGTGCTCAGACAGGTATCGCCTCTCAGCGCGAAAGTCACATGCGTGAATTCATCGCTCACCCTGAGCCGTTTGCAAACCGTCGCAACGTTGGTTTTCAACTGGCGTCGCAGCCTGCGGTCAAGATTCTTGTCGGTCATGAAGGGTGGTACCGGGTTACACAACCACAGTTGGCAGCCGCGGGACTGCGATCGAACGTCGATAGCCGATCGCTACACCTTTTCGCCGAAGGGATTGAGCAACCGATCAGAATCACTGGGCCGGGTGCGGAATTCGGCCCGCAATCCGCTATGGAGTTCTACGGCACCGCAATTGATACGCCGTACTCCGGCCAGCGGGTGTACTGGTTGACCGTGAGCAACGGCCCGGGCTTGCGCATTACAGACGCCGGGCCAGGCGGCAGCGCCGGTCCGCTGGAGCAGAGCTTCATCCAGACGGTCGAGCTAAAACCGCGGACCACGTATTTCGCCGCGCTGCTGCATGAGAACACCGATAATTTCTTCGGCCCATTGATCTCTCCCACTTCTGCCGTCTTGAATCTGGATATTGCGAACGCCGCGCCGGGACAAGGTTCCATGGAAGTAGTACTGCAAGGCGTCACAGATAATCAGGACCATGACATAACTGTGACTCTGAACGGTGCCACGCTCGGTGACCTGTCTTTCGAAGGACAGAACGAAGGCAGAGCGACGTTCGAAATTCCAGCCGGAGTTCTGGCCGATGGAGCCAACACGATCACGTTCACGGCTCAGCAGGGTACGAACGATTTAAGCCTTGTTGACTACGTCGATGTGAGTTTCCCGCAGACGCTTACGGCGGAGTCCGATTTGTTGAAGTTCACCGCCGATGAAGGAGAGAGCGTCGAGGTCAACGGTTTCATTCAACCGCCCGCGCGATTGGTTGATATCACGAACCCGCAACGCCCGGTTCTGGTGAACTTTAGAACGAGCGCCGGAAATGGAGGATACACGTTATCGGCGACCGTGCCGTGGGTTTCACGGGGCAAGCACACGTTTCTCGCTCTCGCCAATGACCAGTTGGCAAACCCGGTTTCATATGCGGTACACCAACCTTCCGCGTTGCACGACGTGCAGCGCGGGGCTGAAGACGTGATAGTCACGTATCCCGATTTCGTCGGGCAGGTACAGCCACTCGCAGCTTTGCGCCAGGCCGAAGGCAGATCGGTTGCGTTGCTCGATGTTAACCAGGTTTATGACGAATTTAATTTTGGTGAGCGATCGCCTTACGCGATAAAGGAGTTCCTGCGAACCGCCGCGCACGCCTGGAAGAACAAACCCCGCTATCTGCTGCTGGCAGGCGGTGCGTCGGTGGATCCGCGCAATTATCTTGGTTTCGGCTTCCTCGATTTCGTGCCGACAAAGATCGTGGTTACATCCGAACTGAAAACTGCTTCTGATGACTGGTTTTCTGACTTCGACAATACGGGCTTCGCACAGATCGCTACCGGCCGTCTGCCAGGACGTACCAGCTCCGACATGCAGACGATGGTGACGAAGATCGTGAACTATGCCAGCGGCGCGGTTGGAAGTTGGACCAATCAAGCGGTGATGGTGGCTGACGTAGATGATCCGACGCTCAGCTTCTCGCAAGGCTTGATCTCAATTCAGAAGCTGCTGCCCTCAACGATGAATGTGACGGATGTTTTTGCCGGCGTCCTTGGGCCGTCGGTGGCGCGGCAGAACCTGCTCGCGGCCATCCAAAGCGGAGAGCTATTGGTCAACTACAGTGGTCACGGTTCGGTTGAAATATGGTCGGGCGATGATTTATTTGACGATGCGGCCGCGGCATCTCTTACAAACGGGAGCAAGCTGCCCGTCTTCGTGATCATGAACTGCCTGAATGGCTTCTTTCACGACGTGTACACCGAAGGCCTTGCGACTGCGTTGATGCTCGCCCAGAATGGCGGCGCGGTGGCGGTATGGGCGTCTTCCGGGTTGACCGCGCCGGATCCGCAATTCCAAATGAATCAGGCACTGGTGCAAACGCTGTTCTCGCAACCATCACTCACGTTGGGAGATGCAGTGCTGTCTGCAAAATCCGGCGTTGCCGATGAGGATGTAAGGAAAACTTTCATCCTGTTTGGTGATCCACTCATGGTCCTGAAACGCCAATGAGCTCGATCGTCGTGCGCTAACGGCGAGTTTCGATTCGCTATCTCAAGTCTTAGTCCCTGCTAGCCGCTCACATTGTCCGATTCCAACATTTCTACAGCTGTTGAAAATTATTTTGCTCGGACTTGGGATCTCGGACTTCCCTTTCGTCGACCATTTGAAACCGGTGCAGATACGGCCAAATGCCGCGTCCAGCAGGGTGAACGCCTCGTCAAGGCCGATGTCCTACTCATTAGTGCAATTGCACTAGTGAGACCTGTGCCCTGCGGCAACTCGCCCTCAAACTTGATTTATGAGCCTCCCCCACCTGAAGTCGGACTCTGTCTTCTTCGCTATGGTCGCGGTATTGATCTTGGGTACGGGTTATCAATCGGCCCAGGCCTCGGCGTTGGCATTGAACCCCTCCACCCTGCCCTTCGGTCAGGTGACCCTCGGTAGTACGCGAACCATGTACGCAAAATTGACCAACCAGAGTTCATCCAATTTAATCCTGCAGCGAGTTCACTCCAGTCAGGCAAATTTCACGGTTTCATATCCCTCGCTACCGTTGACAATGGCGCCAGGTCACAGCGTTTGGATTTCTGTCAAATTTGCCCCCTCGTCCACTTCCTATACAACAGGAACTGTCTTCTTCAACTGGGGGCAGGCAGGGACGCTGGGTTTGAACGGGAGAGGAGGAGCAACGCAGTCCTCGATGAAAGTATCGCCGAGCCCCTCCAGCCTTTCATTTGGCAGCGTTCAAATTGGAAGCACTGCAACATTGCCGTTGAGCCTGAAAAACACTGGGACGGTGCAGGCAAAAATTTCCAGCATCAGTACAAACGCATCAGCTTTTGCAGTTCAAAATTTGTCCCTACCTCTGACCCTGCCCGCCGGGCAAAGCTATACGTTCAAGGTCGCCTTTGATCCGACGGCGACTGGAACTGTTAATGGCACCCTGAAGGCGTTGAGCTCTTCTGGAGCGAGTCTTGCTTCTGTCGGGTTGACCGGCAGTGGGGGGTCGCAAGGTCAACTCAGTTTGTCGCCCGCGAGTGTTAGCTTCGGCAATGTGAACGTAGGGTCGAGTGTTAGCAAGAGCGGCACACTCACCGCCAGTGGAAGCAATGTAACGGTGAACTCGGCGGGCAGCAACAGCGCGGAATTTGTCCTCTCGGGAATCACCCTGCCCACGACGATAGCGTCCGGCAAGAGCGTTTCCTACTCCGTCATCTTCAAGCCGCAGAGCAGCGGCTCTGCCTCGGCAACGATTTCGTTTGCAAGCACTGCGTCTGATGCAACGCTATCGGAATCGTTAAGCGGCACCGGGGTGTCCACAACTCCGCCCACGCAGCACTCGGTCGACTTAAACTGGAGTCCGAGCACGTCAAAAGTGGCCGGCTACAACGTCTACCGTGGAGGCAAATCTGGCGGTCCCTACACGAAATTGAATGGCGCGCCGGATACGGCAACGGCCTACACCGATAGCAGTGTCTCCTCATCGACGACTTACTACTACGTGACGACCGCAGTGAACTCGAGCGGCCAAGAAAGTGCCTATTCAAATCAGGTGCAGGTGCCAATTCCGTAGAGTGTGATCGCTCCCTCAGAGAAAATGGGACAAAATAAAAGGGAAACACCGAGCGGCAGTGTTTCCCCTTTTTGTTTGCTGATGCAATCGACGGCGCTTAGCAGTGTACGATTTTCGGACTCTGAATGCCGCGCGTTGCTTTTCGCGAATCGACGACCAGCTGCGACTCGGCGACGATTTTTTGATAGTCGTAGCAGGAGTGATCGGTGAGGATTAGCACGCAATCGTACTGTTGCAAATTTTCGAGCGGAGCACTCGTCATCTGCAGGTCGTACTTGCGCCCCCGACCGACAAAAGGAATGTATGGATCGTTGTAACTCACTTCGGCGCCCTCACGATGCAACAGCTCCACGACGGTCAAAGCGGGAGACTCACGCAGATCGTCGATATCCTTCTTGTACGCCATGCCCAACAGCAGCACACGCGCTCCATTCAGGGATTTCTTACGCTGATTGAGCGCTGACGAAACCGAAGCAACAACATGATATGGCATGTTGATATTGATTTCGCCCGCCAGCTCGATGAAGCGGGTACGGAAATCCCATTCCTTGGCTTTCCACGATAAATAGAACGGATCGACGGGAATGCAATGTCCGCCCAGTCCGGGCCCTGGATAAAAAGGATGGAAACCGAACGGCTTTGTGGAAGCGGCTTCGATGACTTCCCAAATATCCAGATTCATCCGCAGACATAAGAGTTTCAGTTCATTCACCAGAGCGATATTCACGCAGCGATAGATGTTTTCAAGCAGCTTGGTCATCTCCGCAACTGCCGGTGAAGAGACAGGAACTGTCCGATTGAAGATCGCGCCGTAAAGGCGGCCAGCCAGTTCACTCGCCTGCGGATTCAAGCCGCCGACTACTTTAGGAATATCGCGTCGTGCAACGCTCGTATTACCGGGATCTTCTCGTTCGGGCGAAAAAGCAACATAGAAAACACCTCGGCTGTCGGAGGAATCGCCACGCGCGGCCTTCAGACCGTTCCGGTTTTCACGCTCCAGAATGGGTATCAAGACTTCTTCAGTTGTACCCGGATAAGTGGTGCTTTCGAGCACCACCAGTTGCCCTTCACGCAGGTGTGGCGCGATGGCATGTCCTGTGTTGGTTATGAAGCTGAGGTCCGGTTCGTGATATTCGTTGAGCGGCGTGGGCACGCAAATAATGATCGCATCCATTTGTGCGAGCTTCGCAAACTCAGAAGTGGCCACCAACCCTTTGGCGCGGCCTTCCTGAACCTCCTCGTTGGGAATCCGATAAATGTAGGACTTCCCTTTTGTCAGCGAATCAACTTTGGACTGGTCGATGTCGAAACCTGTCACCTGGAATTTTTCACCGGCGTACAAGAGCGCCAGAGGGAGTCCGACGTAGCCGAGGCCAATAATGCCCACTCGGGCCTGTCGGGTTTCGATTCTGTTCTTGAATTCAGAAAATACACCTGCCGATACTATTTCAGTGCTCATCTAGGCTTCACTCCATGAAGAAAAAATCTCTATGACTCAAAACTTGATTTGCGCTCCGTGTTGACATCCACACGTGAGTTGGGGGTGGGCAAAATCAGAGGTTATCTGGGTTCGAAACAAGTTGCCTGCAATCAAGTTTAAAACTGCACTCGGTTTGTGGACAAGAGAAGAAAGTCTCTCCTGCCTCCTCGTTATGCCCCTTAGCGATGAGACAATCCGTAGGTGACCGCAAATGCCGACGTGGCCACATTCGCCAATGGAGCCAGGCGTTCAAGCCTGTGGTGTCCGGTGCGATGGAACAGATAACTGAGGGCCATCACTCCCGCGGTTTGTCCGGCGAAGTTCGTCGCCAAAGTTGCGCTGTTAACGGTAAACGGGCGCACAAGCGGGTTCAATTCCCTGCCTCCGTTCGAGAGGTTCATGTGCGTCACGCTGAAATCAGCAGCGCACATGGCCGCGGTGGTGGCAAAGAGAAGGCGATTTTCCCGGTCCCAGAACTTGTGCGGAAACGGCGCCTGCGGCAGGAAGGGCTGCACCGCGATCACCGGCTGCACAGCCACCGGGGTAAAAGCGATCAGGTTCCCATCCGGAATCTGGTTCTGAGCCAGGGCGGGCAAAGCCAGGCATGCGAGTAGAATTACCCCGACGGCCCTTACACACAAGTACATCCCGACGCGAATATTTGGCATATGAGGGTGACCGCTCTTTGGTGCTAGTCCGGGGGATGGACTATTTCTCATCGGCAATCGTACTACCGATTTCAGCCATTATTGCGGAAGCTAAATGACTGAAAAATGGCCCGTTAGTGCCAAACGCGGTTACTAGGTGCGTTACCCGGTGTGCAAGACTTTGCCGCGGCGCAGGGAAGATAAATTGACCTGAAAGATTCCAGTAGGCAGGCCTGGTCAGCGGCCATGAAACTCTCTGGCGTCTTAGTTTCCATGTACTTCCGAGTACAAATTGAAGGTTTCGAACAGGTTTGTAGCTTGCAATCTCTCTCGTTAACGATCTAACATCTGGTCACAATTCGTTCGAGGTGTCGTCGCGTTACTTTAGTACCCCGTTCCGCTGTCGTCCGCTTACTAAGGTGCAATAAGAGCCGTGAGAGCGGCTATGAATCTTGGTTCTCTCGACCCTAGTCGTGCTGGGACCGATAATCCTCTCATGGAAAGAATGAGAACCTCAGAACTGCGGCTGCTAGGAACTTTGCTGGCGCTGGCTAGTGTCGCCCTCCTTGCTGGTTGCGCCGGCGTTTCGTCTGGCGTGAATAATCAGGTTGTAACGGCTCCGCCCTCCGAGGGCACGCTGGCCGTCTCGCCTTCAACGCTCAATTTCGGGAACGTCGCCATGGGCAGCTCGGCCTCTTTGAGCGGAACGCTGACAGCGACGAACGTGGACGTTACGGTTTCGTCGGCGTCCTGGAGCGGATCGGGCTATGCAGTCAGCGGTATCACTTTCCCCGCGACTGTCACAGTAGGACAGAGCACAAAGTATACGGTCACCTTCACTCCAGCGACATCTGGAACTTCGTCGGGAAGCATCTCTTTCAGCAGCAATGCTACCGACGCCTCCCTGAAGCAAGGGTTTACTGGAGACGGAACGCAGGGCGCGTCTACCCACACTGTGGCGCTCACCTGGGACCCGAGCACCTCAACCGTAGTCGGCTATAACATTTACCGCGGAACACAGTCGGGCGGCCCTTATTCTCTGCTCAACTCGGCTCTGCTGCCAGGAACGTCTTACACCGACGCATCGCTGCAATCAGGCACAACGTATTTTTATGTTTCGACTGCCGTAGATTCGAACAACTTGGAAAGCTCTTATTCGAACGAGGCGAGTGCAGCGATTCCGTAAGATTTACGACCGGCCAATTTCGGCGAGCAGAGTTGTTGATAGCTTATGCGGTTGCACGGGCCGCTGCGTTTGGTAACCGATGTTTCTCCGACCTGCCCAGCACCCACAAAAACAGCACCATTATCAGCAAAGCAATAAGAAAGAACACTATTCCTCCCTGCCTGTGAAGATGCCCGTGCAAGAACCCAGGATTCACCCGCGTTCCCAACATTGCGATCGTGAAAATTCGCAGCCCGTTCTTGGCGACCGAAAGCGGTATTGCAATCGCAACCGCTAGCGCCTTTCTTATCGGGGAGCGCACGAAGAGTTGTGCCAACACCATGGTCGTGACTAGCAGCATCATGCTTGAGCGAATACTGCTGCACTCCCTTGCCACCTCGATTGTTAGCCCCGGAATGGACAATAGAAGATCGTCCCGAAGTACCGGTACGCCAGCAGTGGTAAAAAATAATTGTGTGCAGAACGCAGACCCATTCTGCAGCAGCCGGACGATGGCCCCCAGAAAAAACTCTGGCATCGGAACCATCCAGTACAGAAAACACAATGGAAAAAGAACAGTGCGGGATGCGGCCGGCCCGAAGGCGAAAACAAAAATACCAATCCACCAGGTGATGAGCGCCAGCATTTCAAACGACAGGCGAAGATCTGGGGTCATCAGGCGCGCCAGAAGAATAAAAAATGTGGTTAGCAGGGAGAGAACGAAGAGAGTTAAGCCTCGCCTCGTCCGGCTTGTAATTTGCATTCGAACCGTTTCCCAACCACCGTAAATGAGGGCCAAGCTAATGGGTAAGGCCAGCAGAATGTGAGTGTATTCCGCATTTTCGGCTGCCAGTTTCAAGGTGCTGGTTAGTGGAATCCATGCGAAAATCACAGAAAGAAAAAACAGACCAGCACAGACGCCCAACGACTTCCCGGTCGGAAAACCATGAAGAGAAGCTGCCAAACTACCTGCGTCTTTATCGATCCTGTTAATGGCTGCGGTCTCCGTCCATAACTCAACTTTGGATCACAGACTCCCTGGTAATAATTATTGCCTTGCGGAAGCAGGCGCTTGTTCTCCGAGCAATAAAAAAGCCATTCCAGTTTAGGAATGGCTTTTTTTTGAAAATATTTCTTATCAAAAGCGGATCGGCCAACTAACAAACCTTGCTAGTCGCCAAAGGGGCTAACTTTTTAAAGAAAGCTCCCACAAGCAAGAGCCCGCTGATGCCCAGCATCGCCAGGCTGGAACCTTCCGGCATTCCAACGATTGTTGCATTTAACGAAAAGGCCTGGTTCAAGCGATTGATCACGATTGGGTTCGCGGTCAGATCAAGAGTGAAGCTGCCACCCGGATAGGTGAAAAGCTCTGAACCCGGTGCAAAGGTGATGATCGCGCCGCCTGCATTAACCAGTACACCTCCCAAAACTGACGCCACCAACGGGCTCCCAGCCGCATTTGGATCAGTAAAGTCCACGTTAAGTTTGAAGGTGCCCTTGTAAACCGAGATTCCAGGAAGGGACGTGAGATCGAAAGAACCCAGGGAAAACGATGTTCCTGAAGTGCTAGTTGACGTGCTGGTGAAACTTAGGGTCGCATCCGCGCCCAGTATGTCGGTAAAGCCCACGCTGGAATCGCCATTGCTCGAACACGTACCATAGCTGAAGCATCCCGAAGTGCTATACGTGTATGAGTCCGCCAGGACATTCGGTGCGAATGCAATAACCGCTAGTAGAGTCAGTACTCCGCCGAGACGAGGGCGCATCGCAATCCTCCAATTGCAAATGTATTGGAGTTCCTTTTTCTGTCAAGCCTGATAATTTTTGCGACTGTTGCAAGCGGCTGCATACGCCACTTTTGTGCCATAAGCAGAATGTCTAGAATCACTTAGCACGCCAGGAAGGTGTGCGAATGGCGCGACCTTGCGAATCCGATTACAGCTCGAGAGTCTTCAGCAATTTGGCAATCCGTTCACCAGCTTTACCGTCCCAAAGAGGAGGTATAGCACCTTTTTTGCCGGCACCCGCGACGACTTTCGTTAGTTCCTCCCTGAGCTTTTCCCGGTCTTGTCCCACGATGACATTGGTGCCCATGGTGACCGTCACCGGGCGTTCGGTGTTTTCGCGTAAGGTTATGCACGGCACGCCCAGATATGTGGTTTCTTCCTGAATGCCGCCCGAATCTGTGATCACCACCGCCGCCCTCTGCTGTAGGGCCAGAAATTCGATATAAGGCAAAGGATCGAGAAGATGCAGATTTCCGGCCGTGTGCCCGAACTGGGCGATCCGCTGTCGGGTCCGCGGGTGAACTGGGAAAACAACGTCAAGGCTGCGGTTGATCTCGCGCAAAGACTCCAGGATGCTCCTGAGGCAATTGCCGTCGTCGACGTTCGAAGGCCGATGAAGCGTGACTAATGCATATCGATCGGGATAGCCGTTCTTAGGAACTTCCGATGCAACCGGCAGCAGGCGCACGAGCGAATCGATCATTACGTTGCCGACGAAATGGATCTTTTCTTCTGGAACTCCCTCTTTTCTTAGGTTCGCGTCTCCGTCTTCTGACGGGGTGAACAGAAAGTCTGCCAGCCGGTCCGTAACAACGCGGTTGATCTCTTCGGGCATGGTCCAGTCAAACGACCGCAGCCCGGCTTCCACGTGGCCAATTTTGATACCCAATTTCGCGCACACCAGTGCAGCAGCGACAGTAGAATTGACGTCTCCGTAGACCAGCACGATGTTGGGCTTGCGCTCGAGCACGACAGGTTCGAAACCCGTCATAATGTCCGCGGTTTGCCGCGCATGGCTGCCGGAGCCGACCCCAAGGTTCACATCCGGTTCGGGGATTTCCAACTGAGTGAAAAATACGTCCGACATGTTGCGGTCGTAGTGCTGCCCGGTATGAACCAGCGTTTGCCTCGCGCCAACGTCCCGCAGCGCATGCAGCACCGGCGCCGCTTTCATGAAGTTCGGGCGTGCGCCGACAACGTGGAGAATATGCATGAATTAGAACCTCAGAGGAATAGAATTGCGATCACTGGACGAATTTTGTCTCCGCCACAAAGCAACCATCGTCCTGTAATAAATAAGGCGCGGTCGGAGCACGTTCAACCACCGGTCCCGGAATCGCTGCTTGCTTGCAAGGTTCTCGGAGTGACCGTCAAAACTGCTGTTCCTCGCGTCGCCGCAATGTGGTATGTATTTGGACTTGTTCCACAACGTGATCACTATTCAACACTCGGCAAGATATCGATCTGCTCTAGCAATCTACGGACGAGGCTCCATTGCGTCAGCAACGCTCCCAGAGCACCGCCGACTGTATTGGTGATAATGTCGGTAATTCCGGAACCTCGCTTTGGAATGTAGTACTGCAAAATCTCAATAGCACAGCTTAATAAAGCGCAGAGAGCTATGGTGGAAAAAAGCGCCTTCCAACGATTTCTCGTCCAAGCAACGTAACAGAAGATAACCACACCGATTGGTACAAATCCCACGACGTTAGTTACTGCCTCGGATGCATAGCTCCCGCTACTCCGGAATTCTTTTGCCGGAGATTCTAAGAACGGCTTATCCGGAATACGAAAAGTTGGCGGTATCCAGAGAACCGGTCCAGAGGCAGCTTCATTGTGAATCTGTCTTCCGGCGCTCTCAGTGAAGGTATAGCGAGCGATCACGCCTTCCATCTCTGCTGACTGACCACGGCTAGACTGCGTCCATGTGAGAAAGTGTTGGGAAGCCTCGGCGGGGGTGAGTTCTTTTGTATAGACCGTCAGACCCCTGATTTCCCCCCTCCACGGCTGATATGCAATGGGTGATGTCCCGAGCACTAGGTCCCCAGACAAGTCACCGCGTGTAATTTGAAAATTAGGGAAGTACTCGGCTTGCGCACCATTCACATAGACAACCGTTCCGCTCTGACCTGAAGAAATTGCCACAAGAACGAGCGTTCCGGGATGAAAAACATGTCGAACATAAAAGTTGATTGTTCCGCTCTTGTCGTAGCGGACTGACGGGTCTTGGGTCACAAATAACCCGTCGATCCACTCCTTCACCAGCAATTCCCTTCCCGATTTGGGATTAAAAAAAGCTGCTATCGTTTGGGAGAATTTATTGTTAGCAGGTCGCACAAAAATTTCCAAACTGTAGGCATTCTGACCAGATGTTTCTGGCAACGATAAGGCCTCGTGGCTCATCGCGATGCCCGCTTTTTCGAACTTGATCCCGTTAGCCCCTTTCAGCCAAGTGACGCCATTTCGAGGAAAGGGATCAAGCGGCCAAAGCGTTGCCAGCAGAACAGCGACCACAATGGTGATGCATAGGGCCTTGGCCTTTTTAGGATCTCCCAGTACGTTGAAATTTCTCTTCATTGAAATTAGCGATTCTAATGTGATCGATCTAAGCCTGCACCCTTCGTCCATGCATCCCAGGATGAGCGAGCCGACGAATGCGGCTTTATTCAGTAGGGATATAGTGTTGGATTTTCACAGGTCCGCGCTCGAAGGCCAGAGCCGCGGCGTAGCCTTCGGACACCTGGGTATCGGTCAACGACCAGTGGAGGGGAGCATCAGCGTTTCCCTGGAACTCGATTAACTTGGGAGATTCAAACTGTGCCACGGTTACTGAGACACACGGAAGCAGAACTCCTATCCCTTCGCCAAGCGCCTTCAGAAACGCCTCTTTGCGCGTCCAGCAGGCAAAGAAATTTTCTTTAAGCTCATTCGGCGGCAGTGCGGTCAACTGACGAGATTCGGACAAAGAAAAATACCGTCGAGCGATTTCGAGAAACTCAAGGTTACGATAACGTTCGACGTCTACTCCAATTCGGCGGCCAAGAGTCACGCCGATAATTGCAAGGTCTCCCGAGTGTGAAAGATTGAAATTTAAACCAATATTATTTTGTGCAGTGGCGAGCTCGGGTTTTCCATTTGGTTGGTAGAAGAATCTGATTTTATCAGGCGGGTATGGCACATAACGCGCCAGAATGCATCTCAAAGCCCCCCGAGCACGAACAAAGGCTTCCCTGTCGCGGCCAAAATGGAATTTCTTCGCGCGTGCAATCTCGTCATCACTGAGGAGGCCTTCCTTTGGACTGTTCCCAGTAGGGCTTGAGGCCAGATCTACGCGCCAGAGATGAATCTCGCTTGGTGCCAGCTGGATCGGGGATGGAGGAGTATTCCAGTTTTGGTCAAAGTTCCCCATTATCTACCCGGGTGATTCTTTCTGGCGTGAGCGGAATGATCTTACAGGAGGTTCCGCTATACTGGCCGTGAAATGCAAGGTGGAGTCATTACCAGTCTAAAGCGGTTGGTAAAAGCCATATTCGTCTTGCTAGTCACAGTAATTGCGCTCGGCAGCGTCTTAGCGATTTCCAATTGGCATGGTTGGCGCGCGCGAGTTATCGCCAGACTTTTTCGCACGGATAACGACCCTGTTATCGTCGGGCCGCCATCCAACTTTAGACCCCAAGTACCAGCTGGATTCAAAGTTTCGGTCTTCGCTAAGGGGTTTACCCGTCCTCGCTGGTTGGCAGTCGCTCCGAATGGGGATCTTTTCGTGGCGGATTCTGGAGCAGGCGAAGTGATCGTATTGCACGAGTCCTCAAACGGCGATTCGAATTCGCGCGAGACGTTCGCCGATCATTTGACTCTGCCATTTGGCATTGCGTTTCACGATAACTATGTTTACGTCGCAAATACGGATGAGGTGCTGCGGTTTCGGTATGACCCCGAAACCTCGAAACGATTAGGGAACGCAGAACATATATTGAGTCTGCCTGGCCTGGGATACAACCAGCATTGGACGCGTTCCTTAGCGTTCAACCCTGATGGGCAAAAGATGTTTATCTCCGTTGGATCGCGCACCAATGAGTCGATCGAATCTGATCCGAGGCGCGCGGCGATTCTGATTGCGAATCCTGATGGAAGCGGTATGCGGATTTATGCCGCAGGGCTTCGCAATGCGGTGGGAATTGCTTTCAATCCGGAATCGCGGCAATTGTGGGCCAGCGTGAACGAGCGCGATGACTTGGGAGAAGATGTGCCTTCGGACTACTTTACTCATGTGGTAGACGGGGGATTCTACGGCTGGCCTTATGCGTTTTTAGGCAAACACGAAGATAACCGGGTAAAGAGCAGGCCGGATCTTGTCGAGCGCACCATAAGTCCGGACGTACTCTTGGGGCCGCACGTGGCTCCATTACAATTTGCGTTTTACGAAAAGCAGCAATTTCCCGAAAGCTATCGGCATGGAGCTTTCATTGCAGAACATGGTTCGTGGAACCGACGCAGTAGAACTGGATACCAGGTGGTCTTCGTACCGTTCCGGCAGGGCACCCCTTCCGGTGAGCCGCAGGTCTTCTTCTCAGGCTTCGTTCCAGATCCTCTCGGCAAAGATGTGTACGGACGAATGGTAGGAGTTGCAGTGGCAAGTGATGGCTCGCTGCTGATTTCCGATGATGGCGCGAATGTGATCTGGAGAGTGTGGCACGATCAAGGATAGCCCGGTACCCGATGGGGCTTGCACAAAACATCTCTGAAGCAGAACCGACCTTAAGCGTCATCATCCCGGTCTATAACGACTGGAAGATGCTCGACGGTTGCCTCAGGGCGCTTTCACTAGAAACAGGAACTGCCCTCGAAATAATCGTTGTAGATGATGGTAGTGACGAATCCTGTCCGGAATTCATTCGGCAGTGGTGTAATCATCTTCCGCTGAAAATTCTCGAACAAGAACACAAGGGAATTTCTGAGGCTAGGAATTCTGGCATCCGTGCCTGCAAGGGCCTCCTCCTACTATTCATCGACGCTGATTGCCGGGTGCAAGCGAATTGCCTTTCGAAGGTGACTACCGCCGCAACGAGATTCCCCCAAGAGAATTATTTTCAGCTTCGACTCATCGGTGACCCTTCGGTGCTTACTGGCAGGGCGGAGCACTTGCGGTTGACAGTTCTTCAGCAACAGTCGCTTCAGAGCGATGGCCACATCCGGTATGCGAATACGGCTGGATTCGCGGTTCGCCGTTTGACTTCGGACGTGCACATTCCTTTGTTCGATCCTAAGGCGCCGCGAGGTGAAGATACGCTTCTTCTGGTCAACCTGTTGAGGGCGGGTGAAATCCCACTATTCACGCCAGAAGCCGCAGTTCAGCACCTTGTTCCGCGATCGTTGTTTAAGTGTTTTCGTAAAGATATTAGCTCTGGGTACCTGCAAAGCCCAGCATACGCTGTGATCGATGCTACTGGAATTAGGATTCGAATGAGCAATCGAGCGCGCTTTCGAATGATCATTTCACTGTGGTATGCGGCAAAGTCTTACTCTGGCGGCAAAGCTGCATGGCTGGTGCTGCTTGCCCGACAACTGCTTGAGAGAGCAACACTATTCCTGTGCCGATGGTTGGGCATTGTTCCCAAGATTCGCGATGTGAGCCACCCGAACCCGGCGATCTGAATACGTTGAAGCAGGAGTTAATTTGTGAGATATTCGAGAAACACGGTTCCCCCCTCCGTCCAGCACCCAATACGAGATCCAGGTGAGTTTTGAAGCACTCAAATAAATCTGCGGGTCAGATTGCTGTCATTGCCTTTCGAAGCCTCGGCGTGCTTCTTGTGGCCGTCAGTACCCTGTTCGTGTCCTCGTGCTCCCGTCGAAAGGCGAGCACCGATCAGAAAGTTGACCTCAAAAAAGCGGCGAATTATCTCGACGCGCGAGAGCAATGGTGGACGAACTGGCCAGGCTCAGCGCGCGATCATGGCACCTTTTGTGTTTCGTGCCATACCGCACTTCCCTACGCCCTCACCCGACCTGTGCTTCGCGAAGCGCTCGCCGAACAAGATCAATCGAGAGATGAGAGCACGCTGGTCGACGATGTGCGGAAGCGCGTAAAGCTTTGGAGCGAAGTCGATCCATACTATGACGGGTCAGGTTACGACGGCAAAACCGCCCAATCGCGAGGAACTGAATCAGTACTCAACGCGCTGATTCTCGCTCATGATGATTCTCTCGATGGAAAGTTAAGTGGTGACACTCTGACTGCGTTTAGCAATATGTGGGCGCAGCAACAGCGAAGCGGCGAGCAAAAAGGTACGTGGGCGTGGTTGCAGTTCGACCAGGAGCCGTGGGAGGCAAACGACTCCGCGTATTATGGCGCAACTCTGGCAGCGATTGCCGTCGGCACAGCTCCCGGTGGATATATCTCTCGACCAGATATTCAACCGAACCTGGCGATGTTGCGTGAATATCTCATTCAAAAAAGCTCGACGCAATCAACCGTCAATAGAGTTTTTCTGCTGTGGGCCTCTACTAAATTGCCCGGCCTTTTGTCATCGGTAGAGCAGAAGGCGATTATCGATGAGGTTCGTGGTCGCCAACAGGGCGATGGCGGCTGGCGACTTGCGTCAATCACGTGGCGTTGGAACGGCTGGAGCGCGAAATCACTGCTGAATATGTGGGTGCGAGAAGATGGAACACCGCTAGGTGGCAAGAGCGACGGCGTAGCAACCGGTCTGATCACGTATGTCTTCGAGGAAGCTGGTGTTCCTTCCAATGATTCCAGCCTCGAACGCGGATTGAACTGGCTAAAAACAAATCAGAATACGGATGACGGCTCCTGGCCCGCATCGTCAGTAAACAGGCGGAGGAGCGCCAGTTCCCAAACCGGAAAGTTTATGAGCGACGCCGCGACTGCATTCGCAGTTCTTGCGCTAACCGCGGATCAAAATCACTCGAGCGCGCAAGCCCATTCCAGCACCCCCAAATTTTCAAAGACGAATCATGAATAATTGCCGACAATTTTATATTGATGGCAAATGGGTTAATCCGGTTCAACCGCGCGATTTCAGCGTGATCAATCCTGCTACTGAAGAACCGATCGCGACCATTTCGCTGGGGAGCGAGGCCGACGTTCATTCGGCAGTTGCCGCGGCAAAAAAAGCATTCGAGTCACACTCAGAAACCACTGTCGCCGATCGGTTGAAACTATTGCTGCGGATCATTGACCTTTATAAGTCAAGGAGTGAGGAACTGGCGCGAACAATTTCCCTCGAAATGGGAGCGCCAATATCATTTGCAAAATCGGCACAGGTTCCTGCGGGGCTGGCGCATCTGGCGGAGATGGCGCGAGTTCTTTCGTATTTCAAATTCGAAGAGCTCCAGGGTCCGACTCTCATGCGGCGGGAGCCCATAGGAGTTTGCGGCCTGATTACGCCGTGGAACTGGCCAATGAATCAGATTGCCTGCAAAGTCGCACCGGCGCTAGCCGCTGGTTGTACTGTCGTATTGAAACCGAGCGAGGTGGCTCCGCTTTCGGCGCACTTGTTTACCGAAATACTGCACGAAGCAGGTGTTCCTTCAGGCGTATTTAACCTCATACAAGGCGACGGACCGACAGTAGGCGCAGCAATTGCGTCCCATCCTGATGTCGCGATGGTTTCATTTACGGGGTCCACACGGGCGGGTGTAGCGGTGGCCATGAATGCAGCCCGCACTGTAAAGCGTGTCACGCAAGAACTCGGTGGCAAGTCGGCGAACATCATTCTCGAGGATGCCGACTTCGAGTGCGCAGTCAGTGAAGGCGTAAAATCCTGTTTCCGCAATACGGGTCAGTCATGCAACGCTCCCACCCGCATGCTGGTTCCGGATTCGAAATTGGAGCTTGCCATCGACATCGCCCGAGGCACCGCCGAATCACTGGTGGTCGGCGATCCATCTGACGCGCGCACCAATCTGGGCCCACTCGCCAGCCAAGCGCAATTCGAAAAAGTGCAGAGTCTCATCAAGATTGGCCTTGATGAGGGAGCAACGCTTGTTACGGGTGGTGCGGGACGTCCAGCAGGATTGCCAAAAGGTTTTTACGCCAAACCGACCGTGTTCGCCAATGTAGATAACCAAATGACGATTGCGCGTGAGGAAATCTTTGGGCCGGTGCTTTGCTTAATTGCGTACAAAGATGATGAAGACGCATTACGAATTGCCAACGATAGCATCTACGGGCTCTCGGGCTTTGTGACGTCGGGCGATCTCGAACATTCGCGACGAGTGGCTAAACGTATTCGCGCGGGGAACGTACACGTTAATAATGCACGAGTGGATTTCCGCGGATCTTTTGGGGGTTACAAACAATCCGGCAATGGGCGGGAATGGGGCGAATCAGGGTTGCTGGAATTCCTGGAGCAAAAAGCTATTTTTGGGTTTTCACCCTAACCATCACACGGATACACATGAATGAAATGTAAGTTGCTGGCACACAAGCACTTATCAACATTGCGCAAAATAACTGAATTCTGAAGAAAATCGCATTCATTAATGAGATAATCTCGTTTAGTTGTTCCTCCCGAACCACGTATCCACCCCCATTTACGGGTCGGAAGATTCAGGCGTAGGAGTTCCCGTCGATGATGACGCTCGAGCGGGGTTAATGTGGAAATCTCATCTACGTTGGCCGATGCCAGCTCGGCTTGCGCAATTTGGCGAACAATCAGGCGATTCACGCCGGATAAATAGCTAGGAGGCTCATTGGTTGCCGGAAGTAATTGGTCCAAGACACTGACGTTTTTCGAAGGTAAGTGGCACGAGGGCAATGTGCCGCTGATGGGGCCGCGCACTCACGCCGCTTGGCTGTGTTCGCTAGTTTTCGATGGTGCGCGAGCCTTTGAAGGAGTTACGCCCGACCTCAACCTACATTGCGCCCGCGTAAATGATTCCGCGAAAAAACTCTACCTACAACCGACGGTCTCAACTGAAGAATGGATGGATTTGGCGAACGAGGGCGTTTCTCGTTTTGATGGAAAGACTGCGCTGTACATCCGTCCCATGTACTGGGCGGAGCAAGAAGGACCTTGGGTGCAGGCTCATATCCCTGAGTCTACCCGTTGGTGCCTTTCGATCTACGAAGCACCGATGAGAGAGCCGAAGGGATTCTCGATTACGCTCTCACCGTTCCGTCGTCCGACTCTTGAAACAATGCCTGTCGATGCCAAGGCTGGATGTCTTTATCCGAACAATGCGCGAGCTCTGTTCGAAGCCCAAGCCCGCGGCTTCGACAACTCGATTCTGCTGGACATGAACGGGAATGTCGCAGAATTGGCGACCTCCAATATTTTCATGGTTAAAGATGGTGTCGTGTTCACGCCGGTCGCAAACGGGACCTTCTTAGCTGGCATAACTCGCCAGCGAACGATCAATCTGCTGCGCGAGGACGGTGTCGAGGTGGTTGAAAAAACAATGCACTATTCAGACTTCGAACGTGCGGATGAAATTTTCGCCACCGGCAATTATTCGAAAGTCGTTCCCGCGACCAAAATTGGTGAACGCGTCCTAAAGTTTGGACCGATCTATCAAAGAGCGCGGAAATTGTACTGGGAGTTTGCGCACTCAAAGTTAACGGCAGTCGCAGTTTAACAATTTACTGTTTCAACCAGCGGCTTCCCCCAACTGCTAAAGAGACAATCGGCATATTCCCGTGTTACCAGCTTTTCCGGATGTTATCGGCGATTGGAAGAATCGCATGGCGATTTTTGAGATAGATCCGCTCCAGGACCCGCGCTGGCAGGTGTTCACGGAAGCCTCTCCGAATTCGACAGTCTTTCACTCAGCCAGCTGGCTGCAAGCACTCGCGACCTGCTACGGATACAAACCTATTGCTCTCTCAACGACCCCGGCGGGGGCACCCCTCGGCAATGCTCTTGTGTTTTGTTCTGTTCGGAGCCGATTGACAGGCAATCGCTTTGTCTCACTTCCCTTCTCCGATGCCTGTGAGCCTCTGTTCAATGATCCGGCAGATTTCTGCGAACTACTTGAGAATGCAATCGACAAAGTAGGAAAGAACCGCTGGAAATACTTTGAACTTCGTCCTGTACTTTGCGATCCAGAATCGTACGGAAGATTCGAGTCTTCTAGTATCTACTATCTCCACCGGCTGGATATTCGCGAATCTGAAGAATCCTTGTTCAAGTCGTTTCACAAATCTATTCAAAGAAAGATTCGCCGCGCAGAACGCGAATCGCTCCGCTATGAAGCTGGGACGGCAGAGTCCCTTCTCAAACATTTTTATAAACTGCTCATCACAACTCGTCGTCGGCAATATCTCCCTCCGCAACCTTTGAAATGGTTTCGTAGCCTGATCGCCTCTATGGGAGAAGCTCTGCGAATCCACGTGGCGTTTAAGGGAGAAGTTCCAGTTGCCAGCATTTTGACGCTGACTCACAAAAAGAGTCTAGTTTACAAGTACGGGTGTAGCGATGACCGATACAACAATCTTGGTGGGACCGCAATGCTATTTTGGAATGCAATTAGAGAAGCCAAGGCGACGGGAATGACAGAGTTAGATATGGGCCGATCAGAGCGGGAGCACAGCGGGCTGGTGACCTACAAAGAACGCTGGGGTGCAAAGCGGTCAACCCTAACCTATTGGCGCTATCCGGCAAGAGCTGCGAGTTCGAAACCCGCGAGCGCAATCAGGTACCTGAAGCAACTGATTTCGATTGCCCCGGATTCATCGCTCGTAATGCTGGGGAACTTTTTGTACCCGCATATCGGTTAGAACGTTGCAGGAAGATCAGGAAATCTAAGACGAGGAGTTGTTTAGAACCGTGCCGTACGTCACGACATTTGAAAAAGTCGAGCTTCTCACTGAGATCTGGCAGGAATTGCTGCAAGTGGACTCTGTTGGTCCGCATGACAACTTCTTCGACTTGGGTGGCGATTCGGCACTGGCGATTCAGTTATTCACCAGGATTGCGGAAACATTCGACCAACAACTTCCGCCCGTGATCATTTATCACGCCTCGACAGTTGCGTCGCAGGCGGAATTGCTTGAACAGCGTTCGAACCCTGAATTGTCACCCTTGGTGTTGCTCAAGTCGGGCGACCAGCGTCCTCCTGTATTCATCGCTCCCGGCTTGGGAGGTGGACCCGCCGAGTTTTTTCAACTCGTGAAATATATTGATCTTCCCCATTCAATTTACGGGTTGCAGCCGAAGGGGATCGAGGGTTTCGACAAACCGTGCACTACCATCCAGGAAATGGCTTCCTTCTATTTGCGCGGCATCATGCGAGTGCAGAAGCATGGGCCGTATATCCTTGCGGGTTATTCGCTTGGCGGACTGGTAGCGCTTGAAATGGCCCGCATGTTGATGGCAGAGGGAGAAGAAATCGCGCTGTTGGTAATGTTGGACTCCTACCCCGACCGGCGATTCTGGCCATTGCCGCAGCGGCTACGGTTAGCGGCTCACCGGATGAAGATTCGAGTTTCAAATCGAGGTCGCATACCGCGTTCCAGCGTGCGCCTTGGCGGTCTACCCGATCGGGATGCAATCACGGTTTTCGCACCTGCATTCGACCGGGTCAGAGACTCTGCGTTCCAGGCGCTTAGAGAATACCAACCCACTTTTTATCCGGGCGCAGTAAAGTTTATTCGGGCAGCAAAGGTGGCGGATTTTCCTCACAGTCCAACCGCAATTTGGTGTCATCTGGTATCGAAACTTCGGGTTGATACTGTTCCCGGAGACCACTTAGGCATGCTGACTCGAGAATATGAAAAACTCGCCTCGGTGCTGACCCGCTACATTCAAGAGGCGAACCCGCTCTGAGTCCTCATTCCGAAAAAATGAACGGCGCTGAAAGTTTGGTCAGCACTTTAATTCGGTGCGGAGTCGAGGTCTGCTTTGCCAATCCCGGCACATCAGAGATTCACATCGTCGCGGCCCTCGACCGTGTCTCAAGAATGCGTTCGGTGCTCGCACTCTTCGAAGGAGTGGTTAGTGGCGCTGCGGATGGTTACGCACGTATAACCGAAAAGCCGGCCTGCACGTTGCTCCACCTTGGGCCAGGCTTAGCCAATGGACTTGCTAACTTGCACAACGCGTATCGCGCGCGTGTGCCCATCGTTAACATGGTCGGCCAGCATGCAACGGATCACATTCACTACGATACGCCGTTGACCTCTGACATTGAGGGCATCGCCCGGCCATATTCAAGCTGGCTGCGAACCTCCTTAGCTACGCCTCGAGTGGGACAGGATGCGGCCGAAGCAGTGGCGGCCGCGTGTGCCGCCCCAGGACATATCTCGACCGTGATCGTGCCCGCCAATGTTGCCTGGAGCGAGGGCGGAATACCTGGAGCACCGTTGCAAGTACCGGCGGCTGCGTTACCTTCTGCGGATGCTATCGAAACCGCCTTGAGGATGTTACGTTGCGGGAAGCGCACCGCGATTTTACTTTCAGGCAAAGCGCTCTACGGTCGTGGGCTGGAACACGCGGGACGAATTGCTGCCACAACCGGAGCACACCTCTTCTGCCCTTATCCGTTTACGCGATTGCAATGGGGGGCAGGCCTGCCGTTGATTGAACGAATGCCCTACATCCTGGAACAAGCGAAGGAACGGCTGAAGGAATTCCGCCAATTGATTCTGGTCGGTGCTCCGCCACCTATCGCTTATTTCGCATATCCTGGGAAAAACAGTGTGCTGACTTCGGCCGATACGGAAATCCACCCGCTGGCCAAGCCCGGCGAGGATCTCGTCGGCGCGCTTTCGACCCTGGCCGACGAGTTCCCGGCTCGACCTAGCGACGCCGACGCCTATGCGAAATCAGAGCGGCCTCAGCTTCCAACTGGCGAAATTACTTTGCCGGGAATTTCAGCAGTAATTGGGACGCTAATTCCTGAAGACATGATTCTGGTCGAAGAGTCAATGACATCCGGCAGAGGGCTAATGCCTGCGACGCGTGGGGCTCCTCTGCACGAATGGCTGGGGAATACCGGGGGCTCTATCGGAATAGCGATGCCATTAGCTGTTGGAGCAGCGGTTGCTGCACCGGCGAGGCGGGTTCTATGCCTGACTGCTGATGGCAGCGGCATGTACACACTGCAGGCGTTATGGACAATGGCACGCGAGGGGCTGAAGATCACGACCGTTGTCTTCGCGAACCGGAGCTATGCGGTGCTCAAGCGCGAATTTTCTTATCTCGGAATCGGCGAACCCGGCCCAAGTGCGCAAGAGATGTTCGATCTCGGACGGCCCGACCTCGATTGGGTCCAATTAGCGAAGGGTATGGGGGTGCCCGGTACCCGGGTCACATCGCTGGATGCATTGGCGAAAGCGCTGAAGGACGGATTTGCTAGCGAGGGACCTACGCTGATCGAGATCCCGCTGTAGAGCTCATTGCGCGGGAGAAGGTTCGAGCAGGAGTTTTGAAAGTCCAGCTTTAATGACCTTACCCGTTGGAGTGGTTTGCAGTTCAGGCACTATTACGATTTTGTTCGGACGCTTATATGACGCCAGATGTCCCGCAACAAAAGCACTGAGCTCGTTTGGCGTAATCGATGCTCCTTCATTGAGCTGCACAAATGCCAAAATTTCTTCGTCCCCTTGAATAGGCCGTCCGATCACAGCAGACCTTAGGACCGCGGGATGAGTATTCAGTACAGCTTCGACCTCAATCGGATATACATTCAGGCCAAGGTGCACGATCATCTCTTTGGCGCGGCCTACGATGAAAACATTCCCCTCTTCAATTTTTGCCAAGTCGCGCGTGTTAAACCATCCTTCTGAATCGATTACCGCCGCGGTTTCTTCGGGGGCTTTGTAATAACCCTTCATAATGTTTGGGCCGCGAACGCGCAATTCCCCAATTTCGCCGTCAGGGAGCGTCGTCCCATTTGCGCCAACAATCTTGATTTGGACTCCGGGAAATGCACGCCCAACCGAAACGTCGGTTCGGGGCTCGTCAATCCTCGTCTGAGCAATGGTTGGGGAGCATTCGGTTACACCGTAACCGTTGTGCAGGACCAGACCGATAAGATTCTCCACCGCTGTTTTCACGCTTTGCTGCAGAGGAGCACCTGAGGATGCAATGATCCGAAGCTCGGGAAATCGCAGAGACGAAAATCCGCGCAACTTTGCATACTGGATAAGCTGAACGAACATTGCCGGCACACCTAGAAAAATGGTGATCCCTTCTTTCACTAAAAAATTCGACCCTGAAATGGGATCAAAACGCGGTGCAACATAGAGTGTCGCACCCCTCAGCAAGGTACCGAGCATCACGACGGAGAGGCCCACGGCGTGCGACATCGGGAGAACGCCGAAGACTCGATCCTTCGGCACAATCGACCGAATCCCCGCTGCGCCATCTGCCATAAAAAGAAGATTTCGATGGGTCAGCATGACTCCCTTGGGAATACCGGTCGTCCCCGAGGTGTAGATCAAGGCCGCAATGTTATCGGGACTTCCTACCTCAACTAGTTCTGATTGTGTCGCTTCGTTGATTGCGCCAACTCCGATCGCTCCCAGCCCACCGATTTCCGTAATCGTTGCGCCATCTCGTTTCGCATGTTTTGTCGCTACCGGGGAGATGCTCGTGGTGTAAATGACGAGCCGCGCGCCGCTATGCTGGCGAATTTTGTCGACTTCTTCGGGAGCCAAATGGGCGTTGACCAGAACCGGCCAGGCATCGAGGTCAGTCAACGCTAATAGTAGTGCGATCAGTTCGCGAGAATTCTCGCACACCAGCATTACGCGGTCGCCTGGCCTGACACCGGACTCCGCAAGCCAGTTCTTGGCTTCCGAAAGTGCGGTGGCCAGCTGCTTATACGTCCACCTGTAAGACGCTTCCACCAGAGCGGGATGGTCTGGCGACTTCTCTGCCCATATTTTGACTACATCCGAAATCCTTCGTATCGCACTCATGGAAACGTCCCATCCGATCATGACTTGAAAGGCAAAAGTCGATTCTATGGTTGAAAGCTAACCAATGTTAAACTCGATTGCAGAATCCCCCCTGAATTTCATGTCTTTGAGGTCAAGATAAGGTGCCAAAGCTGAACGTGGCGCAGAGGAAAGTTGTTTTCAACGATGACGTTCTCCAGGATCCCTATCCTACGTACGCCCGCCTGCACGAGGAAGGTCCCTTGCACTACGTCGATGTCGGCGGGAAGTGGGCTGTGTGGGCGGTTTTTAGGCACGCTGAGTGTTCTGCAATAGCGAAAGACCAGAGGCTTTCCGCAAAGCGGGCGAACCAACTTTTGTTGTCGCTCCCGATCAGCCGCCAAGCCGAGTTTAAGGAACTCGCCCGTTATTTCAGCTTGTGGATGATCTTTATGGATCCGCCGGAGCACACTCGGTTGCGCAAGTTGCTCAACAAAGGTCTTTCTCCTGCAGCTGTCGAGGGATTGCGACCCCAGGCGGAGGCAATTGTGGCGCGAATGCTGGACCGGCTAAAACCCGGGTCGGAAGTTGAAATCATGAGCGAATTCGCCCACCGGATTCCGGTGCAGATTATCTCTGGATTGTTGGGAGTGCCCGATTCGCTCTACGACACCTTCGTGAAAGCGTCGGATGCGATTGCAAGGTTTCGCGGAAATCCAAACCGGACCGTGGAAGACGCCCGGGCGGCACAGGACGCATTAGTCGAACTGACCGAGTTTTTTCGAAAGACAGTAGCAGAAAGGCGCTGCAATAAGGGTACCGATCTTATCAGTCTTCTTATTGATATCGAGGAAGGCGGCGACGTTCTTACCGAAGAAGAACTCTATGCACAGTGCGTATCTTTCCTGTTTGCCGGCCATGAGACTACGCGAAATCTGATCGGCAATGGAATTTATACGTTACTGCGCCATCCTGAGCAATTGGCGGAACTCAGAAGCAAACCAGAAATGATCCGCTCCGCGGTCGAAGAGTTCCTTCGTTTCGAGAGTCCCGTCCAATTTACCGCGCGCGTCCTCAAAGAAGACATCGACGTCTGTGGTCAACGCATTCCGAAGGGATGGACAATTCTTTGCATGCTAGGAGCGGCCAATCGGGACCCGCAACAATTCGAAGAGCCGAACCAGTTGAATTTAGGCAGGCGTAATAACCAACACCTGGCGTTCGGCGCTGGCATTCATTTTTGTATCGGAGCTCAGCTGGCGCGACTTGAGGGACAAATCGCAATTCAGAGTTTGATTCAGCGCTTTCCGCGAATGAAGCTCGCTTCAGCGCATCCACAGTGGGCCTCGACATTTGGCCTGAGAGGGCTAACGACTCTGCCAGTGAACACCTAGCCTTTGGATGATCTTTGCCAAGTCAATTCAATGGTCTGAACCTTGCCATTGAGCGACGTTGGAGGGGTCACCAATGTCATGCGATCGCCTTCAAAAATGACCGTGCGAACGAGATCGCGATTGACGTAGTTCTGAATCGACGAGATCTCAACACGATGAATCACCTTATCGCCGTTGACCGTGTACCGACCAGAATAGGCCAGAAATGTTTCGAAAGCCTCGGCCTTTTCGTCGGTGCCGGCGCGCATGGAGAGCGGCTTTCGGCCGCCAAAACTGATCAGAGCCATCACTCGTCCGTCAGGTGAATACGTCAACAAACCGGATGGGTTCTCGCGATAGGGATTCTCGTTTCGCTCTCCGCTTGAGGCCGTGCTCACGGCGCCAACAAGGCTCCATGTACCTGCTAGGCGATTGGGCGTGATTTCTGTTTCAGAGCTCATAATCCTAAGAGGCTTGACACTCAGCAATGCTTGAATGAAGGTATCTGTTCACAGTTTACGCGACGTTCACGTTGGCTAACACCGGTGATAATCGCGGGAATTCATTCCAGAGGCTTGAAATGGGCGTTTCCTTGGAGGGCAGAGTTGCCGTGGTCACGGGGGCAACTTCGGGCATAGGGCGCGAAACGGCTGTCCTTTTCGCTAAGGCGGGTGCAAAGGTTGTAATTGCCGGCAGGCGGGAAGCGGAAGGCGAGGAAACCGTCGCGGCAATTCAGGCTGAAAGAGGAGACGCTTTTTTCGTCAGGACGGATGTGTCAAAAGCAGAGGATGTCGAAGGACTGGTTCAGAGAACTGTGGAGAAGTTTGGTCGTCTGGATGTTGCATTCAATAACGCCGGTGTCGAAGGCAATTTGGCTCCCATCGTCAGACAATCCGAGGAGGCCTTTGACCGGACGATCAACATCAACCTTAAGGGTGTTTTCCTGTGCCTGAAGTATGAGCTCCGCCAAATGCTTAAGCAAGGCACCGGAGGCGCAATTGTAAATATGGCTTCCGTTTTAGGACTGGTTGGTTCTGCCGGAGTGTCACCTTATAGCGCGAGTAAACACGGAGTGATAGGACTAACTAAGACGGCTGCGTTGGAGAACGCCAATAAAGGGATACGCGTCAACGCCATCTGTCCCGGATTTGTAGAAACACCTATGTCTGAACGAACGCTTCGAGTTCCGGTGGTTCAGAAATTTATTGTTAGTTGCCACCCGATTGGACGCCTTGGGAAAGCAATGGAAGTGGCAGAAGCCGTCCTGTGGATGTGTTCCGATCAAGCTTCGTTCATGACCGGGCAATCCCTGATTCTGGATGGAGGATTCCTGGCAGGGCCCAACGCATCGAGCTAAGGTTACAAAGCTAAATCGATTCTGGAGAATTAGTTTCGCAGCTTTTGTGCCACAAACTCAACCAAATTATCTATGGTGTCAAAGTTTGAGGGACATACTTCATCGTCGTTCACCTGGATTCCGAAAGACTCCTGCAAATAACTGACGAGGGTCACTATCCCCATTGAATCGATCGTATCACCCAACAACGATCCGTCAGCGCTGAGTCTGCTAGCATCGCCGAAAAGGAAACGTTGTATAACGAAATTTCTGATGTCCTGCTTGATATCTACTCTTGTTTGCATTTGAATTTATCGCCTCTTATGAGTTTATGGTCATCGAAACAATGGGCACCGGAGACCGAGCTAGCATATTCTCGTGTCGTTTTGCAAATTGCCGTGTCTACCTCTACGTTAGCCTTGTCCGAGGAAGATGGATACGAGGGACGGATCAGTGTTGCATCGCCATCATATGGACAGGCGTACCACGCAGAAGGATTTTCCAATTCCTTGTGAAGTCTTGGATCGGCCGCCTTGAAGTAGTAGGGACAAGCCGGAAATTTTCGAGAATACGGTCGCAATTCAGAGAACACTGCCCGAAGCTGTGGTGGAAATCCCTGTACCTCGAGAACATCGCTACCTTCTCTGACAGCGTGCCGGTAGCACGCAACAAGAAGGGCTCTGATCACTTCCGGGTTGTCACTTCTAACCAACATATCGGGTATTATGCATTTCCGAAGGCCATTATGACGGTCAGTATCAGTGCGGACGACTGCATAGCCGATGAGGATCCCATCTTCATAACAACCCAGAATCATTACGGATCCTTGGTCCCCTGGAACTTTAAAATGCCATTTCAGCGTATCTGGGTGACGATCGGCGAGCAGGCAATATTTTTCTTGAATTTTCAGAGTCCATAACGTAAGGAAATCCTGACCGATCATGTCGAGCGGAATAGGTTTAACTATGATTGCGGTTCGCGATCCTTTCTGGACTGGGGTTCGAAACAATCTACTGGTTCCAAGCGCCAATGAGGTCCCCACACTCACTATTCGGGAAAGCGCTGGCGGAAAGTAAAGCTTTCCTACGGTTGCTCGCGCAAATGGAAAAGCGCGTAATACCCAAAAAAACACGGTGTCATAGTCTGGTTGAGGTACGCTAGTCGACCTAAACAGGAGCGACAGCTTGCCAGACGACTCACTAGCCGACGTTGAGAGATAAAGGTCTACACCTTTCTGGGCATAAAACGCTCCCACTAAGCTCAAAGCTCGTGCCCTGTAAGGCTGCTCAACAAGGAACGCGTGGGCCGCTACCGCTGAGAGTTGGTGCCCTCCGAAATAGCATCGGAGAGAAATATTTCCCAGATATCCAACGATCTTGCGATCGAACTCGAGGACCCACCCGATTGGACGATCTACATTGCCCAAGCCAAGTGCTGGATTATGTCGCCATAATCGCTCCCAGTTCGCGAAAGAATCTGGGGCAAGGCCTAAGCGTCCCTTTAACTCCGCGACACGCCCGAAATCGGAGAAACTTGCTGGACGCAGATACGGAGAACCAAGTGTTAATCGCTCGTTGCTTCGCTCGTGGCCTACTGCGGACGAACGCTTTCGTTGTGCTCGAATCCGCGCTAGTATCGCTTTGGAAATTTTCTCTTGAAAAGAGGTCATCGGACTAAGAGTAGTCTAATCTCGTATAGCCACCTAAGCTCTCAGTGATCCGAGCACGCGTCCGTAAGGGCAGTGGACCGTCCACTCGCTATAGTGATAAATGTAGAGCGTGATACCCGTTTCTGAACGATATATTGCAGCCAATTGCGGTAGATTAAGGAGGAGGAACGTTGCCATACTTTTCTTACGTTTTTCGTTACCTCCTTATCGGGAAATGCTGCAATAGATTCCTCGAAGGGATGTCGCAACACGTGCTGCTGGAACTGAGCTAGCAATCCAGCGCTGGCTGTATCAAGATACCCGAAGGGTATCTTGGGAAATGTGGGGCTTTCACGGCGCAGAAATCTTTTGATGTCGCGGCGGTACTCCCTTAGCAAAGTGTCTGCGCTGTATTCCGGATGACCTTGGAAAAGGACGAACAAACTCCTCTTCTTGGGTTTAACAAAGGAGTCCACCTCTGTCTCACTCGAGTCCGTTAGTATGGTATATCCAGCAGATCTCAATGAACTTGGCGAAACTTCGTTCCAACGCGAATGCGGAAAACGGACTGTACGACCGATCGCCCGTAGCAAAGCGTGGTTATTATGTACAGTGAAAGGAAAAACTCCAACCCGTTTCTCGCCTAATCTCTGCCGCTCTATACCATCGCTATGAAGGACGTTAGCATGTGCGGCAAGGCACGATAATATCGTCGATGTGGTGTTTCGCTCTGCCCAGTCAAAAACGTCTATCAAAGCTCCCCAGTACGGTTCTTTCCGCAAATCAGCACACTTAGGTTCCGTCCCGGTCATAATTAACGCGTCGAACTGGCTGTTCCAAAGATCGTTAAGTTCAAAATAATACCTGTTCAGGTGCTGTATCCCGCGTTCACTCCGTGGCACACCGGCCAACGAGAAGAGCTGCACTACGACCGGCAGCTCTCCCGAAGCCTCGTCCAGCAAATCGAAAAATTGCATCTCTGTATCTTCCAGAGCTGCATCAGGCATGTTGTTGATCAAAGCAATTCGAAGATAATCAGACTTAGGAGTACTCCGAGGCATCACAACCCTGGCGAAGGCCTTGCGCTCGAGCCATCGCGGGGGAACTTGCGATCCTTCAACGATGAGTGGCATTAGATTCTCCCTGAGCCTGCTGCAACGCTCTCTTCGATCGACGCTCTTGCGCATTCCAACGCTTGCCCGAGATCATCGAGAATATCGTCGATGTGCTCGATTCCAACGCTCAGCCGCAGCATCTCCGGCTTCACGCCGACTTTCTCTTGTTCTTCCGGAGTCAACTGACGATGCGTTGTTGACGCGGGATGGCAAGCAAGCGACTTGGCATCGCCCATGTTCACCATTCGCTTAAAGAGTCGTAGGGCGTTGAAGCACTTTCGGCCGCCTTCGTACCCACCCTTCACTCCAAAAGTCAGCAGTGAACAAAAGTTCGATCCCAAATACCGGTGAGCCATTGGGAAGAGAGGGCTGTCGGGAAAACCCGCATAATTTACCCACTCGACCAGCGGATGGGCACGCAAGAACTCCGCCACCTTGCGAGCGTTGTCAACATGGCGTTCCATGCGCAGCTCCAGCGTCTGGATACCTTGGAGGAAAAGAAAGCCGTTGAAGGGTGAGAGCGTAGCCCCGGTGTTTCTCTGGCACACTGTGCGACAACGGGCAACGAAGGCAGCATCTCCGAATTGATCAACGTAGACAACCCCGTGATATGCAATCTCGGGTACGTTGAACATATAGAACTTCTTCGGATATTTGCGCCAGGGGAACTTGCCGCTATCTACGATCATTCCGCCGATGCTGGTTCCGGCGCCTCCGATAAACTTGGTCAGGGAATGCACCACCACGTCGGCGCCGTATTCAATTGGACGCAGCAGACTGGGTGTCGCCACGGTGTTATCGACCACTAGCGGCACGCCGTGTTTGTGCGCGACAGCGGCAATTCCTTCGATATCGGCTACATTACCTGCAGGGTTGCCTATGCTCTCGCAATAGACAGCACGCGTATTCGCGTCGATGAGTTTTTCGATATCTTCAGGCCGATCAGTGGCAGCGAAGCGTGCTTCGATACCTCGCTTAGAAAAAATATGTGCCAGCAGGGTGTAAGTGGCGCCGTAGAGTTGCGGAGTGGAAACGATGTTCGTACCCGCCTCGGCAACATTGATCAAAGCGTACTCGACTGCGGCCATTCCTGAACTGACGCTTAGCGCTTCAATACCGCCTTCGAGCGCTGCCACCCGTTGCTCCAGAACAGTGTTGGTCGGATTACCAATCCGGGTGTAGATATTTCCTGGAACTTCCAGATTGAAAAGTGCGGCGCCATGCTCGGCGCTATCGAACTCAAACGCTACCGTTTGATAAATTGGCACAGCTACAGCTTTAGTGGTCGGATCCCCCTCATAGCCTGCGTGTATTGCGATTGTTTCTCTCTTCATTAACGGAATTACCTCAAAAGCGGATACTTATTCGGGCTTAACAGCGAGTTGCACTGGAGCAAGCCTGGGATGGCCGAGTGCAACAGACTTCACGAGTGCGCGAACAATCCGCGGCGCGGCATAGCGTGCTCCGAATGCAAAGCGCATCACCGGTCCGAAGCTGTTTGCAGCGGCAAGACCAACAAAATATAGACCTGGTACAGACGATTCGAATTGGCCTGAAAGTACGGGATATCCACTACCCTCCCGGATTTCAGAACGAAGTTCGCCACTTAAGAAGCTAAGCCGCTCCAAGCTCACTCTGTATCCGGTTGCAGCGATGACGTGATCGGCTATAACGTTTGTGCTTGAACCATCTTTTCCGCGGAGATGGAGATGAACTTTCCCATCCCTTATCTCTCCGCTTTCGATTGTTTGGCCAAGCAGCGTCGGCACTTTGCCAACGATCATGTCGTGAACGAAGTACCCTCCCGACGGACCGAGTGTGCGTTGCACCGCCTTTAAACGTAAGCTCTCCGGGAAGAAGTGAAATGCCCAAGGCGCGTTGGAAAAAAAGCGAGAGCGCAGCCCCGGACCTAATCCGGAATCAGGATGGCGCAGCTTTTGCCACCAGGAGCGCGGCTTTCCCGTCGGTTTGCTGTGAAATTTCAGTTCTGCCCTACGTGCAACCAGCCGGACATCAACTCCGGCCGCTTTCAACAGACCTGCCGTATCCAACGCCGATGCTCCAGCACCCACTACGACCACATCTTTCCCTTTAAATGGAGCGACATCGCATACCCGAGCACTGTGCGAAACGTATTGCTCGCCCAAAGGCATCAGGTTCTCTGGCACGTACTCAAAATGAGTAACCCCAACCGCCATCACCACACGCTTTGCATAACAGGTCTCGCCGTTGTCCAAGTGAATGGCAAAACCGTCTTTGTCTTTCGTACGCTCGACTCCAACCACGAGTTTGTTTTCAAGCTCCGGCACCATTCGTTCGCTAAACGCCACACCATAGGAGGTGAAGGTTTCGAGCTGCACGGGAACTCCCATGTCGGCGTAGGGGATACCGCGGTCGGCGCAGAATTTCTTTAGCGTGAATGCGCTATCGGGATCGTAAAGGTTGGATGCGAAACCATCGGATTTAAGGCACATTCCCTTTGGCATGTGCGAGATCCAAGTGTCCATAGGCGGCCCAAAAATGCGAAAGGACAATCCGCGCTTGCGCAGATGAGCAGCCACTGAGAGTCCGTACGGACCCGCGCCAACAATTGCAATTTCGTGCATGGTTGAAGACACTCCTAAGCTCTTGTGCGAAGGGAATTTAGATTCAGAGTTTTTCGTGGGGGAAAAACCGAACTCGTAAGCTTTTTATACCACGTTTATAAGCCTAATACCACGATTCTTTGTAACTTACTGTAAAAAATGTACTTAGCATGTGCAGAATCATGCAGATGTTTCCAGTCGGCATTTCGAAAACCGACAATTGCAGTACTTACCATGCTGATTCTTCTGCTGCGAGACGGTTCCCTGCGCTACATCGCACCTTAAGTTTGGGTCTTGATCTTGCGAAGTATTTCTGGCTGACCAAGTACGGCAGCAGCAACAATTCTCCAAAGAAAGGTAAGGGGTCGGCGGTGGAGAATACAGATTCTACCCGCGTGTTTCGTAACGATTGCAGGTAATGACTGACACTCAGTCGGCCTACACAAAAACCGGTTACCACGGTTGGAAAATCGGTCACCAATCGCAACCAACCTATTCCGGGCTTGGCGCGATGCGCTTTAGAGATTTCGCCGACCTGATCTGCATACAACAAGTAAGGGAAATCAACACCTGCTGCTGCCCCTAAGCTGTGAAAACCCCAGGTACGAGCGTTGACGTCAAGCAGCTTGAATTGTCCGTCGCGAGGATCTTGTTTGAATTCGACTTCAACCAATCCATGGTAGTCGATGGCTTTAAGAAACTTCTCCGCGAGAACCTCGATTTCCCGGAGGTCCATAGTTTCAACATAGGTCGCCGCACGCCCGAATTCATGAGGATGCTGTCGCGCTCGCCTCGCCACAAGAGTGCCATGTGGACGACCATCGCGAAACAACGCGCAGTACGAGTACTGTCGTTCGCCATTTCCTGGAATGATTTCCTGCACTAGTATTTCGCTGGCTGGAATTTGCTGAATGGCTCGGTTATAAAGGCGATGGAGTTCTTTGGGAGTATCGGCGCGCCAGGCTTTCGCGCCAGTGGCGTAAAAGAAATTCTCTTTGACGGCCGGTTTCACCGCGAGTGGAAGCTGACCATAGAGCGCCGCCAGTTCACTCTCTGTCTTGGGGTTGTAAGTGCGGGGAACCGGAATGTTTAACTCCGCTGCGAGTTCGTAGGTGTTTTTCTTGTTCCATGCCCACTGTATGGTCTCCCATGCCGGGGTGGTCACACGGAATACTTGACTCAACTTCTCGCGATTGCGGGATATTGCTGCAACGGTTTCGTCGCGTGTAGGGAATAATACCCAGCCGTGCAGACCGTGCCGTTCTCCTGCATCGAGCAGGCTTTCTACAGCGCTGGCCTCTTCTCGCAAGTCCTTCACGCGTATAACGCGATCGACGTACCTGGAAAACTCTGAAATAGAGCCCTGATCATCAATCACACAGACGGGAATCCCTTTTTGTCCCAAGCTGCGCGCGATGCCCAAACCCGGATGCTCGCCACCGACGATGACTGCTCCGATCATCCCTGGTTTCATCTGATCACCTGTAAGTTGGTTCAAACTTCGTTACACATTACGTACGAATTCTCTCGAGGCGAACTCGGTTCCAGCCACGAAATACAGGAGTGGTCCAAAGCTTCGAGCGGCACTAGCCCCTATGAAGTGCAGTCCTGGCAGGGAGCACCGGAAACCGCGCGTGAGTTTGGGATAACCATCAAATTGCTGAACCTCGCGTACAAGCTGGGTAGGCAGAAATTCATATGCGGAGATATCGACCCTGTATCCTGTCCCGAGCAACACATGATCGACACGTCGTTCAGTGCCGTTATCAAGCGTTAGGGCGATCTCCTCACCAGCCATGCCAGCCTTCCGAACACTGATCCCCGTCGTGGTCTTCACGTTCTTCAGCCGATCTGGGAGCCATCGCGAGCCTCCCGGTTTTACGGCTCGAGTCCGAATCTTGTCACGCAGCTTCAGGGGGATTAGCGCATTCAACCGCGGATACGCCACCAACCGGCTGATCCCCGCTGGACCGACGTCGTGCGATGAATAGAGCATCGACGAAATTACCCCCAAGTGATGCAGCCACTGGTGCTGCCCAATCCACCGAAGTTCAGGCTTGCGGATGATGAGTTCAACCTCCGCCCCTGCTTCGTGCAGCAGCGCAGCCGACTCCAGCGCACTCTGCCCCGCGCCGATTACGGCAACCCGCTGATTTGCGAATTTACTAATGGTGCGGCCATCGTAGCAATGGCTCGAATGGGTAGGTGGCAGCGCCTCGAATACCTTTGGCTTCTTCTTGAAGCGTCCGATGCCGGCTGCGACAACTACGCGCTTTGCCCGAATTTCGCCGCCGTCAACTAGGTCCAGACGGAATCCCGAAGAGTCGCGATGAACGCTACTTACATTTCGTACGTCGACATCCTCACCCAGGTGGTGGCGGAACCATCGACCGTATGCAACGAAAGTGTCAAGAGGGAGCGGAGCGCATGGTTCTATCTTCGATGCCTGCTCATAAGCCTCTAACGTGAAGACGTTACCGGGATCCGACAGATTCGAAGCCACGCGTGGCGAACGCAGTAACATGCCTTCCGGCATCTTGCTACCCCAAAACTCCATTGGCTCTCCGAACACGACGACACTCAGGCCCTTGGCTTTCAGGTGGGCTCCTAAAGAGAGTCCATATGGGCCAGCGCCAATGATGGCCACGTCGAAGTCAGTTGAAATTCGACCCCGTAACCCCGATTCATTTTTGTCTACAGTTTTGTAAGTTGTCACCTAGAACTCCTGCTGTTGGAGGGGGGACAGTGCTCAGTTAGCAATTGAGTGGGAATTTTGAGTCAGCGATTGATTTCCAGCAGAACAAATCTCGAAGACAAGCTTCCCGTCCCTTTCGGAAGCGTACGCTAGGCGTGCTCGTTCATTACCTTCACCTTCAATTCGCCTGCCGTATTCATCTTCGATGATCCTCATGCCATTGCGCTGTTTCCACCATCGCGCAACGTCTTTTGGCAGCGCAGCCCAGACATTCTTTTCATCGCGCATGATTGCCAGATGAGACAGTAGTTGCTCAACGATCGCGCGCTCTTTCGGTGTCGTCGCGTAGTCCGGATGAATAATTACATTGATGAGTCCATGATTTTGCATGATTAGATCGATCTGCCGTTTCCATAGATCAATCGAATAATCGCCCAAGATGTGAAACAGTGAATAGTCCTGGGTAAGAGTCACAGGCAACTCCACCAGGTCGCCAACAAAATATGGCATTACCGTGCAACATCCCCCACGTTGTGGATCCAGATGCGCGACGTTTGGCACCGAGGAATCGTACGAGAAGTCGAGCGAGTCATACCATTCTTGGTTTCGGTAAAGCACAGCGGCGCGGAAACCATCGGCCCGATATTTCTTTCTGTACTCGTTGATTTTGACCGCACGCCGTCGGAAAGTCTCGCGATCGGAATAAAGATGGCCGTCATGATTCAAGTCGTGAACGGCAACTTCAAAGCCGCGACGCCAAATGCGGTCTATGTAGTTAGGCGTCACTTTGTAACGCCTCTCTGGAACAACCTGGAATGATGCTTTGATTCCGAAGCCATCGTCGATATCCATTATGGTTCCGCAGAGGTCGCGCCCATATGCCGTCTCAACGTCGTGGGTCACAACTGCTGCACTCGTTGCTCCGTCGGGCCAGAACCAAACAAAGGGGATTCGTTCGACATTGTGCGCCCTCCGGCACAAGAGCAGCAGGTCAGCCATAGTGTTATCCACTGTCTGATCAACTGGCCAGTGCGGAAATTCAATGCGATCCCATCCCCGCAAATGCAACTTCTGCAGACGATACCGAACGTTGACTGGCAAGAGAGGGCGGACGTAATAGTACGCACGTCCCGCGAAAGAATTCGCTGGATGACTCCGATCTGATGAGTGGACGTACCGCTCCAGCCGCAGATTGTCGATTATCGCGTCTGCCTCAAACGGAAGCTGCACTTTCCCGTTCTCACTATCTTGGCCTCGCAGGTTGGCGTGCGTCGCGGAACCCCCGTTTTCAGCTACGACTTGATTACCAAAAAGAATGTTGTCTCGGAATTTAAAGTATTCCATTTTGTCCGAGACCTCACCCCGCAAAGCCACGGATGCGTAGTGCTCCGAACAGGAGAAGTACTCACAAAGATGTCTGCTGATAGCCAATACCGCCTCCAAACCGGGTTAGCCAGGTCGAGACACTCCGACGCGCAGCCGTGCAGATTTTACTGCTGTTTACCGTGCAACTGGGTGAATGCTAAAGCGGAATTCGAACGTGGCATTTCCTCCGTAGCAACATCGACGAGATCACAAACCATACAATCCCCTCCTGTGCTATAGCAATTTCGCGACGCTAACCTGGTCCCGGCCGCCAACCACTTCCCGCAAGATCTCCCGCTGGATCTTCCATCCGGTCGTCGGCAGACAGTGGTTGTTTGTTTCGCACTTTGCTGAAAGCTTTTTCATATGCACACAGGAGATTGTGTACTGAGTGTCCCCACGCCAACTCCGTCTCGATTCGTTTGCGTCCGAATTCTCCCATGCGCGCTCGTTCATCCGAGTGATCCAACAGCCATAGTATCTTGTCAGCGAAATCTTGGACTCGGTGGTCACCATCACAGTAGAGCGATGCTTGTTGCGCACTGAACCGTCCTTCTATTCCTTCGAACTGAACGATCGGCTTGCCTAGCGCCATGTACTCTAGAATTTTGATCATTGTGGACATACTGTTCATCGAGCAAGGTTTATCTGGATTCACACAGACATCAGCGGTCGACAAAATCTCCAGGAGATCTGCATCCGGAATTCGACCCGTGAAGGTCACCATATCATCGATTTGTTTTTCCTGGGTCATTTGACGGAGACTGGACAGGCCCGGGCCACCGCCGATGCAGGTGAAATGCACATCGTCTCGCCCAAGTCGCTTGATGTACAGCGCAACCTCAATGAGAATATCGAGGCCCTCCTGGGTATCCATGTTACCCACGTAGCCCACAAGGTAACGCTTGCCAAATTTTCGTTCGGGATTTGGTGCAACCGGCTTGAACGTTTTCGGGTCAGGGCCATTGCGCACCACAAAAACGTTATCTGGATCCATTCCGCCCCTGTTTATCGCAATCTGACGATAACTATTGTTCGTAGACATCACTACATCGCTAAAGCGAAACGTGGCTGCCTCTAGCCAGAGTTGCACCTTGTAAAAAAAATCCTTACGTTCGTACTTTGAGAGATATAACTCGGGGTTAACATCATGATGATCAAATATGTACTTCACCCCAAGAAGTTTGAATGGAAGCGCCACAAGAAAAATATCGTCCGGCGGATTGCAGCCTTGAACTACATCAAAGCCGTGCCGCATGTAAATCCACAGTGCATATAGGAATTCCCAGAACAAGGCGGCCCCATACTCCCAGAGGTATCCCCGCTGGCTCCTTGCATCTCCCCTGGTAGGGTGTCGATAAATGTGAATACCTTCGAGGCACTCATATCCACGCTGACAACCTTTGCCTCTCGGGCAAAGCACGATGACTGCGTATCCCGCTTCGCGCAAAGAGCGAGCTTCCTTCCACACGCGGAAATCGCGCGGCACAGGCATATTTTCGACGATTATGAGGACTCTTCTTCTCACCACGAACCTGCCTCCTTAGAGACGTTCATAGAGTCCGGCCAAGGCGCACAGCATGGTTGCCTCCCCCCAATGCAGGGTAGGAGTTTTGTTCACAAATAATTTCGAATAACGCCGGTAGTAAAAGTAACCCGTTGGAGCCTGCATATGCTTGATCGTCCAATGCGCGATCTTGCAAGCGAGCGGCAGAGCCGCCGGATCACGTTCACTGAAAAACAGCAGCGTGTCAATGGCCTGTGAGCAGCATTGGATGTCAATGGGAAGAGTTTTATGGTTATAGTAGCGCGGCGTACCATCGGGCAGAAAGAACGTGCTCTTCCAGTATTCGTAACCAAAATTCATGGTCCGCTCGAATCGGCGATCCCCCGTGCTTTCGAAGTAGTGCTTGAAACAATCCAAAACGTACGCCGTATGGAAATTGTCAATCCAATGGTTCTTCTGGAGTTCTCCGTAGTACCACGACCCATCCTGCCGCTGGTGCTCAGCAGTGTATTGCAGCGCCCTGTGTGCTAACTCAACATACGCCTGATTTCCAGTGAAGTAGTAGGTGCGGGCGAGCAAACTCGCGCCTAGCGTGTTGGCGTTGTGAATTCGGTTGTCCAATCCCGGCACATAGGTTAAACAGACTGCATCATCATAGGGAAAGGCCTGAATATCCTTCAGAATGTGCTCGCACGCGCTTCGGGCAATTTGCAAGTACTCATCCTTTTTGAGCTGCTCGTATCCATCAAGAAACGCGTGACCGATAAGAGAGGTCCACACAATCGTTGGGACACCTTTGGGAAGATAAAAGCCCCGAGATTGATAATCAAAGTGGTTGCCCCAGCAAGCTCCGCTATACCCTTTGGCTTGATTGTCGATCAGCCATCGGAATGCGAATTCCGCCTTTTCGCGCCACTTGGACTCACCCGTCGTCCGGTAAAGTCGCAAGAATCCTCGCGCCAGAAATCCCATTCCTTTACTTGAATGACTCTTTTTTATCCCAAGCAAAGGGCGGACGTTTACCACTAGGCGCCGGACTCCCTGCTGAAGCACCGTACGAAGCAATTTAGTTTCGAAGGTAAGAGGGCGCAGGAACCTGGCACTCAGACCGTCGAAGGTATCGTAGCCACGATAGTCATTCTTCTCCAGCCAATCGACCAAGCGCTCGATGGAGGCCAACACTTCGGTCTTTAATTGGCGCTTGTTACCCTGACGCTCTAATTCTTCACCAGCAAATACCGTCATACTTGCCATTGCTGCTCCTGCCATCTGTGATTCGAACAAAGTCTACCAAGAACTGACCCTCGCGCAACCCTCCAGGAATTGCGCGAAACTCCGGATCTTTATTCCCAATTACAATAGTTTGCGCGTAGTCCAACACTGAATCTATCTCGTTGACCATAAGCCTCGAAATATGGGGAATTCGATTCAATATAAAGTCACGATTTGCCCCTGTCAGGCTGGCTATATTCACGTTCTTGTCGTAGATGCGGAGCTCGTAGCCTTTGCCCAGCAGGCGCTCGATGACTTCGATCATCGGACTCTCGCGCAAGTCGTCGGTTCCGGCTTTAAAGCTAAAGCCCAGAATTCCAACCCGCTTATGTCCCTTCTCCATGACTAGTTGCAGCCCCCGGTTGATCTGCATTTCGTTGCTCGGGAGGATGGAGCTGAGAATCGGAAGGTGCAGGTCCTTGCTTCTTGCTTTGTAGTTCAAGGCGCGCAAGTCTTTAGGTAAACATGAGCCTCCAAAGGCAAAGCCAGGAAGCAGATATGCAGGCGAAATGTTGAGCTTCTTATCCTGACAGAAAATTTTCATAACATCGTGCGCGTCTATGCCAAGCACTTTGCTGATATTCCCGATCTCATTTGCGAACCCGATTTTTAGAGCATGCCAACAGTTGTCGACATACTTGACCATCTCCGCAATTTCTAAGCTTGTCCGTATGAGAGGCGCCTCGAGCTTTTCGTACAGTCTTTCCAGCAGAGACCCGCTGGCCTCGTCCACCTCTCCGATCACAGTCTTGGGCGGTTCCTTGAAATCTCGGACCGCCGAGCCTTCCCGCAAAAACTCCGGATTGTGACAAACACCAAAATCGGCCCCTGCCTTCTTTCCCGAGAACTCCTCAAGCACGGGTATGACGATCTCACGCATGGTGCCGGGCAGAACCGTACTGCGAATAATGACCGTGTGTCGCTGCCTTTTATCCTTGAGTGCTTCGCCGATTTGCTCGCAAATGCGACGGATGTAGCGCAAGTCTAGGTTGCCGTTTGGCTGACTCGGTGTCCCCACGCAAACGAAAGATATTTCGGTCGCGCGAATGCCTTCCGCAGGATCAGTGATGGCGCGCAGCCGCCCAGACTTGGTGGTCGCCAGGATGATCTCGCCAATATCCGCCTCCACAATAGGCGTCTGGCCTTTATTGATGAGGTCAACTTTAGTCTGGACTGGATCCACACCAATGACTTCATGTCCCGCGTTGGCGAGGCACCCCGCCGAAACCGTGCCAACATACCCCAACCCAAAAACGCTGATTTTCAAATAGTCTCCTAGCTGACGAAACGGGGAGAAATTACGGCCCTGATGCACACCAAAGACATTCGGGACTTTTCGTATAAATAACCCTAGAGTGCGAGGTCGAGTTTGTAGCTGAGTTACAGCTCCAGCGTTCCGACTATTGAGTATACTGGCGCGCGGAAGCCGAAATCGGTCTCCCTCCCGTCACGTAACCATCGAGTAACTCTGCGATACGTTGTTCACCATGTGCATTGACATGCAGCAGGTCTACAAAGTCTGCGCTAGCAAATCGACCACTCCCGTCAATATACGGAATACCCTGGCTATCCAGGTACTGCAGCAACGCCTTATGCGATGTGGAGAACTCACTGTGATAGCGCGCGGCATAACCCTTTGAAGAATATGTATCAATCAACTTATCGTTGACCGGAGAGATGAAGACAACCAGCTTATTGTCATTGCGTTTCAGTAGGCTGTTTAGTTCCTGGACCCACGCGAAGCTCCGAAGCCTGCCGAACTCGATTTGTTGCTGAAAAACCTCGAAGCGCCGGTGTGCTAAGTCGCCGTCCTTATCCCATACACGGTTTTTGTATGGACCCACGCCATAGAACTTCTTTCGAATAAGACAGTTCATTAAGATGTCAGAATCAAGAATGACCAGCGGTCGGCGTATCTCAGCGATCAAACTGGCCACCGCGCCGTGGCCAATCAAGCGCTCGAAGCGCCGGGCCTGATTTCCCGAAGGGTTTTCGAGTTGATTAAACTCAAGGAAGCGGTTTGGCATTATGTCAAGCACCACGGTTGCCCCCTTCATTCCACTTGACGTTAGAAGTTCCGCCGCATTGAGAAAATCCGGCGGGTCCGCTCCTTCCAATGCGCCATTGAACACCTTCTTCCCGCTCCACTGCTGCAGGAGGAACGAGAACGTCTGCTTAGGAGAATCGACATACGAAGAAGCGAATACCGAGTCTCCGATGATCACAAGACCGGTCCTGGGGAGATCCAGATCCCACAGCAAACGCTCCTCCGGATTCTGGTACGCGCGCCAGTCGACCAGATGCACAAAGGCACTGTTTGCCGACAGTACAAGCACATAAAGCAGCAAAGGAAACAGACCAACCTTCGCTATTATTTGTTTCACGTCCGCAGGAAACTTTCTAGAATTGGAAGTATACGAATCCGACATTATCGTAAGCGTTTAGATAAATTAGGGACAGAATCAGCGCGTAGTACAGCGACCAGCGGAGCCATATTGGCTGCTCTTGGAGACGAACTGTCTTGCGGAAAGTACTTCCAAAAAACCACACCATCATCGCGGTCCCAAGCATAGCAAAATCCCGCGCAGACCCGCCATTCAGAATGGCGCCCAATACGCCACCTCTCACTGTCGTCGCATAAGAGATTCGCGTAACCGTGCCGGTAAACAAGTGCGTCGTGATGTACCAACCATCCGCAATTGAACGAGCTCGGAAGAAAATCCACGCGAAGGCTACGAGGTTAAAAGTGATGATCTTTTGGAAAGCAGGTCGCCAAGGATGATTCGCCAGCCCAATTTTGCGGTACACCCGCTCTCTCCATGGCTTGAGCACGACAGAAGATGCCAGAAATGCTCCGTGCAGCAACCCCCATGTCATGAAGGTTAGTGCGACATCGTGCCATAGACCGGAGAAGAAAAACGTTATCATTAGCGCGCCTACCACGCCAACCTTCCTCGCATTACGCCATTCAATCTGCAGAGGTTTAAATATGTAATCGAGAATCCAGCGCGAAAATGAAATGTGCCAACGCCGCCAGAAGTCCGCAATTGAAGTAGCAAAATAGGGAGACTTGAAATTCTCAGTAAGCCGGATGTTGAACATCCGAGCTACCCCCAAGGCCATGTCGGTATAGCCCGAGAAGTCTGCCAGAATCTGCAAGGCATACATGTAAGTCGCTGCGATTAAGCTGACGCCGCTGTATCCGTGGGGATCGTGGTATACGGCCGTCACGAAAGGCGCCAGCCGATTCGCAACCGCGACTTTTTTGAAGAGGCCCCAGCAGAAGAGTAGAACCCCGCTGCGCATATTCGCATAGTTGAATGAACCAAGCGACCGCAACTGAGGGAGCAGTTCGCCGGCTCGTTCTATGGGGCCTTGGAGCAGCTTAGGGAAAAACCCGAGGTAGAGAGCGAAACGACCGAAATGACGCTCCGGTTCTGCTGTCCCAAGATATACGTCGGCCAAGTAGGAGACGGTCTGCAACGTATAGTATGAAATACCTAGCGTTGAGAACCAATCCATGCCGCCGGTCGGAATCTCGAACCCAGGCACTATCAGCCGAAGAATAGGTCGCAGATACTTGATGCTACCGAGTATCAATGCCTGCGCCGCTATGCCGGTCCATAAGTATGCTCTTCTTCTGGCGGCGTCGCTTTCGTCGTAGATTCTGCGGCCGAGCCAGTAGGAGGTAAGGACAACTAATGTCCAGGCAGCCAGCAACAAAGGCATTCGCAGCGCCGCATAGAAAGCTACGCTGGCGCTTAGAAGGACAGCCCATCGCCATCTGGACGGCATAAGCTGATAAGCCGCCAGGACAGCGGGAACGAACATCATGTACTGTAAGGAATCGAAATACACTGGAATAAACTTCTACTCGCAGGAATAAACTTCCACTCGCGCTAACTCGCTGAGGTCAACTGGGCTACCGCAGCTTAGAGTCGAGCAGACGTTGAAGGTCGCCAAGGTTGTTCAACTTGAGAACCTCTAGGTTTGAGAATCGGACATTGAAGGCTTTCTCTACAGCAAGAATAACGCTCGCATGACTGAGAGAATCCCACCCGGGGACCTCCGTTGCTAGGGTTTCATCCTCTATCTGACAATCATCTAATTTCAACTCTTGTAAAATCACACGTTTCAGTTCGGGTTTAATCATCCCTGCCACACCTCGGGTCTCTGTCTTTCGGCCAGCAATTTTTCGCGGCTCCCCTTCCTGCTCGGCTTTCCTGCCGAACTTTTTATCAACCATCGAGGCGGGACAAGGTACACGCTGGCGATAGTGATACCACTGGCCATACCCGCTTTAACAATTTCCAGTCGCAGCGCCTTTTGGTCCGGCTCACTCGTGATGGAGGTCTCTGCTATAACGGCGACGTGCTCGCTTCCGAGTTCCGGGTTCTCCTCTCCAATGGCGACGGCCCGCCCAGGGATAACGCCCTGAACTGCCCCCACGGCATCTTCAACGTCTTCAGGGTAAATGTTATTACCGGCCACTATGATGATGTCTTTTTTTCGACCTATAACGAACAGCTCCCCACCATCCTGAAATCCAAAGTCGCCGCTGTAATACCATCCGTCGCGAAGGACGTCGGCGGTCTTCTCCGGGTAATTCCGGTAGCCACTAAACATCGTAGCAGAGGTGATCGCGATTTCACCTACGCTTCCGGGAACCACGTCCAATTGATTCTCGTCTACGATTCTGACTTGGCATCCTTCGATCGGCTTTCCGGACGACACGCAGATGCGAGCAGGAGCCCCGTCGTTCACAGGCTCGACCTTCCCGCGCGCCAAGCTGGTCCTATCGACGGCTACTACCGTGGGCGCCACGCCCATCGGTGTTTGGGTGACTGCGAACGTCGTCTCTGCCATGGCGTAGCAGGCGGAAAACGCGTTAGGCCGCAGCCCGTACGGTTGAAATCGCTTTAAAAAATTTTCGTGGCTCTCGTATCGAACCGGCTCACTGCAATTGACGATAAGTCGCAAAGACGAAAGGTCGACCTCTTGAAGGTCCTCGTCCCTGACCTTGAGGGCCATCATGTTGAAAGCGAAATTCGGGAGCCAGGTTACCGTCGCGCGCTCTTGGGTGATGGCTTCGAGCAGCAGGGACGGAGCCATTACCCATTGAAAGGGATCGATCTGAATACTCGGAATCCCGAAGATCAGCGGGAGGTGAAACGCGGCGATCAACCCCATGTCGTGATAGAGGGGCAGCCAACTTACGATTTTGTCGTAGTTCGTGAGGGAAATGGCCTCGGCATAACGTTTCACATGTTCCAGCACAGCGTTATGCGACAAAAGAACTGGCTTCTGGAGACCCGTCGTTCCCGAAGAGTGCTGCAACAATAGAGGATCCGTAGAAATTATTTGCGGTGAGTGTTCCTGGAACAGTTGGCTATCTTCACGGTCGGCCTGCCATTCCAGCGGGAAATGTAGTCCCCTAATTGTGCTGCCGGAACCTATGACAAGGGGTTCCAGCACAGGCTCTAGTTCCCGCTCAGTGAGAATCCAGTCAAGACCGGAACGTCGCGACATGCCCTCGATGCCTTGCCGAAACTTCTCAGGATGAAGGCGGGGATTCGGATAGGCCAAAATTGCCGGAATGGCTCCCGTCGCGCAAACGGCCAAGTATAGTGGATAGAGTTGGCTGTTGTGACGCAGAATAATGGCGCAGACATCGCCGCGCCGCAGCCCTCGCTCCACCAAGCACGCCGCATACTGCTCAGCGGCCGCCAGCAAAGTTGAAAAGGTCCACCGAACAGGAGCCTCCCCCGCAGTCCAGTGGATGATTGCCTCCGAATTGGGCCGTTCAGCGGCATTTTTGCACCAACGGGACCACGCTGTTTCGGGTTCGGTTCCGGCTTCCGCCGGGTCGACAACGACCCGAAGCCGTCCTGACTTGACCTTCGCCGTTATAATGTCGCCGTTCTCATGTTCGACGATCGGAGTACGGCCCTGATTAATCAGATCGACCTTACCTTCATTCTTCATTTATTTCGGATGCTGGCGAAGCGATGGCTGCGCGGAACGATCAACTTCGGCTGGACGGCCGGTGCCAGGATGCAAGTGCCGCATATCTTTTATAAAACACCCACCGGTGGTACACAAGGAGGAGTGCGACCATCCGACATGTCCTACAGGTTTTAACCCCTACAAATTGTGTACTTTAGTGCATTGACCGTGGTCTCGGGGCGGGTGGTAGCCTGAATCAGAACGAGTGCTTCCCCTATGAAAACTTTTATTGAGACGACCTGCTGCATTCTTTTATTGGCATTTTCAGCCGCTGCTGCAACGACCGGGACGAACCACACCGTCAAGGCAGGCGGCGGTGGAGATTTCACGACCATACAAGCCTGCGCAACAGCGATGGCCGCTGGCGACACCTGCACGGTCTTCGCGGGAACCTATAACGAGTTTGTTACGGTTCCGGCAGGTACGGCTGGCAATTACAAGACGGTCACCGTGAACGGAAATGACATCGTTACAGTTATTGGCTTCACGCTAAATTCGCATACCAAACTCATCGGGAATTGCCCTACTCCAATTCCCGGCAACGTGCCAGCAGCAGGCTCCTGCGGATTTACCATCACAAACCCATCCTCTCCAACAGCCCATCCATGTGTTACTTGGGGAGCGATCACCGATTTCTATGTCGTTGGTAACGTGATGAACCAGTGCGGTTCGACTGGCATGATTGATCAAAGCTACACTGTCCTCGCTAATCACGGTTATATTCGTGGCAATACCTTCTCCTACGCCTGTGTCAGCGCAAGCAATCCAGTTAGTGAATGCGATGCTATCTTCGGGCCTTTTGGCGATCATTTTCTAATTGAGAACAACGACTTTTCACATTACACACTCGGCATCAATTTGGGGTCAAATTTCTCCATCTTCCGGAATAACATATTTCACGATCAGTTCGAAACAGAGGCCTCAGGAAACCATCACACAGATGCCATCTTCTCCGAGCCGGGATCGGGTGTCCCCTATACAGTTGAGTTCAACGTGATCGAAGGGAATCTGCAATATCATGCAGTTGGCCCTAACGCTAAGGGCTTCCTGTTCCAAAGCGACAGTGGCTCTATCTGCACCAGTAGTTGCTTTAACCTGATCCAGCGTTACAACGTCATTTCTAGAATAGGGAGCGGGGTCAATTCCCCTGGAAACCTTACTTGGCCAAACATCAAGTTTTATAACAACACGGCGGTTGATGCTACCTCCGAAAGCATCGGGATCATGAACAACCTGAGTGGCATGACGAATGCGTCACAACTAAACTCGATTTATTATTCGAGTGGCTGGCCAGGAAGCGGGAATACGATCTATACATGCGGCTCGAATTGCACTCCCGGATACAACCTCTTCTTCTGCTCTGGGACTTGTCAAGGGGCGTCGTTCCCTGGTAATACGGGTAACAAGAACGCAAACCCCAACTTTGTAAATTACATCAGCGCAGGAAATCCAAGGAACGATTACCATCTGCAAGCAGGTTCTCCGGCCATCGCAGCAGGGACATATTTGACCACGGTTGCTTCTGGTGATTCACGATCGGGCACATCGCTTGTGGTGAACGACGCGTCGTATTTCCAGGATGGCTACGGCCTGTCCAACGCGTACTCCGCAGTGAATGGTGATTGCATCGCGGTCGGAACGGCCTCGAACCACGTCTGTGTCACGGCGGTCAATTACGCAACGAATACTCTAACGCTGGCCAGCTCCATCAGCCGTTCAGCGGGGCAGGGCGTCTTCCTCTATAGCAAGTCGGATGGCGTGCAAGTGTTGACTGGGAATGCGCCGGAGATTGGAGCTTACCCGTATTCTGGAGGCAGCTCTTCCGGCCCCCCCCCGACGCCCCCCTCAAACCTCTCTGCTGTTGTTAACTGAGCCGTGAGAGCATCAACGGAGCATCTCTTCCTGCTTCGGCTGTGAGGCTTTGAGCAATTCCAAAGCCTTCACAACCGGGAGGACTCGCGCGCCTGATTCTAACGACCACTGCACGACCTGCTCGAAGAACGCGGGAGTGCACCCAAACCGGCTGTGGCTATCACAAACATCGTGGGTTGCGAGAATCAGCCATCCTCGCGCCTGGGCATTCTGATCGATCAAGCGCTTCACCGCCTCGGGATTTTCGCGGCTCTGTTCCAAGAAAAACGCACAAAGCAAGTTGAGATCTGTGGTTCCGGAGTTGAATGTCTGCCCTCCCGCAGCGTGGCGAACAACATGCCGCCACACTCTCAGGCCCCCTCCCCGACAGCATGCGAAGTATTTGGCGGCAACTTGTTTCACAGCCAGCTGAGGGACACTGTAGGGATAGGAAAAAGTTCGGAACGACGAACCCGGCAGCAATTCAGTCAGGGCCCGCTGGTTGTCAAGGATTGCCCTTTCATATACATCGGGAGAGGTGTTCCAGGAATGGCAATGCCCGAACGTGTGGCATCCGAGCTCGTGACCCACCCGGACGAGTTCCTTGAGGTCCTCTGCCTCGAACATCGGTCCCATAGGAGATGGTTTGCCAATGAGGCTTAGGGATACGTAGTATGTTCCCAAAGCGTCATATCGCTTCAGAATCGAACCAGCCTCGAGGAAAGCCGACCGGGGAAAGTCATCGAAGGTGAAGGAGATTAGCGGTGCCGCGGTCCTCACGGCGAGCTTCCTTCGGCGCAACGCCCTCGCCGCCTCCATTGCGAACCTGACTCGTGCCTTGGCGAGGTAGCTGGGCACTGATCTCTGCGGGTGGGTTGCTTGCTGGCTCACCTGTATTCTCCAACGGGTTCAGCAGCCAGGATCCCTCCTCGTCGAGGGGCGATTTCCCGTAGAAGGCTCGCAAGCTGGCGGAAAGGCGCAAAACCCCAGTGCAACAGGACTACGGCTCCCAGATAAAAAGCGACAAAGGCCAGTGAGATCATGATGGCTGCCTCCAGCGCCGCACCAGGCCCGAGAGGAGAAGCCCAAATCAGCGTACCTCGAAAGGCAGCAACGGTTGCCAAGCCGGCGAGCAGCGAGGCGGCGGCATACCGCCAAATAGCCTCAATAAAAAGTGAGACGCCAAATCCGATCGGTCGCCCGGCATACCAGAAGGCGGGAATCAGGATGATGCAATAGGAGACGCTCCACGCCGCGGCAATCCCCTTTGGCCCCCAAGGCAGCGCGAGCACAAACAAGGATGCGGTGACCGCGAACTCCACCACTGTCCAGCGAAGCCACCGCCCCGGCTTCCCAATCGAGAGATGGATCCAGCCCACCGTGCTTGCGAGCAGCATGGCTCCGATTCCCGGCCCGAAGAGTTGGAAGATTCTGCCGGATTCCGACCATTGCGCTCCAAGCACCAAGCGGACCACGTCTCTACCGACCAGTGTCAAATCGGCACTCAGCGCCATGCCGACGAATGCGATAATGCCTACCGCATTTGCGAAATAACGCCTGAAACGCGCGGGATCCTGATTGAGGCGGCTCAGCGCGGCTAAGGCAACATTGTCCATGGGGGCCGTGAGCTGGCTGGCCGAAAGAGCGAACAAGTCAAAAGCCTTTTTGTAAAATCCGAGGGCCACCGCGTTGAATCGCCAGCCGACCAGCAGGTTGTCGACATTCCGCGTAGAATAACGAAGGCCGAATTGTCCGTAGACTTTGGCCGCGAAGCGGAGCGCAGCTCCTGTTTTCCCCGTTCGCCGCGGCAGGCTCGGAATCCATCGGCAAAGCCACCACGCCCCGATAGTCAAACCGAGCTGCTGCGTCACAATCCCCGCAACTAGCGCCCAATATCCCCAACCTCTCCACGCGAGTAGGATCGGAACGGCCGTGTATACCACACGGCCCATGAAGTCGTTGGTGGAAGTCCCACCGAAGCGCATCGCTCGCTTGAGGAGCGCCAAGTGTATGACGGAGGTTGCGCCGATGAAGATAGCCAAGGAGACGCCCTCAGCCACACCCGTCACCAGCGGATTGTGGTAGAGTCGCGCCAGCAGCGATCCTGCGGCGGCAAACGCCATCGCCAGAATGAGCCCACCGCCAGAGTTGAGCCAGAACAAATTGCTGGCCGTGTAATGGTCAATTTCTTCAAACTGAATTACCGCCTCCGTGAACCCGTTAAGGCCAAAGCTGGCCAGGAGGAGACTGAATGTCGTGACCATCGTGACCAGGCCGAAATCGGCAGGCGTCAATAGTCGAGCCAGCACGATGGTCCCGATTATCTGGATCGCGAGACCTACACTCGAAGCTGAGACCGTCGCTGCGGCTCCCCGAATTGCGAGGCGGGATAATTCCCGGTCTGCGGCGGTAGGGCGGAACACGCCTTTGGCGTCAAACGGAATCATTTTCTCTCCGGAACCTTCTTACGGCTACTCCGAGGTCCGATAGCCTCACGCCCGTGAAGCTGTTATGAGACCGCCACGCGTATGCAGAGCATACCCGTCGCGGCGAAGCCGTTGTTTAGCGCTCTCCAGCTTGGCCCAGACCCCGTCGATCTGGTGATATTCGAACACAATATTTCGGATGCGACCGAACACTTCGGCGGGCGTGCTTTCCAGAATCTCAAATTCTGCGCCCTCACAGTCAATCTTCAACAGATCGACGTTTTCGACCGCGTGGTCGCGGAGGAGCTGACCCAGGGAAATTCCGGGAACGGCTGTCAGTGGCTGCTCGCTTGGAGCGAACGCCGAGACTGTACACTGGCATTCGTCAGGGGCATCAATATTCATCATCACGTCCCGGCCATCTGTGACCGCCTTGTTCACCGGCTCGATTCGACCTTCGTAGCCGTTGTTGGCAATGTTCCTGAGGAGCAGTGCCCAATTCCGTGGTGAGGGCTCGCAAACGATCACCCTGCTTGCGTTGAGGCGCTTTACCGCGTACAAAGAAAAGTCGCCGATAAAACCGCCGATATCTACAATGACCGGATTTTGGGGCAGGTTTAGGCCGCGGACGTAGTCATCCACGAGGATTTCGGCCAGGGTCATCGCATCGCCGTAGTTCTTCCTGATTGTGATTTTGAGGCCGTCTACCGTACGCAGGTCGACCTCTGCCGTCCCCCCCTGCGAGCGCAGGGCATTCTTGAACTCCTCGGCGTTCACGAAACATCGCTCCGCGACTTTCGCGGTCTGGTGGATTCGATACGTCTGCCGCATAGAAAAGTAGAGCTTTCGCGACAAACTATTCGCCGTCAACACTCTTCGGATGGTTCTATTCATAGTGCGTCCTCTTCACAGTCGAAGGTTCCTGTATACATCGATAGATTTCAGCCCAGAACTGCTCGGCTGTCCTGCTCGAGATCACGTGCTCCCTCCGTGCAGCAGCTTAGGGGGCTGGAGATTGGGTTTCGGAGCTCGTCTTACAACCCAATTCAGCACTTGAGTGGTCCTTTGTGCCTTCGCGTCCCAAGTCAGGCATTCCCGAGCATAAGTCATGCCTTGCCGTCGTAAGCGACTAAGGAGGTCGCGATTGCTCTCGAGATCCGCCAAGATCTTTTCCATTCGCAACACGATATCGTCTTCATTGGTTAGTGGCACCTTGTAGCCTACGTCGGGACGCACGATGTCACCGGGTCCACCGAAGTCCACAACCACGGGTACGGCGCCGCTTGCGAGAGCTTCGAACACTACACCGGCCCCATTGTCGCGAAGAGTCGGAAACAAGAACACATCGGCAGACCGCATGCGACGGAGGGCTTCCGCCTGGCTGATCCAGCCGCAGAAGGAAACGGCTTTTTCAATTCCAAGAGATTGTGTGAGCTCTTGGATACGATTCTGTTCCGGGCCGTCCCCGACCACGGTGAAGTGAGCCAGATCGTTTCGTAAAAGGCTCGCAGCCGCGCGCAAGGCGAGATCACAGGCCTTCCGCGGAACCAAGCCACCAACAAAAAGCAGTTCAAGCTTAGCTCCGCGCTCGGGCCTCCGCGAGTCCTCCAAACAGGAAGAGCGCCCGATGCCGGGCTCCGGGACAAAAAACAGCTTGTCGCGATGTTCGGAAAACTCGGAATAAGTTTGGGAAGAAGCGGCTATGATCGCCGTCGCGTGGCGATAGGTGGACTGGGCGAAAGGGAAAAACCGATACAAATTCCGTATTCCGGCGATCCACTCCCTCTGGTGGTTGAGCTGCGAAAAACCCGGGGGCCAGGGCAAACCACCGTTCAGCGGCCCGATCACGAAGGGTATCGGCCCTTTTCGCAGGAAGAAAGCGAAAGGACTCGGCAACACAGGTGACATCGGCACGAGGCGCAGAACCACATCGAACTCTCCTGCAAAAATGCGCCGCCGCAATTGCCGCCAAGCACCCCATTCAAAGGCAATATGGAAGGGATAAAGAAGGGCAGTTCGCACCTGACTATCGGGGTTGGATTTCAAAATCCTGCGGAACACCCAGTTCCAGATGCGATCCGACCGCGGCGTTCGAACCACCTCGATGGCGCGAAACGGCGCGCTGGCGCGCCGCAGATCGTGCTCAACGGACGATCGGGCCACCAGAGTAACGTCATGGAGTTCAGCAAGTGCCGCTGCGTGACAGTAGGTGACACGGGGAATACTGACGCGATCCGGGTGACATTCCGGCCCCAATACCAAAATTCGTAAGCGGCTCAAAGATTCTCCAGTCATGTGTCCTTTTGTTTTCTCTCAAACAAGAGGCGCCCCGAACAGCGTGCTTGTTGATCGTTTTCCCCGGTCGGCGAGAATACGGCCGAGGCGACTTCGCGCCGTCACTTTTGAGATTTACACCGGAATGCGAGTCTCAGATTCGTTGGCGTACCTATCGTGTATCGGTGTAATTTCGCGTTTGCCCTGCCGATGGAGCAGAGATCGCTTGCTCCGATTCAACGAGATCGCCTGTTTCGAGGCGCCGATGATGGCCCACAGCAGGGCAAACCACGTGCACGTCATCATCCGGAACGGCGCCTCTGAAAGGCCTTCAATCAGCACAGCGACCAAAAGAGCCAAACGGAGGCTTCCAGCGAAGGGATTCGAGGGCAAACCTGCGACGATTTTCCGGTACCCGTCGATCACAACAAACGCAAACAGCGACACGCCAATCCAGCCCAGGTTCAGGTAAATTTCCAGGTACCCATTGTGAGCCTCTTGGAAGTCGTACCCGAAGACGTGTACCAGTTCGGTCAGTCGGGGACCGACGAGGAAAGTCTCGTACCCGGCTCCGAGCAAAGGGTGCTTAACGATGTTGACAAGAAGGGACCATATCTCCGTGCGACCTGAAAACGTTGTATCCCTCCCCACCGTCTCGACAAGGGTAGGAGCAACGAACAATGGGATCAAGGCAATGCTCAGCGCCGCAGCCACCAAGAGATGAACCCTCGCCGGCTTGGATCCCTTCGAGCTCCGGCCGGCTAACGCTATAAGGCCCGCACCGAGAATTAAACAAACGGTTGAGGTCAGCGAATGACACCGGTTAAGCAACCATGCGACGATTCCGATTGTCGTGCCGAACGATAGTAAGCGTAAGCGCCGGCGCAGGGCTGCATTCGTACGGTCCCGGTCCCTATATGCTTCGAACAAGCACCACAGCAACCCCAAACCAAAGATCAGGCAGGTTTGCCCAAGCTGGTTTTTCTGCACACTGACGCCGGTAAATTCGGGTAAACCACTTTTGGTGTATCGTCGCCCAAAGATCGGGTAATATACCCCAACAAGAACCGACAGTGGGATAAGAAGGAATCCTGCCCGTATAAAGATCCGTCTCATGGCCAACACGGGAGCATCTTCGCTCACCACAATGAGGACCATCAACACGTCTTCGATACCCTTGGTCCAATGCTTCAACGTGACATAAGGAAGGTCGGACCACGCCATACTTATGGCGGCGTAAGAGTAGAACAGCAGTAGCGGTCCGTTTCCGCGCAGCACTGACATAACCTTCCTTTGTCTGGAGAGGAGCACGAAGACGGCGAGCACCAACAGAACGAAGAAGAAGGTTGCGTCGAACGGACTGGAGTAAACGCCGCCCTCCATCTCTGGCTGAGGAATTCCCAGCCATGCGGAAAGCGGGCGGGAGCTGATGATCAGCAGGTAGATAACCGGAATCCATATTGCTTTCGAGACGCCTGCATTCTTCTCCCTAACGAAACGGAAGAGTACCGCAATTCCAACGATAAAGCATAAGGTGGCTAACTTGGCCATCAACCGAAACCCTGATGTACTGTGACGCTAATTCAATAAATCACGACGAGGATTACAGGCAGAAGCAAGGGGTATCTAGCCCTCGCGTGATTGCGCCGGCATTCCCTGATCATCTTGTAGGGCGCGGACGTTGTGCTCTCCAGCCTCGGACCACTTAATTTCCTCACTTCGTCGGCCTTCGAAATTCCGATGCAGCCAAGAGATTCGGCAAATATCCCAGAGCATCCTTAAAGAGTCCGTAACGAGATTGACTTTGGAACCGGCCTGCGCCACCCAATTGACCGGGACCTCAACGATGGAGAGTGAAAGTCGGCGTGCGATGAAAAGTATCTCGACGTCGAAAGCAAAGCCTACGATCTTCTGTCGGGAGAAGATCGCGGCGATTACCTCACGGCGGAACATTTTAAAACCGCACTGGGTGTCAGCAATTCCGCCCAACGCCAATAGCCCGGTAAAGAACGCGAAGGTGCGACCAATGATGTGGCGATGCAGCGCCGTCTTAACCTCTACTTCACCTTGCCGGCGCAGAATTCTCGACCCAATGGCCACGTCATACCCCTCGTCCATAGCGACCAGCAGCTTTGGAATCTCACTTAATGGGGTCGCTCCGTCAGCGTCCATGAAGAGGACAAAGCGGCCATTCGCGTTAAGCACCCCGGTGCGGACGGCGGCTCCCTTACCCATGTGGGCAGAGGAAAGAACACGGATCCGCTGGTCCGCTTCCTCGAAGAGACGTCCCAAAGCCACGGTCCCATCCCGGCTGCCATCGTCCACCACAATGACTTCGAATTCGAGGTTGAGGGCGCCGCACCAGTCGACCGTTTTGCGCAGCGTCTCGGGCAGGCGCGCTTCTTCGTTATATGCGGGAATGACGATCGACAAACAAACCCCTTTGGGCCGCTGCTGTTTCAACCCTGTGAGCACCATTGGTATTTGACCCGTTAACATCCGGACCCGCTCGCAGATGCCAGTACTACAGTATTCCGTTCATCCGCCGTTGGCCGCCAACCGACTTGTTTCGTTATCGCGTCCACGGCAAGACATACAAGGATGGAAAGAAATGGAATCAGCGGCACGCTGTATCTTGCCTGCGCGAGAACAACCACCGAGACAGCTACGAGGTATGCGATCAAAAGAAGCACCGGGGCTAGAGCATTGAAAAGCCCGTCTCTCACCGCCATCACGAAGCCCGCCATCGCAAGAAAAAGATAGGGCACTTCAAGAATCAAGTTGAGCCTGGTGGACTCCATCGTTTTGCCCCTGAACCAGAAGTTAAATAGGTTGGCGCCTACGCATTTCACGAAGAGGCTCGGAGAGCTCCGATACTCGCCGATGACGCGTTTAAGAAGATAGTCAGAGAATCTAACTTCGTCTTGACTGGAGTAGAAATCCTGAAAGTATCCGAGTGCCTTTACCTTGAAAGGGTACCCGAGATCTTCGGCCAACTCTCTACGCTCACGTGCACCTTGCCGGTCAACCATGGCCCAGCTCTCCGCGCCAGAGTAGTGGGTGTTGTTATAGAGGCCCGCATGGGCCGATATTCCTAAGACCGACGCAGTCGGTACGAACTTTCCGACTAGTGAGTAGTTGCGAATGATCCACGGAGACAGAATCGTAACAGCAGCGGTCGCCATGATAACGCCGTTCCGGCAGAGTCTGAACCATGACTGCTTTGGTTCAATCGCAGCAAGGTACGCTAGCAGCCAAACGGGGAACAGTATCGGAGTACTCCTGATCAACACTGTCGACCCTAACGCGGCTCCGCTTAATAAGTAATCGAACCATGCGCGGCTCTCAATCGCCCTGTACACCATTAACATAAACAGGACAAGAAAGAGGGTGAATGGCGTTTCGACTCCTCCACGGCTCTCAGCAATGAGTGTTCCCGGATGGAAAAGGAACACCAAGGGGGCACCCAGAGTTACTACCCTGCTGGCGGATACTCTACGGGCCAGCAGCGCGATTAGCCCGGCCGCTGCGAACGTGAAAAGCATGTTCGCGAGCTTTACCGTTGTCAAATTATCACCGAACACCAGAAAAACCCCGGCCAGGAGAATCGGATATCCGGGTTCCCTTGAGAGTGTCCTAGCAGTATCCGGATAGACTCTATATCCATTGCCTACGGCTAGATTTTCTGCGATTTGTTCGTAAGTATCGACGTATCCGTCCGAATTGTACAACCAGTTCATTCGACTGGACACCTCCGGGATCAAGGCGAACAGAAGTAGTGCGTTGAGAGCCAGGATGGAGATGGCTGCGACAATCCAAGGCCACTTAATTCGCAAATTACTTAGGGTCTTCTTCAATCCCAAATACATACCCGCTGTCAAAATTTCCCCCTCACGTTTATACTGCCCCTCGAATTTTGGATTCGACGCACCCCTCCCCTCAACACAATCGGGCGACATATTCGCACATCACACAGCATTCTTCACGCTCTTCCAAGAGTTTACTGGCTAAGGGTGTGGGGCATTCGCTCGTCCTCTGGGCGCGAACCCGACAATCATCTGCTGTCGATGAAAAGGCGGTGGATCAGCTCTACCGTGAGCAGCGTGTGAATCTCACTGGTGTAATTTCTGCCCTCCGCAGTGTGACCTTTAACGACTGCCTCAACAGCGCGGCCATCCCAGTGTGGTCGGGAAAGCGTGCGTTCATCAAGCAGCATTTCGCGTACATACTTTGAGAGGGCATCTCGATACCACACTCGAAAATGGTAATACTTGTGCCGGCCCAGGAAGAGCCGCTCGAGGTGCAACCACGAGACCGTATGGTCGGCCCGGGAGGCAAGTTGCGGCATACCGTAGTCGTATGCGTATTCAGCTTTGAAGGTCAGCTCTTGATAAGCATGGACAAGAGTTGCGGTAATTCCGACAGAGCTGCTGCTGGCGCGGTCGGTCGCTATTTGCCGAAGCATGGGATGCCCCTCCGCGATCAACCGTAATCGCACCTCGTTGCTTGTCAATGCCGACTGAGGCGCCCTGTAATTGGTACGCACGAAATCATTATCCAGGTATGGCGTGCGCAGGGTTAGCTGCGTGTGCTCAAGTGCCGCCAGTCCGTAATGAAACCAGGGCGCTTGACGAAAAGCTGCGAATGTCAGGGGGTGAGCATCGGTTGCGGCACGATACGCCTCGAGGCCGGCGTTGACGTGAGCAGTAAAGTCGGGATGGAACAAACTCTGGGTCAATCTCGAGGGCTTGAAAGCTCTCATTCGCAGGATTATCTGATCCCCATAGTTCCCGGTCATTCTTACGGGCGCAATCGTTCGCGCATTCTCGTTCGAATAGAGGACTGGAGCGTGGTTAACGCTGGTGCAGCCGTCCGTCAGGTACACGGTGCGTTCGGCGTATCTCGAAAAATTTCGCAGCAAATCGGACCCGGCTACGATTACGCGGTGCGGCTGCTCGCAGGCACCGGCGACTTTTCGCGCGATGATCACATCCCGATTCTCACGGAACGCACTACCGAAGGTGTAACACGGCAGCGATCCCGGCGGGCATTTCTGCCATGCCATTACCATTCTGGTGTCGAATCCACCAGTCAACGACATCCCGATACCCTCGCTGCCTTCAAAATATCGGGGCAGGTTACGGGTGAATACAGACTTTAACTCTTCATAGTAGGCCTCGTGTTCCAATGGCGTCTGTTCTTCCCATTCCCGCGGCTGGAAATAGAACGACTTTTCGACGGAGCCATCCGGCCGGAAGGTCCAAGCCGAGCCGGGCGGCAGAACCTTGACGCCTTTGAACAGCGAACGATTCTCAAGCACACAACCGCAGGAAACCAGATCTCCCAACGCACGTGGGTCCACCCGCCGGAGTTCGGGACAGACAGCCAAAATTGCCTTGGCTTCCGCGGCGAAGTAGAACGCGTCAGCGGATTCGTGATAGTACACGCGATGCATTCCATATCGATCATTGAATAGAAGCGCGCGGCGCTGGAGACGATCAATCAACAGCCCTTGGAAGCGGCCGTTCAGACTTGCCGGAAATGTGTGATCGTCATGGCGTGGGAGGAGATATCCGAGGCCATGCTGCCCATCAGACTGGGCCGTCGTTGCGGCCGAGCAGGCGCACCTTGAGTAGTCTTCGCCCGAGAAGACGAGCACGCTTTCATTGCGCTCGTCACGGAGTGGCATATTTGCCGAAAACGAACCCTCGCGGGCCACCCAGCCGACATATATCCCTAATTCCTCATCGCTCCAGGTTCCCGTGACATAAAAGGATTCGTGCTGAAGGCTTTTCGCCATCCGCAGCAAGAGAGGCTCCGCCTGCTGCCGAGGAATCCGCGTGATTAAACCGACGATTCCAGGCATTATTGGGCGACTTCGGTCGGACCAGCTTCCCCTAGCCGAATTCTGTGGCTGTACCACGCTCGTCTTAGGTCGCGCAGCTTGGTGAGTAGCGGTTCTGGGCAACGGTCAGCGAGTCTCTGGTGGAAGCCCAAATGCAGCGCCAGCCAGCCCAATCGGGTTATTGGAACGTGGTACCGAGGCACGTCCACTCCCTCAAATCCGTTTACTTCTTTGAAATTGCTTAAGCTACTCGATTTTTCCTTACCGTATAGAAATTTTTGGTAAACCAAAAAAGGGATGTTTCTCGCGGCGCAAGAACGAACCGCTTGCGCAAGCAATGCGTTGGTTGGGCACTTGTCGCGGAATTCCGCCAACGAGAGAATGTTCATCAAGTTCGCCTGCGTATTGGTTTCATCATGGACTAATTTGGCAAAACCGATGAGTCTTTCCTCGAAATACGCCCCGATGAAAATGCTGCTATCAAGATGTGTCGCTTCCGCTTTATATACGGTGTCGAGATCTTTACCATAATGCGGGAAATGCCGACCTTGGCGGACCGGAGACTCGTTATAGATTTCCCAGATACCTTTGACGAGAGCGTCATCGAACGGCACTTCCCTAACCTTTACGCCCTTTTTTTCTGCCTGTCGCACCCTGCCGCGAGGCGCGAAACGTATTTGCTTAGTAAACCAATGATCGAAAGTAGATACGGGCAGAACAGCCAGGTTCTCCCACTCCATGGGGTAGGAATATTTTGGCTCCCGCTCAGTGAGCCTTTGCATGAAGGTGAACATGTCTACGCGGGTTCCGCAGCCCTTAAGGGCCTTCACCATCGGATCCGGGTCATCCAGGAATCTATGCCTGTCACCGTCCACGCGGGCGATCCGTAAGAACCGTCCCGTGATTCTAATTTTTCTACCACAAACACTGATCACACACCCTCCGATTTCACATGCCCACGTCGGCATTCGTTCTGTAGATCATGCGCCTGTCTAATCGGTGATGAAGTCATCTTTGAATAGGTCAGATCCGTCAGCGACCCTCCATTGCCGCTACAACAATGGTGATTCTTCGACCAAAACACGCGCCTGACGCCACTCAGTTAAGGATTGTTCGTTTATGCATGCTAAAAGTAACGCAGCGGCAGGATCGACACTAGCTAGGTTGGCCTCTGCCCTACGAGCTCAATGCCGACAAAACCGAGGAGCCGGGCGAAGTGATCGCAGAGCTTGATCAAATATTTTACAAAAAAGTGTGCGCCGAGCAACGCGAGGAATGGCAGGGCAATAATGTAGGCAGGAACAGCTATCAAGGATTTCACCGCATTCTTCATCCGATTCACAGGATGCCCGTGAAACTTGCTGCCTCGCATGAGGGCGCGTTTCAATAGGTAACTCAGCCGGCACCGTGAGGGCGGGACGACTTCAAAAACGACCGCCTCTTCACACCAAATGAATCTTCGACCTTGTGCCATTAATCTCCGAAAGAAGTCCATATCTCCGCCGGCAACCCCACACTCAACACGGAACGGTGCTTCGTTCTTTGGCAAAATTCGCCGCGAGAAGATCACATTCCCAGTGCGTGTCTGCGACCAGTTCAAAACCATGCCTGTTGGATGTGATGGCCTTTCGAAGAATGCTCCCTTTGTGACCCAGGCGGGAGGAGGGGAGTCGTAATAGGGCCTGACTGGTCCGAGGACGCCATCCACATCAGCGGCCTTACAGGTCTGTAACAATTTGAGAAGCCAATCTGGCGCAGGGTATTCGTCGTCGTCGACAAAGGCGATGTAGTCGCCGGATGCATGCAACAACGCAGCGTTACGGGCACACGAAATATTCTTCTCTGGTTCCACGACGTATGTAACGGGATGTCCGCCGATAGACGGAAAGTCGGATACGGTGTTTCTGGCTGACGCCTCGGCATCGTTGTCCACGACAATCACCGAATAGGTAAAGAGATTATCGGTCTCCTGTGCGTTCAGCGCCTTCAACGTTCGGCGCAGGTATTCAGGCCGCTGGAAGGTGCAGATACAGACGTTGATATGGGGCAGCTGAGATATTGATGACATAGGAATCAAACGCGCAATTTCATCTTTCGTGAGGCGGAAGCGCACCTCTTTCGGGAGGCCTCCACCACTCCCAAGATCGGCAAAGCATGGCGAACTAGCTGCCCATCGACCTGGAATCCGAGCACTTTTGGATTCACTTGGCGTGCGCGGATACACTCCAGGGCCGACTGCTCAGTCACTGTTAACGTCCATTGCCAGAGCAAGCGGGAAGAACTGTCTATGAGTGTGGAAGTTCAAACCTACAAAGGGAATGGCTCCGACCCCTCGCCGCAGTTCTTGTGCAATCCGATTGGGTGCAAAATGGACATAACAAGCGGCAAGAACTGTCACGCGTAATTTGCCTTTTGCGTTCCATGCTTTAGGTTATTCCGTGCGTGTGAAAACAATCTTCAAAACACTCTCTTATCGTCACTGCCGTGTCCTTGGGTAGGTCTTCTGATGATTTCACGCAGGTATGGGCACATGGTAGTGCGATAGAGGTATTTCGCCTAGAAGGCGAAATAGAGCTCCGCCCGTCAAGAACTCGAACTCAGTCGGGTTGGTCGGGTGGGTCTCCACTTCAATCGTAATCTCACGAGACCGGGCAAAGATATGCATTAACCTCTTGGGTTCAAGAGGCGGCAGAGCAAAAAGACCATCGACCGTTCGATAACTCCTTGCCAGAATCAGTTTTGAATAGCACCTGAAAAAAGAGTTGCGAATTCGCTTCTCCCCGGATTCCTTCGAAAAATGCGGCCGGAGTATCGTCCCATGAGGTAGCAGGCGGCCCAAAAGCACATTGGCAGCCAAGTGCAGATGGTGGTGTCCGTCGATCCTTCTCGGTGGAGCGCCGTACAAACGATCGTACTCAGCCAGTTGGGATGACACGACATATTCGAATGAGCGAACCAAGCCGGGGTGGAAAAACGGGCGTGAGAACGGACTACGAAGGAAACGCGCGAGCTTAGCCTGATGTTCGGCCAGCTTGCTGCTAACTGGAACTTTGCTAAAAGGAGTATCCAGATTCAAATGGAGCCCGGCGTCGATTCCGCGGTCTCGCGCCACGGCAGCCGCGCGCTCGGAGTCTTCCATGAATACCATCGCACTGACTGATGAGATGGAGCCACGTTCCACACAAGCGAGAATTCGATTTGTGGTATGCGCGTCATAGCCCCAGTCGTCAGCATTAATAATCAGCATCCTACAGCCCACTTTGCTGAAATCATCCCTGAGCTAAACCGCTGCGGGAACTGGAGCAGCGTGTTGAGTTTGTCGGACTGTAAGCGCGAAGTTGAGGAGGTACCACGCGGATGCCCGCCCAGGGCTGTCCAGCAACTTCATCACTTCATTGCTGTCCAGGAAAGAAGTGTCGGCGCAGAAGGCCTGCAGTTCGCTCCGCGCGGTCGCCCCCAATGCGCCGTTGAACCACTCGGGGAGCGGAACGTTGAACCCCTGCTTTCTTCGATCAATGATATCGTCGGACACTAACCCGCGGACAGCCTTCTTGAGAAGATATTTCGTCCCTCCGGATCCGAGTTTCGCCTTAGCTGGTATGCTGAGCGCGAGTTCGACGAACTTATGATCGAGAAAAGGCACACGAGCTTCGAGGCTGACGCCCATGCTCATTTTATCGACGCGCATCAGTAGCAACTCCGGCAGCCGGAGATTCAGGTCTAGATACGACATCCAATGAAGATCAGATTTGTCCCATGCATTCGCAAGGAACCTATCCCGGATCGGCGAAATGGCATCCCAAGAAGTGAAGCCGCGGAACCGTTTTCGCAAGTCAGGGTGAAGTAGTCGCATTTTCTGGACGTGAGTAAAAGCTTCCTCACCGCCCCAAAACACCGGTTGACCGTTCGCGCCACGTCGCAGCCATTCGTAATGAACCGTCTCGTCCTTGCCGGCAGCCGCTAATGCGCCCAATCCGAGGCGCTTGATCGCTGAGGGAACTGGAAAGTGGTTGGCGCGCTGAAGTTGCAGAAACCTAAGCCAGAGGGGATATCCGCAAAACAGTTCGTCAGATCCTTCGCCCGCCTGGCAGACGATACATCCGTGATCTCTAGCCAACTTCGATAAAAAGTAAATGGGAACGCAAACCGGGTCTGCTAGAGGCTCGTCCTGGAGCCTTGCCATGGTACCGAGGAAGCCAATCGCATCGTTGACGTTCAACAGCTTTTCATGATGAGATGCGGCGACTCTCGCAGCCGTGCGTCGAGCGTATTCCGTCTCGTTAGGCGCGGATGGGAAATTACCCTCGTACCCGACCGTGAAAGTGTGTACTTGGTTAGACTCGCCCTCGGAGAACAGAGTCGCATTCGTGCTGGAGTCGATTCCACCGGAAAGGAAGACGCCGATCGGAACGTCCGCCATTTTCCGCAGCCGGATCGCGGTTCGGAGCTCGGCCATCAGCCGCTCGATAAGCTCATCCTCCGGAACGCCTATCAGCGGAGTCGTGTGATCCCAAACGTCCCAATATCGATGTTCCTTGACGTTCTCATCCGGGCGGACGCGCAACCACGTCCCGGGCCGAAGTTTGTAGATTCCCCGGTACAGAGTTTGTGGCGCGGGCGTCGTAAGGAACGAGAGATAGTGGAACAGCGACTCTTCGTCAATCTCGCGACTCTGGTCCGGATCGGCGAAAAGCGCCTTGATCTCTGATGCGAAAGCCAGTCGGCCATTGTCCAGCGTGTAATAGAGCGGCTTAATGCCGATCCGGTCGCGAATGAGCCACATCTCACGGGAACGGCTATCCCAAATGGCTATTGCAAACATGCCTCGAAACCGGTTCACGCACTCGATGCCCCACTCTTCAAATGCGTGGACGATGACCTCAGTATCTGAGTGATCGGTTTTCCAATGCCGCGGCCGAATGCGGTTGAGCTCCTGACGGAGTTCGGCGTGATTGTAGATCTCGCCGTTGAAAGAGACCCAGACGCTTCCATCTTCATTGCACATCGGCTGGTCGGCCTCCGGGGAGAGGTCTACGATCGCGAGCCGGCGATGCCCTAAGCCAACGTTCAAGGCGGGGTCGATCCAAAGCCCGGCGCCATCCGGCCCGCGGTGAATCATTTCATCGCGCAGGCGGGCAAGATACGGCTTAGTAACCCGAAACTCACTATTGTGAAAACCTAAGACGCCGACTATTCCACACATGAATTTACCTCACCCCCGGGGTAAATGGGGATTTTACGGCATCGTCAACGACACGGTGGTTATGGCTAATAAACCGGCTCAGGCGTTGCATCTGCTCTCGCCGGTGGAAGGCCATCAGTTCGGGTGATACTGGACGCGGAACTTGACGTATAACTCCCCAGAGATAGCCGGCAGCAAGGGCAAGTCCGCCAGCTAATTTAGGGAGCAGAATCATTTGACGAGCGGTCCTGAATAACTCCCACACCGGATGATTACCTATCGAGTAGTCTTTCATGCCGAGTTTGAAGCGCGACTTCAGCAACCCCCGCCCGGCGGTTCCCATTGTGCGATGATGCAAGCAGCTCTTCTCAGTGAATGTCCTCGTTTTCCAACCTTTCATTCGCGCGGTAATCACGGCTATATGGTCGATCGATCCGCCCTTCACAGGCATATAACCACCAATCGCTTCGAAACATTCGCGGGCAAACACCTGGCACGCTCCCGACACGTGCTCGATATTCACGAACCTATAATCGTAGGTCTCACCCGACAACTCCCGAAACGGGGTTCCTGCCAATCCCAGATCTTCGTCGGCAGACAATCTCTCGAGCAGAAATTCAAAATAGTCGTCATCGAATGAAATGTCTCCATCAAGGCTGACGATGACGTCGTATTCCGTGTCGCGCAGTTTCACGTAGCCCGCGTTGAACGCGTGAACCTTGCCGGCAAAGTGCCTCTCGGAGCGCTCCGGCATGCGTACCAGTTCGATCCAAGGATGCTGCACCATATACTTCTTGACAATCTGGTCGGTCCCATCCGTTGAGCCATCGCTTACGATCACCCACTTAGAGGGAAGCACCGTCTGATTGGACACGGACTTGAGCGTCAGCTCAATGAACTCCGCCTCGTTTCGGGCGGGCGTGATAATTACGTATTTGAGACGCTTGGACATGCCGTTATAAATGGCTAACTCTAAACTGGAGCGGGGGACTGGAATCGTCCAGTCTTTCCGGGTGGACCCCGGCGCATCGCTCTCTATACTTCCCCCGCGCTATTCCGTTACCTGGTCAGTGCCGGATCGGCTAGAAACCGAAGACTTTCATCGACGACGCGCTTTTGCTGTTCCGGTTGAAGCTGCGGGAACATCGGCAACGACACAATCTCCGCGGACGCCTTTTCTGAAATTGGAAAATCTCCTTCGTTGTAGTTCAGTGATGCATATGCTTTTTGTAAATGCAGCGGAATGGGATAGTGAATTCCGGTGCCGATGTCTGCCTTCTTCAAGTGCTCCATAAATGTTTCACGATCCTGCGTGCGAACAACATATAAGTGGTAAACCGCTTTCGACCAGGACGGTTCATATGGAGGATTGATGCCGCAATCGGCGTCAGTCAGTAGTCGGTTGTATTCCGCGGCGCGTTCGCGGCGTTGCTGGTTCCACTTTGCCAGATGATTCAACTTGACGTGGAGCAGGCCTGCTTGAATCGCATCGAGACGGCCGTTGTAGCCTTCGATGTCGTGGTAGTACTTTTTGGCCTGGCCGTGGTCTCGCAGCATCTTGATGGTTTGTGCGAGCTGCAGATCATTTGTGGTAACTGCGCCCGCCTCCCCACACGCTCCCAAATTCTTTCCCGGATAAAAGCTGAATGCAGCGGCACGGCCGATCGAGCCGGCTTTCATCCAGCGATCTTGCTTGCGCGAGAAATATTCAGCGCCGTGGGCCTGGCAGGCATCCTCAATCAAGATCAAGTTATGGCGCTCAGCTAGATCACAAATCGGGTCCATGTCGGCCATTTGTCCATACAAATGGACGGGAACAACAGCCGTAACCGGCCGACTGCTTCGTCGGCTGATTAGTCGCCCTGAATTGTCAATGGTGCACTGCGATTCGAGATACCCACGCAGCTTTTTGGGGTCCATGTTATAGGTCTGCTCGTCGATATCGACGAACTCCGGAAGAGCTCCGGCCTGTGATATTGCCTCCGTCGTGGCGATAAATGTGTGGGGTACGGTTACTACAACATCGCCGGGCTTCACTCCCGCAGCGATGAGCGCGAAACGGAGCGCATCTGTCCCGCTGTTAACGGCAACGCTGTGCTTCGCGCTGCAGAAATCGGCAAACGCCTTCTCGAACTCCTCGACCATTGGCCCGCCAATAAATCCAGCGGTGCGCAACGCTTTCTGAAACACAGTCGTCAACTCCTTCTCTAATTCAACATGAGGAGTTACAAGATCAAGAAATGGAATATTTGTAGGATTGCTCACTTTGTGATCTCCATAAGTTGGTCAATATATCGCCGCACCGTTGCAGGATTACCCGCTACGATGCTGTTGGGGGGGACGTTCTTTGTGACAACGCTTCCGGCACCTACAATGGCGTTTTCACCGATTGTTATATTCGAAAGAATCGTTGCTCCGGAACCGATCGATGCGCCTTTCTTAATAATGGTGCGTTCCACCTTCCAGTCCGCCTCGGTTTGCAGACTTCCATCGGCGTTTGCCGCGCGCGGATAACTGTCGTTGATGAACGTCACGCCATGCCCGATGAAAACGTTGTCCTCGATCACGACACCTTCACAAATGAAGGTATGGCTTGAAATCTTGCAGCGTTTGCCGACGCTTGCATTCTTCTGGATTTCTACGAACGCACCAATTTTTGTCTCGTCGCCAATTTCGCACCCGTAGAGGTTGATGAACTTGGACAATTTCACCCCATTGCCAAGCTTAACGTCAGGGGCAATGCACACATAAGGACTCGATGTTTGCTTAGACTCTTCCATTTTTTTCACAGGGCACAACAGAACAGGACGGGTGGGACTGCTCAGTCGGCGTCCGCGCGGGGTCGCGGCGACCTGGAATACCATAGTGCGGACGTATTCGAACTGGTCAAAGTAGCCGCCGGAGGAGTGATCATTCCGGCGTGCAATTCGTTATGCATGCTGAGAGCCGCTCTTTTCAAGTCGTCTCTCATCACCACAACTGATATCTTGTTACCCGCTCCTCCATGCGCGCTGCCGAGAACTGCGATGCCCTCGCGGTGCAAGGCGCCCAGGAGGCGAGTCGAGGCTCCCGACTCACGGCTAACGTCTCTTGTCACTGCTGTTATCACGGCAACTGCACGATTCGAGATTACTTGTTCCAGATGGTCAGGCAAGAGTTCCCCGTCGAACTCATGCCGGATGGCATCAATCGTTTCGGCGGCGCGTGAGGCAGACACAACCAGGGAAATCTCGTTTTGTGCGGAGGATTGCGAGATCATCAGCATCTCAACGTGGATTGCCGAAGTGGCGGCCAGTACTCTGGCCAAAGCATTCGAAACCGCCGCGATGGGATACCCGCTCAACACGATCCATGCCGCCTCGCAAATGGACGTAACGGCACCCACTCCCGTTCCATTCACTGGTCCGTTGCGAGTGATTTTTGTTCCCGAAGCTTCTGGAGAAAAAGTATTGCGAATCCACACTGGGATGTCCGAGTCTACCAGCACTCGCAAGGTTTTCGGATGCAGAACTTTGGCGCCGAAGAAGGCCAGCTCACTCGCTTCGCGATATGAGATTTCGGGAATGATGCGCGCTTCCGACACCAGCCTGGGATCCGCGCTCAGCAAGCCATCCACATCAGTCCAGATAATCACTTCATCTGCAAGGACCGCAGCTCCGAGGATCGCGGCAGAATAATCGGAACCACCTCGACCCAAAGTTGTAAGTATGCCGTCCTCGGTAGCACCGATAAATCCGGTCACGACTGGGACGATGCCACGTTCAAGCAGAGACTGCAAGCGAGCGGCACAGCGCTCGCGAGTCGGCTCCATCAACGGGTCTGCCCCGCCGTGATACGAGTTGGTCACAATCAGTTCGGTAGCATCGACTGCTTCGCTCGGAATGCCATGCTCTTTTAAAACCGCCGCAACAACAGGGGCACAGAGACGCTCGCCAAGGCTCGATATGAAATCTTGCGCGCGAGCAGTCAGTTCGCCCAAGAGCATCGTACCCCGGCAGAGCTGATCACATTCTTCGATCAACTTCTGAATGTTTCGTTCCAACCGGCTCTTTTCCTCTATTGAATGAAGCAGAGCGTCAAGAGCCTCTTGGTGCCGTCTTTGAAGACCGGCAACGATCGTTGTGACTACGGAGTAATTCCCTGCTCTGGCCTGAGTAGCAGCTTCGATCAGTTCGTTTGTCACCCCGGCCATCGCGGAAACCACCACGATAATGTCAGACTTCCGTGAACTTTCCCGGACAATCTCGGCAACGTTGCGAATGCACTTGGCGTCGGCTACCGAAGTACCTCCGAATTTCATCACCCGGAGCGGTCGACGATTGTCGTCGCTCAAGGAACGCTGCGATGCGCGGTGATGCGAGAGAACCTTCAACGGCTGCGCCGAACGTCCGTGTAGGTGCCGAAGAGTCATGAGATCGAATTAGCCCTTTCTAGTCCACCACTCTGGCCGCGTAGGCCCGAGTGGGAGATACGGTTGAAACTGCCGGAACTGGCGTTTGTTGCAGCCTCCGACTCTCCTGCGGTCGCAACTTGCGAACACAATCTTCAACGAGTGCCGGCTCCGACCACGGAACATCGTGGTATGCAGATCTCAAGAACTCGCTCGAAGGATCGCGCAACCATTCCTGCGGAAAAAGAGCGATCGCCTCGTTTTCAGTCACCGGCTCTGGAGCGTGCAAATATTCGCCTACGACCGCCTTATACAAAGCCGCCGGCAGATCGCGTCCCACGCCCAGGCTCAAGTGACCGACCTGTGTTGCTCGTGGGTTGATTTCTATGAGGAATGCTCGTCCAGTCTCTGATTCGAGCATAAAATCGAAGCCATGCAATCCGGAAAGCTTCAGTCGCGCCGCAATTTTGTCGATTGCGGCCGCCATTTCAGCGCTCCGGATCCGGCGCACCACGGTGGCATGGCCGGTATCGCGAACTTTACTGAGCACTTCAAAATGCAAGCCCGCCAACACTCGGCCATCCAAGCACACGACCGCGCTGGTGGCCTCACATCCAGCCACAAACTCCTGAGCGTTTACGGTTCGGCGTTGGCGGAGCAATGAAGGACGAAGCAGCGTCTTATCGCGGTCTACGATTGCACGCTTCACTGCGCGCGCAAGCAGTGGAGGCGTCTGTAATTTGCGGAAAGCGGCTTCGGCCTCTTTGACATTGTGCACTACCCTTACGCCATCGCCGCCCGAGGTCCCATTTGCTTTCAGTACGGTAGGAAGACCGACACGCTCAATCCAGCTATGTAGATCGCGCAGGGTTTCAATGACCTCAGTTCGTGGCACCCGAACGCCCGCGTCACCGGCGACCTTCATGAACCGGGCGCGCGAAAACAGGACAGGAAATTCTGTGCTCTTTCCAAGTGAGCGCTCAATCAGCTTGCCAATCCCGTTCCCGTCACCCTGGGATTGTTCGTGGCCCCAAAGCTCGTGAAGTTGCCGGGTTGCAAGATCGTCACCGGGAACGACAAAGTCGGGCTGACTATCAACGATTGCTTTCCGCAAGGAGCGCAGAGGCATTAGACCGTCATACTCGTGGATCCGGCGCACAGCGCTGGTCCGCGCGATCGGGTGATCGGGAGGACAAACTGCTTCGACAGCGCAGCCAGCCTTAGCCAAGGCGACGCCCAAGCGCGCCGTCGGATACCAGCGCTCAGTGGTTGCGAGAAGAATGATTGGTTTAGCTTTGGGCATTAAAGGCGTACCAGAGCACCGCGATGACGAAGTGAATCATTGGCTGCCTCGAGCATCCGGACCACCCGCAGACCAGTGATGCCGTCATTTATGGGCGTCTTGTCGTTGCGGATGCAATCGACGAAGTAACTCAGCTCGCGATGCAAAGCTTCGCCTTGTTCAATTTTCGGCGCCCACATGTCTCCGGATCGATAATTCACCAGTAAGTTATAAACACCTTCCTGGTTTGTGACATTTACACCCTTGTCATAGATCTTGATCTTTTCGTCGGCCTCGAGATCGTTCCACACCAACATCTTCTTTTCCCCGCCGATCAGGGTCGTCCGAACCTTCACTGGAGAAAGCCAATTCACATTCAGGTGCGCGATGATCTTGTCGGGGAAATAGACAGTCATGAAAGCGACATCTTCATGACCATTGAGGTGGGTCTGCCCCGTAGCAACGATGGCTTCCGGCTCTTCCTGAATCAGATAGTTCATGATCGAAAGATCATGTGGCGCGAGATCCCATATCACATTCACGTCGTGCTGGAAGAGGCCAAGATTGACGCGTGTGGAATCGTAGTAAAGCAGTTTGCCGAGAGCACCATCGTCGAGTAATTGTTTGATCTTTCTCACTGCTCCCGTAAATAGGAAGGTGTGATCGACCATGATTTTCAAGTTCTTGCTCGCGGCCAACTCAATTAATTCTTCCGCCTGGGTCACATTGCTGGTGAATGGTTTCTCGACGAAAATATGTTTGCCATTTTCGAGCGCCGCCTTGGCCAATTCGTAATGGGTCCACACCGGCGTAACCACCGCGATGGCGTCGATGTTGGGTGAGGTAATAAGCTCAGCAGGGTCAGCGGTGACATCAACCTGCGGATATAACTTGCTTACGCGTTTTCTGGCGGCAGCGCTCTTATCGCAAACCGCGACCACTCCGGCTTCTTCGAGCTGGTCGATGTTGCGGACCACATTCGGCCCCCAGTAACCGTAGCCTATGACACCGAATTTAATATTGCTCTCGCGCTGGTTAACTGTTTGCCCAGCAGCCGAACTCTCGGGTTGGATCACATAAGTAGCCATAATTGTCCTTATACGATTTTGTAAGTGCCGCAGGGGGGAACGGAAAACTAACGGTCTAGTGAGCGCCTTCGCCCAACACGACTGCGCCGGGGGTGCGCAGCAGGATCTTAACGTCCATCCACGGCGACCAGCTTCGGGCATATCGCAAGTCGAGGCGGACCATATCATCGAACTTTACGCGACTACGGCCATTCACTTGCCACAAGCCGGTGATTCCGGGCTTGGCTTCAAGAAGTCTACGGCGATGCCACACGTCATACGCTTCCACTTCATACGGCACAGGCGGCCGGGGACCGACCAGCGACATCTTGCCCTGCAGCACGTTGAAGAATTGCGGTAACTCATCGAGGCTCATTCTGCGAAGGAAATTGCCCACACGCGTGACCCTGGGGTCCTTTGTCAGCTTGTAAACGCCCGCGGGATTTGCCTCTGACGGTTGCTTCTCCGCCTTGCCGGCGATCAGCTTTTGCACGTATTCGCGATGCTGACGCGCGTCATTGTTCACAGCCATCGAACGAAACTTCAAGAACGTGAACGGTTCCCCATACTGACCAATCCGTTTCTGCTTGAACAGAATTGGACCTTTCGACGTCAGCTTTATGGCAGCTGCAATGACTGCGAGAACGGGTGACAAGCAGATAAGTGCAGCCAGACTTCCGATGATGTCCATAACTCGCTTCATGACCTGAAACGATCTCCTCGACTCATCTCGCTTGGTCAAGTCCGGATACAGCGCGGGATTGCTCGGCCGCTCATCGGAGTCATGATTCCAGTTCTCTGGAAACAGATGAAAGGAAATGCTGACCCTATTGAATTGCTCGAAGGTCAAGTTTTCGCGCAGCGCGCTGCTTACTCTTTCGAGCATCGTTCTGAGAATTGGCTCTTTGTCTTCAATCTCCAGTTCAGTAAACATCACGCCAAGAACGGTACCGTCCTTATACCATCCTGTAATGTCGGTTTCTCTTGTGTTCACCAGCAAGGTGGGGACAATGTTATTAAGTCGCTTTGCGCCGTTGTGTCCGGCGTGGCCAGCTCCAGTATCGAGCAACATGAGCAAAAACGCTTTCCGTGAACGCTCCGTTCGCTTGCGTTCAATAGAGAGCATGTGCTGAAAAGACTCTTCGCTCAGAACTCGCCTGTCGCCTGCGAGCACACGCTCGGCGGAGAGAATGTAAGAACTGGCACCGTTACCCGCGCGTCGTAGATTCACGACCGCCTCCCCATATTTCCGCTCTGATACGTTTGCATTGAAGTAAGTGTTGTTGCGCGCGATCTTCGGACGAGCCGAAACTGAACTACTTGTTTGGGGGAGGAGTTACTTCCGGGAGCGAACTATTTCTCTATCTATTGCGTGCTCGTCTCTTGCGAATCAGATTGCCCATACCGGCTGTAATAGTCGCTGGTCTGAGCACTCATCGCCGAGTTCAAAAGCGCGCCCAACAATTTTTTCTGATCTATCGCTTCAAGGCCTCGCTTGAGCTGTTTCTTTTCGGTTCCGCCCTGGCGAGCCACAAGCAAAATCCCGTCCGCGAGACGCATCCAGATGCTGGTATCAGCAAGGGGGAGTACTGGAGGCGAGTCAATTACAATCCAATCGAACCATCCTGTCAACTGTTCCATGAGGACGGAGAGCCGGCCGGATTGCATCAGTTCTAGAGGGTTACGCGGAACGCTTCCCGCCGGCAGAACCCAAAGCCCGGTTTCTTCCAGATTGTAGATACTGTCCTTGGCGCCGCAATCGCCTTGTAACCAGTCGCCTATGCCCCGAATCTTGCCCAAGCCGAATAACTTGGCAACGGTCGGCCGCCGCAAGTCGCCATCTACGAGCAGGGTCTTCTGCTGGGTGCGACGCGCCAGGGCGCAGGCCAGGTTGGCGGCGATCATACTCTTCCCTTCCTGCGGTATCGTGCTTGTAATCAACAGCTTCTTTAGGGGCCGGGTCTGCTGAAGCTGCCGCAGGCGGACGCCCAGGTAACGGAATTTCTCGGCCGGCAGTCCGTCTTTTTCGGTAATGCAGACCAGACGGCTTTGCGGAGGAACCAGAACCCGCAGGGACTGAAACTGGCTGAACTGGTCAATGGACTCGTAGCGAGGGGTCTCGTAGCGCGGTGATTCATACCGGGTCGACTCAGGTGCGGTTGCCGAGCTCCGCGAAACTACCTGGCCGCTGCTAGCGACGTCCACGGCCACTTTCAGAGCGGCCATGATTTCCGTAGTTGGTTCTGGATCGAGTACTGCAGATTTAGCGCGCTCGGCTGCAGTTTTGCGCTCCGCGGCTTCCAATAGCTCTGTTGCCAACGCAGACGACGGAGTTTTAACGTCAGCCTGTTCAGCGGCCGACTTCTGCAATGCGTCGAAAATATGGCTCATGCTTGTTTAAACCTTGCTGTAATCGGCGCCGGTGTCGGAGGCTCGTGTACCAGCGACTTTTGCATCGAGGCGTACAGATCCAGAAGGATGCGTGCCGCGCGTTGCAGATCGATCTCATCGAAACCGCTACTCTTATCGGCTTCCGCAGGTCGGACTATATTGAGGCGGAAATCTTTCGCGACTTCGTCCACTATTTCTGGAGTGACTCCCGGCAGCTGCTGCGCGTATGCCGAGATCAGCGAGTTCTCACAAATCGTATTTACGAGGCGCGGAATGCCGCGCGAGTGGCGATAAATCGTGGCCACCGTCTTCGGCGGGAAAATGGAGTCCGGCTGCTGGTTGGTACACACCAGCTGCAATCTTCGACCGATGTATCCTTTAATCTCGTCGAAATCCAGTGGCTCGAGATGCGAACGAATCGCGATTCTTTGCTTCAGCTGAGTAAGCTTCACCGAGTCTAACTTGTCGTCCAGTTCCGGTTGTCCAACGAGGACAATTTGCAACAATTTCTGCTGTGCAGTTTCGAGGTTTGTAAGTAAACGAATCTCTTCCAGGGCTTCGGACGAAAGGTGATGCGCCTCATCGACGATCAGAACCGTCGTCAAGTTGTTCAGACCGCGATTGACTACAAAGTTGCATAGATCGAATAACAGCTCGGCTTTGTTCTTGCCAGTCGTAGGCAGGCCAAAATCACTGGCGATGTATTGCAGAAATTCGGTAGGCTGGAGCCGGCTGTTGAATACATACGCGTAGGCGACGTCTTTACTCTGCTTGAGTAATTGAAGCAGGCAACGCAGAATGAGCGTCTTGCCTGTGCCGACCTGGCCAGTAAGGACGACGAATCCTTTGCGCCAGCGCACGCCGTAATATAGCGCGGCGAGGGCCTCATTGTGGCGCTTAGTAGGAAACAGAAACGCAGGATCGGGAGTTATCTCGAAAGGGCCGCGCTTCAGTCCGTAAAATGATTCGTACATTAGTAAGTTACCCGCGCAAATAGCTGAACGCAGAACCCGCCAGAATCGTTACAAAGACAACTGCTGCTGTCGCCCACCCCAACCACATCGCGCGCGTTGCTTTGACTTCGTCAGATGGATTCGCGATCGCGGGAATCTCTGAAATTACCGGTACGGGTATTAAGTCTTTGATTTCCTTTTCGCCGTACAGCCTGTCGTCCATCATTTCCAATAGCGCAATCACACCCAGGCCAAGCAGCAATCCAACGCCCAGCCCCATGCCGCAGAATTTTAGCCGATTTGGAAAGTCAGGCTTGAGCGGCAAGCTGGGAGGATCGATAATCCGGAAGCGCTCGCCCTGCTGCAGCTTCTCCATGTTTGTGGCCATCTCCGACTCGTTCTTCTTTTTCAAGAGATCATCGTAGTTCGCCTTGGTTTGGTCGTAACCGCGGGTAAGATCTGCGAGCTGCTGCTCACGCATCGGCTCTTGATTCAGTCGCGCCTGATAGTCGGCTATCTTTTCCTGCAGGCCGGCAATCGATTTCTGGCGGTTCTTGGTTTCGATCTCATTCGCCTGTAGTTGGCTCTGCACTTGCGCGATTGGAGTCGCTTGCGCTAGATCTCCCGTTGGACGCGTATTGATCGCGCTTGCATCCTGCTCTGACGCATCGTTCTGTTTGGCTTTCAATTCGGCAAGAAGCTGCTCGCGCATTTTTTCGGTCTGGGCGATCTGATCTTTTACTTTGCGAACATCAGGATGCTGGTCGGTGTAGCGGGAACGAAGATCCGCGAGCTGCGATCTCAGCTTTTCGAGCTCCTGATCGATCGCGGGCAAACCTTGTTTTGTGCCATTTGTTCCGAACGGGGCTTGTAGGCTGCGATACTGATTCAACAAGCTTTGAAGATAAACATGTTGTTGCTGCGCCGCACCTAAGCCATCTTCCTCAGTTTGAAGCTGCGATTGCAGCCCGGCGAGGATCTGAAGATTGCTTGCCTGCTGGCTCGGAAGCTCCTGCAAGTGCTGACCCTTAAACTCGCGTATCTTCTCTTCCTGCGTTGCCAGGTCTTGGCGCGCGTCCTCTAACTGGCTCTGGAGAAACTTGGTGGTGTCTTCGGATTGCTGCTGACGCACTTCCAAATTCTCGTTGATAAACAAGTTCGTGACTTCACTAGTGACTTGCTGGGCAACGTGGGGATCGCGCGCCGTGTAAAAGATATTGAAGGCCGTAATTCGGTTTTGCGCGTCTTTCACCAGTTCGATATCGATGTCCTTGCGCATCCGCTCAACTTTTTCGTCAACGTTGCCGCGATCGGCGGCGTACAAATTCAACTCGTCGATGATATGAAGTAAGCGGGTACGGCTCAGAATCTGTTGCGTGATGCTCTGCAGCCGCTCCTGCAGGTCGTCATTCACGTTTGGGGTAACGTAATCCTTGGGCATAGTCGGCTGCTCAACCAGAATCAAAGTGGTTGACTTATACCTCGCCGGTAAAACCCAGCTTGCCCCCCAGACCGCCAGCCATCCCAAAAATAGCGGACCCAGGAAATACAGGTGCCGACGGCGAGCTATCCCGAGATAGCGCTCGAGGTCGAAACCTTGTGGCTCTAATTCGTCGAGCTGTTCAGGCATTGAGTTATCTTCCGAGCGGCCGATTAAAGTGGTACGAGATCGTCACGAATTCGCGATTTGTATCAGGCGAAAGCGAGAAAAGCGAAATGCCACTATAAGTCTGATGCAAGCGAGTGTAGCCGAGTTCTGAATCGAAATACTTACCCATTGGGTGCTGCAGGGAGACGGTGCCGGATATGCTGTGACCGTTTTCGCCGCTTGCGCCGGCAAATCCCGGAAGAATGTTCTTGTTGTTGGCGTAACTTCCCGCAGTTCCAATGTTCCAGGTACGCGCCATCTGCCAGCGCGCCGATAGGGTTGCGATGTTTGACTCGAAGGCGCCCAATAAGCCGCCACCGCCGGTTACGGTACGCGCGTAGCTGGCGGCAAAAGTGGTGCGTTTTCCCTGCCAGCCCAAGCTTGCCGTGGCGGCAGGCGACCAGGACTGAGAGTTCACTAATGACGATTGAGCTGCCTGGTAATGCTGTGGTCCACCGGAGAACGATAAAGAAAACGTTGGTTTTAAGTAGATCGTGTAGAACAAGAACAGGGTGTGGGTCTGCGTTTCGAATTGCGGCCCCGCTGGAAATGCCAAGATGCGCGAGTATTGGTATTGGGTACCGATGTAGTGCTTCTTTGAGAGGCGATGACTGTAGAAAGCCGACCCACCGCGCGAGCTCGAATCGTAAAGCCCGGGGACTTCGGAGGGATCAGGGTAATGCAGGTTAGTAAATGTGCCGCTCGCGCCAATCATGCCCATTCTGCTGAATTGATATGTGACTTGGGCATTCGCGCTATTGGTGAGCATATCTGCAATAGGCGCCACTACGCTTGCGATTGGCGCTTGTGCCGAGCCATAAACGGGAGTTGCAGAGAGCGGATCAGGCTGATTAAACACGTTTGACGTCTTGTGAAACGCGTCCTGAACGCTCGCAGTCACATGCGGACTTAGCCGATATTGCACATCTACGCCGGCATTCTGGTCGGTTTCATTGCGACCATTAACATGCTGGTACATGGTGAAACCGGGAGCGTAAGTGAATACGGAATGGAGGCGCGAGGTCCTCTCATCCAACGCGATACTTGGCAGCACCGAATATTCTTCATCTGCCACCGGCTTGGCGGTTTGGGCGCCAAGAGCGTTGTCAGTGTATGCAGTAGTGAATGTCACGCCAGCCCGCAGATAGTTCGAGCGTTCCTGCGATTCCGGAATTGTAGAGTAGGCAGCCCCGCTCACTGGAGGCGGAGTGAGCATGCGAGCGTCGTCGGTGCTGGTTGGAGCGGATGTGCCGTTGTCGTTCACTTGTGCGCAAACTGGCACAGCGACAAACAATGCGAATGCTAAAAGGAACCTGGAATGCATGAAATGCCTTTTACGGGACCACGACTGTGTCGTGGGGCTCGAGTTTAACGTTCTGCTCGGGGTGCTTTCCATTCACGACGTCTTTGTAATTAAACCCAATTCGTGATTGTGTGCCGTCAGCTTTTTGCCGCAGGACATAGATCGATTTTTGTTTGGCGAAGTCTTTGAATCCACCTGCCAGGGCGATCGCGTCGAGAACTGTCTCTGAACTTGTGAGCGAATAGGACCCGGGTTTCGCTACCATCCCCAGGATATTGAATTTCTCACTGTTAATCTGCTGCACCATCACCGTGACTTCTGGTTCGGAAATGTAGCTGCTCAACTTTGCCGCGATCTCTTGCTCGAGCTTCAACGGCGTGCGTCCGGTAGCCTGAACCTCGCCGACTAAAGGCAGCGAGATTTTGCCATCTGATCGTACAGTGACGGAACGGGTAAGGTCCTGCTCTTTCCACACATTGATTGCTAACACATCATCATTGCCGATCACGAAGCTGTCATCGTGAGGCTTTGCCGGAGGCGCGTTAACGGATTGCGCGAGCGAGGCCACGGTTATAGGCGTGTCGGATTTCGTGTTGGTTGTTTCTGTCTGCGCAAACATCCATGCAGGCGCAGTAATGCAAATAGCCAGTGCCATTTTTACTGGGAGAGTTTTATTGATCAATTGCATAGATACTCCAGCTGAAATTGCTTCAGCTCCGTTCAGTTTGCCTTTCGGTTTCTTTTGAGCGAATTCCGTTCCCCTTAAAACTATTACCGCCTACAAACGGGAATGCTGAGGGATCGGATGCGCTCATTTGATACTGCTCGATCTTGTAGAGCATGGTGCGGTAGCTAACTTTCAGCATGCGGGCTGCAGCCTTGCGGTTCCACCCTGTCTTTTCCAGCGCCGCGGCTATCGCGTTGCGTTCCGCTTCAGTCTTAACGTCGCGCACTAACGATTTGAGAGACTTGCCACCGTTCGGCTCGCCATAGTGCGAGTGTCCGTTCTTATGACCAGGGACTCCGGAATGTACCGGCGTGAAGTTTTGTCCGGAAAGACTGGCCCCGGGATCAACCAGGCTTAGCTCTTCATCACCGATCATGAGATATCGCTTTACAAAACTTTCGAGCTCTCTGACGTTCCCTGGCCAGCTGTGGCGTTGGCATGCGTCAAGTACCGCGGGCGAGAATTCGCGAGCGGGCAGACCGTAATGGCGGGCCAGCTTGTGCATGAAATGCTGCAGCAGAAGCCTAACTTCGTCGCGACGCTGCCGCAGGGACGGCACGTGAACGGTAAACGCGCTCAGGCGGTAATAGAAATCTTCGCGCAGCCTGTCCTCGCCAAGAATACGGTCGGTGTTGATGTCGGCTGCCGCCAGGATTCTCACGTCGACGTTGAAGTATTCACCAGTCCCGGACCTCTGGAATTGTTTCTCCTGCATGACGTGCAGCAGCTTCTCTTGAAGCCACATCGGGATTTCAACGACTTCATCTAGAAGGATGGTGCCGCGCTCAGCGAGTTCGAGTTTGCCTGGAGTTGCCGGCTCGCTCTTCCTGGTTGCACTTCCGCCGTAGCCGAATAGCTCGCGATCAAGAAGATCGCCCGGCAGAGCGGCGCAATTTACCTTCAAGAACCTGAACCCGGAGCGGACTGACAATTTGTGAATCAGCCTGGCGGTTGTGTCGCGCCCACTGCCCGGTTCGCCGACGATCAGAACCGGGACATCCGCTTGCGCAAGCAATTCCGCTTGCGCACGCAGTTTTTGCATCACCGGACTGGCGCCGACAAAAAATGAATCATCGCTCAGTTGTTCAATATTTTCGCTGGTGAAACCGGTCAGCTCTTCAACTACCGATGACAAATGGCGCCGGATAGCGGCTTCGAGTTTTTGTTCTTCGAAAGGCCGCACCAGAAATTCCTGTGCGCCCAGCCGCATTGCCTCTTTTTCGCGGGAGACGTCTTCAGCGTGGGAGAGCAATACGATGGGCAATTCCGGACGGACGCGTCGCAACCAGCGAAGTACGTGCAGACTATCGGCATCACCGCGTGGCAAGTCAAGCAACAGCAGAGCAGGGGCCGCACCGGACTGAATGCGCTCCAGGGCCTCCCAGCCGCTGCCGGCGGTTTCCAGATGCCAAGAGTTCGATTCTGCAACCGCCCAAAGCGGTCTGAGGACCGAAGGCTCTCTACTTACAACAAGTAAGCGAATAGTTTCGATTGCGTTTTCAGCCACGGGAATAGGTGTGCGGTTCAGAGATAACTGTGAATGCGAGAAGCCTAGACCGGCTCGACAGAATAACCGTCAATGCGAACTGCCAATGACCTTTGAATTGCGTCGATTGAAACTACCAGGGTTGAATCTCCGCTGCGGCCGACGAGAATGCCTTCGACTCCGTTCAGGGCTCCGCTGCGGACACGAACCCGCTGTCCAATTTTCAAGAAGGGATGCGATTGCCAATTCAGACGCTCTTCTGCAATGCGGCGGACCGCCTCGATCTGCTCATCGGGAATCGGTGTACCTTCGCCCGGTGTGCCAACCAAACTGAAGACGCCATCAACGCGAAGGGCCTTCAGGCGGCCCTCATTTGTTGGAGTGAGCTTCGCGAACACATAGCAACTGAACAAAGGAAACTCAACCAGCTTTTTCCGGTCACTCCACTTGCGGAGCTCAGTTACGACAGGAAGAAATGAGGTGATACCAATTTCGCGCAAGCGATGTGCAACGATCTTCTCGTGCCGGGCGCGGGTCAGCAGCGCGTACCAGTTTTGCTCTTCTTCAACAGGTACTGTCATTGGAACCGCGATCTCCCAAGTTTGGCTTGAGGTGCTCATAGCTTCGCCCTCTGAGTCACAGTGCCCGGTGACCCAAAAGTTCAAAATGTTCCGGAGTGCGCGCGGAACTTCGCGCGAATCAGGAAGCGGATGCAATTAAGCTGTCCGGCTTATTTACTCACCGAGCAAAGGGGGATGGAACTCCGAAGAGTTGGTTGCTCGAGATGTGACGAGCATAGGTGAGAGTGCAGCGACCTGCAAGAGGTACAAACTCTCGCCGAAGGTCTTCTCACTCTGGTGAGAGTAGAATTTCGCGGCGGCATGGAAGATGGCGTGTAGGGAGAACTTCTCCATCTTTAGAGAATATCGGGCGGCAGAAATGACCTTCAAAATCGATGCCAGGCGGTAACCGCCCACGTGATTTACCCAACGGCTGTAAGTGCTTTGGCTACTTAAAAGTACAGGGGCCTGTTCGTGCCATAGGCTGTCACTTTCGTGCCATTGTTTGGTTACCAGAGTTCCATTAGCTTGTCTTTCAGCAAGTTGCAAGTATCTGCACTTGGCTGCAAGCGGATGCGAACTGTGAAAATTTTTGTGAGTACCCTCCTTGCGCCGGGAAAATGACTACGCTACACTCATACAGTCATTGTTGTAGGAATTCCGTTATATCGACCCTTTGCTGCCGGGTTTTTTGGGATTTTCGACTGGCCTCCCCCAAGTGCTTTGTACGTTAACGCTCAGCTTGGACTGAAAACCCAGGTCTAAGCCAGCCTGCAACTCTGCGGAGGAGACCATGGAACGCGAGACCACAGCCAAGCAGATCCGTGTTTTAGTCCTGGACAGTTCCCCAATTCACACAGAGCTATTGGCTGAAGCGTTGCGGCGGGACCGCGCCCTCGATGTATCCAGCGTTAATTCAGCTAAGCCGGTCGTCAAGGCTGTGGTGGAGCGGGGCGTCGATGTGCTCGTAGTCGGTACTCATCTTGAAGAGCAGACCTATCGCGGGTTTGAAGTGATCCGCGAATTACGCAGCGCACGGCCGGATACCCGCGCCGTCGTGTTGCTCGACTCCTCAAAACCACAAATCGTGCTGGACGCGTTTCGTTCCGGTGCGCGGGGAATTTTCAGCCGCACCGAATCGATTGACAACCTATGCAAGTGCATTCGTTGCATATACACGGGGCAAATCTGGGCCACCAGTCGTGAGATGTCACTGGCGCTCGAAGCATTGGCTTCAGCGCCGGCCGTAAATCCAGTCGATGCAAATGGCCTCAGCTTATTGTCAAAGCGGGAAAAGGAAATCGTTCAGAGCCTGGCTGAAGGCCTTACGAACCGCGAGATCGCCGAACGTTTGCGATTGAGTCAACATACCGTCAAGAATTATTTGTTCCGTATTTTCGATAAGCTCGGCGTTTCCAGCCGCGTTGAGCTCCTGTTCATGACCCTGAGCCAGGAGAGCACTTCGCAGTCTGTGTTCAGCAGCTTTTTGAAGAGCTGTGCCGAGGGCAGTCTGACGAGCGATGCCATGCTAACGGAATGCCAGCAGTTGGCCGAAGAAGGCTCTCCCATCGCGCAACTGATCCTGTCGCAACTTTATTGGGCCCGTAAGTCGACCCCGACTGACGCTCTACTCGCCTATAAGTGGTGCCTGATTGCCAGCGCCCAGATCTCGCGGACCAGCAAGAACGTGAGCAAAGCCATGACCATGGAGCAACTACTCTATGCGGAGAAAATGGCCGCGGATTGGCTCAGAAAGAGCCAGAAAGCTGGTCCGGCTTCGGTTACAGAGATGAGGGAAAGCGAGCAGGTTGTTGCATTGGGCGCGGCGTCGGACTGATCGGTCACTTCCTCTGAAGATTTTCCGGATCGAAAACTCACTGTGATCATGGGGGAGGGCGCCCGATTGTCCGGACTTAGAGCTGGTTTTCACTAAGTCCGGACCACCGTAAAAGGTAGTATCAGGCCATTCTAGTTGCGGCATTCGGGCGGCGCGAGCGGAAGTAGATTGCGCCAAGGCAGACGGCAAAGGCAAATACGAGATACATTGCTGTAGTGCCGCCTTCGGGCACCGTCACAAAAAATTCCTGGGCTGGGCAGTTACCCTGTCCGCTGAGCCCGGGTACGCAAACCACGTTGCCTACCACTGGGCTTAGCAGAGCTAGATTTGAATAGTTTCCATTCCAGTAGTTATGTTGCGCGCTATACAACAAGCTTCCATTGGCCGGCACGTTGTTATAAGTGCCAGTGCAAGCATAACCAAAGATGGCGGTGCAAGCACTGACGTCATTGTGCGACCCTAACCACGAAAACACTCCATTAGGGTCGAAAACAGCCCATTCTGCATAAGAGTAATAGGCCTCGTTTATCGAATTCTTTGGTTGCGAAAGCAGGCCGAGAGTTAACCAAGCCGCCTCATCGTACAACTGAACTATCGAGGATGCTAGCGTCCCCTGGCTTAATTCCCAAGACCCCCAAACCGTACTCCCCAGGCTGGAGGACAGGTTCGAAAATTGAGTGATTGTGCCCTGCCAAGGGGTGTTGAGATAGGTCTCATCAGCGAAATCGTCGCAAATAATGGTTTGATTTGTAGCTTTTCCTATGGACGCGTAATACGGGCTAATGTAGACGCCGTCGTACCCGAAACCGCCGGCGCTCGTAACATCAGCATTGACTTGAGCAAATGTGGATGGTGCGAAGCAACTTACAAACATCAGCACTGCTGGCCAGAACCTGCGAACCGAACTCTTCATTCTTGCTTGTCTCCTCGCTTTTTGGGGGGGAGGGACGCGTCGCACGGAATGGCACACCATCCGTGTACAACATTCCTAATTTAGCGTGAGGTAAGTTCCTGTCAAGAATGAGAATTGGTGCAAAGGGTAGCAACAGCTTGCAACAACGTTAGGTAAGTCTTGTAAGCTCAACTAATTACACTTTGTTGTGTAGTCTGCGGCACGAGAAGAAAAACAGTAGCACTTTGGTGGCATCCTGTTTTACTTGTCGTCTGCAGCTGATGATTGCTATGGTAACTTTGTTTCACACACTCACTGCTCTACCCTGACTAAATCATGCACAAATACTACCTTCGCGCCGTCTTTAAACTGGGGTCGCGATCTCGTTTCACCCTCTCAGCTCTGATGACAGTAGTCCTTATGTTGTCGGGGTGTTCCCGCGATCCGAACGCGCGCAAACAGAAATTCTTTCGGCAGGGAGAGCGCTACTTCGAAAAGGGGCGGTATTCGGAATCAGCAATCGAATTTCTAAATGCCATTAAGATCGACCCGAATTATGCGGACGCGCACTTCCAATTAGCTCAATCGTACATAAACCTTCGGCAGTTTCAGCAGGCCTATCACGAGCTGATCCTAACTAGTGAATTACAACCGGACAATTCCAAGGCGCACGTAGAGCTGGCACGCTTGCTGATCGCCTCTGGAGGTTTGCAGCAGGCGAAAGAGCAAGTTGACTTGCTGCTGCAAAAATGGCCCAACGATGCGCAATCGCATTTCATGTTTGCAAATCTGCTCGCGGCGGAGAAGCAGTTACCCGGAGCGATGGCCGAACTCCAGAAGGGCATTAAGATTGATCCAAATAACTCGGACTTATACCTGAATTTAGGGTTGCTGGAATTACAAGCTTCTCAGCCGGAGTCGGCTGAAGCAAACCTGAAAAAATCAATTGATCTGAATCCTAAGGCAACACAGGCGCATCTGGTGCTCGCCAGTTACTACCAATTTCGTAAGCAATACCCGGAATCGGAGCAGCAACTTCGTAGCGCCATTCAGGCGGATCCAAAGGACCCCAGCCCACGGGCCGCGATGGCCAGGTTGTATTTGGCACAAGGAAACAAACAGGAAGCAGTCGATTTCCTGCGCCAGTCGAAGCGCGATTTCCCTGATAATTCCTCGGGATACCGGATGCTGGGGGACTTTTATTTCGCTACCGGGGACCTCGACAAAGCACTCGATGAATACAGCGATCTTTATCACGTTCACCCTAAAGATCTTCAGGTCAAGAAGAATTACATCGAGTTGCTCATTCTAAAAAACCAGGTTGCAGACGCACGCAAACTTGACGAGGAGATACTCAAAGGTGACCCGAACGACAACGAGGCGCTGATTTATCGTGGTCAACTTCAGCTTCGCAGCGGAGACGCTCAGAGCGCCATCAGTACACTTCAGACAGTCGTAAAGAATGACCCTAACAATGCGGTTGCCAGATACCATTTGGGTCTCGCTTTTCAAGCATTGGGAAATCTCGACAGCGCTGAGAATGAGTGGCGTGAAGCACTGCGATTGCAGCCCAATCAGGCGGAAACCGCTCAGGCTTTGGCCGTTCTGGCAATGCGCAAAGGCGACAGTGACACGCTTGAGCAGACCGCAACTCAAATGATCGCTCTTGCGCCCGGCTCCCCTGAGGGCTACGCCCTACGTTCGATTGCAAATATCAATCGCAATAAATATCGTGACGCGGAAAAGGACGCCCGGAAGGCGATCGAAGTTGCGCCGCAAAATGCGTATGGGTATGTGGAGATGGGGAACCTTCGATTAGCGCAAAAACAGTATAAAGATGCTGCTGCATTCTTTGAACAGGCTCTTGATCGCAATGCGAGTTCGATCGACGCCTTGCGCGGGCTGATGAATTGCTACGTTGCTCAAGATCAAATGGGACAAGCAGCCGCAGTGGTCCAAGCGCAAATTGTGAAATCTCCCGCCAATAGTCAGTTTTACAATTTACTAGGCTTCGCGCTATCGCGCCATAAGAAAGACATCAAGGGAGCTGAATCCGCATTCGCGAAGGCAATCGAACTCGATAAGAACAACCTGGAAGCTGTGGTTAATTTGGCGGAGCTTGAAACTTCCAATGGTCAGACGGACCAGGCAATCTCGCTATTGGAACAATCGCTGAAAGATCATCCGCGGCAAACACCGGTTTACTTCTTTCTTGGGCAGCTATACGAATCGAAACGCGATTGGAAGAATGCCGAAAGCGCATATCAAAAAGCACTAGTAGATACGCCGGATAATCCCGCGATTGCAAACAACCTGGCGTATGTTTTCACGCAGGAAGGAAATCTCGATCAAGCTTTGTCACTTGCGCAGAGCGCGCGCCATCAACTCCCAAATTCCCCGTTCGTAGCGGATACTTTGGGGTGGATCTACTACCAGAAAGGTGCTTATAGCTCTGCGACCGGACTTCTCGAAGAAGCGGTCAAGCTGCGGGAAAAGCAACGTCTGCCAGACAGCGCCGACGTTCACTACCATCTGGGACTGGCGTATGAAAAGACTGCTCAACCGCGGCTTGCTCGTCAAGAGCTCGAGCGCGTGCTCAAAATCGATCCGAATTACGGCAGCGCCGAGAACGTGAAGAAGGAATTGGCACAACTGAAATCGTGACCTTTTCAAAAGGTTTGGATGACAAGGGTCGGGAAAGCTGCTTTGTATAAGCCTTCGTCCAGCGTAAGCAGGCGATGTCCGTTCCAGGATGCGTGAGCACCGATCAGGAAATCGGCAAGGATGCGCCGGGTCACGTCGCGCTGCTTACGGCGGCGTTCCGCGTATGCTCGAAACGCTTGACCGGCTAAACGCCAAATTTTCTCGGTCAAAACCCAGTCGACCGCAATTCCCGTGTCTTCGAAAAATGCGCTCAGGAAGGTCTCCATACGCTGTGCTGCCATGAGTTCGGCAAAAACCGGAGCACTAACAACGAGGTTGCCATGGTTGAATGCCGCTTCCAAGGCCTTCTGTGCGGCCTCGCTCAAAGCAGGGTCTTTGTCCCAGAGCGCGACGATCACGTTAGTGTCGACCGCAGTGGTCATTTGTCACTGGCAGATCTGGTCATTGGCACAGTCATTGGCCACGAACGCCTCGCAGCCACTTTGAGATTCCCTTTTTTCCGGATGGCACTCCTGAGTTACCAATTCCGCGATATTTGGCAAAATTGCTGCGTTTGCGAATGGGCCGAACATGGACCCCATCGACATCCACCGCGAAGAGTATCTTGTCTCCGGTAGTGACACCAAGCAACCGCCGCACTTCTCGCGGAACTGTGATTTGGCCCTTGCTCGTAATCGTGGCTTGTTTCTGCTTCTGCATTTCCTTCACAATCCTTACTTTATCACAATTTCCTTACATTGGACAATTGCAGAAGGGTGCGGTTATCGATTTGGCGGCGCGGACCGATTACTTCACCACTAGAGTCAGAGTCGTAGTATGGGTCAAAGATCCGGACGAAGCTGTCACTGTGACGTTGTAGCTACCCGTAGGTGTTCCTGGAATTGAGCTGTTGTTCGGCTGCCCTGAACTGGCGCCGCCACAGCTGGATGCCAAACCACAAATTACTACCAAACCAAGCAGCGTAAGAGCTCCTGTTAATAGACGCTTCTGTCTTCGGGTCCCGACCAGTAAGAGCCCTACAAGTCCGAAGCTACTAAAAGTCAGTGTAGCGGTAAGGACAGGAGAATTCCGCGCCGTTGTGCCTCGTCGCAATAATGCGCTTTGCGCTGCCTTGGTGCTGATAACCAGTGTCGTCGAAGCATCTGCCGCGAAAGAGGTCTGCTGAAACGCGCATGTGCTATCGGCCGGCAATCCTGCACAGGTCAGGTTGATGGAGTTGCCAAATGCCGCGCCTACAGACGCTAACGTGAGAGTGTAATCAGCGGCTGTCCCCGCTGAGACGGATTGCGAAGCCGGAGCCGCGCTCACCGAAAAATCTGCTCCGCTACCCGCGAGTGAAAGCGCGTTTGTTCCCTGTGCACTTGAGCTAACGGTCACCAATCCGTTCTGGGCGCCTGCGCTCGTCGGCGAAAATGTCAGGGCGAAGCTGCACGAGGCACCCGCCGCAAGCGACCCTGAACACGTGCTATTCGCAACCGTGAATCCATTGCTTCCGCTTACTCCTGAAATCGTCACGGCTGCTCCGCTGGCGTTGGTGACAGTAATAGTTTGAGCGCTGCTCGTTGTTCCAAGTGCCTGCGACGAAAACGACACCGTGGCGGGCGAGAAGGCCAGCGTTGAGCTTACCCCGGTTCCACTCAACGACGCCGTTTGTGGCACGGAGCCGCCCGAGTCGGTTACTTGAAGACTGCCGCTGCGGACGCCGCTCGCACTCGGCGAAAAAACTACTGCAATACTGCATTTACTTCCGGCAGCCAGAGAGGTGGGACAATTGTTCGTTTCCAGAAAGTCCCCGGTCGCTTTTATGCCATAGATCGCGAGTGCGTTTGTACCGTTGTTTGTGAGGGTAACCGCCTGGCCAGCTGAATTCGTGCCTACGGTTTGCGTACTCAGGTTTAGCGATGCTGGAGAAAGGGTCGCCGAAGGGGGGCCGTTGTTAAAAGTCACTGCATTCGAGACGCGATTTATAATCAGTGGTTTCCCTACCATTTCCACATACACAGACCACGTTCCTGAGGGAAGTGAGGAAAGATCGAGCGTGTTAGTCGTAGCAGTCACATTCGAAGCAGCGCTGTAGAAATTCCCTGCGGCATCGGCGTAATACACGTCGAAGTGGTGCACTGTCGCGGGTGAGGCGTAGGTATCAGACGCCACCAATGACCAGCTTAACTGTGTGCCGGAAATCGAAGCGTTAACCGTGTAACAATTGTCGATTCCGGTTTCAACCTCGGTGCCCTCTTCGTAATCGTTCCAAGTCGCGATTTGAACATACGGCAGCTGATTGGAAGTCCCAAAATACTTTGCAATCTCATTCGCGGTATCGAGGAGTACTTGCCCGCATTGCTGAGCGATAACTCGGTTTCCGCTCCAGGAAGCGTTATTGTCGTCAAACCCCTTCCACAGACCTCCGACGGTTATCTGTGAAGGATGCGCAATCCCAGCGGAGTAGAAATTATCCAGGTATGTCGGAGAAAGATTCGTGATCGATCCCCACCAAAATTGCTCGGATGCGTTGTACGCCGGCGGTTGCATCCAGGCATATTCCCCGTTGTCGTACGGGGCTGACGTAAAGGAACCATACTCAAAAATGTATTTGAACGGCGCGGAATAACTGTCCGTGTGCGCCTTCACCGCAGTCCAGATGGTGTTCCAATCAGGTCCCGTTAACATTGTCCAAAGCGACTGCGTAATGAACGAAAAGATTACCGGGTCGCCCCCGTCGGTAAAATAAGCGCCGCTATTTGCATAATGGCTGTTTACGTAATCCATGTCGGAAATCAGCGCATTTTCCAGACACGTGACCGTCGTCGCTTCCGCTTGCCCGGACGTCGGACAACTATAGCTCAACGCGCCCTTGTCTTCCATGATGCCGAACTTCAATGGAAATCCGGACCGGTTATCTAAATCTGAAAACACAGCCGAAGTGGTTGCGAGGTTGAAGCTCTGGCCTGGATCGAGCGATCCATAAAAATCGATAAGGTTTACGTCGCAACCGACCGCGAGCATGAACGAGTCTTGCGCACCAACTGTGGCGGCAGAATTCTCGTTATAGCCATTGCTCTTGTGATTGCTGGCGCCGAACCAAGGTTGATATTCGCAAAGTACCTTGCCGTTCCAGCCTGGATATAGAAGCTGCTTGATGGGGAGGTTCGAGACGTGGCCGGGAGAAGGCACCGGAACCAGCGTTTCCGCGCCCGCATCATTTGGGTTGGTCTTGAATCCATTGAAAGCGGCTGTGCAATACGACTGCACGCCGGCGGGATCCGATGACGAGGAGCACGCACTCGTGTTGTTAGAAGTTTCCTGAATGTAGCTTGTAACTGCGTTCGGGTTACTACCGAACGCAATCGTCGCGCATGAAACCAAGCAAAAACAGACAGCGAAACCACTGCGCCCAACGCGCATGATCTCTCCTGAGTTTTTGACCCGGGCTTGATTACGGCTGGCCCAACGCGAAGAGCACAGCAACTACAAGTCCTGAGTAGATGGACGCAAGTATCACCTACATTCCTTTTTGCGCAAAGAAATTTCTCTTCATTAAAAAAACTTTAGTTGAATAATTTGAGACTTTCTCAGGTGTTCTACTTAGGAGAAAGTTCAAACCAGCACCTTGTCCGAATGCAATGGGCGTGTGTGCAATAGGACGTGTACCAAAATGAGACGGTTTAGACCGGTTTGGGAATTCTGAAAAGCATGGCCGATGGAAAATCACTGATCTCGAGATTCCGAGGGATCTGCGGCTTTGCGCTTCTCTCGCCTTCTTTCTTTACAATGTGCTGGTGGCACTTGAGGAATACAAACGCAAGCGACGATTCTCGGAAACTCCAGAACCTCCGCCGAAGGTCGAAAAGCACAAAGGGCGCCGTTTTGTTGTGCAGCGTCATCGCGCCACTCGCCTTCATTACGACTTCCGCCTTGAAATGGAAGGGCTGCTGAAATCCTGGGCGGTTCCCAAGGGGCCATCGCTTAATCCCGCAGACAAACGCCTGGCCATGCAGGTGGAAGACCATCCCGTTTCGTATTTCGATTTTGAGGGCATCATTCCCGAAGGTAATTACGGCGCGGGGACTGTGATGGTTTGGGAAGTCGGCACCTGGGAACCGCTTTCGCCCGAGACAAAGGACGGCAAATACCTACCGGGAACGGAGGCCGAAGCTGCAGCCATGCTGAAGAAAGGCGATTTTAAATTTCGCCTGCACGGGAAGCGCCTGAATGGCGATTATGCTCTCATCCACATGAAGGGACGGCGCCCCGGTAGCAAAGGGACAGAGTGGCTGCTGATCAAGAAGCATGACGAGTATGTAGACGAAAAATTTGACATCGATAAGTACGACACCTCGGTGCTAAGTGGCAAAACCATGGCGCAGATCGCGGGCGCCGATGATTCCGCCGAGTGGCAAAGCAGCAAGAAGGCCTCTCGAGGAAGGGCAACAGCTCCGTGGCTCGCCGATACCTTGGCGAAGCTGGATAAAAAAAAAGTAAAAACAAAACCCATCGCCACAAAGAACACAAAGGAGCACGCACACGACGCCACTCAGGATGACGAATCCTCCTCTGCTACTGCTGAATCATTCCTGGTTAGAAATTTGAAAGGCGCAGTAAAGCAGGCGATGCCAAGCGCCATTCAGCCCATGCTCGCCTCGATTGCGGAAGACCCGTTCAATAGTCCGGACTGGCTGTTTGAGGTGAAGTGGGATGGCTACCGAGTGGTTTCATATATACGAGACGGTCAAGTGCGTATTGTCTCGCGCAACCAGAACGACCTCGGGCCCCGCTATCCTGAGCTTCGCGAGCTGCCAAAATGGATTCAGGCGAAATCGGCGGTCCTCGATGGCGAAGTGGTGGTGCTCGATGACCAGGGCCGCCCGTCGTTTAGCCTGATGCAGCAGCGCACCGGAATCCGCGCGCATGGGCGGCAGTCGGCCCCACGCGGCGATCTGCCAATCCTTTATTACTTATTCGATCTGATCTATGTCGATGGTTACGACCTGCGCCGTGTCGCACTCGAAGATCGAAAGAATATTCTTCGCCAGATTGTCAGCCCCGGAAATCTGACCCGCTTCTCGGACCACTATGCCGAACAGGGAGTCGCGTTGTTTCAGGTCGCAAAGCAGAAGGGATTGGAAGGAATTGTGGCCAAGAAACGCAACAGCTGTTATGAGGAGCGCCGCAGCCGCGAGTGGCTGAAAATCAAAATCACCCAGACCGTCGATTGCGTCATTGGCGGATATACGGAGCCGGAAGGGGCACGACAGTACTTTGGCTCTCTGGTGCTGGGCCTCTACAACGATAAGAAACAGCTAATCCACGTCGGTCATGCGGGGACAGGTTTCAACCATGCCACGCTGAAACAAATTTCGGGAGTTCTCAAACAATTAGAAGGGAGTAAGAACCCGTTTACAGGTGCGGTGGATGCGAAGAAGGTGCATTGGGTAAAACCAGTACGTGTGGCCGAAGTAAAATTCACTGAGTGGACGCACGAGACCGATGAAGGGGGAATCAAGCTGCGCGCACCGGTGTTCCTGGGATTGCGCGAAGACAAAGATCCGGAAGATTGTACTTTTAAGGAGCAGGTGGTTGGAGAGGCAGTGGTCGGTGGTTAGTGGGCAGTGGCTCGTGGTTCGTGATCCGTGATTCGTGGGCGCGTAGTCCGTATTATTACAACTGATGTTGGAAATCATGAGACAAGTTGAAATATCAGCAAGACACCGTCGCTCGGCGGCCGATGGTTTAGAGTGCTTTAGCCGAATGAGTTGCCGACGGCCAACAACGAACGACCGACAGCGAACGAACCACGAGGCCCGAGTCACAAGCCCCGAATCGCGAGCCACGGATCACGAGCCACTTTCCTGGAGGTTTCCATGCAACACACACCCCGATTCTTAAAAATCGTTAATGATGCGAAGTCGCGGGTCAAAGAAACCACCGTCGACGAAGTTAAGCAGAAGCTTGATGAAGGAGACAAGTTCCTGCTGGTTGATGTTCGCGAGGAAAGCGAATTCGCCAAGGACCATCTGCCCGGCGCCATCCACCTTGGCAAAGGCGTGATCGAGCGCGACGTTGAAACCCGCGTTCCGGACCTGAATACGGCGATGATTCTTTACTGCGGAGGCGGCTTCCGTTCAGCCTTGGCAGCGGACAATTTGCAGAAAATGGGCTACACCAACGTGATCTCGATGGACGGCGGTGTCCGCGAGTGGCGGCAAAAGCATTACCCAATGACGCGGGAGTAGTGCATTCGCCGGCCGGGAATGACCACCGCCAGACGCCCTCTCAATTCTTGATGAACCGGGGCACTCGGCGATGTTCAGATTTAGCCGTTAATTTCTCCACCTCACCTTTGGTCAATTCGCGCGCCTTGCCTTTCGGTAGATCACCCAACTGGAGTTCACCGATTGCAACCCTTACGAGCCGCAATACCTCGATCCCAAACTCCTCCAGCATTCGGCGAATATGGCGGTTCTTACCTTCGTCCAGCACAATCTCAAGCCAGGAATTTTTCGCGCCCTGGCGCAAGAGATTCACGCGGGCTACGGTGAGGAAGTCTCCGTCTTTCGTGCGAACCCCGCCCTTAAGCGACTCTAATAATTCGTCTGCACCTGCTGCGGCAGCCACTTGCACATGATAGGTCTTGTCAATGTGAGCTTCCGGCGATGCGATCCTCGCACCCCACTGGGAGTCATTTGTGAGCAATAGCAGACCTTCGCTCGCCATATCCAAGCGGCCGACTGGAGCAATCCAGTCGTGGCATTCAGGTAGCAGTGAGTAGACGGTCTTTCTTCCTTTTTCATCGCGAGCGGTCGTAACCAGGCCACGCGGCTTATTGAGCATCAGGTAAGTCTTTCGTGCTTCTCCGATCCTTCGTCCGTCCACTTCAATCCGGTCTTTCTTTAACCGAACCGGTTTTTCGGGATCACGAATCAGGTTGCCATTCAGCCGCACGCGCCCGTCCCGGACTAAGTCGAACGCCTGAGTCCGTGAGCAATAGCCAAGTTTTGAAAGTGCCCGCACAAGGCCCGTCCGGCGGCCTTTCTCAAGGTAGGGCGTCATGAAATGTGGACCAATCCGGCGGCACATTTGTCGACAGCGGCGCTCCCGGCTGACAGCGTCTGAATATAAAAATGACGGGGAGCGTAGAAAAATTGCATTTTAGGTCTTCCCATTGCAACTGATTTGGTGCATAATTCGTGGACTCTGAATTGCAGCGCCTTCTTCGTCCAAATTAAAAATTTCTTGGGACCCGCTTCATGTGGCTTGAAAAACTTTTTTCAGGCGTGCTCCGAATTTTAACTCCGCTCGGACCACGTTATCTGAACCCTTCTTTCGCGCAACGGGTATATCTGATCTGGATCTTCCGCCATTTCGAGACTCTACCTGTAAAGGTATTGAGTTCCCGGCAGCGGCGAATGATTGAGTCGATGTGCGCCAACAACCAGTTCGTCTCATTGTCGGTTGGTTTTGATGAGACCCCAGTGCTGGGAACGCTCGAGCAGCGTCCGCCGGTACCGGAGAGCGTGTCGAGTCGACGCCCCAGCAGCTCTGTTCGGGATGCTGTGTCGCCCCTCGCTGCTGATGCTCAGAACTGAGCGCACGTGTTCAATTGATAGGTGAAGACCGCCGATCGTCAAAAAAGTGCGGCGCCGGAAGAGGACGGCGGTTCGCACCTGCTGCGAATGTCTCAGGCTGGCTCTTTTAGTAGTTCTTCCAGACTATGCTGGCTCTCTTAGCAGTCGCGTGTTGCTCCCGATACGCGCGAGCGATAGCTCCCAAAGAAACAAACGCCGGAGGCGGCATCAGTTCCCAGAGCGGCCTTTCGCCGTGCCCCCAGGTGACTTGCGTCTGTTCCAGAAGGCTTTTTTCCTCAGCCAAGCCGGTTTGTGAAGCATGCTGCGGATGTTCAGGCATGGTGAACATCTGCGGTTGAGCGCTCATGACGTTGCCGACCAGCCCACTTTGGCCAAAGGCAGACCCTGCGCAAAAGGCACATACCACACAAACGAAAAGCAAATTTCTCATTTTTGAGCTCCGGCTCCAGATGGACGTCGGTTCGTCGGGGGATCGGCTCTGGGCTAGCCGAGTAGGGTGCAAGCCCAATACCAAAGCCTGAACTGCTAAGTCTCGGCTTTCTGGCCGCTTTGTGGCCCGGAGTGCAACTGTTTTCACTCCAAGAATTGCGGAACTTTTCCCATAGCCTGGCCGTAACTTACCTCAGGGTTACCCTGAACGGACCAAAATTGCCTCTCCGTTCCGAAAGGAGCACTATGAACAAAACCCAAAGAACGCTTCTGCTCTTGGCAGGATTTTCAGCGGTGTCGCTCGCAACAGCCTTCGCCATGGCGGCCACGGCTACACGATATCTGCACGTAAGGGTCAGCAACCCGAACACTCATGAACTGGTTCGCGTGAATGTTCCGCTTACGTTGGCCGAGAAGGTCATCCCGGCGATTAACCACGGCCAGCTTCGCGACGGGAAAGTGCAAATCGGCGATTTCAGAGCCGACAACGTAAACGTTCACGCCATTCTGGATGCGTTGAAGACCGCACCGGAGGGTGAGTTTGTGACCGTGCAGGACACGGGTAACGATGTTCGCGTGGCCAAAGAACACGGCCAGCTCGTCGTGCATGTCATTGATAAGGATTCCAAGGAAAATGTCGACGTGACCATTCCGTGGGATGTCGCCCAGGCGCTCATTACCGATACCAACGAAGACCAGCTCAATGTCGAAGCGGCGGTCAAGGCGCTCGAAACCGTGGGCGACACGACTCTGGTCCGCGTCAGCGGCCACGACGAGAACGTTCGCGTGTGGATAGACTCCCGTAATTCCGATACGGAGTAAACCGGAGAACTCACATGATCTTTCTAGCCAAACTCGGAGTCGGAGTCGTGGGAACCGTGCTGGTTGCCGGTGCTGCTGTTTCGAGCGAAGGGTTCATCCATGTGAAAGTTCACGAAAAGCAAGCGGACGGCACAAACCTTAACCTCATCGTCCCGGCTGCGCTGGCGACGACGGCTTTGCATTTCGTGCCCGCTCGCGATTTAGGCGCACGCGATTCAGCACAACTGCGCCAGTGTTTGCCGATCATCGATGCCGCCATTCCGGCGCTTCGCGATGCTCCCGATGGAGTGCTGGTCGAAGTGGTCGATGCGCAAGATCACGTTTTAGTTCAAAAGATCGGCGGAGCAGTGGTTGTGGATGTGAACGACCCCGAAGATGTGGTGCATGTGTCGGTGCCGCTGGGAGCGGCGCAGAATGCGATACACGAGATTGCGGAAAAAAACAGTCAGCCCTTCTAAGTTGTATTCACATCTGGAATAGTTACGAAGTGTTATTCAGGACATCGCGGGCGAGGGCGCCCGCGCCACACGAGACTACTCAGGCACACTTTGTTCTTCGCTGTGGGCGCGGAGGACGCGATCCACAGAATACGGAGCGCGACGGGTAGGTTCGTGGTAGTGGCGGACCTGGAGTTCGCCAAGTAGACCAATGGCTAATAGGTTCAGTCCCGCCAGAAGCAGCACGGCGGCGAAGATCATCATCGGGCCGTGTTCCATCATAACGTGAGAGTGATGGATGAACTTCTCAATAAACAGCCACGTGGTGATTCCCATCCCGGCGAAAACACCCATCATGCCGACGGTGCCGAAAAAGTGAAGCGGGCGGCCGAGATATTTCAGCAGGAAGCGAATCGTGATCAGATCAAAAAAGACACGGAAGGTGCGCGAGATTCCGTAATGCGAAGCGCCACGTTCGCGGTTCACGTTGCGAATGGGTACTTCGCAGATGGAAGCGCCATGCCACGAGGCCAGCGCCGGGATGAATCGGTGCAACTCTCCGTAAAGTGGGACCTGCTCCAGGATGTCGCGCCGATAAGCTTTGAACGTTGTGCCGAAGTCGTGAATATCGACACCGCTCAGTTTTGCCATCAGCCAGTTGGCACAGCGCGAGGGAATGCGGCGCAAAAAGAAATTATCAATGCGAACTTTGCGCCATCCGCTTACGATGTCGTACCCTTCCGAGATTTTTTCGAGAAACATCGGGATGTCGGCGGGATCGTGCTGCAGGTCTCCATCCATCGCAATGATGTACTCGCCACGCGCGTGATCGAAACCGGCGGCGAGCGCCGAAGTTTGACCGAAATTGCGGCGCAGGCGGACGACGGTCACTCGACTATCGACGGCGGAGATTTGACGCAGTAGATGAAAGGTGTCATCGGAAGAGCCGTCATCAACAAAGACGATTTCGAAGCTCTCGCCACCGGTCTCCATGACTGCTTTGAGGCGGTCGTATAGATCGGTAACGTTCTCCTGCTCATTATGCAGGGGGATGACGATCGAATGTTTTGGCATGAAAAGTTAATTATACGATTTTTGAGGGAGGCGCTAGCAAGTGGTTGGTTGGTGGCGGCGGTTCCTGGCCGGGCGTCACTCGTCGTGAGTCGTGCGGCAGAATTTTAGGACAGGCACGGAAAAGCAGGTTCCACCGCTCGCTAGATCATCCGCAAAGCGGATGATCTAGCCCGGTCGGAATGGCAGGAGTGATTCACCTATCCAGGCCCCGCCGGATACGGCGGCAGTGCCGGCGGTGGCGGCGGAAGCTGCTTCGGGTTCGCCTGAATTGCCTTCATAACCTCTTGAATCGAGCGCTCAAGCTGCGGGTCTTTTCCAGCTACGACCTGCTCGGGCCGGTTCTCGACAACGATGTCGGGCTGTACCCCGTGGTTCTCGATGATCCACTGGCTCTCGAGGTTATAGCGGGCGAACTCAGGACGAGTGATATAGCCACCGTCGATCAATGGAATCTCACCGCGAATGCCGCGGACTCCGCCCCAGGTCCGCTCACCAATGAGTGGCCCGAGTTTGTACTGCTTGAATCCGTAACTGAAGATGTCGCCGTCGGAAGCTGCGTAGTGATTAGTAAGGCAGACCATTGATCCATAAAAAAGACTCGGGGGGTTAGTAGTTCCCTTGAAGTTTCGGGCGGAATCCATGGCGCTGAGGATGCGGCGCAGGCGCTCGAAGATGAGTTCGTCGACAAAGCCGCCGCCGTTGTAGCGAACGTCGATGATCAAGCCTTGCTTGCGAATCTGCGGGAAAAACTGCTTAACAAAAGCGTCCAGGCCGGCCTCGCCCATATCGGGCAAGTAGACGTAACCCACCTTGCCACCAGTGGCTTCATCGACCTCCTTGCGATTGGTGTTCACCATGTTGAGCTCGCGCAAGTTGTATTCGTCGTTGATCGGCTTCACCACGACGTTGTGCGAGCCTTCTTCAGACGGCTTGGAGTTCACCGTCAAAGTAACGGTTTCATTCGCGGTGTTGACGAAGAGCTCATATGGACTTTGCGGAGTGCGCAATGGACGGCCATTCACAGCGATGAGATAGTCGCCCTCCTTTACGTTGACTCCGGGTTCGGTGAGTGGTGAACGCAGGTCCTGATTCCAGTTTTCTCCGGGATAGATTTTCTTGAAGCGATACATCCCGCTTGCGGAATCAAGTTCGTAATCAACTCCCAGCAGGCCGACATTTACGGGATGAAGATCAGGATAGTCGCCGCCGCCAACATAGGTGTGCGAGTTCGAGAGCTCGCCAATCAGCTCTCCCATGATGTAGGTGAGCGAGTATCGGTCGGAAACGTATGGAAGAAGTTCAGCATATTTGTCGCGCATTTTCTGCCAATCGACGCCATTCATTTCCGCTTCGTAGAAATAGTCGCGCTCCTGCCGCCAGACTTCGTTAAAAATATCTTTCCATTCAGCAGGAGGATCGATTTCGGCGCGCATTCCATTCAAGCTGAGGGTATTGTCACCAACCTTTTTGGGCTGATCAGAAGGTTTTGCATCGATGATGCCGTAGGTGTGGGCCGCGCGCGGGCCGCCGCCACCTTCACTTTCGTAAAGCAGCTTTGATCCATCGAACGATAGGGCGAAACGCTGAACTCCTTCGATGAGAGTTTTCTCTTTTCTATCCTTCAAGTCGTAAACGTGGACAGCCGAGTCTTCTCCGGGTACGGGGCCATCGAGTCCCTGGATCGGAGCCGTGGAGTAATAAAGATAGCCCTTCGCGGCGAGGAAACCCCTTATGACGGCGGGGTCCATGGGAACGGCGACGATCCGACCTTGAATTCCGTCGAGATCGATTTTGACTTCAACTGGCTTTTTCTCTTTGTCTTTGTCTCTATCTTTATCCTTGTCTTTATCGTCGTCGTCTGCGTTTTTCGATTCATCTTTCTTCGATGCCTTCTTGCTACTTGCATCGAAGGCGACGTCCTGTTCACGAATGTTCAGAGTTGGTTCGGGAGTCTTGACGGCTGTCTCGTCGCTCTGAACACCGAACGGGGAGGCCTCGTTCTTGGTGAGCGTCACGACATAAACGCGCGTGGTCTTCGGATTTGCAAATTCGAAGTCGATGTTGCCGAGTACTTCGTTGAAGTCGCGGTCGGATAGGAAATAGAGATACTTCCCCTCGGGATCAAAAACTGGGTCGTAGCTATTGCTGAACTCCGACGTAACAGCTGTGGACTTCGAATCAGCCAGCGAGTACAGGTAAACACTCGCGTTATTGTTTTCGTTCTGCTTGTCGTAGGTAAGCCACTTGCTGTCGGGGGACCAATTGTAATTTGTGATCTCGCCGTAGTCGTCGTGGTCGACATGGACCGGTTTTTTATCGTTGATGTCGATCCACCAGAGATTTATCTTCTGGTCGGCCCATGCGAGCTTCTTGCTGTCAGGCGACCACTGTGGCGCGAACATAAATCCCTTGTGGCCGCTGGTGACCTGCTGTTCTTTGCCGAGCCCGTCCTGGGGAGCGATGTAAATTTCATCTTCGCCGGTGCGATCGGAAATATAGGCGATCCACTTACCGTCGGGTGACCATGCCACTTTTTGCTCGCGAATCCCCGGCGTGTGGGTCAGATTCCGAATGCTGCCTTGTTTTGCAGGAACCGTGAACACGTCGCCGCGAGCGGTAAACACGGCACGTTTGCCATCAGGAGCGAGGTCGAAGTCGGTGATCAGGCGACCAACGTTGTCCCAATGCTTCATTGCAAAGGTGCGATCGGCAGGCAGAGAGATGGTCAGTTTTTTCGGCTGCTTGCTTTGAAAATCGAAAGTATAGAGATAACCCGCATTTTCGAAGATGATCGAATCCGTCCCAAGGCTGGGCCACATGATGTCCCAATCGCTGAAATGCGTGAGCTCCTCTACCTGCTTAGAGCCGAGATCGTAGCTGTAGAGATTGAGATGATGCTCCGAGCCACGATCGGAAGTGAAATAGATCGTGTCCCCGTGCCACATTGGAAAGGTGTCAGTCCAGTCGGTGTGCGAAATATCTTCGCTGGTGTTGTTCTTGAGGTCGTAGATCGTGATCGCCTGAGCCATGCCGCCGGTGTAGCGCTTCCAGGTGCGGAAGTTGCGAAAGATGATGTTGTAGGCGATCTTCGTGCCATCCGGAGAGTAGGAAAGCAAGCCGCCCTGGTCCATTGGGAGCGGCTGCGGAAGGCCGCCATCGACGCTCACAGTGAATGGGCGCTTCACCCATCCATTGGAGGCATCACGCCGGGAGAGGAATACGATGCGTTTGCTGTCAGGCGTCCATGTGACAACTTCGTTGTGAATGCCCATGCGGTCGTTCAGCTGATGTGCGCTGCCCTGAAAGAAGGTTAGTTGGCGTGGCTGGCCGCCGTCGGAAGGCATAACGTAAACGTTGAAATTGCCGTCGTATTGACCCGTAAAGGCGATCCATTTCCCGTCGGGAGAGAATTTCGGGAAGAGCTCGCGTCCTTCGCCGGAGGTGATGCGGCGTGCCACGCCGCCGGAAGTCGAAGCCAGCCACAGATCGCCTCCATAAAAGAAGACAACTTTGTCTTTGTAAATGTCAGGAAAGCGCATTAGGCGCCCCTCCTGAGTTTCCTGGGCGAACAGCGCTGAGCAAGCTAACAGGATAAAAATAAAGACAAGGGACTTCCGCAGAGCGGTCATGAGGGCTCCTTCATAAAATCATTCGTGTAAATTGTGCTGGGACATCTTCCAGAAGACATTTAACAACCGCGGGCAAACGTGCGATTCTAGCAGCTTTGGACGGGCAAATGTTATGTGGGCCGCCGCGTTTTCCCGCTGCGAGCCGACAAGCACACTTCTGCACTTTCTTGGACGAGCACCGAGTGCATTCGTGAGCCGTGCACATATAATTCGTGTTCACGACGGGAGAAAAAATGGATGAGGAAATGCGTACGGCGAGAGTTTCGCGGAGAAGTGTTTTGAGGTCGGCAGCCGTGGGGGCCGCAGCGGGAGCGATTTTGCCGGCGCTTTCCGCTGGCCGAGTTGTCGACAATCCCGACTCCCATCCTGCTCCGCTAAAACCATTTGAGTTCGACGAGGTCACAATCTCTGATCTGCGGAGCCGAATGAATTCCGGTGAAGTCTCGGCGCGATCGCTGGTGCAGGCTTATCGAGATCGCATCGACACTGTCGATAGCACAAGCAAAAGCGGCCCGGGACTGAATAGCGTGATTGAGGTAAATCCCGACGCACTCGCGATAGCTGAGGATCTGGATGCAGAGCGCAAGACCAAAAGAGTTCGGGGGCCGCTTCACGGAGTTCCGGTGTTGATCAAGGACAACATCGATACCGCAGACCGAATGCAGACCACGGCGGGATCACTGGCGCTGGTTGGATCGAAACCGTCGCAGGATTCGACGGTCGCGCGCAAACTGCGCGAGGCGGGTGCGGTGATTCTGGGGAAAACAAATCTCAGCGAATGGGCAAACATCCGGTCCAGTCACTCTACGAGCGGGTGGAGCGGGCGCGGCGGATTGACGAAGAATCCGTATGCCCTGGATCGAAATCCGTGCGGGTCGAGCTCGGGTTCGGGAGCCGGCGTCTCGGCGAATTTATGTACGGTTGCGGTGGGCACTGAAACAGATGGATCGATCGTGTGCCCATCATCGGCGAATGGGATTGTTGGGATCAAACCGACGCTGGGCTTAGTTAGCCGTGCCGGAATTATTCCGATTGCGCACAGCCAGGATACTGCCGGGCCGATGGCGCGAACAGTACGCGATGCGGCAATTCTCCTCGGGGCGCTTGCCGGAAGTGATTCGCGTGATCCGGCAACACAGGATGCCGATGCAAAAAAGCAAAATGATTACACGCAATTTCTCGATGCAAACGGATTGCGAGGTGCGCGGATCGGAGTAGCGCGAAAATATTTTGGGTTCAGCGATTCGGTGGACACGCTGATGAATCAGCTGCTCGGAGCTATGAAGAATGCGGGCGCCGTGATCGTGGATCCGGCGGACTTGGAGTCATTCGGAAAGTTTGATGAGACAGAAACGCTGGTCTTGATGTATGAGCTCAAGGCGGACTTGAACGCTTATTTGGCCTCACGGCGGGATACGCAGCTGCACACGCTTGCGGACGTGATCGCGTTCAACGAGAAGAATAAGGAAAAAGAAATGCCTTACTTCGGGCAGGACTTCTTTACTAAAGCGCAGGAAAAAGGCCCGCTCACCACGAAAGAATATGTGGATGCGCTGGCGGCAAACCATAAGCTGTCGCGCGAGCAAGGAATTGACGCAGTGATGGACAAGTTCCATCTGGATGCGTTGGTCGCGCCGACGGGCGCGCCAGCGTGGGTGACGGATCTGGTGGATGGCGATCACGCCATCGGCGGAAGTTCGAATGCGGCGGCGGTCGCGGGCTATCCAAATATCAATGTGCCTGCAGGGTTCATCTTCGGATTGCCGGTAGGAATTTCGTTCTTCGGGCGTGCATGGAGCGAGCCAACGCTGCTGAAGATTGCGTATGGGTTTGAGCAAATGGAGAAGGCAAGAAAGAAGCCGGAGTTTTTGAAAACGGCGAAGATCTGAACCAACGCAAAAACCTAACCACAGAGAACACAGAGTTGCACAGAGGAAATCCACAGAGCAAAGCTGACGCCGTTTGCTCGATCGGAACCTCTTTATTCGTAGCGCAGAGCTTCGATGGGATCCAAATTCGCAGCGCGCACGGCGGGAAACATGCCGCTCACAATGCCTACAAGCGCAAGGATTATGGTCGAGATGAGCAGCACCTGTGGAGCGACGATCAGCCGGATGTCACCGGCTTCCGCGTGCTTCGCTACGGCACTGTAGAGCGTGAGGCGACCTACGGAAACAGAAACAATGTAGGAAAGAATCACTCCGCATAACCCTCCGACGGCCGTGATCACCATCGCCTCGGCAAGAAATTGAAAAAGTATGTCTCGCTTGCGCGCGCCCAGAGCTTTCTCGACGCCAATCTCGCGCGTGCGCTGGGTAACGGAGACCAGCATCATGTTCATCAGGCCGACGCCACCGATGCCAAGCGTGATCGTGCCGATGAAAGCCAACAACACTTTCAGGGCGAGCGTGATGATGCTGAATTGCTCGAGCTGCTTTTGCGCATCGAAGACCATGATCGCGCGCTCATCGGTTGGATTGAAATTGTGTTGCAAGGCGAGCGCTTCGCGTATGCTCTTGGTCATCTTGTTGTGGTCGAGCCCCATCGAATCCAGCCACATGCCGCTAAGGTAGTGGTTATCCCGGAGAACGTCCATGGAATTGAAGGGCGCGTAGACAACGCGATTATCGTCGTCGTCAGCTTCCTGCATGCGAGGTTTGACGACGCCCACAACTTGGAAGGTGACGCCGTTAATTCGGATAGATTGTCCCAGAGCTTCCATTCCGGAAAACAGCTTTTCTTTGGCTTCGGACCCCAGGACTACGTTGTAAGAATGGCTCAGATTGTCGGCTTGATCGAGCCAGCGCCCTTGATCGAGGTTGAGCGCCCAGATGTCGGCCATAGGAGGATCGACGCCGGTTATCTGCAACGTGAAACTGCGCGAACCGTTTTGTACGGTCGCGCCTTCGAAGTGAGCGACGCGTGAAACATGCCGGGCGAGAGGAACAACGTTGCGAAGAACTTCAATGTCGGCGTTGGTGAACCGGATTGCAGTACCGGCTTTGTTGCCTCCGGCTTGCTGCGAGGTGCGGCCGGGATAAACTCCTACAGCAGTCGCGCCGAACGAGTCCCAAATATTTTCAATGGCACGACCAAAGCCCTGGCCATACGCAAGCAGCAGAACTACGGTTGCAATTCCCCAGGCCATGCCGAGCATGGTGAGCAGGGTCTTGCGCAAATCGTGGCGCATGGCGCTATAGGCTTCGAGGAAGATATCGCGTGTCATTTGACTCTTACTCTGATTCTTACTCTCTACGCAAAGCTTCTACCGGCTCGAGCAGCGCAGCTCTTCGCGCTGGATAAAGGCCAGCAATAATTCCCGCAATTGCCAGCGATAAAATAGCAAGTATCGCAGTTTGCGGCACCAGCCGCGGCGTGTCGAAACCTTGTGGCTGGGGAAGTAAACTCAACAAGCCCATAAATCCGGCAGCCACACCCATGCCAATGCCGCCGCTCAGCAATGTGAGGAATGCGCCTTCGGCAAAGAACTGAAACATGATGCTGCGGTTGGTTGCGCCCAGCGCTTTGCGCAATCCAATTTCACGGGTACGGTCGGCAACCGCCACCAGCATGATGTTGATAATACCGATCGCGCCAAGGCCGAGCGTGACGAGACCCACGCTGCCGAGGAACATGTTCATGGCGTCAAAAATCTTGCCAATCGAATCGACCGTGCGGACAGTGTCCCATTCGTCGTAAGCGTCAGGGTTGGTGTAGTCAAAGCCGTGATTCTTCGCAATGACTTTGTGAACTTCTTCTCTGGCGGCGTCGTGCAGATCACGGGTTCTTGGTTGATAGTTGATATAGGAAATTGCGTCGTCCACCTCCCCGACGTTCAGTGGAGGAAAATTCTCGCGCATTACCGAAAACGGAATGAACATCTGCAGATTGCGCGTGTTGTTGTCGCCATGGCCGATGCGCTTAAGCACGCCGATTACCTGAAAGCGAATGCCATTGAGCAGAATGGTTGAACCAATGGCAGGCCAGCCGGGGAACAGAGTGCGCCGGGCTTCGTCGCCGATGACCACGACCGGGCGCTTCTGCGCTACGTCAAGCTGATTCAACCAGCGCCCTTCGGTCACTGGCAGATAGCGTATTTCATTAATGTTCGCAGTAACGCCTAAGAGCTGGCCGCTACTCTGGAAATAATCGCTAAGAGCGCGAACATCGTTGCGCGTGATTATGGGCACGACCAGCTTCACGTCGGGGCAGTTCGCGGCAATGTCTTTGTAATCGCGATACGTAAGGTAATACCAATGCAGGCTGGTGAAGCTGCCGTTCATGGCCGGCGCGCGACCGCCCCAGATAAACATGACGTTTTCACCGATTTCGTCGAATTGCTTTCTATTTCCTGAGCGGAACCCTTCGCCCAGGCCGACCAGCAGCAGCAAGGAACCGACTCCCCAGGCAATGCCAAACATGGTCAGGAACGAACGCAACTTATGCGCCCAGAGGGTGCTCAGAGTTTGGCGACAAATTTCGAGCAGCAGACGCATCTCTGTTAATGATACCTGAGCGGACGTACTCTCTTTCGGTAGAGAAAGAGACTTAGTACCAGCTATTTACGGATTAAATTCCAGCAAAGTTCCCGCCGAATTCGGGCCGCGCGGGTCAGCAGCAGCTTCACTCAAACTAATCATCTACAGTATGTTCCCTGTCCGATATATCGCTGGGCGAGCAACCGGAATTCAGGCAGCAAATTCTAAGTCGGCTGGAGAGAAGACTATGCAGTTGAGGAGATTCCTATGAGAAAAATGATGTTATTAAGCGCAGCCATAATCGTTTGCGCAGCGCTGGCCGTCGCCCAAGACACGCCGGCGAATGATCAGAGTGGCGCTCAGAGCAGCTCCACAACCACGACAACACAGACCACAAACACGCAGAGTTCGTCGAGCAACTCAATTCAGGGTTGCCTCACGGGAACCAGCGGCAACTATATGTTGACCGACGCGATGGGTGTGGCTTACAAGCTGCAGGGGGACGACTCCCAATTCGCAGACAACGTGAACAAGCAAGTTGAGGTGATGGGCACGGTTGGTTCAAGTGCTTCGGCTTCGGCGAGCAACAACCCGGACAACAGTGCGGCTTCGCAGTCGGGCGCTCAGGGCGATGCAAACGCCAACGCGGGCGGCGCTTCAGGAACATCGAGTGGCGCAAACGCTACCGCGAGTGCGTCAAAGACTCTGGAAGTTAGCTCGGTGAAGAAAGTCGCAGATACTTGTGGAACCAACAAATAACACCTGAAAGAAGAAAAACGCTGCCCGTGATGCATATGATCACGGCAGCGTTTTTGTTTTTCTGGAAAAGCTCTACTGCACTACTAAAGTGAAGCTGGCCTGGTGCGAAACCACGTTATCACTGGTTGTCGCCGTTACTGTAACGGTATAGCTGCCCGGCGGCGTGCCCGGCGCTCCGCCTCCTCCACCGCCTCCGCCGTTGTTGCCACCGCCACAACCGACGCTGCCCAATCCCAAACAAATGAGCAATACCGATGTCCCACCCGCGACCAGGAAGCGCCGTCGCGGCACCCCGATCAGGAAAATTCCTGCGAAAACGAACCCCATACCCGTCCAGCGAACTGGATGGAGCGCTGCCGAGGTTGGTGCAGTGGTTTTAATGGTGACGGTGGTGCTTCCGTTTCCAGCCACGCTGGCCGGATTGAAGCTGCAACTGGTCAAGGCAGGCAAGCCCGCGCAGGAAGCGCCAGTGAAATTGATCGTCCCGCTATATCCGGTTTGACCGGTGATGGTGAGCGAATTCGTCACGCTGCCGCCCGGGCTGCTGACATTAACGCTGGAATTGGCCGCTGCAAAGGCGAAATCGGGCTCCGTGCCCACGTTTATCGCTGGAGCCGTCGAACCGGAGTAGTTCGAGTCTCCGCTGTATTGCGCGGTGATGCTGTTACTTCCAGAAGTAAGTGCCGATGTCGCGAGAGATCCAGTGACGTTAACTCCGATAATGCCACCGGTGGCAGCGTCTGTGGTGAACTGGCCTCCTGAAAGTGTTTGCGGAGTTCCGATCTGTGTACCGTTGTCGAAAAAAGTAACAGTTCCGGTGGGGAAAATCGCGAAGGACTCGCAGGTCAGGCCACCGATGCATAACCCCGATAAGTAGCCTGCAAATGCGGTGCTCGCAATATTCATAGTGAGTGTGGCAGGTTGACCTTGAACAACCCCTGAAACGGGCGACAAAAGGGAAAGTGTTGTCGCAGGCGTGATGCTGAAAGTGGCGGGTGCGGACTCGCTGATGTTGAAACTCTGGTCTCCCCTATAGTGCGCCAGTACTGAATGTGACCCAGTGGTGAAATTGAAATATGCGTTGGGAGTTGCGGTGTTGCCTTGGGCGTTTAAGTTCAAGCCACCTAAGGAGCTCGAACCATCCATGAAATCCACGCTCCCTATCGGTACACCAACTCCTGACGTTCCTGCAACATCGGCGCGGATGTACACGAGACTGCCATATGGACCACCCGTGAAAGGTACCAGGGCTGTTTTAGCTGGATTGAGGGTTAGCAGAGACAGATTGGTACTGCTGCTCTCGGGCGTGATGTTGACGTTTAGGGTATTCGAAAGCGGACTAGGCGCGAAGGTCGTATCGCCCCCGTATTTCGCAGTAAGCGTGTAGCTGCCGCCCGGAAGGTCATTGACCGTGGCAGACTTCGCGCCGGCGCTCAGAGTCAAGAAGCCAGCGCTTTGATTGTTGCTGGTAAGGAGCGAAACATCGCCGGTGGGAGTTCCGCTCCCAACATTGGGAGCGACTGAAACGTTGATCGTGATTCCCAATCCGTGAGTGCCGGTAATCGGACTTGGTGTGGAACCGAGGGTTGTAGTGGTGGCGCGGAACGACGCGCTGTTCCACTTGGTGACTAGATTATTTACGTTCACCGAGCCGAGACCAGTCGCCTGATCGTAGCCTGTCCCGGCTGAAAATCCGTTCTGGCCCGGCACGGAATTATTACCCGACGTAACGTCATTGAAAATACACGTAGAAGCCGGAAGCGTAGTTCCGCTCGATCCGTTGCATTGAGAAAGCGTTTCTTGAGCAGCCATCGAGTAGAGCTCATAGTTGGCCTGCCCCTGCGCGCCATACTGCTGGTCGACGAGATTCATGATCGCGGCAAAGGCCGGTGTGGACGCCGAAGTGCCCCCGATCAGGGACAGGAATATTTCGCCGTTCACCGGAGTACAGGATCCCTCAAGACAGATGATGTATGGGTCATGCTCAACCGCGGCGTTCAATGCAAGGTCCGGTTGGTCACGCGCGTTATCGTTCGGAATTCCACTGACGCCAGCTTGCCAGGTCGGCTTGGGAGTGAAGTACTTGCTGACTCCGCCACCAGTCGAAAAGATTTCTGGATTCGAGCAACTTAAGCAACTCTCATTCCAGACATCTTCCGGTATGTAGGAAAGCGCCGAACCCAAGGATTGATTATTCGAGCTGCTCCAGTACTTGGCGTTGTTACCACCTTCGGTGAATTGTGTTCCGCCGACGACGACATTGAACGGCGTTCCGAGCACGTTTACCCCTGCGCCGAGTATCGCGGGCGCTGCGTTAGCAGGATCGCAGCCGGCAGCTCCAGAATCTCCTGAAGACACCATGTAAGTAATGCCTTGAGCGGCGGCCTGTTCGGCGAGTTGCGAATCAGCAACGGCCTCAGCTTGGGTGGCGAAGGTATCGCACGAGCCGAAGCTTTCGGTCATAATCGGGGCCAGATTGTTGTCAATGATGTACAACTCGGAGAGATCAACCCCGTCGGTCGTGTTGGTGGTTGCCGAAACGACAAAATTTATGGTGGCCGACGGAGCTATTGCTCCGCTCCAGGAGGCATCAAGCGTGGCCTCCGCCTCATCTTCACCGCCCAGATCGCCGGGATCAGGACCATCATTGATGACCCGTAGAATCCCCCCGGGGACCCCAAAATCGCTCCAGAAGTCACTCACATCGACTCCGCCGCCAAAAAGGTCGCTTCTCGCGACTACAGCAATCTTTCCGCCTCCCAGGTTGCCGGAACTGTAAACCGGACTGATGTTGTAGATGGTGGCGTAGTCGGCGGGCGAGAGAGCGTGGTTGCCGTCAGGAAAAGTCGTGTCAGGCTGCTTGCCCGCGGTGTACTTGACGGTCAACTTCTCAGGAGAGATGCGTACGTTCGGCTTCTTTAAGAAATTATGCAAACTCCAGATTCCCGCGACGGCCGGCACGAGCGCAGTGGGAATCTGCGGATCGCTGACATTGGCCCAGTGTTCTTCGCCGTCGATTGAATATTTGTGAATCGCGGTGTGAAAGGCCTCCTCAACCTGGGCTTCGACTCCCGAGAATTCGATCACGGAACGGCCGTGAGACACGCGGTTGATCTGGAAGGCATGTGATTGCAGCCAGCCGGTGACAGTCTGCAGATCCTGATTACTGGGCCCAAATTCTGCGCCGAACTCATCCGGCGTGAGCCAATGGTGGAATTGCGGAGAAAGTTTGTCATGCTGGTTGTCGAGAGTGGTCATTAGCGCGTGCTCTTGCTCAGGACTTCGCTTGAGCACAAGCAACATGCGGTTCATTGGCAAATCAGGAGGCGCGACGCCTGTGTCGAACTGCGGTCTTGCCAGAGGATGAGTATTGCCTCTGAGGGTTGTGAGATCAGACTCCAGAACCGGCTGAGCGATGAGGGGTACGCGAGAAACTTGCTGAGCGAAGGAGAGAGATGAAACAAGACAGAAAAATACCGCCACCGGCCCGAACCTGCGGATACTCATCGGAACTCCTGTGCGTAGAGCAAAAATAGTGGTGTACTACCGCTGCAAATTGAGGCACAGCAACTCTGGAATGGAAAGATCATGCCCCGCCAGCAAGCCTGCGTCAAGGAATTTGCTTAAGGAGGGAAGTGACTTTCAAAACCTAAGTGAAAGTGCTGTGGGATCTACGAGGCTTATTCGAGCTGGTGGACGGGAGGAACATTGGGGCGCTTCACATGGCGATGGACCACTCCGGCATAGACCAACGCGAAAATCATCAACGCCAGGGCGAGCACGATCGTCGCTGAGCCAGCTCGCAAACGCGGTGGGACAAACATAATCGTCTGTTTGGATGCTCCAATGTGCTGGAGTTGTACGTTGTAAGTCTTGTTAAGATGAGTGAGCGGATCTCGGCCCCGTAGCTCAGATGGATAGAGCAGCAGTTTCCTAAACTGCGTGTCGGCAGTTCGACTCTGCCCGGGGCCTCCATATCTTTCATGAGGTTGTGGCCGCTTCCTTTTTCAATCGCTGCTCCTTTTCGTCAAGCAGCCGATTGATTTGCTTGACTAACTCCATCAGCTTGTCCGGGTCCTGCTCGTTAGCGGCCTGCTCGCAGAGATGCATCCAGTACTCTTTACGTTCACCCTTCAAGTGAGGTCCTCCAGCGAAATGTGAGCCAGTTCTGAATAGCATGGGTATGCATGTAAGGGTCTGTTCGATAGCAGACGGATAGTTACGAAAGGCGGGGGTGCTTAGTTCGGCGCTGTAGAGGCGATCTGTTGGAGCGTCGCGCGAGGCGCGGACCGGGGCAGGTCTATACGCGCCGTAGACGAACCGTGATCCAGGTCAGCGCACGACAATGCTGACGAGCTTGCCGGTGAAGATGACTTTAACGATCTGCTTCCCGGCGATGTGGGCTTGAACTTTTTCGTCGGCGAGGGCCTTCTGCTTGATTTCTTCTTCGGGTGTTCCCGGTGCGACGACGACTTTGCCGCGGAGCTTTCCATTTACTTGCACAGGAATTTCAATTTCTTCCTCTTTGGCGAGTTCGGCATCGTATTTTGGCCAGGGCGCCTTGAGTAAGTTGCTGGTTTCGCCGAGCATCTCCCAAAGCTCGTGGGCGAGGTAAGGACAGAAGGGGGCCAGTAAGAGGACAAGATTGCGTTGAACGTCGGCCAGCAAGCTGATTGGGATAGCGGGCGAGGACGCCCGCGGCCCCACACTCTCCTCTCCTATCAAGTAAAGCTCATTGACTAATTTCATGATTGCGGAGATACAGGTGTTGAAGTGCCAGCGGCCCTGGAAATCATCCGTCACCCGCTTGATGGTCTGGTGAAGCTTGCGCTGAATGGCGCGAGCTTCGGGCGGAAGATCAGATGGAATTGAATTTTTCCATGCAGGATTTTCCGGATGAGCATTGCGAGCGATGAAGCGGTACACACGCCCTAAGAAGCGCTGAATGCCTTCGATGCCCGTTTCCTGCCAATCGAGATCGCGGTCGGGAGGAGCAGCGAAGAGGCTGTACATACGGGCAGCATCGGCGCCGAAGCGCGCGACCATTTCGTCCGGCGCCACCACGTTGCCCAGGCTCTTCGACATCTTCGCGCCGTCTTTTATCACCATGCCCTGGGTAAACATGTGCTCGACGGGTTCATTGTTCGTGATCAGGCCGATGTCGCGCATGAACTTGGTCCAGAAGCGCGAATAAATAAGATGAAGAATGGCGTGCTCGACGCCGCCGATGTACTGGTCGATTCCCTTCTCGCCGAACCAGTACTGAGCGACTTTGGAATCGAATGGAGCGCGGTCGTTATGCGCGTCGGTGTAGCGATAGAAGTACCAGGAGGAGTCGACGAATGTATCCATGGTGTCCGTCTCGCGACGCGCGGGGCCGCCGCACTTTGGACATGTGGTGTTGAGAAATTCCGGAACGCGCAATAGCGGCGAGCCACCGCTGAGCGTGATCTCAACATTGTCGGGGAGAATTACTGGCAAGTCTTTTTCGGCGACGGGAACGACGCCGTCTTTTTCGCAAAAGACCATCGGGATCGGAGTGCCCCAGTAGCGCTGGCGGGAGATGCCCCAGTCTTTTATGCGAAAGATCGTTTTACCTTCACCGAAACCGTGCTCCCTTGCGAAGGCGGACATCTTCTTTATGGCCTGGTCGCAGGTGAGTCCGGTGAAGGGGCCGGAGTTGATGAGGCGGCCACCCAGGGTAGTGAACGGAAGTTCAGCGGAATTATTCGCCGCCGAGGGTACCCGCGCCACATCAGGCTCAATCACTTGCCGAATTTCAATCCCGTACTTCTTCGCAAATTCATAGTCCCGTTCGTCGTGTGCTGGCACGCTCATGATCGCGCCGGTGCCGTAGTCCATGAGGATGTAATTCGCCACCCAGACCGGAACCTTTTCGTTGTTGTAGGGATTGATAGCGACGTGGCCGGTGTTCACGCCGTGCTTCTCGATGTTGCCGAGGTCACCTGATTCTTTAGCTTTCGTCTGCTCAGCGATGAGTTGATCGACTTTGCGGTGCAACTCAGCGTCTGCATCTGCCAACTTTTTTGTGATCGGATGCTCAGGAGCAAGCTGGACGGAAGTCGCGCCGAAGATGGTATCGACACGAGTGGTGAAGACGGTGATCTTTTCGCCGCTTGAAGAATCCAACCGAAAATCGACAAGCGTGCCCTCGCTGCGGCCGATCCAGTTGCGCTGCATGGTGCGCACTTTTTCCGGCCAACCGGGAAGACGGTCGAGATCGCGCAGCAATTCGTCCGCGTACTGCGTTATGCGCAAAAACCACTGCTCGAGTTCGCGCTGCTCGACTGGAGTGTCTTCGTGGCGCCAGCAGCATCCGCCAACCACCTGCTCGTTGGCGAGAACGGTCGCGCACTTAGGGCACCAGTTGACTTTGCTCTTCTTGCGATAGGCGAGACCGCGCTCGTAAAGCTTCAAGAAAAACCACTGGTTCCACCTGTAATACTCTGGAAAGCAAGTGGTTACCTCCCGCGACCAATCGTAGGCAAAGCCCAGACGCTTAAACTGCACCTTCATCTTTTCAATGTTGCGCAGCGTCCATTCGCGCGGCGGAACTTTGGCGGAGATGGCGGCGTTTTCCGCGGGTAACCCGAACGAGTCCCATCCCATGGGATGAAGTACGTTGTAGCCGTTCATCCACATGTAGCGGGCAAGCGCATCGCCGATGGCGTAGTTGCGCACGTGGCCCATGTGGAGCGCCCCCGACGGATACGGCAGCATTTCGAGGACGTAGTATTTCGCCTTGGTCGAGTGCGGTTCGGCGGCGTAGAGCGAGGCGTTCTGCTGCCACCGCACCGACCATTTTTCCTCGATCTGGTGGGCGTTGTAGCGGTCTTCGCTAGGGCGCTCGGTGTTAGGGCGATCAGTGCGGATTGCGGTTTGCTCCTCTTGCGGCATGGGTTGGAATTAGATTTTACAATGTGTTTCCTGCGGAGTGATCGTCGGAGCTCAACGAAGAACTGATTCGACTATTCCAGGCCGAACGACCAGGAGTTCCCATAGCCCCCACAGGGCGGCAATTGGCCCACCCCAGATGTATACGAGGGAACGCCAACTGAGTTTGTTAACCAGATCTCGCTGGCTGTCGTTTGAGATTACGAACGGGCCACTGCCTTTCATCATTAAGACTGGAGGATTGAGATTGAACTCGCTGGTTTTATCCGGCGCGCCGACTGGAAGTAGCGGATTCAGCAGCGAAAAGGCATCGCGCCTTTCTAAGTCGGCTTCGCCGGGACTCAGGAAACCTGGACCAATTCGTGAGCAGTCATCGGGATCCCCGGAAGGTTCCTTCCGCGCCCAGAGATTTTCTTGAATTGCTCCGAGCACGAAAATTTGATCTCCCGGTTTAATGGTGTACTCCTGAGAGAATTCGGGGAGATCGCCACGTGAGCGAGCACCGAGTAGTAGCGCCAGGTCCAGGTAGTCAGCGCGCCGGCCAGAAGGCTTTAGCCGGAGTTCGGAACCGTGTGGGTAAACCATAAGCGTTCCGGTGCCGTCATCAATGTAAAGAGGAGCACACATTTCCTGAATTTTGCTTTTGAGATCGCGGTGAGGGTTCGATTCTATGACGAGCCGATAATAGAGACACTCGGATTGGCTCATTGGCGCGATGATTGTGTACGGGCCAGTCACAGTGCCGTAGATCTCGACCGGTCCGATTGCTGCGGCGCGTATGGTCGAGCGGGGCACGTTGCTTATGCGACGCTTGAGCTGGAGTAGACGAAATCCGCGAACAAAAAGATAGGGGCCGACAAGAGTTCCCGCGATCGCCCAGAAGAGCGGTTGGCTAAGAATCCAGATCGAAAGGCGCAGCACTGCTCTCAGAATATAAGGCCCTAAAGCGAAACAGAAGTTACTTGTGTGTGACGGGATCAGTGTGGCGGACTAGCTTCTTGAGCGCAGCGACATTTCTTCGATCATCCCCCGGTTCATCAATCGGGGTTTCGGCGATAAAAGCCGCGTGGAAGAGGCGTGGATCATTTAACAATCGGCGGAACGGCTCAAGCCCGATACTCCCCTTCCCGATGTGTTGATGGCGATCGAGTTTCGAACCGCACGCGGCCTTCGCATCATTGCAGTGCCAGACGGGCACGTTCTTTAAACCGATGGTTGAATCGAGTTTGCGAAGAGTCTCGCGGAAGCCTTCGTCTGAGACAATGTCATAACCAGAAACATGAACGTGGCAAGTATCTATACAGGCCGCAACCGGCACGTGCCCACGCAAGTGCTCGATGACTTCAGCGACTTGCTCGAAGCTGCCGCCCAGAGAGAATTCTGCTCCGGCGGTGTTCTCGATCAGAATTGTGAGTCCACCTTTTGCAAGATCCAATCCCCGGCTCGAAGCGGCGATTGCGGCAGCCGTTTGCAACAGACCTCTTTCCCGATCTACGCCACGAAATGATCCGGGATGCAGCACCAGATACTCCGCGCAGAGGGCGAGCGCACGCTCGATCTCGCCGCGGAAAGCTTCGATCGATTTCTGAAGAAACACTTCCGATTTTCCAGCCAAGTTGATCAAATAATTCGTGTGAATTACGAGCGGCTTAAGGTCATATTTTTCGCGCAGGCGCTGCATCTCATCGCATTGCGGACGGCCAAGTTCGTAAGGCTTCCATTGCCGGGGACTGGAAGAAAAAATTTGAAATGTATTGCATCCCAGGCGGTAGGCACGCTCGGCGGCAGTCTCGACTCCGCCTGCAGAAGAAGTATGGATTCCGATGCGGCGCGACGTCAGTTTGGGCGGACGGCGCGGAGCGGGCGTTTTGAGGATGTCTTGTTCCTGAGCCATGGAACGGGGCATCAGCACAGGATAAAACCATAGGTAGAAAAGCTGCTTGCAACATCTTGACAATGAACTCATTGCCCCCCAGGGGCTTCGCAGCTAGACTTGTAAGTTCAGAGGTGAATTCATGCTGGTAGTCATGCAGGCGCACGCCAAAGAAGAAGACATCCGCGCGGTGTGCGACAAAATCGAAGCGCTTGGATATCGTGCTCATTCCATCCCTGGAGCGGAACGCACGGCAATCGGAATTACCGGGAACCGGGGCGAGATCGAGCCGGGCACGCTCGAAGAGATGCCGGGTGTTCAGGAGATCATTCGCGTCACCAAGCCGTACAAGCTGGTTAGTCGCGACATGAAGGCCGACAACACGGTCGTGAGCTTCCCGGGAACTGACGCCACTTTCGGCGGTCCGGGGCTGGGCATAGTCGCTGGACCGTGCGCCATCGAGAGTCGTGAGCAGGCGTTTGCCGTGGCCGAACGCGTGCATCGCGCCGGAGCGCAGTTCTTTCGCGGTGGAGCTTACAAGCCACGAACTTCGCCATATTCTTTTCAGGGACTGGGCGAAGAAGCGCTGCAGATCATGGCCGAGATTCGCGATCAGTTTGGGATGAAGATCGTGACCGAGGCGATTGATAACGAGTCACTCGAGCTGGTCGAAGAATACGCCGATGTCATACAGATCGGCGCGCGCAACATGCAGAATTTTTCTTTGCTCAAGAAAGCTGGCCGTTCGCGCAAGCCAGTGCTTTTGAAACGCGGCATGTCGGCGACTTTAGAAGAATTTCTCATGGCGGCTGAGTACATCATGAGCGAGGGCAATTACAACGTGATCCTCTGTGAGCGCGGCGTGCGCACTTTCGCCGACCACACACGCAATACGTTGGATCTAAGTTTGATTCCAGCTGTGCAGCGTTTAAGCCACTTGCCAATTCTCGTCGATCCCAGCCACGGGACTGGGAAGCGAAATAAAGTTACGCCCCTCTCCCGCGCGTCGGTTGCGGTTGGTGCGGACGGATTGCTGATCGAAGTGCATTGCGATCCGGACAAAGCCTTGTCGGATGGTATGCAGTCGCTCTATCCCGAGCAGTTCGAGGAACTCATGTCGCAGGTGAGACAGATTGCGGCGGTGGTGGGAAGGACTGTACCGGGGATTGGGGAGCGGGTCGCGGTAGGAGCAGCGAAGTCACGATGACCAAGACCTGCGGACTTGTCTTATTTGTGACGCTCTTGAGTTTTCCAGCTCTCTTGCCCGCACAGCAGAACCAAGTCTCCGCAAGTGCCGAACACACGAGCAATCTAAGTGATGGTACGCCTGAGCCCACGACAATCGTACCAGGACATCTTTCGTACAATCCGGCGCCTAAATATCCCGATGCCACAGACGGTCAGGAGATGGAAGGAACCGTCTTGCTCGATGCCACAATCAGCAAGGATGGGAGAGTTACAAACGTAGGGATCGAAAGTGGGGACCTGGCACTAGCAGACGCCGCGGTTGATGCTATTCGCGAATGGAAATTCGGGCCGTATACGAGGGCCGGAAGTCCGGTTGAGGTTTGGCAGCAACTCGAATTTCGTTTCGCTCCGGGTCAGGCTTCGCCGACACTAAGCACTCCGCTTTCACCGCCGGTGCTCGCCACATCTCTAGTATCTCCTCAAAAGACAAGACCACCACAAGGCGTGCAGACTGCGGCGATCGGTCATGGAGTCCGACCTCCGAAAGTGATTTTTGCTCCCGATCCCGAATACACCAAGGCTGCGAAGGAAGCGAAGTATCAAGGTACTTGCATTCTGAGCCTGATAATCGGGTCAGACGGTAAGCCACACGAAATCCACGTTGTCCGTGCGATCGGTATGGGACTTGATCCGAAGGCGGTCGATACGGTGAGCACGTGGAAATTTGAGCCAGCAACGAAAGACGGACTGCCGGTCGCCACTTTCGTCCAGATCGAGGTTTCCTTCCACCTCTATTAGGTACAGAGCAGAGATCCCTCTCTCGCGCGAAACTTAGAGTCTAAAGGCTGGAAGTGGCATTTCGGGCTGCTTCGGTAGGTTTTGAGAAACATCGCTCCACAATATCTGCGGCTTTCCGCAATCCATTTGCCTCGGCAATTCGCGCCTGAATTCGCTGCGCCGCTTGGCGGTAAGTGTCATTACCTAGAACGGTTGCGATTCGTTGTCTTAGCCTTTGCGAATCCAGGCGCTTGAGTGGCAAGACAACGCCGGTATTTGTCCACGCGATGCGAGCCGCGACCGCGGGCTGATCGTTGGTTACAGGAATGGCCACCATTGGTACGCCTTGCGTCAGAGCCTCTAGCGCAGTATTGAGCCCAGCGTGAGTGATCACCAGCCGGGCTTTCTCGATCAATTCGAGTTGCGGGGCATATTTGACCACCAGCGGATTGCCCGGCAATGTTCCAAGACTCTCAGGAGTGATGTTGCCGCCGAGCGACATTACCAACTGCAGATCGAAACCCGCGCACGCTTCTGCAATTATTCGGAAGACCCACTCCATTCCATTTTGAATGGTTCCCATTGAGGCGAATATCAAAGGCCGCCCATCGATCCGCTCCCACGGGAATACCACCGGAGCGCGGCTCTTTCGCCGGTGAAATGGCCCCGTGAAATGAAAATGCGCCGGCAACTCGCGCCGGGGAAATTCAAACTCCGGTGGCTGCTGCGATATCTGTGCCAACGTCGAAAACACGTCGTTCAGTTTCCGTATTTCGTGCAGGCCCCATTCGCGCCGAATGCCATTCAGCTTCTTGAAAATCGGCCGATACAGGGCCCAATTGATGAGTTGCAGCGCGGCCCGTGTACGTAATCGACCGCGCCACCCTGGGTCGTATCTCCAGTCGAGATTGAAGGGAGGGATACCGACTTCCTCATTAAGCAGGAGGCAATTGCAAATATTGACGAATGGCAGATTCAATCGCTCCGCCACGCTGCCAACAGCGTGGCCCGCCTGGTCCACAAGCAACGCGTCGATCCGGTCTTCCGATAAGACGTCTGGCGCTTCGCGCAATGTCATTTCATAAAGCCGGCTGAGAAATTCTAAGGTGTAGGCCAGTCCAGCGCGGCCACGAAGGCGACCCAATTCGGCAAAAAACCTGGGCATGGTTCCAATTGGGAATTGATCTTTGCCCAGGACGCGGCAGCGCAAACCAACAGCTTCAACCGCGGCTGCGGAGTCTTCAATTTGATAAAAAGTGACGACATGGCCGCGCTCCTGCAATTCGCAGCCGAGGGCGGTCATCGGGTTCAGGTGGCCCGTTGCTGGAAGGGAAAAAAAAGCGAGCCGTGCCATCCGTTCTTCTCACTTTTCTGCTGACCCACTGCACCGGGGACGGAAGACATCGTTCGACGCTCCCGCGCGTGTCGTACAGGTGAGCGCTTTCGTCCTGATGGCCCGATAGCATAGCACCAAATCGCAATCCCGATCATTGTTGCTAACTGGGTGTCCGTCACCCACAACAAACGGGCACGATATCAATCCAGGAAATCACACGCATACTTAAGGATGACGGCGATGAGGAGACTATTCTTGTCCCCGTGTCCTGCTCGCCCTCGTCGCCACACCTAACTTCTTCAAACGGTCTTTTGCCTGCATCGCTTCGTTCGTGCGCGGGTAGCGCTGCACAACGTGTTGCAGAGTCATGATTCCGGCATCCTTCTGACCGGCCTCGATCTGGGCCATGCCTTTCTTGAGCTCGGCAGAAGCCGCTTTGTTTCCGTCGGGAAAACTTTGAAGAACTTTGTCGTATCCGCTGATGGCATCGGGATAATTCCCTGCTTTGAAGTCCATCTCTGCGAGATAAAAATACGCGTTGCCGGCGAGATCGGTGTTGGCATAATTCTTCACGTAGTCGCCGAATTCCTGCTTCGCGAGATCGCTATTACCACTGTTGTAATCGCGCAGCGCGTTGTTGTAGAGCACGTCGGGAGGCGGGACTGCGGCCTGCGCAGCCGCGGTTTGCGCGGCAGCCGCCTGCTGAGTGGCTTGCGCTGCCAGCGTTTGTTGCGTCTGCTCCATCGCCTCAAGCTGTGTGGTGACTTTGCCAAGCCGTGCTTTGAGTTCGTCGAGACTGTCGTTTAGCGACTGCAGTTGGCCCGAGAGTTGGTCGACGTGGTTGTTGGTGTCGCTCTGTTGCTTTTGCAGGGTGACCTGCATATTGGTTATGGCGGCGGTGACTTTGTTGATGCTGTCGGTGTTCTGGTCCATGAGGCTCTTGAGGACGCCCATGCGCTCGTCGAGCGACTGCTTCATGGCGGTCATCTGCGTTTGAAGCTGTGTCACCTGATCCTGCAGCTCAACCATTTCCCGGTTTACGGCCCAGGCCGGTGCGGTCATCAGCCCCGCTGCACAAACAATGGTGAAAATGCGATTGCGGAAGGTTTTCATATCAATTCCTGAGATCCTAAGATGCTGAAAAGTCTCTTTTCGTAAGTGCAACAGAACGCCCGCCCAAGGTCAAGTTCACGAGTGTGCCGAAGAGTTGCGATTTAGATGCCTCCATTGGTTTGACCGAATTGGCCCAGAGCCAAGGCTGGCCTTAGACTGAATTGAGTGCCGAATAAAGGCAAAAATCGACGTGGGGAAGCTTCGGCCGGTAAGGAGACGCTGCGGACGAAGCACTTCGTGATGCACCTGGTGCCATGCAGTTGTGGAACGACGTTTGCGGTTTCGGCCGACTACGACCGGCGCGGAACGAACTGGAGCCGGTACATGGCGTGCCCGAATTGCGGCAAGCGTCACGATCCGAAGAACCGCGTGCTCGAACTTGGTTATCAGGCTGACGGATATTGGAAGGTAGACAAGTGTTAAGCGAGGCATTGTCCGCACAGAAATGTGCCGAAGTGGTGCGCTGCGATTGGGCAAGAAATGATCTTGCAGTTGCTTACCACGATCGCGAATGGGGAGTGCCGCAACACGACGATCGCGTTCTGTTTGAGTTCTTAATTTTAGAGGGGGCGCAGGCGGGGCTGAGTTGGGACACGATTCTCAGAAAACGAGAGAACTATCGCGCGGCGTTCGACGATTTCGATCCAGCCAAAATCGCGCGATACAACCAACGCAAGATCGATTCTCTAATGCGAAATGATGGGATTGTTCGGAATCGGCTGAAACTTCTGTCGGCCGTCAAGAACGCAAAGGCTTTTATGGAAGTGCAAAAAGAATTCGGGACTTTCGAACGCTACATCTGGCGATTCGTTGGCGGCAAGCCGCTCGTGAATTCGCGTACGCGGATGAATCAGGTCCCCGCTCGCACGCCGGAATCAGACGCGATGAGCAAAGATCTAAAGAAGCGGGGTTTCACGTTTGTCGGCTCGACGATCTGCTACGCATTCATGCAGGCGGTGGGAATGGTGAACGATCACTTAGGGACGTGTTTTCGGTATCGAGAAGTGCAGGGGTTGTGAATCGGTCGGGGAACAATCAAAACCACTCGACGGCGTCCGTGCGGCCCACAGCCGACGCAAGACGCGCATCATGAGTAATTAAAGTTGCGCCAAGTTCCTCCGCAAGCGCCGCATATGCTGCATCGTATGCTGAAAGATTGTGGCGCAGCCGCCAAATACGCGGTACGAACACAACGTGAGGATAACGAGTAATTCGCAACCCGATCAGGTCCTCAATTGCTTCATTGGCGCGGCGAACCGAAAGTACACCTTCTCGGACCAAGCGTCGCATAACCTGGACCACTTCCACATCCAGCAGATGAGGAGCGTGAAGGGACTCATTCCGCTGATAAATCCGGCTCTCGATTCTGAGCCCTGGCGGTGTTTGAAGCAGCCACTCAACTACGGCCGACGCGTCCAGGACTATCATCGCGTTCTTCGCTCTTCCTGAAGCAGGCGAGCGCTATCGATTCTAGTCGAGACCGGTTGACGTCGATGGAGGCGTTCGCGCAATTCCAGCAAAGTCGGCCGTTCAGCGATTTCCTTAATTTCTGCCAGCAGGTAATCAGACATCGACATCCCGGCCATTGCTGCTCTGCTCTTGAGACTACGATGCAAAGCATCAGGGACGTTGCGAAGCTGGATCATCTTGGACATGTGAGTAGCATATTTTCATGTGCAACACATGTCAACTCACAAGACTACCCGTGGCCCGCGCTGATTCCGCTATACTGCCACGAATGGCCACTGCGACGAAGAATGCCACCAACGCAGCGTCGACTCAGTCCCATCTGGTTCGTGACCTTGGCGCGGCACATGCCGCCTCGATCGTGGTTGGAGTGGTAATTGGCAGCGGCATTTTTCTCGTCCCCACGGAGATGATCAAAGCCGCCGGTTCGGCGCGGCTGGTTTATCTCGCATGGATTGTAGGCGGAATTTTTTCTTTCTTCGGCGCGGCAACCTACGCTGAGCTTGGCGCGATGAAGCCCCAGGCCGGCGGCGAATATGTCTACGTCCGCGACGCCTTCGGGCCGCTTGCCGGATTCCTAACCGGATGGACGTGGACGATCATCGTGAAGCCGACGTCCCTGGCGGCAATTTCCATCGGCATCGTACAAATTCTTTCGAACTTCCCTGCTCTTTCGTTTCTTGCGCGCCCTCTTACGAGCTTTGGTAGCTTCGCGCTCACGTTCGGACAACCGGTCGCAATGGGATTTGTAATTTTCGTTTCGCTGGTGAATTACGCTGGCGTCAGGCGGGCGGGAAATTTTCAGCTCGTGCTGACGATTCTGAAGATTGCTCTGATTATTGCGATTTCGGCGCTGGCATTCACTTCGCGCGGCGAGTGGGGACATTTCGCGCAGCACTATTCGGGGGCAACCGGAGGAGTCGCGGGATTCGTCGCCGCAGTTGCCGCTGCCCTCTGGGCCTATGACGGATGGAGCGATCTGAATATGGTTGCCGAGGAGGTGCGAAATCCGGAGCGAAATATCCCTCTGGCGCTCGTCGGTGGCCTGATCGCGATCGGAGCGCTCTACATGCTGGTAAACGCCGCGGTGCAATATGCCTTGACGCCTGCAACAGTTGCGCAATCACTCTCTCCCATGTCGGACGCGGTTCGTGCTTCCATCCTTGGCGGTGCAGCGGCCATTGTTGTTTCCGCAGCAATGGTGGTTTCGCTCAGCACAACGTTGAACGGCGTTGCAATGAGCGGATCACGAATGGCATTTGCGCTGGCCCGCGACGGAAATTTCTTTTCCAGCCTCGCGAAAGTTCATCCACGATTTCACACGCCCCATGTTGCCATTTTCGTGCAAGCGATACTCTCGCTCTGTTTTTTGCTGATCGGAGGAAGTTTCCGCCAGCTCTTCACCCTGGCCCTGTTTGCGGAATGGCTGTCCTATATGGCGGCGAGCGGTTCGCTGTTCGTGTTCAAGGCGAAAACGCCGTCTTCCGAGCGGGAGTTCTCCTTTTGGAGCTACCCCGTCGCGCCCGCGTTTTTCATCGTGGCTTCGGCCGCGCTTCTCTATTACACCTTTGCCAGCAACGTGATTTATTCGAGCTTTGGAAGTCTCGTCATCCTGGCAGGCATACCGGTCTACTTTGGCTTCTCTCGGCGACGCCGCGCGGAGGCGCACCAGCTTGATTAATAGCGGCTAAGCCGCGCAACTTCGGGAATCTTCCGCCTTTCGTTACCCGCCTATTACTTTCGTACTAGAGCCGCAGGAACGTTCTCACCTTTACGATTCTCTCGTAACCTGAGTTCGTCCGGTGTGTCTCTCCCCAGGCACCGGTGTCGTCTGGAGAAGGAAATGTATCTGCCCACGGATCAACCTTTAACGCTCGGTCTATTGCCCGAAAAAAGGCGGGATTGGCGAACATTTCTGGCCAGCTACAGCATGTGCCTGGTCATTCTTCTTCTCATCTTGTTAGCGCGGCTGATTTGGCCGGACCGCATCGACAGCTGGGGCAAGTTGGCAGTAACCCAAATCGTCCCTCAACCAGCGTTGGCGCCAGAAACATCGCCTGAGGTGATGCCGAAAAAAATGCCGAAACCTTTACCGGAAGTAAAGATGGAGGCGCCGAAGATCATTGTTCCGCATGCTTTGCCAAAGCCAAAGCTTGAGGCAAAGCTGGAGCCGCCCAAAATTCAACCAGCAAATTTTGACGCCCCTAAGTTACAGCCGGTTACGGCAACGCTTCCGAAAATTATTCACACCGGCGATTTTGGCAGCTCAGCGAAGCCGACGATAAATGCTCCGATTGAGAAGGTGCAGACCGGCGGATTTGGCGATCCGAATGGTTTGAAAGGGCAGGGAAAGCAGGCGAAATTGGTTGCCGCAACCCTGGGTTCTTTCGATATGCCGGAGGGCGCTGGAACCGGCAACGGCACTGGTGGAGCAAAAGGAGTGAAAGGCACAATTGCAAGTGCCGGGTTTGGAAATGGGATCGCGCAACCCCCGAACACAAGCAGGAACGGCCAAGTGCAGGCTTCAGGCTTCGGAGCGCAACAAACAGCAACGGCGCCAAAGCATTTGATCGATGATTCTGCCGCGCCGACTACGCAAGTTGAAATTCTGTATAAGCCGAAACCGGTCTATACGGATGAGGCCCGGAAGTTGAACCTTGAGGGCGAGGTGCTGCTGGAAGTACTGTTCGGCGCCAACGGCGAGTTGCACGTGAACCGCGTAGTCCGCGGGTTAGGACACGGATTGGATGAAGCGGCGATCAGCGCGGCGAACAAAATCAAGTTCAAGCCAGCGCAGCGCAACGGCACGGCTGTGGATTCGTTGGCAATCGTACACGTGACGTTTCAGACAGCGTCGTAGATTCGAACAGGCAAAAGATTCGAGGGGGAACATGAAAGGCTTAATCGTTACACTACTGTGTCTGCTTGCCTTGAGCGCGGCAGCACAACAGGCGTCTGATCCGCCGGCCGCGGCTCCCCAGGCTGCGGTGCAACCAATTTCTACGACAACCCCCGGGCTCGCGATTGCAAAGCAGCCGGCGCCAAGAAGGCCGGTCAGCGCGGACGAAGTCATTGATCGCATCATTGAGCGCGAACATGCTCTTATACAGTTCCTGAGCAGCCGCACGCCGCTGGTTGAAACCTACCTGCAAAACCTTGCCCCGGACACGAAACTAGGAGCCGTCCCTAAGGAAGATCATTACTTTCTTGGACGTCTGGATATGGGCCAGTCGATCGAGCGTCGTGACTATCTTGCCTCGCAGGCCAGTTTTCAAAAAGAGTTGATGGGAGGGGTGACGAAGCTCTTCCGTTTTGAATACCAGCCAATGGGATTTTCGTGGATGATTTTTGCCGACCGGCAGAATTTTGATCGCAGCCATTACGATTTTGAATATTTTCGCCGCGAATTTCTTGGCGATGTGCGCTGCCTGGTGTTCGATGTAAAGCCGAAGGCGAACGCCGGCAAGGGGATGTTCGAGGGCCGGATCTGGGTGGAAGATCAGGATTTCAATATCGTTCGTCTAAACGGGACGTACGTTCCGCGTCCGAAGAACGCTCAATACTTCCATATGGACAGCTGGCGATTGAACCTGGTGCCGGGATATTGGGTGCCGGCGTACATCTACAGCGAGGAAGGGGACTTCAGCTACGGCTCAAAGGACAAGCTGGCGTTCAAGGCGCAGTCGCGAATCTGGGGCTACGACCTTACCAAGTCTAAACGCGAAGACGAATTGACTGACCTCACTGTGGACGCCGTGAAGGACGAGAGTGTGACGGCGCAGGACCCTTCTCCGCTCGAAGCGCAGCGGGAGTGGCAGCAGCAGGCAGAGGATAACGTTGTCGAGCGATTGCAGCAGTCGGGCCTGCTTGCGCCACCGGGAGATGTGGACAAAGTCCTGCAGACCGTAGTTAACAATATTGAGATCACGAACAACATCGACCTGCCACGTCCGGTGCACGCACGCGTCATGTTAACGTCGCCGCTTGAGACGTTCAGCGTCGGCAACACGATTATCATCAGCCGCGGATTGATCGATACTCTGCCCGACGAGGCTAGCCTGGCCGCGATCCTGTCGCATGAGCTGGCGCACATTGTGCTTGGGCACAATCTGGGCAGCAAGTTCGCATTCAACGACCGGATGTTGTTCACGGATGAATCGACATACCAAAATTTCGGGTTCCGGCACAATCCGGATGAAGAAACGGCCGCAGATGCGAAGGCCCTTGAGCTCTTAAAGAATTCTCCTTATGCGACGAAGCTTGGTACGGCCGGTCTGTATTTGAAACAGCTTCAGGCGCGCGCCCCGAGCCTTGCAGCACTCCTAACCGCACATTTGGGTAATAACTTCAGCGACGCCAAAGGCCAGATCACTCGCCTTTCAGCGCTCATGAATAGTGCACCGGAGTTGGACGACAACAAGCTTGACCAGATCGCAGCGTTGCCGCTCGGTGGGAGAATCAAGCTCGATCCCTGGGCGGACCACGTCGAGATGATCAAGGCTGCTCCGGTCGCAATCCTGAATGCGCGCGACAAAATGCCGTTCGAAGTCACGCCATTTTTCCCAAGGCTCAGTCGTTTGACCAGCGCGGCGGAAAGCGTAACCCCGGCAAGTGCAACCACGGCGCAGAATGCCGCGCCGGCACAGCAGTAGATATTTTTATTTCTTGAATAAAAGGCCGGAGCAATCCGGCCTTTTCATTTTGAATCGACAGATGGGCGCATTCAGTGCCGGTCGTCGTCATCATGACGATCATCCGGGAACCGCAATACCTTCACATCAACTGACGCGTTACTGCTCGCTCCTGCGGAATCAGTGGCGGTGACCGTTATCGTATATACCCGTTCCTGCGAACCAGGGGCCCGTTCCGCCTCTACCCAAACCAGGTGCGGATTGATGACTTTATAGTCGCGGTTGATGTCCCGATCTGTCTGGTTGACCGAAACCGAGAGAGCAAGTGCGGGATTCGAATCGCAGGTGGCGCTCACGTCGTAGCGAATCAACTCAGGCACAAATTCTCCCGCTGGCGGCCAGAGGAACGGCAGGCTAGCGGAAACTCGCGAAATCACGGGCGCGGGATCCGAAACTGCAATCGTCAACGACGCGCTGTTCTGGGGTGTTGGATTGGGGTTCAGCGTAGTTGATGCCACGCTGGCAGCATCCATGATTTCCGTCCCATTCGCAGTCGTGCATGGAACTGCGACCACAAGCATGAACTGCGCGGCAGAGCCGTTCGTCAGTGTGGAGGCGGTGCAGCTCACGTCGCCGGTTCCGCCCACGGCAGGAGTCGTACACGTCCAATCTGGCGAAGCAGTAAATGACTGCAACGTAGTCCCTGCCGGCAAGGTATCCGTGAACGTCAGGCCTGCCGCATCATTCGGGCCATTATTCGCCACCGTAATGACGAACGTTGCCGAATGCCCGCTCAGCACCGTGCCAGAATTGGCCGCGATCGTGGTGACGAGGTTCGCTCCCGGCAGCGCAAGCGGATTCACCATGCCGTCGTACGCCTGCTTGTGTTGCAAATATGCGTCAAACGGCAGTGGACCATCCGCCGCAGTTATCCCAGAACATCCTGCGGCGTTCACGTTAGGATTCAGCCAACTTTCGTCGTCTCCCAAACCCCAGATCGTGACGCTGTCGATTTCATTCTTCAGGTTCTTGAATATCTGGAAATAGTCGCGATAACGATAGCCTTGATTGATCAGGTCTGTCGTGTCTCCCGCAAGCAGGTCGTCATAGTCGCTGTAGAACGTCTGCGAACAGTTGCCGAAACGATACAGGCTGATATCAAACTCAGTAACTTCATTAATGATGGGAACGCCGGCAGTCGAGATCAGGCTTGCGAAAAGATTCAGCGTATCGGTCACATTTTGTTTCGAAGACGCGGAGCCCTGATCGTCAATCGGGAAGTTGATCGTATTGTGGAATTGATTGCCGACGCAATCGATCGGAACGCCGCGGCCAATTGCGCCCTTTACCCAGTTGTAGATGAACTGGCGCTTGGCTGCGATGGTCGTATTGAAGTCGTTGTAGCACAACTTTACTTGATCGCGGCTAATGCCTAGAGCATCCAGCGCCTCACGCGCATAGATGAACGCGTCGTCCATATATTCTGGCGCCGGCCCAGGATTAGTCGGGTCGACGGTGATCGCGTACCACTTGCTGCGGCGGAAACCGTCAGGCTTGTTTTCGTCGATGGCTTCATTCACCACATCCCAGACGTAGATGTTCCCCTGATAGTGATTGATCAAAGCGTCGATGTGGTTCTTCAAGCGCGAGAGCAACAGCGCTTTATTCGCGTCACTATATGGTTCCGTCGACATATCAACGCCGTTCTGGTCCAGGAACACCCACGCCGGCACCTGGTTGTGCCACACGAACGTATGGCCGCGCATCTTGATGCCATGCGACTGAGCAAAGTTGAGGATGTTGTCGCCCGGAACGAAGTTGAAATTTCCTTCTGTCTTTTCAGTGGTGTCCCACTTTAAATCATTACCAGGAGTTACGCTGTTGTAATGCAGCGCCGCCAATTGCGCATGCACTCCTGAGAGATCCGATTGCAGGGCCGCGAACCCGACCAGGAAGTCTCCCGAGTAGGTCTGAGCAATGGATGGAATGTTTTCGATCACCGGAGGTGGCAAAAACTGCACCTTGACGTCATCGATGTAGAAGGATGCCGTCGCGCTACCAGCTCCGTTATTGGTTTGTAAATAAAGCTGAAGGTTGGTGTATGCGCCCGAGAAGGTGTAAGGCTTCGCCTTGATGCGTACCCAGGCGCTGTCAGTTACTTGAACCGGCGAGTTTTTCACCGAGGGGAAACTAAGCGCGCCGGCGGCGTCGGTCAATTGCAAGCTCATGTTGATGGATGTGGGAGGCTGGCCGGGCGCCATCTTTACCCACGCCTCAACCCAATACTGCTGGCCGTTGCACATTTTTCCGGTGATATCACGCGCCGGGCCCTGGAAGTTTGCCGTGCGTCCAGTCACGATCAAGCTATGCGCGCCGGTGTGCGCGTCGGCGGTCGTGTTGGTGACGGTATTCAATCCGAATCGCGTGCTCCAACCCTGTGCGGTGCCGTCCTCAAAGTCACTCATAATCCCGGAATTGTCAGGAGGAACTGTGCAGCCGCCACTGGTGACTGAGACGCTGAATGTATCAACGTAATATTCCGCAGCCGCATTGCTATCGTCTTCGATGTAGAGAAAAAGATTGTCCGTACCGGTTGGTGGAGGAGTGAAATTAGCGGGCGGGGTATAACTGCCCTGTAAGATGACCCAGCCAGTATTAGTCACGGCACTGGAGCTGGCAACCGTCGAAAAAGCCGGCGAGGCGCCGCCGATAATGCTTTTCATGGTCATCCGCACGGTGTCGCCGGCGCTCGGCGTGCTGTCCGAGAGGCGCACGGCGATCTTGAATAGATATGGTTGGCCCGCGGTGAGCACGGAAGTGAGGTCAATGCCAGGGCCCTGAAACGTCTGCGTGCGGTTCGTGGTCAACAGGCTATGCGTTCCGGTATTAGCAACATCAGTGCTGACCGCGACGGTGGGGCCGCCAAAGTTAGTCCACCCGTCACTGCCATCTTCAAAATCAGCCGTAACTACCTGCGATAGAGCCGGCATGCACACCAGCAGGACAGCAATAAAAACGAGAGACATACGCTGAACAAACTGAGTTCCGGTCTGGCACGACATGGTGCGCACTCCTTCTACTATCGAAATTCAATCGGAAATTCGATTGAGGCTCTCTGGATTCACCTCTGATGCACTACTGCACTGTCTACGTTGCGTACGGTTAAAGCCTCGGGAACACAGGAAGCCCGATTGCCCGGGATCATTTCACTTTCTGAGGGAATGGCCGGCTTCCCCGATCATTCCCCGCATTACTTAGAACTTCACTGTTGCTCCGAACCACATTGTTCTGTTCCCCGGATCCGGTCCGAAGAAACCACCAGGTGACACGGTGCCGGTAATGACCCCGAAATTGTTATTTGAGCCGGTGTTGCACAAGCCTCCCTCACCCGCAATGGAGCCAACTACCGCAGCATTGCCGGGGCATGAAAGTGCCGGATTCGCAAAATGAGGTGTATTGGTCAGGCTGAATACATCCGCGCGCACTTCCAGGGTGAACCGTTCCGTCAGCCGGAAATCACGAAGCACGCTCAAGTTCATATTGAAATATCCCGGACCACGGAACTCATCGCGGTTGGTATTCCCGTAGTGAGCATTGGCTGCGCTGGTGATAAGTGGAGCCGCAAACGCGCTTGGGTCGAAGTAATGGCAGCTGAGATCAGTCTGAGCGCAGGTCTGGCCTGTTCGCGGCGGTCTTCCGTTGAGTATGTGGAAATGGCCAACGAGATCGGCAGTCTGTCCCGAACCATTGGCGTTCAGGTTTCCGCCGGCACTCACTGTGAAAGGCGTGCCGCTCATGTAGCTGACAATGGGATCAATGAGCCAGCCACCTAGAAGTTGGCCGGCCACGCCTGACTGCGCCCAATGCTGTCCTTTTCCGAAAGGCAGAGCCAAAACGCTCCAGAGTTCAATATTGTGTGTGCGATCAAAGCCGGCTGGCCCACGATCCTTGTACCAAAATGAAGGATCGGGGAACGAAAGAAAACCCAGATCCTCATTGTCTGCGTAGTCGATTGCTTTCGACCACGTCCACGCAAGGCCAGCACTGGAACCGCCTGCCATACGGTACGTGATCTTTGTCTGCAGCGAATCGAAGCTGCTATCTTTGAACGGATTCAGCTCGTTAATGGTTGCCGTATAGTTCGCGCCAAATCTCTGGCTAAGGATGCCGCCCGCACTGCCGGTGCCCGGCAGTGAAGCGTTGGCATTCATGTTGACTACTGGTCGAATCGCCCGTGTGCCAACATACCCCGTTTGGAAGACCAAGTTTCTCCACAGTTGTTGCTCAACCATGAAGTTGAAGGAATGAATGTATCCGCGGTGGAATGGATTCGGGACAGTTGTCGTGCTGATGTTGGTTGGAAGCGGAACCTGACCGCTGCTGATATTCGGGATTGGCTGCAGCACGATGCCAGTTGGGACGGAATAGCTTCCCCCACCCAAACCGGAACCATTGAGCCCGGTGAGACTGGCTGCGGGAACGAAATCAGCGCTATTCGCAGGTACGTTGCTGATGATTAACACGGCGGGATACGCGTTGCGAAGCACGTGCCAGGTATACGGATCGGCACTCATCCCGTAGCCGGCACGAATCACAGTGGACGGTGTGAGCCGATAAGCGGCGCCCACTCGAGGCAAGAATTGCCCTGTCCCGACATCGATTCCGTCGTCCCTGGCGATGTTGCCGTTGCCTCCGATGAGAACATTTCCGGTGGTTAGATTTAGAACACGAAGACCTTGACCGTTGTCACTGTATCCAAACGGGTAGTACTCCCAGCGAACGCCGGCATTGACCGTCAACTTGGGAGTTACCTGCCATTGATCGCGCGCGTACCACGCCCATTGCGACCACCGCAATGCAGTGGGGTTGAACATGGCGATAACTTTGCCGGTTGCATTCGGCAGGCCCAGCATGAAATCGGCCCATGAGTTAAACCAACTTGGGGTGCTTCCCTGCAGGGCGGTGGAGTTGCCGTTGAACTGGAATGTGCCGCGCGGACTTTGGAACGTTCCGCCTTGCGGTTGGAAGTGGTTGATTTGCGCGTGGTTCCATTCGATACCGCCACGAAGAGAGTGTTTGCCTTTAATCCAGCTTATGTTCGCGCCGCTTACGTATTGTTGATCGCGGAACAGAAATGGATTCGCTGGTTGCGCGTTACCGAAGCTTGGACCCACTTGCGAAGTTGCGCCAGGATTCGGCCCCAGTTGGAAACCAGGAAAACCGTAGTACAAGGATGGATCGCCGTTGGTTCCAGCATTGTTGGTCCCGGGAATGTGAAGATCATTCAGTCCATTCGCCGAGCTGAGATCAAAAGTTGAGCCAAGGCGCTGCCGAGTGAAACCGAAGTTCCAGTCCAATAACAAAGATGGGGTAAACGCATTGGTTGCGCCGATGCCTATGTTCTGGACCAGACCCGGAGCATTCCCAAGTTGTCCTCCATTGGTTGCATCACCAATCGCCGGACCCAGCAGAGGCGGATCAAAAACAAACGTTTTTGAGAAGCTATACCGCCCGAAAACAGTAGAGCTCGCATCCGGATGATAGTCGATTTTGAAATCTGCGTTCTCGCGATTGAAAAAGGCTGTGCCGCTACCAGAAAAGTTGCCCAGGTCATTTGCCGTGGTCGACTCCTGCGCGATATCGGTCTGCAATAGCTTGACCATCGCTGCGGCTGCTGGATCGATACGGTTCGGGCAGATGACATTCAGCACGCCATTGCAGGAGACCTGGGCCTTCCCTGCTCCGTGCTGGTCTCCGGTGGCGGGATCGTAGATGATGGGATTGCCTGGCAGATTTCGGAAGTCACCGGCCGCCATTGCGGCGGTTGGCAATGTCCGAGTATCAGGTCCAGCCTTTTGCGACTGGGTTGTGCGCTCGAAGTCAGCAAAGAAGAACAGTCTATCTTTCTTAATCGGCCCGCCCAATGCGCCTCCGTATTGGTTTTGGAGGTTCGCATTTACGTGCGGAAAACGTTGCTTGTCGGTTTGAAAGTAGTTCCGCGCGGCAAAATTCTCATCCGTATGGAACTCATGGACATCGCCGTGGAACTGATTGGTGCCGGACTTGATCTGCACATTGACCGCGGCACCGCCTGCATTCCCTTGCTCCGCGTCGAACGAGTTGGTGACCACATTTACCGATTCAATCGCATTTGCGGGTGGAACGTAGGCAACGTTCGCAGGCAGCCACGGGTATGCGTCCTGCGTGCCATCAATCCGGGTATTCACACTTTGGTTGGATAAACCATTTACGTTCGTGTTGATTGCCCGCTGCGGGTTGCCGGCGAGCGAGTTGGTTTCCGCCGTCAGGCCCGCGCCCGGAATCGTCCGTAGTAGTGATTGGAAATTTCTTCCCTGAGTACCCATCGTTGGCAAGTCCGAAATCTGTTGCTCGGTTAGGTCTGTGTGTACGTCGGACTTATCCGTCTGAAGCAAGGGCGCTTCGGTCGTGACCGTGACATTTTCGGTTGCCTTTCCGACTTGCAGTTGCGCATCGACTCGAGCGACTTCGTTTGCCCTGACGAGCACGTTAGCCGTCTGCTGTTTCGAAAAGCCAGCGGCACTGATTGCGACCTGGTACGTCCCAGGCAATAACGTCGTGAAACGATATATTCCGGTCGAGTCAGAGGTCGCTTGCAAGGTTATGCCAGTATTCACTTCGAGGGCCTGAACTTGCGCCCCGCTGACCGCCGCGCCACTGGGATCAGTGACCGTTCCGGTCAACGATCCATACAGCACTTGAGCAGACACGCTGGCGGCAAGCAGTACACAGACCAACAGGATCCCGAGTACGACATTTAGTTTGATACATGAACTATTGTGAAAACTGAAGTCGTGTGAGCGCATCGACATGGATTTACCTCTTCTTTCGGCTCGCCGCCGGCTCCGGCGGTGGCTCTAGGGTCTGAACTATCTAATACCGACTACGATCTCGCTACTTCTGAGGATTACTGAATCTGAACCTCGGCCCTGCGCGGCGTTGACATGGTTGTTCTTCCCTTGTCCACGGCCGCTGAAGGACCAAAATGTTTCTGCAAGACCAGTGCGACAGCACCTCGCAGACGGGCGCTGCTTGGCTCGGCGGCGGCAGGCCTAACCTTCGGCGGCGCGCCTACCAGCATCGCAGCGGCAACTTCGGCTTCGATAACCGGCCCCAGCCTTTTCCACATCCGGGTAAACTCACCTGCGAATACGATCTCTTCCGGTGCCACTCCGGCCACGATCATCCGCGTTCCGCGGCCAATCGCGTGCGCCATGCTGTCAAGCGCCTTCAAAGCCAAACTGTCCCCGCCTTCAGCTAAAGCGAGCAGATCCTGAAAGCTTGGGCCGTTTCCCGCATGGCTCGACTCGTTGTAATAGCGCAACGCGGCACGATTTGAAGCGAACACTTCCCAACAGCCGCGGCCTCCGCAACTGCAGCGCGGCCCGTCCAGCTCGAAGGGCACGTGGCCGAATTCGCCTGCCATGCCATTCAATCCGCGAAGCAGACGGCCGTTGCTGAACAGACCGACGCCTAGACCTTCCGAGATCGTGACCACGGCCATATCACGTATTTTTTCGGCGTGCCCAAACCACACTTCCGCCAGTACGCACGCATTGGCGGCATTTTCAAGGTCTACCTGTATCCCGGTGGATTGTTCAAGCGGAGCGCGCAAGTCAAACTCTGGCCATTTCAAGTTTGGAGCGAACACCACGCGCTGCCTGTTCTCATCGAATCGGCCGGGAACACTGACTCCGATGCCTTCAAAAACCAGGTCCGGGTGCGCTTCTATCATCTGTAGAATTTTTTCGGAAAACTTCACGTTGGCGGTTTCAGGATCGGGCGGAGTTGGCACCCGCTGCTGCGAGAGAAATCTGCCATTGACGTCGGAAACCGCCAGGGTAGTAACGCCTGGGCGTAAATCAATCACCAGGATAGCTCGGCGGTCGTTCAGTCGCAGAAAAGTTGGACGACGGCCACGCGGCAAGCGGCCGATAGGGCCATAGATGACCCACTTCTCACGAATCAGCTGTTCGGTAATTAACGAAACGGTGCTGCGTTGCAGCCCGGAGACTCGCGCCAGGTCGGCGCGGGAGATAGGCTGCCTGCGGCGGATTAGATTCAGCACGATACCCCGGTTTATGCCGCGGGCAGTTTCGCTCGTAGCCACCTGCGTGTCAGTGAAGTTCATCCGCCGCATAGCAACGCTTCAAAGGCGCAAACACAGCCTCTTGCCTGATTAAATTTGCGGCTCGAACTATATGGAGACTTAGTGAGCGTTGTCAAGCTAGATTTTTGTCAATAAATGCACTCCTGCGGAGATAACGAACGGCGACAATTTGCTTCTGCTAGTCAAAGCAGCAATCCGCGCCGGAGAGAATATCGATCGTGAGTTGATCTAAACGCTCGTAAGGCAAGCGTTTCTTAAGAATCTCGTCCTTATTGAAGTCGTGAGCCAAAAGCGCGGTTCCACCCTTCTTCGTATACTTCCCTACTTTCGGCACGCCCTTCGCCTCTTTGCCCAACTCGCGAAGAATGCACTGGATTTCTTTGTTTGCGTTCCAGCGCGCGGCTTTGTCTTTCAGGATCAGGTATGTGCGCATGCAGCCGCGGGCAAAATCTTTCACCCCTTCGTAGTCCTCGGTGCGATACGCGTGAGCGTCGAAGTGGCGTGGCCCTCGGTAGCCAACGTCTTCGAGAAATTTCACCAGCCAAAAGCAGGCCTTCAGGTTTGACGATCCAAAGCGCAAGTCCTGATCGTAGCGGCCTGGCATCTGATCGTTAAGGTCGATGTGAAACAGCTTGCCTGTCTCCCATGCCTGTGCCACGCCGTGCATGAAGTTCAAGCCGGCCATGGTCTCGTGCGCAACTTCCGGATTCACGCCCACCATCTCTGGATGATCGAGTGTCGGAATAAACCCGAGATAGTGTCCGGTCGTGGCCATGTAAATGTCGGCGCGTGGCTCATTGGGCTTGGCTTCGAGAGCAAACTTGTATCCGTATTTCTGATCGATGTTGTATTCGCAGAGATAATTCACCGCTTCGCGCAGATGCTTTACCGCCTGATCTGCGCGGCGACAGGCGTCAGTCTCAACTCCTTCGCGTCCTCCCCATAAGACAAAAATCTTCGCGCCCAGTTCGGCGCCGAGATCCATCGCACGCATGGTTTTCTGAACTGCATATGCACGCACCTCAGGATCATTCGACGTAAAAGCTCCATCACGAAAAATAGGATGAAAAAAAAGAGAAACCGTAGCCATGGGAACCACGATACCGTTCGCGGAGCATGCTTTCTTAAACTCGCGCACAATCTTGTCGCGTTCCATAGGCTTCGCATCGATGGGAACCAGATCGTTATCGTGGAGGTTGACGCCCCACGCACCGACCTCGCCCAACATAGCGACAATGTCGTTCGGACTTATGAGCGGCCGCACGAAATCCCCGAAAGGATCGCGGCCGCGGTTGCCCACGGTCCATAGCCCAAATGAAAACATGTGCTCCGGCTTCGGTTGCAGTTGACTGCTCATGTCATTGCCCTTCTTTCTCGTTGCAAAATGCGGGGATTTTAATCCTGACACCGACAACTGTTGCTATCATGTGGTTTGTGGTGTTCGTCGTAGGCACAGCCCAGCGCCGTGTTCGCGGAGCGGATAACTATTTGTTCGATGGCACAATTAAATCACTGCGATAAAACTGATACCACTAACCAACCTGCAAAATCAACAGCATCTCTTTTGCGGGGCAAAATGCTTAACCGGACAATTTGCAATTGCGCACTACTTTGCACAACACTGGAGCTCCTGTGAACTTTGTTGACGAAGATTTTCTTCTGCACTCAGAACCCGCGCGAAGGCTTTTTCATGAGTACGCAGAAGAGAACCCCATCCTCGATTTTCACTCCCACTTACCGGCAAACGAAATTGCTGATGACCGCCAGTTCCGCGACCTCACAGAAATCTGGCTCGAGGGCGACCACTACAAGTGGCGGCTGATGCGCGCCAACGGAGTTGCCGAACGTTACTGCACAGGCGACGCCACTCCCTATGAAAAATTTCTGGCCTGGGCAAAGACCGTCCCTTTCGCATTACGCAGTCCGCTGTTTCATTGGACGCATCTGGAGCTGAAGCGTTACTTCCAGTTCGACCGGTTGCTGAACGAAAGCACGGCGCGAGCCGCATGGGAGCAGGGCAATAAGCTGCTCCACTCCGGTGAACTCACGGCAAAAGGGATCTTGAGGAAATTTGCTGTCCGCGCCGCTTGCACAACCGATGATCCTTGCGAAAATCTTGCAGCACACCGCCAGGTAAATTCCAGCGAACCGGACCTCCGCATTTATCCAACATTTCGGCCCGATAAAGCCCTGCAGGTAGATAAACCCGAGCAGTTCAAGGCGTGGGTGCAGCGGCTGGAAATCGCCAGCAATGTTCAGATCTCGTCGTTTTCGGCATTTCTGGATGCGTTGAAACAACGCCACGACATTTTCCACGAACACGGCGGCCGGCTCTCCGACCATGGTCTGGCGTATTGCTACTCGACGCCTTGCACTGAGCAGAAGGCTGCCTTGATCTTCGACCGCGCCCGCGCCGGACATGCAGCCAGCGCTGAAGAATGCGAGGAATTTGCTTCCCTGCTTATGCTTTTTTTCGGCAAATTGGACGCGGACAAAGGGTGGACGAAACAACTACACCTCGGCGCCCTGCGCTCAGTCAGTTCGCGTAACTTCGCAGTACACGGCCCAGACACGGGGTTCGACTGCATTGGTGATTGGCCACAGGCGCAGCGGCTGAGCAGATATCTCAACCTGCTCGAGCAGGAAAATGCCTTGCCACGAATGATCTTGTATAACCTGAATCCGATCGACAACTACGTCTTTGCCACTGCCGCCGGGTGTTTCCAGGACGGCGCAGTGGCGGGCAAAATTCAGTTCGGTAGTTCTTGGTGGTTCCTCGATCAAAAGGAGGGGATTGAGGCGCAGCTGAATACGCTTTCAAATGTCGGACTCTTGTCGCGATTCGTCGGCATGGTAACTGACTCGCGGTCTTTCATGTCATTCCCGCGACACGAATATTTTCGGCGTGTATTGTGCAACCTGCTTGGCCATGACATCGAAAACGGTGAGCTGCCGAATGATGTCCAGCAAATAGGTGCGATGGTCCGCAAGATCTGCTTCGAAAATGCAGAGCAGTTCCTGCGACTTCGCCTGCCACAGCTGGAAAAATCACCGGTGACGAACGTCGGCGCCTAGTTCACCAGCTGTGCATGGTCCCATCCAGCTTGCGGTTGATCGGCAAGTAAGCACGTTGATACGGATACTGCGCCGCTAGTTCTTCGTCAATCTCCACGCCAATCCCCGGCGCTTCGCCAGGGTGCATCATGCCATCATCGAACGAGTACGAATGTGGAAACACGCGGTCGGTTTCCGGCGTGTGCGGCATGTATTCCTGAATCCCGAAGTTATGCACGCTGAGATCGAAGTGCAATGCCGCGCCCATGCATACCGGGCTGAGATCTGTCGCTCCATGCGAACCGGTCCGCACTTGGTAGATCTCCGCAAGATTCGCAATTTTCTTTAAATGCGTGATCCCGCCGACATGAACCACCGTAGTGCGGATGAAATCGATTAGTTGTTCTTCGATCAGTTGCTGACAATCAAAGATGGTATTGAACACTTCGCCGACGGCTAGCGGCGTGGTTGTATGCTGCCGAATCAGGCGAAAGCTCTCTTGTAATTCGGCCGGCGTTGGGTCCTCTAGCCAAAATAGCCGGAATGGCTCCAGTTCCTTGCCGAGGCGCGCCGCTTCAATCGGCGTCAGCCGATGGTGGGCGTCGTGCAGCATGTGTATCTCCGGACCGAATTCTTTGCGCAGCCTTCCCATAAGCTGCGGCACAAATCTCAAGTAGTGTTCGGTTGACCACTGATTCTCCGGCGGGGCGTCTTTTTCTGCCGGTTCGTAAGCCATGCCTCCCTTTCCGATCCCGTATGTGCTGCTCAATCCCGGAATTCCCGATTGCGCACGGATTGCTTTGTAGCCGCGCTTTAAGAACCTTGCGAATGATTCGACTGTCTTCTCTACGTCGGCCCCGCTCGCGTGGCCGTAGACCATCACGGCCTCGCGAGAAGCACCACCGAGCAGCTGATACAAAGGGGTGTTCAGACTCTTCGCCTTGATGTCCCACAAAGCGGTATCGACGGCGGCGATAGCGCTCATGGTCACGGGCCCACGCCGCCAATACGCCCCTTTATACAGGTATTGCCATGTGTCCTCGATCTGGCGGGCGTCGCGGCCTAGAAGAATTGGAACAACATGGTCGGTAAGATAACTCGCAACGGCGAGTTCCCTGCCGTTTAAAGTGGCGTCTCCAAGCCCCGAGATACCATCTTCAGTGGTGAGTTTCAGGGTGACGAAATTTCTTCCCGGGCAACACACGATCACTTTTGCGTCGACAATTTTCATTCCGCAATCCTGTGTAATGTGAAATGTAAATCTACACCGGACGGCAAGAAATCGACAGGCCTCTCTTATTTGCTAATCTCGCTAGATGGCACTGGTGATATTGCGATCAAAGATACATGGAGATGGCGTCTACACGACTGCGCCGATAAAAAAAAGGGCCGTCGTGGCCGAATATACCGGCCCGCACCTCACCAATTCCCACGCTGATGATATTTACGAGCACTCGCCGCGAACTTATTTGTTCGGACTGACTGACGGTGAGCACGTGATCGACGGCGATGGGGTCGCTGCATTCATCAATCACTCATGCGATCCGAATTGTGAGAGCTACGAAGTCCACGGGCGAGTGTTCATCCGTGCCACTCGCAATATCAACCAAGGCGAGGAACTGGCTTACGACTACAGCCTTTACGACGGCGATCCAGAGGATTCAGCTCCATGTTTCTGCGGAGCAAAAAAGTGCCGCGGCACCATGTACTCGAAAAATGAGCTGGCTAAAAGAAGAGTCAAGAAGTAGGCCTACCGTGTGGCCGGCGGCCAATGACATATTGCGGCTAAGCAATCCTTTGATCGTGCGCGTCGGAAGCCGCGACCAGCGGGAAATCGCCGCTTTCCAGTGGAGAACTACCAACGGTTGCTGGGGCGCGGTCGGCGAGCGCCGCTTCAAGAAAAGATTCCGCCCATCCCTGCACGTTGTATGTGCGCACGACATCCCGCAGAAGTTTCATGCGGGCGCGTTTCTCTTCCATGGGCATCACGCAAGCCCGATGGATCGCTTCGGCAATTCCAGCGAGATCGTTGGGATTGATAACCAGCGCGCCGTGACGCAATTCAGCTGCGGCTCCGGCAAATTCGCTAATGACCACGACACCTTGCTCATCGACCTGTGCGGCACAAAATTCCTTGGCCACCAGATTCATTCCATCTTTCAAAGACGTGATCAGTGCGATGTCAGCTCCGCGATAATAGCTGAGCAACTCCTTCCGCGAAAGATTGCGGTGAATGTAGTGAATCGGAACCCAGCCTGCTTCAGTGAATTCGCCGTTGATTTGGCTGACCAGCAGCTCGACCTCTCGGCGCAATTCCTTGTATTCCCTGATGTCCTCACGGCTGGGAACTACTACTTGCAGGAGCGTAACCCGGTGGCGCAACTCGGGATACCGGCGCAATAGAATTCGAAACGCTTTCAGGCGCTCAGGGATCCCCTTGGTGTAATCCATGCGATCGACGCCGAGCACGATGAAATTATTGGTCAACTCGCGTCGCAATTCTGCAGTCTCAGTCTCGATATCCCGACTGGCTGCGTGATTAGCAAATTCCTCAAAAGCAATACTGATCGGGAAAGTAGCGACTCTGGTTTTATTGCGGTCGAAACTCACCAGGTTTCGCAGGTTCTCGCGTTCCGAGCGCGCGTCGGGAAGGATTCGTTCGACGCAGCTCAGGAAATTAAAGCGATCGCGGTCAGTTTGGAATCCGAGGAGATGGTAGTCGAGCAATGCGCGCAAAATGCTCTTTCGCCACGGCAATTTTTCAAAGATGTCCGGCGCAGGAAACGGAATATGCAAGAAGAAGCCAGTGCGGGTGGTGCAGCCCAGTTCGCGCAAATAGCGCCCCATAAGCATGAGGTGATAGTCGTGCGCCCAAATCAGATCTTTGGCGTTAGCACATTCGGCAGCGGTATGAGCGAATTTTCGGTTTACCCGCTGATAAACTTCCCAGTATTCAGGGTCAAAATTGCAACGCGACGGCATGTCGTGGAAGAGCGGCCATATGATCTCGTTTGCAAAACCGGCGTAGAACTTGGAAACTTCCTGCAGCGAGAGCGGCACGGGACGCAGGCTGTAGCTACGCCCGCGCGCGGCTTTCTGTAGGAGCGGAACCGCGGCTTCGGCCTCTACGGGGCCCGCCCAACCAATCCAAATTCCGCTTTGGTGTCGCCAAATGCTGTCGAGGGCTGAGGCCAGCCCGCCCGTGCTCGAGCTAAGCCGCGGCTTTCCGCCGCGCTGCTTGATCTCAACCGGCAGCCGGTTGGAGACATTAATCAGACGGCCTTCCAGCAGTTTCATTCTCTGCTCCGCAGGCTTTCAGCCAATCACGAAAGAATCGGCTCAGTTCTTCTGGTGGCCGCAACCAAATGTCAGCAGTTGTAGGCCTAGGCTCGGGGCGCACAAGAATTGCAATCCCCCGCCCTTTGATGGCGCGAAAGGCATTCTCGTCAGTATGGTCGTCACCTAAATAAGCTGCAGCTACTCCGCTTCCAGCCTCGGCGAGGACCGCGGAAACTGCGTCGCCCTTATTCTTGCCCGATGCCCGAACCTCCAGGCCGCCATCGAATGGCAGAACGACGAGACCATGTTCTTTCGCGGCCGATGCGAATAGCGTCCTGACCTTGGCTTCGATTGGCTCGCGTTGTTCCGGCGGCAGCCCGCGCCAATGCACCGCAATCCCACCTGGCTTGATTTCCATTTGCGAGGAGAATCCGCACGCGTGCAGTGACTGCGCGGTCGCTCGCAATGCAAGTTGATGCGCCTGCAATGGCGGGTCTACTTGATAAGATCCATCGGGCAGCAGCCGCTCTGCTCCATGGCTTCCCCATATTTCCGGTGGCGGATGAACTCCACTCAGATATAAGAGTTCGGTCGCTGGACGGCCGCTAATCAGCACGACGCGTGTGCCCGCGCGAAGAATTCTCGATACCAGCTCTGGAATTTCCGGGTAAGGAAACGCTCGTTCGCGGTCAGGAGTAAACGGCGCGAGAGTGCCGTCGTAGTCGAGCAAGAGAACGCGGGACTGCGCGTAGCGCAACTTTGCAAGAAACTCGACCCGCACATCGTGGTGTGAGGCTACAGACATTGGGCCTTGTTCCGGAACCGTCTCGCCTCGCCACGCTGTACCAGCGATCGATTGGCTCGCACTCGCAGTGCATCAGGTATTTCTAAGTGGAGTCTAGCACTGCACTAGAAGATTCAGAGCACTTGGAAGTACATTCTTCCCAGTTACTCGATGGTCGGTTCGTTAGGACTGTTTGCGGATAAAAATCTGCAGCACGGATCAACGACTTCGGCGCTTTGGCGCGACACGAAACATCCGCGGATCATAAATCAGAGGTTCAACTGGCCAGAAATCAGGGATTCGAATCTTCCACCGCACAAGCTGCAGCGCGAAGAAAAGAATTGCTCTCCTCTTGCCTCGGAACCAGCCCCTCCGGCAAAGCTCCGCGATTGTATTCCGCCATCCGATTCTTCCACTTCAGAAAATCAGTAATCGATTGCGGTTCAATCCGCACTTCGACCCGCCTTAGACTGGCAAGCAGCAGGTTCATTTCGTAACGAAATCCCCTCGTCGAGCGAAGATTCTTTCCTGAGGCGCGGACTACCTCGACTTCCCTGCCCCGCACTTCGAGTAGTCCCCAGTGATTAGGCAATTCGGCGGTGGCGATCAAACACGCGGGCGTGAGATAAAACCGCTCACATCCCATGGCCGTTTCTGATTTCATTCGGAACGGTTTCTGCTGATCGGCGAGAAAATCGGCGCGCGAAACTTTGCATTCAATAATTACTGAGTGGCAGGCCCGTTTCCAGCCAATGGCATCCGGAGTCTCGCCGCTGGCGCAGGATTGCTCCGAAAGCACCACCCCACAACCGTAGCCACGCAACCACGCTACCGCTTTTTCGACGAGTTTTTGATGAGTCATGCAATTAGCGTCGCCGCTGATTCCCCTGCAGAGAAGTAACTGAGTAGTTTCTTACTCCGCCACAGTGCGCGAGCTATGGCAGACTAATTAGCTCGAATGAACGTCCTCGCATTCACGTTCCTGGTGTGGGCTGGATCGCTGGCTGCTGGGTTCCTTGGCGCCCTTACGGGATTGGGTGGCGGGGTTGTCCTCGTCCCATTGCTCACCATCTTTTTTCATGTCGATTTACGTTATGCAATCGGCGCCTCGCTTGTGTCAGTTATTGCAACTTCGTCCGGATCAGCTGCCGCGTATGTGAAGGAGGGTTTCTCGAATATTCGCATTGGAATGTTTCTCGAGATCGCGACCACTCTGGGCGCACTCTTCGGCGCTTACCTGACCGCGAAAGTGCCGGCGAACGCTATCGCGATTATTTTCGGAATCGTTCTCATGTACTCGGCGTATGTGTCGCGACGCACAAGGCCACGAAATACAACCGAGCAATCTCCCGACCGGCTGGCGACCAAACTGAAGATGAACGGCAGCTTTCCAGACACGAGCGGCATCCGGCACTACAACGTCTATAAAGTGCCCGCGGGATTCGGCATCATGTACATTGCAGGAATACTCTCTGGCCTGCTCGGCATTGGCTCGGGCGCTCTGAAAGTCGTGGCGATGGACCAGGCCATGAAAGTTCCCTTCAAGGTTTCAACAACCACCAGCAACTTCATGATCGGCGTAACGGCCGCGGCGAGCGCAGGCGTCTATTTGAGCAGAGGTTACATCGATCCGTCCCTTGCCATGCCAGTCATGATCGGAGTTCTGATCGGCTCGTTAATGGGGACGCGCGTGCTGGTGAAGACCCAAACCAGGATGCTGCGCCTGATATTCAGCGGAGTAATTGTGCTGCTCGGCTTGCAAATGATGTTCAAAGGATTTATCGGAGGATTTTGATGGCAGCCAACCGCTTCCACCTTGATGACGAGCGCGTCGAAACGCTAATTGCGAATTTGCTTCGCGCGGGCGTACTGATGGCCGCAATGGTTGTGATTGCTGGTGCGATCCCATATCTTGGGATGCACCCGCGCGCGCGCGTATCCTTTAGGACCTATCATGGAGAACCCGATGAACTTAAGACTGTCCACGGGATTCTGGCATACGCTTTCACGGGTCACGCTCGCGGCATCATTCAGCTAGGATTGCTGCTTTTGATCGCCACTCCCATCGCGCGAGTTATGTTTTCCGCTGCGGCTTTTGCAATCGAAGGCGATCGCATGTACGTCGTATTCACGCTGATTGTTTTGGCAGTGCTGCTTTACAGCTTGTTCGGAGCTTTCTTAATTGCGTAATGTGTGCGGGACTGGGGTTCGGAATATTTGGGTGGAGTTACCCCCGCCGGGCCCGCAAGGTAATCAGTGTCACTTCTGGAACGCAGTTGATTCGGACTGGCGCCCGAATCGTTCCAATTCCGATATTCGTGTACAGAACTAAATTCTCCACTTTGTACAATCCGCGTGGATAGTTTCGAGCAAGCGGGGGAAGCCAAGGGGCGCCAAGACCCGGAATCCAAATTTGGCCCCCGTGGGAGTGACCAGAGAGCTGAAGGTCCACTGGGTTCAGAGCAGCCTCGTCTGCAAAATCCGGTTCATGTGCGAGAAGGATGATTACCTCACCGGAAGGAATGTTCTTGATTGCAGCACCCAGGTCCGGCCGGGCCTCAAGCGCATCTTCGATTCCCGCAAGCCAGAGCCGCGCCGAGTTTTGCTCGATCGGTAAAGACCGATTGTTCAGCACAGGAATTCCCGAGGTTTCCAGAGCCTTTGTAACAAACCCTGCATTGGCGTAAGCGTCGTGATTTCCGAGCACCGCGACACTCCCCAGCCGCGCCCGCAGGCCAGAAAGAACCGCGGCGCATGGTGCCGCGGCTTCATGGGCATGTCTACGTGCATGTGAACTCGATTCAAACATGCCCACGGTAATGAAGTCGCCGGTCAGAACGACCAAATCTGCGCGAAGAGTATTTACCAGTTCAACTGCTTTACGAATTGCGAAGACGGAAAATCTCTCTTCGTAATGAAAGTCGCTCAATTGCGCGATGGTGAAACCATCAAACGCTTCGGGCAGGCGCTTCAAAGGGACTTCTACTTTCTTGAGCTGCACACGATACGTTTCGAGATAGGCGTCGGTAGCGACTCCGATGCCAGCGGCGGCGGCCGCTCCGCCGTAAAGGAATTGTCTTCGGGTGAGCAAGTTCAGGTTTGATCGCGAGATCTGGACTGAGTTCAATTCTACCGGACGCGCACGATTACCTTCTGAAGGCGCGGCAGATATATGCGCAGATAGAACATAAACGCGACCACAGCAAGATTGATCAACAAGATGCTGATATGAAAAATGCTGACCCGGTGGGCGAGTTTATAGGCCTCAAAAGGAAGGTAGATCGCGCCCGAAACCAGCGCCACCCATTCAGCCCATGGCCTAGCCCTCCAAAGCCCGAATGCCTCCGCGAAACGCAAGCCGGAGTACAGGCAAGCGATGAGAATGATCGACCACATACTCGCATTGCTCAATGTATCCGCCGAATGTAAAAGGAGCTGCGCCAGGTGGTGGTCGGGACTGATGTGCAGAAAATCGAGAAACGAACCAACTACATCGGAAGGATCGACCCAATACAGGCTCACCGCTGCAGCCAGCACTGCTACGCCTTTTGCGAATTCCATCAGTGCAATCGTGCGCAAGGCCTGAAGCCTGGTCCTGTAATGCCCAGGCACAGCTTTAGTTTCAGTTTGCAAGCCAGAGTGCATCGGAAGGATGAGATTCTTTCGGTATTAGATTCAGTCTAAACGCCCTGGAAGGCTGGGTTATCAACACTCAATTGCGGTCTATGGAGAGTAAAGCTGTCGTGTTTAATGATAATGCATTCTTCAGGCCTGCGTGGCCAGCGCTTTGCTCGACCGCAACTCTTCCCACATTTCAACTACTCTTGCCTTCAACTCTGCCGTCAACTTCGAGTACGTTTCCTCTGAGGCCTGTGCCTCGGGCGGCGGAAGTATTGTCTTGCCGAATTTGATCTTTATTGGAGCGAATTTCTGAAACGGCTTTCCTCGAGGCCAGGCCTCATAAACTCCGTCGATCGCGATTGGCACGACTGGCACTTGCAGATGTATCGACAGAATCGCGGCTCCTTTTTTGAAAGTCTTCGGCGTACCGTCGATGCTTCGCTCGCCCTCCGGATAGAGAATCAGCGACATTCCATGCCGCAGTCCGTAAGCTCCGGCGCGCATCGCCGGCATCAGATTCGCATCTGGGTCAACTACCACGACGCGCAGTATCCGCGCCACCCGCCGCATCAGTCCAGTACCAAACACTTCGCTGGTTCCCACAGCAAACAAGTGCAGCAACACCCCCACTGGAAGCATCATCAGCAAGAACAACGGATCGATAAAACTCTGATGGTTCGAACACAGCAAAAACGGTGCTTGCGGCAAATTTTCTAGTCCTTCGACTTCGATCGGAGCGCGCATACGCCAGATCACCTTTGCGATGCGCGTAAGCACGTACAAGAGGCGATCTGTAATGGGACGCGATTTCCCTGCCGCAATCGCCTCTGGATCAGTTGGATCTTCGCGCAGCACTACTCCCCAACCAGCAAATTGCAGAGCTGTCTTTCCTGTGTCGGGGACGCCCATGCCGGCTTTTTGCCGCACGGCATCCACCAGTTCACGTACCGTGTAAATTCCACCCAGCTGCGATTCTTCGACACTTCCGCCGAGTTCCTGCTCGAGCGCGATCAGCAGTTCAACCCTGCGCATCGAATCGAGTCCAATATCAAGTTCCAGATTGTCGCCCGGGCGGACCGCCTCCGGGTTGGTGGCCGCATATGCCCGAATAACTTTCAGCGCCCGCTTCACATCTTCGTTTTCGAGCCAGGCTGTTTCTTCGTCGGTCAGCGGCCTCGAACTGCTCAGCTCTCCTGAACTATCACGCTTGCCTGCACGCACTCGCTTTTCAATTTCGAACCGCTTTAGCTTTCTGGTCGTCGTTCGTGGCAAGTCTTCTTGCCAAATTTCGTAGCCTCCAATTCGTTTCGTCGAAGCCAGCTTCGCAGACAGGCCCTCTACGTCGAAACGAATTACCTCTTTCGCATTCACAACTTTTCTTTGCCGCAGCACTTCGAAATTCGGGACGATCACGGCGTACAACTTTTCCGTGCCCGCATCCTCGATTCCCATCACACAAATGTCCTTTATGAATGGGGACTGCAAATAGTGGGTTTCAATCTCTTCGGGATAGATATTCTTGCCATTCGCAAGGATGATCACGTCCTTCTTGCGGCCGGTGATAAACAAGTTTCCGCCCTCATCGAAGTACCCGAGATCGCCCGTGTGCAGCCGGCCATCTTTCAGCACTTCAGCAGTCGCATCTGGCCGGTTCCAGTAGCCCTTCATCACAATCGGGCCGCGAATCAGAATTTCACCGCTGGCCGGCGAGCCATCATCCGAAGCTTGCGCATCAGCAATTCTCGATTCGACGCCTTTGAGCGGCTTTCCCACCGAGCCGATCACGTTTTCTGTCGGAGAATTCACGAACGCGCCGCCACAGGTTTCGGTAAGTCCGTAGGCTTGCAAAACGTCAATGCCGAGCGAATAGAAATCCTGCGCGATCCTAGGATCGAATCGAGACCCGCCGGTGACGAGATACCGCATCCGTCGGCCAAATAAATCGTGGATCCGCCGAAAAAACATACGGCCTGGATTGAACTCAAGTTTTCTGCAAAATACGTTGACACGTGTAAGCAGCTTGAAAGCTTTCCGCGCAAGAACCCCGCGCTGCTGCACTTCCTTAACAATGCGTTCGTGAATCAAGTTGAAAAATTGCGGTACCACGGCAAACGCGGTGACGTTTCTTTCGCGCAGGGCACGAAGCAATTCTGTCGTGTTCAGGGTGGAGAGATAAACCACACGCGTACCCGCAACCAGCGGGAGTAGGAGGTTCGCCATCTGCGACAGAACATGAAACAAAGGCAGCACGCCCAGGATCGCGTCCTCCGGCCCAATGTGCGCCCAGGCAAAAACCGCATCGGCTTCTGCCAAAAGATTCGCGTGCGTGAGCATCACGCCTTTTGGGTCGGCTGTCGTCCCTGATGTGTAAAGGAGTGACGCGAGATCATCAGGCGAGCGTGGGACGGGCGCGAAGCCATCTTTGTATTGCGCAAAGATGCCGTCGAAATCTGCTTCTATAGTTGCTCGTGGCGAGACTGGCGTGCGCTGGCCTTCACCCGAATGAAATCCTGAATCACTCAGTGCCAATCCAATCTTCGTTCCCTGCGCCGCTTCTTCGGCCACATTCAAATGCTTCGCATCGCAAACCAGCAATACGCTTCCACTGTCGCGCAAAAGTTTGGCTACTTGATCCGCGTGATAAGCGGTATCCAGCGGGACCGTCGTCCCACCGGCGGCAATAATCCCCAGATACGCTGCCACCCACCGCGGATGATTGTCGGCAAGAATCGCGACGCGATTCCCGGGCTCAAGCCCGCGAGCAGCAAGCCAGGCTGCCACTGACTCCGACATGTTACGGAGCTGGCCGTATGTGTAGCTCTCGGTTCCATCCGGCCGCTGTAGCTCCACCGCGACGTTAGCGGGCCAACGCTCCGCGCACTGCAGAAAGCGGTCGTAAAAGGTAGGCATGATCGAAACGGAATCTTACATTACAGTTGGCCCATCTGGTTTTTGGTCCGTCAAACAAGAACCAATCGACCAGATCAATAGCCGCATTGAGGAAGAGCTGCGCAGCGAGTACAGCCCGGGATTCACTCCCGCGAAAGACGACAACGCGGGCTATACAAGCTGGACTGAAGACGAACAGAAAGATACTAGCGTCCAGACCCGCGATGGAGTTTATCTAGCCCCGGAATAAAAAAGCCGCCCCATTTCTGGAGCGGCATTCGTCAATCAATCAATGTCAACTCATCCTTGCGTCGGGTGGAGCACGCGGAACGTGCTTCCGCCGTTCGGAGACCACACGAGAACCAATGCGTCCTGACCTTTCGGAACGCTAGAGAGTTCACGTTGAACATCCGCCGCCGAGCGTACCGGATGGCGGTTCACTTCGGTGATAACGTCGCCTTGCTGCAATCCAGCGTCATCAGCCGAGCTGCCCGGGACCACTTTCTCAACTACCGCACCGTGCACGTCGCTCGGAGCATTCACCTGCTGACGAATTTCGGGGCTTAAATCTTCCAGACCAATTCCCCAGCGCGGTTTTCCATTTTCCGCATTCGAAGTCTCAGTTCCCTTTTCGTGGGCGCCCATGGCTTCGAGAGTTACCGGTACCTGCATGGTTTTGCCTTCACGCACCACCGTCAGGTCGACCTTCGTTCCCGGCTGCTTCTGGGCAACTTCAACCTGCAGTTCGCCAGGATCGCTAACGGTCTTATCGTTCATTGCCGTGATCACGTCGCCCACCTTCAAGCCGGCTTTTGCTCCCGGCGAATCCGGTTCTACTTCGCTGACAACCGCACCGGAAGCGTTCGTCATATTGAAGAACTTCGCCTCATCGGGAGTCACAGGGCCGATGCCAACGCCAATGTAGGCGTGCTCAACCTTGCCGTATTTGATCAGTGTGTCAATTGTCGGCTTCACAATCTGCGTAGGAATAGCGAATCCCATGCCAGAGAAACCGCCGGTTTCTGAAATCAGGAATGTGTTTATGCCAACTACTTCGCCGCGCGCATCGACCAACGGTCCGCCAGAGTTGCCGGGGTTGATGGCTGCATCTGTCTGAATGAATTCACCCGGCGCACGGCGGTTCGAGCTTGGATTGGGACGATTTAGAGCGCTAATGATTCCGCGTGTCACTGTGAATCGGAATCCGAGCGGGTTGCCGAACGCGAGCACCGTCTGTCCCGGACGCAGCTTGGTCGAATCACCGAGTGGCACGCTGGGTAGATCTGTCGCATTGACTTTAATGACCGCGAGATCGGTCAGCTTGTCGCGGCCGACGAGCTTCGCCGTCAGGATCCGCTTGTCGGTCAAGGTGACGCGGATATCCGTGGCGCCATCCACCACGTGATTGTTGGTGACGATGTAGCCGTCGGGCGAAATTATGACTCCGCTACCTAGGCCGTGCTCGACCTGCGGCCCTTGGGGCTGCATTCTGAAGAACCGTTTTCCGAACGGGCCGAATTGCTGGCCAAAGAACTGCGAGAACGGATCAGATTCGTTACCGTTATTGTCATTACCGCTTTCATTCTGCTCCATGGCATCACCGTTGTCAGGTGAAGTCTTCGAAGTTACTTGTACGTAGACGGTAGCGGGCGCAACTCGCGCGGCTACGGTTTCCATCGCATGGTCAAGGGCTACTAGCGCGCTGACGCTGTTGTCATCAAGTGGCGCCGCGGCAGGTGCTGCCGCCGGGGCAGAGGCGCTCGCTGGTTTCGCGAACTCATACGTCCCTAGCGAGGCAATCGCCCCCACGGCCACGACCGGCACGAACACGCGCCGGGTTAGCTTTTTTCTTAGACTTTCAAACCAGCTCATTTTTCATTCTCCTTTGCAACTAATTATTTAGTTATTGAATGCAAAAAAATTTGAGATCAGATCGAATTCATCACGATCATCTCCTGAATCGTTTGCCCGTTTGGCGATTTCATCCGCCAAACTGATAGAGTCCAAACCGGCACGCCGAACTCATCGACCTGCGTGGAACGGAAAACCAGCAGAGTCTCAGCCGGCTTGTTCTGCTGTGCTGCTTTCGCGATCACAAGTTTCGGCTGGTGATCGTGCGCACGCTGCATTGCTCTTACCGGAATAACCTTCGGCGAGACTACTGCCGGGTAGTTGGTGCGGTGAACTTCGCGAGTTCTAGCTGTGACAAGTCGGCGAGGCGCGGGCACAGTCGAACTACTCCATCTCAGTGAAGCTGGCACAACCTGAGCCGAGCCGGTTCCATTCGATTTCGCAGAAAACGTCGGCTCAGTTTTTCCGTTGAATGACACCAGCTCCGGCGCGTATGGCATCCCCACAACCGTCAAGATCGCGAGCGTTCCAATCATCGCCACCGCAGGCCTCCACGCGCGATTGGGGCGCGGTCGTCCATCGAGGATTCGCGCAACTCGCAGCGACACTTCCCGCACGCGACCAAGCGCGCTTTGCGCTAAGGCCAGCGCTTTGCCTTTAAGCATTTTTCCCGCAATGACTTTCTCTGCGACTGAAACCAGAGATGCTGCATATGCGCGCGCGCTCGATGTCTGTTCCAGGACCAGATCGTCACAAGCAATTTCGCGTTCGAACGCGAGGCGATTGTCGATCCACCACACTACTGGATGAAAGAAGAACAATGCTTTCGCCAATTGCTGCGCCAGGTTCGTCCAGTTATCGCCGCGGCGCAAGTGCGCGAGCTCGTGCAGCAGAATCACCTTCAGCTCATCCCCTGAGAGATCACGCAACGTCCATGCGGGAATCACAACCGCTGGCCGAAAGAAGCCTAACGCAGTTGGAATGCGCACTTCATCGGAGACGAGCAGCTTTATGTGCCGGCTGGAGAATTGCCCAGCCACTTCCCGTAGAGATGGATACGCGGCACTCTCGATCTGCTTGCAAGCGTGGCGTATTTTGTACACATGATGCAACGAGATCCCAAGCCGCAGCAGAAAAATCGATGCGATCACCGCCCATGCCAAAAAAATACGCGTCGCCAAACTGCTTGAAAGGGTCAACTCCGGCGTGTGGAAGGTCGCGCCAACACCTGAGATCCTGCTCACAGCCAGGAATGGCAGAGCGGTAATCACTAGCAAGGTTGAGAACCAAACGGCAAACCGCGTCATCGAGCTGCTTGCCTTAGAAGCGCGCAGAGCAACCCAGCTCATTCCCGCCAACACGAAGCCGTCAAGCAAAGTGTTTAATCCACGCCCGGCCGCCGCTTGCGCAAGGCTTTGGAAATCCAACATCATTCAATGCCCTCCGGCCTGGAAGCTCGCGGTTCCTTCGCGGCCAGCATCTCTCGCAAGCGCTTTACCTCTCGCTCGGTAATTTCTTCGTCGCGCAATATGTTCAGCAACAATGCCTGGTGGGAGTTCTTGAAGAAGCGACCCACCAAGTGTTGAATCTCGGACCTCGTGGCCTCCTCTTGGTTTACGACCGCTTGATAGACGTGGGCTCGCCCATCCTTGAGGTGGCCGACATAACCTTTTTTTTCGAGAATCCGAATCGTGGTAAGAACCGAGTTATATGCGAGAACCGTTTTTTCAGGCAGCCAATCGAGCACCTGCTGCACCGTCGCGGGACCTTTATCCCACAAGGCATGCATGATCCGAAGCTCTGCTTCCGTCAATGTGGCTGATTGTTTACGTGGCATTGTTGCGCTAAACCGTTCTCAATACTACTTAGACTCAAAGCGTCTCAAAAACAACTAATTATTTAGTTGCTTCTCGATTTCAAATTGGTTGCCCTCTTTGTACTTCACCAAACCTTTATTTTTCAGTGAAATACCCAATTACGGAAGTCCCATTTTGGACCGCCGCTTCTGTTACTTGCTGCTTTTGCACTGAGAGTAGAGCATTGACTTAACACCTCAAACGATCCGCGCTTCGGGATTCGCATGCTCAGCAATCGAACCCCGGCTGCACGACACGCCGGTATGAGGACGGATAGGGTGCAACTTCAATAATCAGGGGAGAGGGATGAGAAAATTTATCGGCGTTGCCGTCTTAGTTGGCTTGGCTTCAATGTTCGCGATGGCTGGGGAAGCCCCCAAGCCGGAAGTGTTCGGTGGATATCAGTTCACCAGCACGGACGGTGGCTGGCATGCCAGCGGCTTCAGCACCTCGGCGAATTTCTACATCTGGAAGAACCTCGGCATAACAGGCGACTTGGGCTCTGGCTTCAGCCAGGGACAAAGCCTTTACACCTATACCGCCGGACCGGTGGTTTCGTTCCCGAAAAAGAACGTTGCGCCTTACTTGCACGCGCTGTTCGGTGGTGCGCATGCGGGAGCGGCTGGAATTGGCGTGGGCGGATCGACAGTTATGTTCGGTGGCGGCCTTGATTTTGGCCGTCGCAAGCTGGTCTTCCGCGCGATCAACGTTGACTGGATGCGCCTGAGCTTCAGCGGTCTTAGCGATAACAACAACGTTCGCATCAACACCGGCTTACTGTACCGGTTCTAAAGCTGGCGATTGAAAGCGGCCTCCTAGAGGCCGCTTTTTTTTAACCGAAACCGAATAGTCCAGCGAGCCACCGGGTCGGGCATCAACTCTCAATTTTCAAAATCATCCATAGAGAGTCTCACGGGCGTTGGTTCACTTCGAGTGTTGTCACCGCCTCGCGAACGCTTTCAACTTGAGGGCTATCGGGCTTCTCCTTAAGGAACAGCTGAAACTGGGCGATAGCAGCTTCCGGATGATTTTCCATTCTAAGTACCTTGACGGCCATAATGTGCACTTCTGCGAATTGTTCGTGATTGTGCAGAGCGTGAGTGCGTTGAACATCGAAGAGAGCTTTGTCGTATTCCTTGTTCGCGAACTCTGTGGTGGCAAGCAGGGCCATTGCATCTGGCATGGTGGGATTTGCGGCAATCGCTTTCGTCAATAAGACCTCCGATTCCGCGTAGTTCTTGTCCTGAACATCAATGCGCGCCAAATCGACGTACGCTGGCAAAAAAGTGCTGTCGGTCTGAATTGATTTCGAGAACAACTGCTTCGCCTTTGGCTGTTTGACCCCTTGATCGCAACCACACCCAGCATGTCATAGGCACGCGCGTAACGCGGATATTCCTTAAGGGCTCTTTCGAAGTGGGATGCTGCGTTCTCCATCTCCCCTTTGGAGTACGCTTCCATTCCCTTGTTCATCTCCCCACTTGCCTTCTTGGGAATACTCATTTCGCTGACCGAGATGATGGGAGCTCCCGGCGTCGATTCTTCCGCCGGCTTCCGGTTCTGAAACTTCACATGAACCGTCTCCATGTGTGTTCCTTCTAAGGAGTTGATCTCGAAGTATGGAGTCGTGATGGTCTCAATATCCGTTCCGGAGACCGCCAAACGGTAGGTCTTTCCGTTTGTGACTCGAAATTGCGCAGAATCACCTCCGATAATTTGGCCAGTTGCGATGACTCCTTGCGAGGAAAGGACGACCTCAACCTTTACCGGCTGGTCGATACTTCGTTCGTCGCTGGTGCGAACACGTACTAACAAATCACAGTTGCTCCTCGCTTCGACCTGTGCATTGAGGAAACATGAGGAGAGGAGCACGACAACGAATGCGACAGATCGAGCCATGATTTTTCCGCCTGCCAGCAACTTCCTCGGCGTGCTCGCAACTTTCACAATGACCATTGTGGTCCTGAACTGGATTGATTTTCAACTGCAACTGACTTTTTTACAAAGATTCTCGCAGACAAGTAGTGCGTCACAATAAAGCAACTTGTGCGGATCTAATTCTCGAGTTTCACATTCCGCAGCCGTAGCGAATTCGTGATCACCGAAACCGAGCTGAAGCTCATGGCCGCGGCAGCCAAAATTGGACTCAGCAGAATCCCGAAAAAGGGGTAGAGGACTCCCGCTGCGATAGGCACGCCAATGGAGTTGTAGACAAATGCAAAGAACAGGTTCTGACGAATATTCTTCATAGTCGCCCGGCTTAATTTTCGCGCGCGCACAATGCCTGCCAAGTCACCCTTCAGCAGAGTGATGCCAGCGCTCTCGATTGCCACATCGGTTCCGGTTCCCATGGCGATGCCGACATCCCCTTGCGCGAGCGCGGGCGCGTCGTTGATGCCGTCGCCGGCCATCGCGACGACGCGGCCTTCCTGTTGGAGTTGACGCACTGCTTCCGCTTTGCCCTCGGGCAACACCTTCGCTTTGAATTCCGTGATATTTAGACTGTGTGCTACCGCTGCCGCAGCTTGCTCGTTGTCGCCCGTGAGCATAACAATGCGCAATTCTTCCTTGAGCAGCTGGTCGATCGTCTTATGCAGGCCAAATTTCACAGGATCGCCTGCCGCAATCCAACCCGCGAAGTGATTGTCAACGCCAACGCACATCGCGGTCGCTCCAGCTCGTAACCAATATTCAGGTTGGCCAGGGACTTGGATTTTGAGATCCGCCATCAACTGCTCGTTTCCAACGGCAATGAATTTCCCGTCCACAACGCCGCTAATTCCTTTTCCAGGGAATGATTGGAACTCTTGCGCGTTGGGCAGCCTAATTCCCTTCTCTGTCGCGGATGAGACGATTGCGGAACCCAGGGGATGCTCGCTGGCCTGTTCCAAGCTAGCCACAAGCCGGAGGAGTTCATCCTGAAGCATGGCTCCTCGAGGAGTAACGCCAGTAACTCGTGGCTTCCCTTCGGTCAAGGTTCCGGTCTTATCGATCACGAGCGTGTCGACTTTTTCAAGACGCTCTAACGCTTCGGCATTTTTGATCAGAACCCCGCCGTGCGCGCCGCGCCCGGTTCCCACCATAATGGCCATAGGAGTCGCGAGCCCGAGTGCGCACGGACACGCGATGATTAATACGGCAACGGCATTCACGATTGCATAGGCAAAGCGAGGCTGAGGACCTAAGAACGCCCATGCGAGGAAAGTAACCAGCGCAACTGCCATCACGGCAGGGACAAACCAGGCGGCAACCTTGTCCGCCAGGCGCTGGATGGGCGCACGGCTGCGCTGCGCACGGCTGACCATCTGCACGATTTGTGCGAGCAAAGTTTCACTGCCGACGCGCTCGGCTTGCATGATGAACGAGCCGGAACCGTTTACGGTGGCTCCGATCACGCGCGTGCCTCCACTCTTCTCTACGGGAACGGATTCCCCGGTAATCATGGACTCGTCGATCGCACTTCGCCCCTCAAGCACGACTCCATCGACTGGAACTCTTTCACCCGGTCGGACCCGCAACCGATCGCCAACGTGAACGTGGTCGAGCGGAATGTCTTCTTCGCTGCCGTTCCGTAGTACACGGGCCGTCCTCGGAGCCAAATCAAGCAGCGCGCGAATGGCTGCTCCGGTTCGGCTGCGGGCCCGAAGCTCGAGGACTTGACCAAGTAATACCAATGTCACGATCGCGGCCGCGGCTTCGAAATAAAGCGCCGGACCACCATTCATCTCGCGAAATGATGACGAAAAAATTCCAGGAGCAACGGTGGCAGTGAGGCTGTACAGGTACGAGACGCCAGTTCCCATCGCGATCAGCGTGAACATGTTGGTCGAGCGGTTCACAACCGAGAGCCAGCCGCGCTCGAAGAATGGCCATCCTCCCCAGAGAACGACAGGGGTGGCAAACAGAAATTCCATCCACGCGAGCGAGGCACCCGGAAGCACCCGTTGTACAGGCATTCCCGGTAGCATGTGGGCCATCGCCACAACCAGCAACGGAACCGTGAGCGCCAAGCTCACCCAGAACCGACGAGACATGTCGCGCAATTCCGGGTTCTCTTCTTCCGCCGCAATGACCGTTCGCGGCTCAAGGGCCATCCCACAAATCGGGCAGCTCCCCGGTTGATCGCGGACGATTTGCGGGTGCATAGGGCAGGTGTATTCAGTCTTCGTTGCGGCCGCTTGGATTTCAGGCTCCAATGCCATTCCGCAACTCGGACACGGCCCTGGGTTTGATTTCCGAACTTCCGGGCACATTGGGCAAACGTACGCAGGTGCTTTTTGCCCGTGAGTGGACCGCTGTTCAATCAGGGTTTTGGCGGCAACCGAGGATGGAACAGCGGCGGGTGCGCCAAGCGTTACGAGTAGGGGCGTTTCAACTTTTGGTTTTAGATACGCATCAGGATTTGCTCGAAATTTCTGCGCACATCCGGGGCAGCAGAAATAATAGGCTTTGCCGCGGTGCTCTGCTGTGCCTTTTGCTTTCGATGGGTCAACGGTCATTCCGCAGACCGGATCCTTTTCAAGAGGAGTTGTCATTGAGTTCATCGAAATCTTAAATGCCTGGATCGTCGAATCGCGAAAACGCGGTCCGATTCCCGCTTCACTGGATAGATTCGCTGCGAGGCGGTTCCGATTCGCAGAGCTCCACAAGGGATCTAACCTTGCTGGTGTATCTTAGTTTTCGGAGGAACTTACCGCGAATGACTCAAATGGAAGTCGCCTATAAGTATGCTGGGCCGCCTAGCGAGAGCGCGCTGCGAGCTGTCGACAACATGCGAGAGGTTTACGGAATTCGGCGCGTGAGCTTCAACCAGCAAGATCGAACAGTGCGGGTTGAGTATGACGCGTCGCGGTTCAAAGAGCCGGTGGTCGCTAATTTGTTGCGGAGAGCGGGCGTGGATATTCTCGAACGCTTAGCGCTGGCTTGAATGGGGGAGGGCCGTAAATTGCAAGGGGCGCCCAAGAAAACCTCTGGCCGAAGTTATTCTCAAGTGCGCCCCGTTGCGCGCCACTTCGTCTGCCGTGAGAGGTAGCATCCGTTGGGCCATTCGTAAGTAATTGAAAAGACGAACAGGCAGGGCTGATTGCACGAGTAGGAATTGCCAGAGACTCGGAAAGAATTACTGGGGTAGCGTCACCTATCGCCCACAGGTAACGGTTACTTGCCACGAATTCTAAGTGGCAGATTCCGGAGCTTAGCTCTAAATTTACAATCGACGCAACGGATGGTTGCCCCGGTGAGTCCAAGTGGCCCAGAGGACAGGGACGAAAATGAAAAAGCTACTTGGGATTCTATTGTTAGTCGCGGCGTTCGGGCTGCCCGCGATAGCGCAACAGCTATCGCCACCCGACCAGCAGCGTTTCGACAGCTACTACTCACGTTGGCAACAGTATCGCCAACGAAGCGATGTAGGAGACATGCAGAGTATGCAAAAGCGCATGCTCAATATTTATGCGCATAACGGCATTCCCGCTCAAACACCGTTCTGGAGAGTCGCCACGAGAGCGCGCGGCGAGCACGACCGTTGGCAGAGACATTTGCCACCAGACGCTCAGTCCCGCTTCGACAGCTATTTCTCGCGCTGGCAGCAATATCGTGCGACCAGCAATCGCGGAGAGATTGCCAGCATGGAGAAACGCATGCAGGACATCTACGCGCAAAATCGCATTCCGCCGAATACGCCATACTGGTGGGTAGCGTCAAATGCGGGAGAGAACGATCACTGAGGTCGAGAAGAACCGCCTTGCTGTGTTGTGGAGGGATTCAACGAAGCAGCGCGGCCTTCGTTTTTCACGCAGCAAACCAGTTCACCTTCACACCCACGAATACTACGTCCGTTTTAATCGAGTCGACGTGTCGTCTTGAGAGGCGAGGTCATCGAGCAGCTTTACTGCCCGGGTCAGTTGATCGACGCCGAAGACTAACAGCACGCGGCTAGAATCGGCTTCAACTCCGAAATAACTGTAATCGATATTGATCTGCCCCTCCCCCAAACAGGACGCGGCGCGACCCAGAGCCCCCGGACGGTTCGGCAACTTGACGAGCGCGACATCTGTCTCCTCAAAGTTCATGTGCTTCTCGCCTAGAACAGCCTGCGCGGCGGCGCGATCATCGGCGATGAATCGGACGAGACTCTCACGCTCTTCGACATACGACTGGAAGGCGAGAATATTTACGCCACGTTCAGCCAGGGACAGAAAGCAACGACCGAGAGCGCCTGGTTTGTCAGGGATGGCAACCGTAAATTCCTTTGCTCTAGGCATGGAAAGGTATCTGGTCTTTTCGGCCTGCTATGGCTTCCAGAAATCATCGTAGCCGTTGAGGGATGGTTCTGCCAATAAGAAGGGCGAAAGGACTTATGAGGATGGCGCGCCCTGAGAGATTCGAACTCCCGACCTTCTGATTCGTAGTCAGACGCTCTATCCAACTGAGCTAAGGGCGCGACGGCTGGCGGAGTTCTGATTATAACGGAAGGGTCGTTCTCTACGCTGCAGGCCTTGTTCCCAGCTTAAGTTGGGCTGGGAGACGGCGTTCAGCCCTGGTAAGGAATTATTTCTCGGAACCGGCGGCTACAAGTTGCACCAGCTCGGCTTTGTCGTGCGAAATTGGAGCGTGCAGGCCGCATTCGGTCTTTCCGAAGCCCGACCATCTGCCGGCGCGCTGATCTTCGCCCGGTGCAACTGCACGCGTGCAGTGCATGCAGCCAATGCTCGGGTAATTGCGATCATGCAAGACGTTATACGGTACTGAGTGCTTCACGACGTAACGCCAGACCATCTCCCGCGTCCAATCGGCAAGCGGACTGATCTTCACTAGGTTGAATTTCGCGTCCCATTCCACCTTGCGAATGCCGGCACGCGCCGGTGTCTGATCGCGGCGGACCGCCGTCACCCATGCATCCAGAGTCGCCAGCTTGCGGCGCAGCGGTTCCACTTTTCGCAAATCGCAGCATTGGTCCGGATCTCGCGCCCACAGTGCCTTTCCGTATGTCTCCTCCTGCTCTTCTGGAGTCAATTGGGAGTACAGCCGCTCGATGTGAATGCCGTAATGTTCCTCCACCCGGTCCATCAAATCGTAGGTTTCAGGAAAGAGAAACTCAGTGTCACCGGTAAAGACCTTCACGCCCGGATTCAGACGGTGCGCGATGTCCAGCAACGCCATGCCTTCGACGCCCATGCCGGTGGCGAGCGCCACGTCGTCTCCGTAGTTCGAGAATGCCCAAGCCAAAACCTCTTCCGGTTTCCAAGTCTCAGCAACAGCCGCGATTCGCGTTAACTCGACTTTCATCTGGCATTCTCCGTAGCAGTTGGACTCAATTCGGCGTAACTGTTGGACATCTTAAAGTCAGTGAATTGCACGAGGTGTTTCGGGTCGGCGAGGCGGACTACGTCGCCGATTACGATCAGGCGAGGCGTGCGCAACACTGGCGCATCCGCCAAACTCGCAACCTGCGTGATGTGGACCTGTTCGGATTCGCTGGTCGCGCTGGAGACAATAGCGCAGGGAGTTTCGCGCGAGACACCTGCCGAAATCAGCCGATTCTGCAAGGACTGCATGTCGTGACCCGGCATGTAAACCACGATGGTCGCGTTCGAGGGCAACGGTTCAGGCCAGTTGGCGACGTGATTTGAATTTCCGCTGCTGCCGGTGACCAATACCAGAGTGGAAGATAGTTCGCGATGGGTGAGCGGAAGCTGCGCGCTTGCGGCTGCCCCTAAGGCTGCGGTGACGCCCGGTACAACTTCGACTTCGATTCCAGCCTGGCGCAAAGCTTCGAGCTCTTCACCACCACGACCGAAGATGAAGGGATCTCCACCCTTGAGTCTCACAACCTGGAGGCCGAGCAGGCCATTTTGTACGAGCAGGCGATTGATCTCTTCCTGAGACGTGCTTGGTTTGCCACAACGCTTGCCAACGTTAATAAGTTGTGCCGAGGTTGGAATCAGCCGCAGAATTTCTTTGCTGACCAGTTCATCGTGAAGCACCACATCTGCCGAACGCAGAACTTTCGCTGCCTTCAGCGTCAGGAGATCGGGATCGCCTGGACCGGCTCCCACCAAAAACACCTTGCCGCGCGCGCTCAATTCATCCCTCCGCGATCGGTAGTTGTCCGATTGCGAAATGCCTCGCGACTCGCCAGCTCGTGCAACAGCTTCTTCCGCGCTTCCGCGTCGAGCACCGTTCCGTTCAGTTGCTCACGGGCGTTGCCCAGCTCTTGAACCCACGCCTCGTACTCAGGGCCAAATTGCTCTTCCAAATCCTTCCTTAACCTTTGCGCTAACGCAGGACTTCGGCCGTTCGTCGAAATTGCAATCTGCAGGTCACCGCGCTTCACGACGGCGGGATAATAAAAGTCGCAATTTTCGGGATCATCGACCGAATTGCAGAGAACGTTGTGCAGCTTTGCTTCCCGGAAAATATGCGTATTCACTTCATGCGAGTTGGTGGCGGCAATCACGATCGCAGCCTCGTCCAGGTCCCGCGGATCAAACTCTCGCGGCTTCCAGCTGAGCTTGCCTTCAAAGTCCCATCGTCGAATCTGGAAAACGGCCTTGGGCGCAACTACCTGAACCAGAGCGCCGGCATCCAGCAGTCCGCGAATCTTTCCTTCGGCTACGGTGCCTGCGCCAACTACCAGGCATTGGCGCCCTTCGAGTTTTAGAAAAATTGGGAACATATTCCGCAAAGCAAAAGCCCACCGCCAGATCATGCTGGCGGTGGGCTTTTCTGTACCCTGTACTTCTAAATTCTTAGGTCAGCTCTCCCGTGCCAGCATGCGCACACGTACAACAACAGGCGCAACACTGACAACACATTTGCCGGGACAAGCTCATATAGCGTTTAGATGATAGAAAGTGGCGTGGGATTCTGTCAATGTTACCTTTTGACAGCGCCCATACAAAATTCAGATCAGCAACATCGAAAATCCAGCAGCACCCAATCAATGCGCCATTGCCGGGCCTTTGCTGCCTTTAGGTTTTTCCATTAGAAAGAGCAGAGGCAGCATGAGGATAAACATTCCACCCAGGAAACGAAACACGTCGTTGTAGGAAAGCATGGAGGCTTGCTGCAACAGCATGCCCCAAAGCGCTCCATGCGCCTGCCGCATGGCAGTCACTGAATCCGCTCCCTTAAGCATGAATGACCGCTGAAAACCAGCCAGGGCCCGCTGGGCCTGCAAGCTCGTGCTGTTCACGTGCCCGCTCAAATAATTAATGTGTGCCTGCATGTGGCGGAACTGCAACGTCTCAACAATGGAAATGCCGACGCTGGCGCCGATATTGCGCATAAGGTTGAAAACGCTGGTGGCGTTGCCCATATGTTCGCGCGGAATCGGATCGTTTGTGACCGTCGTGAGCGGAACAAAGATCAATCCCAGACCCGCGCCTTGCAACATCAACGGCCACCAGAAGTTCCAGAAGCCAACGTCCAGACTAAAAAAAGACACCGCAAACATCGCCCCGGCGGTCGCTGTGAGACCGGCCGCGAGAAGTTTTCGTGAGTCGACTTTCCCCGTCAGAATTCCGACTACGGGCATGAACAGAAACGAGGCCAGCCCGCGCGGCAGGTTCGTGATACCGGCATGAGTTGCCGTGTACCCAAGCAACTCCTGCATCAGCAACGGTAGGAGGACCGTGCTCCCATAAAGCACGAACCCGACGATGGTCATCAGGAACGTTCCCACGGCATAGGACCGGTATCGAAATACGCTTAAATCGATCACCGGATGCGCCGCCTTCAGCTCGCGAATGATCAACCCGCCCAATCCCAGCACCGCTAACACCGTAAGCGTGATGATGAAGCGTGAGCCGAACCAGTCCTCCTCCTGACCCTTGTCGAGCATGATCTGCAGGCAGCCGATGCCGACCACGAGCATACCGATTCCCCAGTAATCGATCCCGGTCCTTTCGCGGCGCAAATATGGTGGATCAAAAATGAAAGCTTGCGTGAGCAAGATAGCAATCGCGCCGATCGGCACGTTAATGTAAAACACCCAACGCCAGCTGTAATTGTCCGTAAGCCAACCGCCAAGCACGGGCCCGAGCATCGGCGCAACCACAATGCCCAATGCCCAAAACGCCATTGCCTGACCCCGCTTGTGCGGGGGAAATGACTCGAGCAGAATCGCCTGCGATAGCGGCTGTAACCCGCCGCCGCACGCCCCCTGAATACAACGGAAGATAATCAAAAATCCGAGCGACGGAGCCAGGCCGCAAGCGAATGACGCAGCAGTGAAACCGGTAACAGCCAGCATCAGCAGCCGCTTCCGCCCAAATCGGCCCGCTAGCCAGCCGGTCATCGGAAGGACGATCGCGTTCGCCACCAGGTAAGAAGTGAGTGTCCAGGTGGCTTCGTCAATCGTGGCCGAGAGGCTCCCGGCGATGTGCGGCAACGAAACGTTGACCACCGTCGTATCCAGCACCTCCATGAATGTGCTGGACATCACCGCAATAGCGATTAACCAGGGATTGATCTCGGGAATGGCTTGCTGTTGGGAACTCATCGTGCGGGGTACACGTTCAAACTACATTCGATTCCTTTTGCGCAGGAAAGGCTTCATTCACTACAGAACCGAATCACAACAATCTTGTCGTTGCGGGGGCCTGCCCGGTCAAATGCGAATCGCAAAAGCCCTGATACTCTTGCTGTATTCTCGCTGCAATCGGAACATGGTCCAACGCCACCTCCGCATCGCGAATGCACTCTTCATTATTTCGGTGTTCGCTCTTTGTGTGGTTCTTCCCTTTATCAAACTCGGAATTCCTTCCGGCCATGACTTCGAGTTTCACTTTAACTCCTGGATTGAGGTTGTAGAGCATTGGAGGCAAGGGAACTTGTATCCGCACTGGGCTGCACTTGCCCACTATGGATACGGCGAGGCCCGTTTTATTTTTTACCCACCATTCTCATGGACATTGGGAGCGCTGCTCGGAACGGTGCTGCCCTGGAAATTCGTTCCTGCCGTTTACATCTGGATTGTGCTCACACTCGCAGGGTGGTCGATGTTCTTCCTGGTAAGGAGATGGCTTTCTTGCCGGGATGCAATTTTTGCCGCCGCCCTGTACGCCGCCAATCCTTACAATCTGGTCATTGTTTATTGGCGCAGCGCGCTTGCAGAACTCATGGCGGCGATTTACTTGCCCATTCTGTTGCTTCTGGTTTTGCGCGCAGAGGAAAACCCTCGACGGGCACTGGTTCCGCTGAGTATTGTTTTGGCGGCGGGATGGCTCACCAATCTGCCCAGCGCAGTCATGATGAACTACTCCATTGCCCTGTTGGCCACGATGATCGCACTCCGGCGCAGATCTTGCCGCGCTCTTCTTTATATGGCGGCCGCGGCCGTCCTCGGCGCCATGCTGGCAGGCTTTTATCTAGTACCAGCCTTTCACGAACAAAGCTGGGTAAATATCAGCCAGGTCCTCGCGCCCGGCGTGCGCCCGGCGGACAATTTCCTGTTCACCAGCACCACTGACGCAGACCACAACCACTTTAACCTGCTGATTTCGATTGTGGCGGTCTCCGAGGTGGTGCCTCTGATGGGGGCATTCGTGTTGTGGGGACGTCGTCAGTCATGGATCCTTGGTCGCTGGAGAAGAACAAACGCAACCGTCTCCCTGCCGAGCACGCGGGAACGCGGATTAACGACTCTGTTCTCAATCCTCCTCGCCTGGAGCATTCTTTGCGTATTGCTCATGCTCCGGCCGACGTTGCCATTCTGGCTTTATCTCCCAGAACTTCGGTTCGTGCAGCTGCCCTGGCGATGGCTGCTCTGCATGAATGTTCCGTTTGCGTTTGTAATTGCGTTTGCGGTTCGCCGCTGGTGGCTGCGGGCGGTGGTCTGTGCCGCCGCGATCGTGGTCGTGCTGATCGTATGGCAACGCGTTCAAGTCCCCTGGTGGGACAATGCCGGCGATATCCAAGAAATGCTTGACAACCAGCAGGACGGCATCGGCAACGAGGGTACCGATGAATACGTTCCTGCCGGAGCTGACGCCTACGATATCGACCAGAACGCGCCGCTGGTTCGTTTCGACGGCGGCGGAAACGCACGCATCAACATCCAGCAATGGCTTGCTGAGCGGCGGCACTTTGTCGTAAATGCAGGCACTCCTGGAAATCTCATTGTGAAGCTGTTCAACTATCCTTCCTGGAAAGTGCGCGTGAACGGCAGCACAGTAACCACAGGAACAACGCCTCACACCGGCCAAATGACGATTCCGATTGCGATGGGCAAAAACACTCTGGAAATCAATTTTCTTCAGGGCCGAGATCGCACAGTTGGCATCGGATGTTCCGCCGTAGCGATAATTGTCTTGCTGATTACTTCAATGGCGTTGCGGGAAAGAAGAACAGTAGCTCGCGGCTCACCGCTCGCCGCTCATAGCTAATGACCAACGACGACCACCTGATTGCCGAATGCTGACTGCTCGAATTCTCATCGCTACCTCGAATGCGGGTAAGATTCGCGACTTCGCCGGCGCAGCGTCGGCTCTCCGAATTGAAGTCGCATCGGTTCCAGGTTTCTCTTCGTTTCCAACTGTCGTTGAAGATGGCGCGACGTTCGAAGCTAACGCTCGAAAAAAAGCTGAGGCCTACAGCAAGTATGCTCCCGGCGAAATCGTCATCGCCGATGACTCGGGCCTGGAAGTCGATGCCCTCGGCGGTGAGCCTGGAGTCCACTCCGCTCGTTATGCTGCCGATGAACCGCATAAGGCCGAGGCGAACACCGATGATGAAGCAAACAATGCGAAACTTATTCGCAATATCCGCGCAGCCGCCCTGGAAAAGCGCACTGGACGCTTTGTCTGCTGGATCGCTGCGGCACGCGATGGCAAGACGCTGGCCGTTTTCGAAGGCAAAGCCGAGGGAGTGATACTCGACACTCCAAGGGGAACAAACGGCTTTGGCTACGACCCTCTTTTTTATTTTCCAGCGATCAGAAAGACTTTTGCCGAGCTCGACGCGAAAGAAAAGGCAAAGTTCAGCCATCGCGGCGCAGCGTTTCGAAAATTCCTGGAGTGGTACCAGCACCAGTTTTTCAGTTGAACGCTCGCGACCGGGCGCGGCACACCTGGGTTCAATGTTTCAGAAGTTCCATGTTCCACGGCGGCGGGTTGATCGGAATTACCACTCTTGTTCCGGGCGACGCTTTCTCAAACTCCGAAGCATATTGGCGAAAATGCATGTCTTCGAATGGCGGATATCGCCAATCCCGGCGCATTCCAACAGCGCTCATGAGCAGGAACACGGCGGCAAGGCCGCGAGCTGTTCGCGACCTTGCAAAGACAGTGATCCACAGCAACGAGGAGAGAAACGCCAGGACCGGAAGGTAAAAGTAACGATTGCTCGTGCCTGGAGAACGTAACAACTCCCATTGCAGTTCGTTGGCAGGTCCGGCGATCGGATGCACCAAGGCCAGCCCCAACCCCGAAAACGCAAAAACCACAAATAACCGGAATTCCCAAGGCGCATATCGCAGCGCATAGGCGAGAATTGCCAATCCGATTACGGTCGCTGTTAGTTCCAGCGCAGACAATGAATGCGGCGAGTATCGTAGCGCCATGTGAAACATTTTGTTTTTTCCCAGCAGAGACGCCAGAAAAACCTGACGTGCAACAATGCTAATCAGCCTCTCCACACTCGCGCCATTTGGCACAACCTGCCGCGCATGCGATGTAAGGAGGACGACTGTCTGCAAAATTGCGCCGGGAAGCAGCCACAGGCAAAGTTGTAATGGGTATTGATTTCGGCGCAGCCACCATAACGCCGCCGCGACCGGGGCCAGCAATACTCCGACCGGACTCTCGACCGACATCAAAACCAGCGTTGTTGCATCGAAGATCCGCCACCGCCAATCGCTTGTCGGCTGTGCGGCCAACACCAGAAAGGCAAGAACTGCGAGATGCCACTGAATATTTGTAGCGTTCGCATTAGTTCCGTATGAATTCGGAAGACTGAGATATAGCAATCCGCCAAGCAGACGGATCCAGAGTCGCATTCGCGAGAAACGCTCGGAGGCGAAAACAATTGCGGGAAGTACCTGAATCATGATCGCGGACAAGTTCATTACAAGCGGAGCCCGGCGAAATGGCACCAGCAGTGACAGCAGCGCTGCAAGTCGCGGTGCGCTGTGCAAATATCCGCCCGCCTCGTCAGGAATAAGAAGACATCGCAGGCCGAAGTGGTAAGCATCGGCATACCAGCGCTGGCCGTCTTCGGCGAAAAACTGTGCATTGAAAACAGCGTCGGGCCGGCGAGATATGACGATCAGGAATGCAGCCGCGGCCAGCACCAGCAAATAGAATGTGTGCGAATGAGCGCAGCGGTGAAGCAAAGAAACCTTCGATTCAGCTGCCGAAGTTTCCCGCGCCAAACCCACATCAGAATTCATCGACCGCAGTTTATAGCATGCAAACTCGAGCAGGGCTTGCACGAGATCCGTTTCCGTTTCGTCAGCCTTCCTTGACTTGCACTCTCTTCGGCCAACATAATGAAAAGTTCTGCCATCCTCGCCGGAGAAATAAGAAACCGCGTGGCTTCAGCTCCGAGTTCGGCAACTCCAACAATCGGTCGTGGCGTGGCTCCGCTACGGGCCGGCCAGGGGCATTCATTTTTACTGCGCCGGTTGCATTCGCTGACTGGGATTGTCCCCATCGGCTTATTTCTAATCGAACATTTTTTCTCGAACGCCTTCGCGACCAGAGGGCCTGGAGCTTACACCAGGCAGGTCGCGTTCTTGAGCAGCTTTCCGTTTGTGGTTGGGCTTGAACTGTTCGGAATTTGGCTGCCGATTCTTTATCACTCGCTGTATGGCTTCTACATCTGGTATCGCGGTGAGAGCAACGTCAGCGACTATCCGTGGGCTGGAAACTGGATGTACTCCGCACAGCGCTGGACCGGCGCAGTCACGTTCTTCTACATCGCGTGGCACACCTGGCATCTGCGCTTCACGGGAACTCACATCCTGACGTATCCCGACCTGGCGTTTGGAAAAGTACAGCATGAGTTGTTTATAACCTGGCAGTTTTTGTTTTACGTGATCGGAATCGTTTGCGCTTCCTGGCACTTCGCTTATGGACTTTGGCTATTCGCGGCAAAGTGGGGCATCACTCAAGGGCCGGTTGCCCGTCGCCGTTGGGGATACGTTTGTTTCGCGATTGCTCTGTTGTTCATCGGGGTCGGGTTCGCGACTCTTTACTCGTTCCGCTCCAGGCCACAACAACCGTATCAGCCGAGCGCCAGCGATATGAATTCGTACACAATGCGGTGAGTGTTCCTTCGTGTGACTTCGTGTCCTTCGTGGTTAACTCAACCCTTCAACCAAAAAGGACACGAAGCTACACGAAGAAGTTCGAAGAGCTCAATGGCTACTACTCCCAAACTCATTGTCGTCGGTGGCGGACTTGCCGGGCTCTCGGCAACGATCAAGATCGCCGAGATGGGGGGCCACGTCGATCTCTTTTCGATCGTCCCCGTCAAGCGCTCGCATTCCGTTTGCGCGCAGGGCGGAATTAATGCGGCGAAAAACCTGAAGGGCGAAGGCGACTCCACCTGGATACATTTCGATGACACGGTGTACGGAGGCGACTTTCTCGCCAATCAACCTCCGGTAAAAGCCATGTGCGACGCCGCCCCGAGCATCATCGATTTGCTTGACCGCATGGGCGTCCCGTTCAATAGGACACCCGAAGGCTTGCTTGACTTTCGCCGTTTCGGTGGAACTCTGCATCACCGCACCGCATTCGCGGGAGCAACTACTGGCCAGCAGCTTCTTTACGCGCTTGACGAGCAGGTGCGACGCTATGAATCCGAAGGCAAAGTAACGAAATTCGAATCTTGGGAATTTCTTTCCGCCGTCATCGACTCGCAGCGCATCTGCCGCGGAATTTGCGCGATGGACTTGCGTTCGATGGAAGTTCGCACCTTCCCTGCCGACGCTCTGCTCATGGCGACCGGCGGCATCGGCGCGATCTTCGGCAAGAGCACGAATTCGGTTGTTTGCACTGGATCCGCGCAGTCAGCGCTTTATCAGCAAGGTTGCAATTACGCGAACGGCGAATTCATTCAGGTCCATCCCACTTCTATTCCCGGCGAAGACAAGCTTCGTCTGATGTCTGAATCGGCGCGCGGCGAAGGCGGACGTGTTTGGGTGCCGAAGCAGCTCGGCGATAAACGCGACCCGGTTTCGATTCCTGAAAAAGACCGCTGGTATTTCCTCGAAGAGTGGTATCCGAAGTATGGCAACCTGGTTCCGCGCGACGTCGCGACGCGCGCGATCTTCAAAGTGGTTTACGAGCACAACCTCGGCATCGACGGCAAGCCGATGGTCTATCTCGATCTCACCCATATTGACCGCGCCACGCTCGACCGCAAACTCGAAGGCATTCTCGAAATTTACGAGAAGTTTGTCGGCGACGATCCGCGCGAAACCCCGATGAAGATATTCCCCGGCATGCACTACACGATGGGCGGCCTGTGGGTTGATTTCAACCAAGCGACAAACATTCCGGGAATCTTCGCCGCCGGCGAATGCGAATATCAGTATCATGGCGCGAATCGCCTCGGAGCCAATTCGCTCGTGTCCTGCATCTTCGGCGGATTCACCGCCGGCCCGAATGCTTTCCGATACGCGAAGAATCAGTCGGCCGCTCCGGGTAGCGGGCATTTCGATTCCGAACGCAAGCGGCAGGAAGAAATCAACGGCGGCTTAATGAAATCTGAGGGAACTGAGAATCCCTTTAAGCTCTGGCGGGAACTAGGCGAGTTGATGACCAAAGATTGCACGGTCATCCGCTACAACAACAATCTCGTTCAGACCGACGCCAAGCTGGTCGAGCTGCTGGAACGTTTCCAGCGAATCAACCTGAGCGACCGCTCAATGTGGGCCAATACGTCTTTCGCCTTCACGCGCCAGCTTTACAACATGCTGCAGTTGTCGCGGGCGATTGCGCAGGGCGCGCGAATGCGAGATGAATCCCGCGGCGCACACTACAAGCCCGATTTTCCCGAACGCGACGACAAGAACTGGCTGAAGACGACGAAGGCGTATTTCGCCCCGGATGCAGATGAGCCAAAGTTCGAATTTGAGCCGGTGGATGTGAGCTTAATCCCACCAAGGGCGAGGAAATATTGATCTGAACGTCACACTTGCTCATTTGCAATCGGGAAGGGCACGAGCTTCACTCGTGCCAATTAGAGGCTCGGATGAAGTTCCGGCTTCAGCCGCTGAGGGCCATGAGTCTAGCTTGAAACCGGGAAATGCGGAGCAGTAGCGGTAACCGGAAGGACGGATCGCAATCCGTCGTCGAACCGGATTCTGATGAATGTATTCTTCGTGGTCCAGGAAATCTTTCTCATTCCGAATTCGGTGGTCAGTAAAGCCCCGTTGCCATACTTCACGTTTTCGTCCAATGACTGCTCCGAGAGCATGGGAGAATCCACCTTTGATTAGCTGGACGGCACGCTCAAGCGTCACTTCTTGAGAAGGCGTAAGAAGCAGATGAACATGCTCCGGCATTACGACGAATGCATGCAGTTGAAATTTTTCTTCGCGACGATATCGATAGACAGTTTGTAAGAACAGCCTTACGTAGGGTTCCACGACGAAGATTCTGCGGCGCTGCCATGTCGAGAACGTCACGAAATATGTTCCAGGTGGAGAGATCAACCGTCCAGGTTTCACGAGCAGACCTCAGCGGCTAAAGCCGCGCGATCTGCTCAGCATAAATCGGCACGAGTGGAACTCGTGCCCTTCCCGGTTAATTTTGCTACGATGAGTTTTCATTTTGGGAAAATGGCCTTGGCTTAAAGCCAAGAAGGTGTTTTGCGATGCGGACGGTAATGAGGTTTGAATTTGAGCCGGTGGATGTCAGCTTAATCCCACCAAGGGCGAGGAAATATTGATCTGAATGTCACACTTGCTCATTTGCAATCGGGAAGGGCACGAGCTTCACTCGTGCCAATTAGAGGCTCGGATGAAGTTCCGGCTTCAGCCGCTGAGGGGACCTCGCTATGGCTCAGAAAATCGAGTTGCAATTGTTCGCCGACTATTTTCAGTTTTATTTGCAAGATGAGGAGGTTGAAGGGAACTTGGCGGACAGCTGGACAAAAGATGCGGTCGACCGTTTGCTCGCGATGACAGAAGGGACTATTGGCATCGGTACCGTCCGAAATATGACAGTGCCTGTCACTGTCGAAGTAATAGATGCCGAACCTGCTGCTGATGATCTGAGCCCGTGGGATCAGGTAAACGAGTGCGATCTAGAGGTGAAATCAGGGCGAATTGCGATCGCAGGCTGCACGGATTACTTTCCGGATGCAGCTAGAATTGAAGTTCCGCCGACGACGTATCGAGCTCGAATCTATTATGGAAACTTAGATTCGCTCAGTCAGAATGGCATGGAAGGAGACGATCACTATCGGATTGTCCTTTGGCGTGCAGCTCCCGGCCCGCTCAAGGTTTTGAAACAGTACAAAAAAGCAGACTCGACGAGCTCGAACACATCTGAGAAATAGATGCCTGATTCCAAACCCGTTCTCTTCAAAATTCGCCGTCAGGCTTCTCCCAAGGACAAACCGCGCTGGGAGGAATTCGAACTCGCCTGGCATCCGGGGATGAATGTGATCTCCTCCATGATGGAGATCGCGCGCAATCCCGTCACGCGCGACGGGAAGCAGACCACGCCGATCACTTACGATTCGAATTGCCTCGAAGAGGTCTGCGGCTCGTGCGCCATGCTGATCAACGGCCGCGCGCGCATGGCCTGCTCTGCGCTGGTCGACAAACTCGAGCAGCCGATCCGCCTCGAACCGCTTTCGAAGTTTCCCGTCATTCGCGACCTCTCAGTCGATCGCAGTGTGCTATTCGAGAACTTGAAGCGCGTCAAAGCCTGGGTGCCAATCGATGGCACGTATGACCTCGGTCCGGGCCCGCGCATGACCATGGCAGAACAAGAGCAGGCGTATCCGCTCTCACGCTGCATCTCGTGCTGCTGTTGCATGGAAGTTTGCCCGCAGTTCAACGAGCACACCGGATTCGTCGGCGCAGCAACGATTTCGCAGGTTCGACTCTTTAACACACACACAACCGGAGCTGCATTGAAACGCGAGCGCCTCCTGGCTCTCATGGGCGACGGTGGAATTCAGGAGTGCGGCTACGCACAGAATTGCGTCGAGATTTGCCCGAAGGACATTCCGCTCACACGCTCAATCTCCGAAGTCGGCGGGGCGGTGATGAAGCAGGCCATTGGGGACTTGTTCCGACGATAAAGCTTTTAACCGGAGAGATCGCCGAGCTTTCTTCGAGAACACCGAGAAGTACTGTTCTCTGCGAACTCCTCAATAACCTCTGCGCCCTCTGCGGTTAAGAGCTTTCGAAACTCAATTGACACCCTGCGCCACACCCCTGATTACTCTTGACACTTTTCGTAACGTGACCGAAAAAGTTTGCCACTTTTCGCTTCTCACCCCACCCCACGAACACCGCGTCGGGTGGGCTACCCGGAATGCCAATAAATAGCCGTTGAATCCAAAGAAGATCTTTCCGGCCACCCAGGTACTTAGAACGGCATCTTAGCTGCAATCTGAATATACGTCTGCGAGACTTCGTAACCGGGAGGTAACCAGCAGAACCGCAGGTCTTCAATCCAAGGTAATCGGGAAATTCTTACTTTTTGGCTTGGAATTTTCCAGAAACGTCTTAGAATGAACACCTGTAAACCTGCTGCCATTTTTGCCGATGAGGATCCAGAAGCAAACTCTAATATTTCTCGCTACTCTGGCCCTGACCTGTCAGGCGTTTGCCGTACGCCCCGTCGTGCCGCCACATTACCACCGCATGCACCGTATCCATTTCCGTCGCATCCGGTGGAACCCGTTATTCAAGCCTTCGCACGAGTCGCTGCTTTTACAGAATGAAGAAATCGACCGTCTGAACCTGCCGCGCATTTACAACGATAAGCAGCTTGAGAAGCTGAAGGCCAGCGGCGATCTGGTTCCGATTATGCCAACCGAGGCGCTGCGCATTCAGCCTTCGCTTGACCCGACGCGTCGCTATTGCCGCCCGTGGACCATGGATTTTCTCGAAGACATCAGCACGGCTTATTACAAAGAATTCCATCAACAAATTCAGGTGAACTCAGCCGTCCGCACCGTTCTGGTTCAGAAAAAGCTCCGCCGGCATAACCGCAACGCCGCACCTGAGTTCGGAGAAACCGCGTCTTCGCACCTTGCCGGCCTCACCGTCGATCTGCAGCGGCGTGGTATGAGTAAGGCACAAATCAAATGGATGGAAGAATACCTCCGTCCTCTCCACGAAGCGGGCTTGGTTGAACCCGAGGAAGAGCGCCGCCAATGGTGCTTCCACATCATGGTCGCCGGCGCCTACGACGATTGGCGCGCCAACAAGATGCTGGCCGAGCAGGCTGACGTCGAAAAGACGCTTTCTGAGATAGTCAACGTCGGCTTGACGGACACAACTGCACCCAGCGCTCAAGCAGCCCTGCAGTAATGTTCGGCAGTCAGCACTAACCCATTAACGCCATCACAGCACTTAGTCATTCATAACCGCTTTAGGGGTGAGAGTCTGCCCTGTTGCTGGCCAAGCACGAGACGAATTGTCCTGCTGTTCACATCCAAACAGCAGCTTCCTCAGACCTGAAGGTCCTCGGAATGACATGATGAAAGTATTCTCGTGAGTGGCTAAGTGGCTAAGTGCTGATTGCTGGGTGCTGATTGCTGGGTGCTGATTGCCAAGTGCTGAGTGCCTGTATGCTCAACTCATGCTCATTCTGATGGCCGGCCTGCCCGGGACCGGTAAAAGCACGCTCAGCCGCGCCCTCGCCGCAGAGCTTGGCGGAACGGTTATCGACAAAGATGTGGTTCGGGCCGCACTTTTCTCGCCGGCCGATATCGAGTACTCCACCGAGCAAGACGACTTCTGTATGGCGATCATGCTCAAGGTCGCTGGATACTTGTTCCGCAAGGATCCATCTCGCTTGGTTTTCCTCGATGGCCGCACGTTCTCGCGTGGATACCAGCTCAAGCGCGCAACCGGATACGCCGAGGCACTTGGCCAGCCTTGGCGAATCATCGAATGCGCCTGCAGCGAGGAAAGCGTCCGCGAGCGTCTCACGAATGACGAACGTCATCCTGCCGGCAATCGCAGCTTCGATCTCTACCTGGAAGTAAAAAGGCGGTTCGAGGAAATCAAATTTCCCAAGATCAGAATCGACAGCGATCAATCGCTTGCAACTTGCATTGCAACGGCGAAAAGAGCTGTCAGTAATATCCGAGATAAGCTACCCGGGTGCAAGGTCTCGGTGTGAATCTGTCCTCTGTGGTCAAAAGCGGTTGCTGTCGTACAATGCTGTTTCTGTTTTTTCATTTCAGGAGCAACAATGCGCAACGGTCTCGCTGTCCTTCTGGTGTTCTGTTCGACGTATATGTTGGCGCAAGCGTCTCCTTCAGCCGCTAAACCTGCGCCGAAAAAGCCTGCTGCGGCGGCCGCGCCCGTCAAGCCGACGGCAATCATTGATACCACGGCCGGAAAAATGACCTGCACGCTCTTTCCGGACAAAGCCCCTCTCGGCGTCGCCAACTTCATCGGACTCTCTCGGGGAACGAAGGACTGGATCAATCCACTCAATGGCCAAAAAATGCATGGCAAGCCGCTCTACAACGGAACTGTCTTCCATCGCGTCATCCCAGAATTCATGATTCAGGGCGGTGATCCGCTCAGCACGGACCCCGCTCGCGCCGGCATGGGAGGCCCAGGGTACAAGTTTAAGAACGAGACTTCACCCGATCTGTTATTCGACCGTCCGGGGCGCCTCGCGTACGCCAACTCCGGCCCGGATACAAACGGCTCCCAGTTCTTCATCACCGAAGTGCCATATCCGAGCTTGAATGGCAACTACACGATTTTTGGGCAGTGTGATGACCCAAGCGTTGAGATCGTGAAAGAGATTGCGCGCATGCCGCGCAATATGGCGAACGATCGACCCGACGATCCTGTGAAAGTCAACAAGATTACGATTCTGCACGCGGGAGGAACACACGCGCCCGTGCACCACCCATTGAAGCCGGCAACAAAGGCAAAGTAGCGCCGTGCATTCGGGAGAGTTTTGCCAACGGGAGCTACTCTAAGAAGTGCAGATTCCTCGTGGCTGAAGCCATTCGGAATGACAGCTAGAAAGGAAAATTATGGCCCGCCAACCCGGCACCTACGCAACTTTCAACACTTCCGAAGGCACCATCGTCTGCCGTCTGTTTGAAAAAGATGCGCCCAAAACCGTGCAGAATTTCACCGATCTCGCCGAAGGCAAGCGCGAGTGGAAACACCCGAGCAGCGGGAAAAAGAGTTCCGACCGCCTCTACGATGGCACGATCTTCCACCGCGTGATCCCCAATTTCATGGTGCAAGGCGGCGACCCCGCGGGTACCGGTTTCGGCGGCCCCGGATATCAATTTGAAGATGAAACCAGAAACTCACCCCACAAATTCGACAAGCCCGGCAAACTCGCCATGGCCAATGCCGGACCGAACACGAACGGCTCGCAGTTTTTCATTACGGTTGCGCCAACTCAATGGCTTACCGGCAAGCACACGATTTTTGGCGAAGTCGTAGAAGGCCAGGAGATCGCAGACAAGATCGCCAACCTTGCTCGCGGCCGGAACGACCGTCCGAATAAGGATGTAGTCCTGCAATCGGTGGTAATCGACCGGGTGTAGCTAGCCGGCCACAACTTTCTGGCGAGTCAGCGTTGCGTGAGTGTGCAGATCGCAGATCGCGATAGCAAGCGCATCAGCGGCATCGGTCGGATGAGGAATTTCCTCGAGGTTGAGCAGTCTAGCCACCATCAGTTGTACCTGTTCTTTTTCCGCGCGGCCGTAGCCGACCACCGAAGACTTGATCGTCAGGGGCGCATACTCTGCGACTTCGATCTGTCGCGATGAAGCCGCTAACATTGCGACACCGCGCACCTGACCGAGCTTCAGAGCTGATTTCGCGTTCACGGCGTAAAACACATCTTCAATCGCAACCCGGTCGGGCTGATGCAGCTCGATGAGTTCGCCGAGGCGAGTAAATATCGCCGATAGTCGGATCGGTAAGGCTTCACGCGAAGACAACCGAATTCCACCGAACGAAATGCAAGCAAGTTTGTCTTTACTGTCCAGCTCTACCACTCCGTAGCCGGTGCACTCGGTGCCGCAGTCGATGCCCAAGACACGCATTGCGAAGAGTGTACTAGACAGACGCATGGGCGCAGCACGTCAAACGTTTACTCGATAAATGCTCCGATCGCCGATACTCGCAATCATAAAATCCAATACTCTGCGCCTTTCAGCTAAGCGAATCGGGTGATAATCTAATGTTTCCGTCCCACAAGAGCGCGCGTGTAGTGTATTCCGCGGACGGCATCTCATTCCGAGCTGCGGAAAATCCATTTTGTAGCACCAGAGGAGCAGGCGATGAAGGTTGGCATATTGACGGGCGGCGGCGACTGTCCGGGATTGAATGCGGTGATTCGGGCTGCGGTCCGCAAGGGCACTTTTCACTTTGACGACAAGTTCGTCGGCTTCCTGGAAGGTTGGCGCGGACTCATGGAAAACAAAACCATGCCGCTCGATTTGCAGGCGGTCGCAGGAATCCTGCCGCGCGGCGGAACGATTCTCCGCACTTCACGAACCAATCCTGCGAAGAAAGTCGATGGTCTCGATACCTGCATCGCGACACTGAAGCGAAACAACGTTGATGCTCTGATCGCGATCGGTGGTGACGATACGCTTTCTGTCGCGACTAAACTTTTCGACAAAGGCGTGAAAGTCGTGGGCGTACCAAAGACAATCGATAACGATCTTTCCGGCACCGATTTCACCTTTGGATTTGATACCGCGGTCAATATCGTGACCGAGGCAATTGATCGAGTACATACGACCGCTGAGGCGCACAATCGCGTCATGGTCGTCGAAGTCATGGGGCGTGACGCCGGTTGGATCGCAATCTATAGCGGGATTGCGGGCGGCGCCGATGTGATTCTGATTCCCGAGCAGCCATTCGATATCGATAAAGTTGCCGCCAAAATCCGCATGCGCCATGCGCGCGGGCGTTATTTCAGTATTGTGGTGGTCGCCGAAGGTGCGAAGTTCGCCAAGACCGGTGATGGGAACGTCAAAATGAACGAAGAGAAGGACGAGTTCGGTCATGCGCGTCTTGGCGGCATTGCCAATGCTTTAGCCCACGAGCTCGAGCACCGCACTGGATTTGAAACGCGCACGGTTGTGCTGGGTCACGTTCAGCGTGGCGGCTCTCCCACCGCCTTCGATCGCGTTCTCGCCACTCGCTATGGTCTAGGTGCGATCGATATGGTACATCGTGGCGAATACGGACGAATGGCGGCTCTGCGCGGAAACAAGATCGTCTCGGTACCGCTTGCCGAAGCCACGGGCACCAACCGCAGAGTTGACCAGGAAATGCTCGACGCCTCGTTCGGAATTCTGGAAGATGTCGAGAAAGAAGCCGTCGCGGGTTAGTAAGACTAAGACTCAATCGGACCCCACTCATGTCGCGTTTCTTTGCGGCAGGGTGGGATTTTGCCTTTGGAGAATACATGCGAAGTCTCTGGCTTATCTTGCTGTGGGCTTTCTTCACACTTCCTCTTCTGGCCCAAGGCGCTCCCCCGCAGGGCGCTGCGAACCAGCCCTACACCATGGAGTACTACTACAAGGTCCAATGGGGACATCAGCAGGAGTTCCTGCAGCTTTTTCTTAAGAACCACTATCCTCTCCTCAAGAAACTGGTGGAGGATGGACGTGCGCTCTCCGTGAAGATTGAAACGCCGGCCAATCACATGACTGAAGACGCGCGCTGGGACTATCGCGTGACGATTAAGTTCAAGAACTCGACAGTCGCAACCACGGCGAATCCCGACGAGGAAAATCTAATCAAGCAGCTCTGGCCCGATCAAGAAACCTACAAGCGCGAGGAGCAGCGCCGCTTCGAGATTTTGCTTGCTCATTGGGACCTGCCGGTGACGGACCTCACTCCGATCAGGTAGGGCTGATCACTCTCTAGATACCCGTGCCACAATTCAGCTAAATTCCCGCTACCCTAGCTCAGAGCAATGGGCCTCAACCACGTCGATCTTGCGATCATCGCTATTTACCTGATCGGCATTACTCTGTTTGGCATTCGGTTCCGCAAACGCCAGCGCACATTGCGCGACTACTTTCTAGCGGGGCGTGACATTCCGTGGTGGGCGATCGCGCTCTCGATCGTCGCAGCCGAAACCAGCACGCTCACCATCATCAGCATTCCCGGCCTTGCTTACGACACCAACTTTACATTTCTGCAGGTCGTAATGGGATATCTGCTGGGCCGGTTCATCATCGCATTCGTGCTGATTCCTCACTACGTCCGTGGGGAACTCTTCACCGCATATCAGCTGATCGAAAAGCGCTTCGGATCGCGCCTGCGGGTTGTGACATCGGGGCTATTTCTGCTAACCAGGGCGGCCGCGGAAGGAGTCCGCGTTTACGCAGTTTCGATCGTGGTTTCAATCGCTCTGGGTACCGGCGAAATCGCGTCCATCGCAATCATAACTGTACTGACCCTGATCTATACGTTCGAAGGCGGCTTAGCGGCGGTGATCTGGACGGACGTGATACAAACCACGATTTACATCGCCGGCACATTGCTTGGGGTATTAACCGTCATTCATTACGTTCCCGGTGGTTGGGCTCATATTCACCAGATCGCAGTGTCGGCTAATAAATTTCAAGTCTTCGACTTCTCGTGGACGTTTTGGAAACCGTATACCTTTTGGGCGGGCGTTATCGGAGGTACGTTCTTCATAAATGCCAGCCACGGCGTAGATCAGCTGATCGTACAAAGACTGTTGGCGGCGCGTAACCAGCGTCAGTCAGTGGCAGCTCTGCTTTCGAGTGGCGTCGCGATCCTGTTTCAGTTCAGCCTTTTTCTGCTAATCGGGGTAATGCTGTTCGCGTACTACATGGTCCCTTCATCGCACTTCGGCACACCCGACCGCATTTATCCAACCTTCATTGTGAATAAAATGCCGCACGGAATTTCCGGGCTGCTGATTGCCGCGATTCTTGCTGCTGCAATGTCGAACTTAAGTGCGGCCCTCAACTCTCTCTCCTCGAGTACGATAGTGGATTTCTATGTTCGCATCCGGCCGCAGAGCGCGGAGAACAAGCGCATCTTATTTTCGCGTCTGGCGACAGTTTTCTGGGCCAGTGTTCTCTTCGTGCTCGCGATACTTTCGCTGCACAGCGTGAGCCGCGTCGTGGAGGTGGGTTTGCAAATCGCCTCCGTGGCGTACGGAGCACTGCTGGGAGTGTTTTTGCTGGGCGTGCTCACCAGGCGCGCCAACCAGAATGGCAGCATGCTGGGAATGGTCTTTGGATTTGCTGCCGAAGTTTATCTCTGGAAATTTACTGCAGTCCCTTGGACTTGGTGGGTTGCGATCGGAACCATTGTCACTTTCAGCGTGGGATACGCGTTGAGTTTGATTTCTGCGCGGGAATTGCGTTAGACACTCACCGCCTGCGACACACCTCGCTGCTTGCGCAATTCCGCCTGGAAATCAGCCGCCGGAAGCTCGGCACCGGCATGGAACAATGACAGCAATGGATCACCACCGTCGCCGCACTTCTGCTGCTCTAAAACTGCTTCAGGACTGTTATCAATGCTGTCCGGCTTTACTTCGACGTCGGGCACTGCGCCTTCTGTTCTCACCAGAGTTTCGATGAAATTTTCCACGCGCTTCCTTTCTTCGTCAGAATGGTTTGTGAACTGCACTCCCATGCCCGACCCGGGATGCATCACGCGCACGATACCCTCGGTCTCAAGCTCTGACTCCCGAACCCGCATCCTGATTTGCAAACGCGTGCGCACGGGGAAAGGAGACTCTGTCTCCAGGTAGCATGCGCTCAAACTCAGATCGGTAAGCCTGCAGCTCACTGGTGGATCATCGGCCTCGCTGACCAGTTGGCGAGCGATCCAAGCTTTCAGTTCCGCACTGGCATGCTCGGGAACATCTCGAAAACGGACTCCCTGAAGCGGCCTGCCTTCCCACGCAATTTCGCCTCGACACTGAATGTCACCATCCACGCCGGGCAGCTCAAATTGCAGCCCAAACGAGGGCGGCAATTGCACTCTACTCTTGATTGCCATGCCATTTTCGCTGAGGTCGGCGGTGTGAACGTGCAGAGTTCGCCCGGCGCGTTCGAGGTGAACCTTTACTGAGAGCTCGACCGGAATTCTGGCATGGCGCCGTCTCTCCCGCTTCATCAGCGCGCGCACCGAGCGAAAGCTGGCTTTGGTGCGGTCGAGCTCAATGGGCTTCAGCAGTACGAAGTGCGCGCCCAGTTCAAAGGCGCGCTTCAAATCCTCGTGGCCGTTGATGATCGCTACCGCTATGGCGCGATTGTTGGCCGGAGCAGACTTAATGCCTTTCAGGATTTTGGCCGCGATCGCGGGCGTGGTGCAGTCAACTATGACTGCTTCAAATCGTTGTCGCGTAAGCTTTTGTATCGCACTATCGAGCTGTGGGCAGTGCTCCACGCCAATTTCTAAATCGGTCAGAACACGGCGAAGCACTCTGACGACTTTGTCATCAGAGCACATTAAAAGCGCCCGCAATGTGGCTTGCGCGAAAGGAGACACGTACTTTCCTTTGCTCGACTGTACCAGCCTTACCTCCGACCTGAAAGGCCTACGTCGAACGGGTGGATTACTGCCGTAATCTCTGGCCCCATCACTCCAGGATGTGTTCCCAAAATGACAAAGAATGTTCTTGTAAGTGCCTTATTATGAGTGGGTTTCCAGCAGAGCCCCTGCTTGATCATTGACTTTGCGAGGAGCTGACGTACAATCGATTCTTCCGGCTGGCCTTCTGATATCCGTTTGCGGTTCTGGGTGGTTTTCTCGCGGTTTCGTTCTGTGTAAAGAGAGAAGGATTCAGAATCCTTCCTCGGGTCTCCGGAATCTAATATTTTTAAGCACAAATCTGATACGGGGAATTTTCATGGCTAAAAGACGCGGCAATCCAAATTGGGGTAAACCGGAACCCATCGGGCCGATTGTTCCCACGGTGACTGAGTTCGAGCAAGTTGTGAAGGAGTACAAGCTCACACCGGACCAGTACTTGCGTTCGACTCGTTTGCGCGAGTGGGCTCGGCGGAACAAGAATTCGAAGTATATTCCTGAACCTTTGCTCGAAGCCTGGGGTTTCGAGATCGAATCAACTCTCTAAGCGATTGGGAATTTGAGGGGAAAAGGCCGCCGAATGGCGGCCTTTTTGCTTTCCTCCAAGACTGTGGGAGTGGGCGCGCGTTAAAAGCAGTTGAACTCAGTCCAGATCGAAATCGCGGATCGGCCTGCCGGTATCCGGCGTTTCTTTCGCTTTGCGCAAGGCCTCCTGAAATTTTTTCTCCAGCAAGTCGGCTGCGTTCTTTTGGGCTTCGACCGATTGCCGGAAAATGGAATCGCGACGACTGTCCTGCTCCTTCATTGCGCGGGCGGCCTCGTCGAGGTCGTTGAACATTTTCGGCTTGATAGGCGCTACATGAGAAATAACCGCGCCGTTGCCCGCATCAACTTTCATTACCGCCGAGCAGCATGGGCAGGTCACGTCGAGGCTGGATTTCTTCGCCATCCTTGCTGAATGATAGCGCAAAACCGTGGCACGTGATTTGTGATTCGGGGCTCGTGGTTCGTGATTCGGGGCTCGTGGTTCGTGGTTCGTGGTTCGTGATTCGTGGTTCGTGATTCGCGGCTCGGGATAAGTGGTCAGTGGGCAGTGGTTAGCATTCACTGGTGTGCCCCAATCACTGACCAGTGGCCCACGAAGCACGAGCCACGAACAACGCCGCTCTCCCTATACACTGAACTCATGCGGCCCAACGCTGTTTTCTTCGATGTGGGCAATACCCTGCTCTTCCCGAATCGCAAACTCATGCTCCGGGGGCTGCACGACCTAGGAATCTTCCCTTCTGAAGATTTGTTGCAGAAAGTGGAGCGCCGGACAAAACCCGAGTTCGATTCTTTGCTGGAGAGCAATTCATCCATCGACCACAGCTTTTGGCAGATCTACTACTCTCGATTGCTCGACGAACTCAAGCTTTCGGACCCTTCGGTGTGCAATGATCTAGTCGCTTGCACCCGGATTTCGGCCAACTGGTGCGAAATCAGGCCTGACACTCGCGAAATTCTGCAACGGCTCCGCCGCAATTACCGGCTGGCGGTTATCTCTAATGCCGACGGGAAGATTGCCGATGTTCTCGCCCGCTGCGGCATTGCCGATTTGTTCGAAACCATCACCGATTCCGGCATTGTGGGAAAGGAAAAACCACATCCGGCCATTTTCGAAGCCGCCGTCCGCAGCCTGAACGTCTCACCAGCCGCAAGCCTCTATGTCGGCGACGTCTATTCCGTTGACTATCTCGGCGCAACTCGCTACGGCATGGAGTCGATTCTGTTCGACGTGGCCGGCGCATATCGAGATCGCGACCTCGCACGCGTCGAGTCGCTCGCGGAGCTCGAAGCGCGGTTAGCCTAGTTACAATACTCATCGTGCCCAACGGTTCACTGCCAGAAAACGACGAACTCTGGATGCAAGAGGCGTTGAGGATGGCTCAACGCGCTCTCGAGGCAGGCGAAGTTCCGGTAGGCGCGGTCGTTATAGCCGAAGGAAAAATCATCGGCCGCGGATTCAATGGCAATATCAGCGATTCCGATCCGACGGCGCATGCGGAAATCGTCGCACTGCGCGAGGCCGGCGCTGCGGTTCGAAACCATCGTCTCACCGGCTGCGATTTATTCGTGACCGTTGAGCCCTGCGCCATGTGTGCCGGAGCGATGGTGCACGCACGGATTCGTCGGCTGATCTACGGGGCGGAAGATCCAAAAGCAGGAGCAGTACATTCAGTTATGCAGGTTCTGAACCATCCTGCCCTCAATCACAAAATTGAAGTGCGGCGAGGCGTATTGGCAGGAAGCTGTGCGGAACTGCTCCAGGAATTCTTTCGCGCACGGAGAACCTGAACTATACGGCGGAGAGAAACGAGAGTTACCTTCAGCTCGTTATTCGAGAGTAGCGTGTTTACGTCACCGCATCGGATATCGCTTCTCGAAGAAGCTTTACGTTTTGCTCCACACTTCTCTTAGCAGTATCGATCACAATATGCTGGCGATCCCAAGCATGATATTCGCGAGAGATGACCTCGTCCCAAGTTGGCGGTTTTATCCCGGGGATCTCCGGGGAACGTCTTTCCACTCGGGATCGATGTTCAAAAGAGTCTGAACAGATAACCTCGATTTCAATGATTTCACTTGTGCGCGTTTCCCAACTTGCAGCCAGGCATCCCGAGTAATTGTTAGCGGATTGACCGAGTCGGCGATTAGCGTGCGCCCGATCCGAAGATTATCTTCAGCAACAGCATAGGCTACGCAGTAACCTGCCTCATCAAGAGGTCCAGCGATATTCTGGCAGTCCCGGATCGCTTGCTCAATCGAGTCGATACGTAAGTACGTCGCACCGATATAGCGCGCCAGTTCCCGGGCAATCGTTGTTTTCCCGACCCCTGGCAGGCCGCCAAAGATAATTAGCACCCCTCACCGCCTTCCGGCAGTATATTGCCTCGACCGTCATGATGACGTTACGCGAGTTGTCGCTGGCCCAGAAGTTATCCCGTCCTTCTTTAACACAAAGGATCGACGAGCAGGATATTGAATCGGAACGCGGATTATTCTGGCGGAGGGACCTGAGATCTATGGCGGAGAGGGAGGGATTCGAACTTGAGGCGCTTGCGCGGCGTCTGAGCCGCACGCCGAAATCCCGAGCGCAGCGAGGGACCCTGAACTATATGGCGGGGATTAACGGACGATTTCCGAACTTTTCCGTCTACGATTTCGCTGTTTTCTATCCCGCAAGACATTGTAGGCGCGGTGATTGGATGAATACGATACAGAAGTATGGCATTTAATATCAGCGTCATGACATCTTCACTGCAGAAGCGATGTCACTCCTTATCTGTCGTGGCCAGGTGACCATAGGATTCTGTCATCAGTTGGTCACCACGCGCTATCACGGAGACGAGTTGCGGAGTGAATAAAACCCACTGATCGCTAAAATGATCTTCACCTGCGGTCGTTGCAAAGGTGCGTAGTTTGCTGCGGTTCTCAAAGGTGATCTCCAGATCAAGACTGGGCCGGGCGATTACAAGGTTCGTAATTTTTATCCCGCGCAAACTCCTGACTGCATTGGACGCTAACATGCGTTGGTGTTCACTCGCTGTAAGAATCGTGTCCCCTGACTCCAACCGCCATGCACATTCATAGAGCCATAACCGCCATTCGCCGTGAATTCTGACCCCCGATTGTCGTGGGTCACGAACTCCGAAGTCTAGAGTCAAAACAGAACCAGCGCCTAACATAACGCTCCACGGTGCTTGGCCAATAAGTTTCTTAACCAATTCTTCTGGATTCACTGCTTCGACCATCACTCACCCCCAGATGCTTTGCCCGGACAGACTATTCCAACTATGTCATCAACAGCTTCCTTCAAACTTCCGTAGTGGCCCCAATGTAAAAGATCATGAATTTGATCTGAATCCACTGGATGGCCGCATATCTGTTCGACTTGTCTCTGAACTTCCCGCGCAAATTGGATATCAGCTTTTAACTGTTTGATCTTGTCGATAGCAAGTTCTGTTGCCACGAACGTTCCGGCAAAAATAATGCCTCCAAGAAGAACCTCTTGGCAGCCAGGAGTGATAGCACACACACCAATACCTATCGTTGCGGTGCCTTCTCCCTCGAAGCCAAATGGACCCAGCGAGCCGCACTGCACAAAGTCGCCACAATTCAGGTTTGGTAAGAGCCCAAACAAGTCTCCTAGATTCCCGAGCGGTTGCGCGTTCAATCCCCCCGGCAGTCCCAAGGTCTCATTGTCTGGCCAGACACCGCCAATTCGTTGCGGAGGTCGGGGGAACCCTATCGGCGGCAGGGGAATTGGTCCCGGTCCGGGTCCACCGCAAAATGGATCTAACGGATCGCAACAATCGAATTCCGGATCGCACGGTGGACCGCCACATCCAAAGAATGGATCGCAGCAACCAAAGAACGGATCACAACAGTCTTCGCCTTCCGGGCAGTCCCCAAATAATCCTAACGCATCGGTTGTGTTCAATGGTCGATTCCCCACATAGGCGTACTTGTTCCAAGTCTGCGGGTCTGATGCATTTGCATTTAGCAGGCCGCCCTGATCAGGTGAAGTCCAGCGACCATGCTTAGGAGCGTATTGTCGATATCGAAAATCGTATTGCAGGAACACGGTATCTTTGTTCTGGCCAGTGAAAGAAAGATCGCCATTACCTCCGGTTATGGCCGAGTAATTTTCTCCAAAAGGTGCATAAGCAACGTCTTGTTGAATGCTGTGATCTGGGGCGGTCTCCAGGCGTTCGCTGCCCAGCCAATCGGCGTGGCGGTAGAAGCCTAAACCAAACGAGTGATACTGAGCGGTTGCTCCGCCAGGCAAAGGAACGAAACCCTGCTTCAGTGTTTGACCGCTAAAAATGGCCAGCTTAGACCCGGAGGGCGCCCATGCAATCTGGAACAGAGTTCCCGAAATGTTTTGCTCGACCATGCGGTCGAGAGCGTCATAAGTCAGTCCTATCGTATCGATCGTCAGCGGGCGACCACGCGTGTCCCATGTGTAAGTGTGAGCGGAATCGTTGAGAACATTACCATTGGCGTCGTAGCTGGTGCCAGCAAGCGTGTAACGATTTGTCGCCGAATTATATCCCGGTTGCCAGCTTATCGACCCAGATTTTGTGATATTGCCGAACGGGTCGTAAGTAAACGTCTGGGACCAAGTCGTACCGCAACTCGCACTGGCGACCCGGCCCATACCGTCATGAGAGTAGCTGCAGCTCTGAGTATTTGCACTGTTAAATGGGTCGGTGATGCCCAAGCTTGCCATAGTGCCGTTTGTATTCCAGCCCGGTGTGCCGACAATGGAAGACCCATTGACTGTGTATTTGTACTGCGTCATGCGCCCTGTGTTGGGATCATAGGTGAAAGTGTCTGAATCAGCCGATCCAAAAGTGACGCTGGTTACTTGACCCGCTGAATTGTAGGAAGTGGTCGTGACCGGGTTTTGGCCGGAACTGGCTGAGACCGTCAGAGTACGGCCTTCTCCATCGGTCCCATAAGTGATCGTGGGTAAGCCTGTAAGGGCCAAAGTTTCAGTTGATCCATTCGGCCAATAGATCGCATTGGCATGATAAAATCCGGCCGAATTCGGGGTGGATTCCCAGGTGTCGGACGTCTGGCCCGTCGCAGTATAGCTGAAACCGAGGTCAGTAATCTTTGTGCTGCACGCTCCGGTACAGGTATAAGCTTCGGCCAAACGCGTTTTGACATTTGACATAGCAGTGCCGTTCACAGTTGCAGCGTCGTAAACGAAGTGCTTGCTTGGAGCGGAAGAAGAGGGATAGGCAACGTTTCCGACCCGATGCAGTGCATCGTATCCAGCGTAACAAGTTGCATTTCCTGCCGCATCCAGCCGTTTCAAGAGATTGCCCGCAGAAGTGATGCTGCCGCAGGCTGTATCACTCACGAGCGAATCATAGCTGTATGTAATCGCGGTATTATTGGCTTCAGGGTCTGTTTCCGAGATCAAGCGGCTTAACATGTCGTAGGAATAAGATCTCGTTTGGTGGTTGCTGGCTGCTTGCGCATTTTGGGTAACGCCCGTGAGGTTCCCAGGCAGATCGAATGTGTATGAAGTGAGGTAACCAGTGGCAGACGTGTTCTGGCCGCATGATGCGCTAGGCCATGAAGTCGTTCCGCTGTTGATTTCGCAAACGGATTTTAGTCTACCAAGACCATCATATTCATTTTGTTTGCTCTGCGTGGGCGAATTCCGTGTTTGCAGTACATCATTCTTGCTGTAAGAGTAACTAGTAGTCCCACCTCCAGTAAAGTTGTCGTTTGCACTGAGTGTTCGACCGAGTGCGTCGTATGTATAGGCCGTTCCTGGACTTGTAGAAGGGCAGGGCGTGCTGCTAGATGCCAGAGTCGTGCTGTACGCCAGTGTGGTCAAAGTTACCTGGCCCAAATTGTTACGGCAGGTCGCGGTTGTATCGTAATTAGAAGCACCAGGGGCCTGCCTCGTTTGGCTGAAAGTAGTGCGTCCGAAGCCATCATTTGTGGTCACTTTGTCTACAGTTGAATTCCCTCCGTTGAACGGAGTGTGATATTTGCTTTCAGTTTGAAATGCGACGGGGGGAGTAGCTGTATTTAAGATATAAAAGTAATCTGTCGTCGTTCCAGCCTGATCTGTGGTGCTGTATGGACGCCAGAAAACGTTTGTGTAATTAGTGCCACTATAGGCTGTGCTGCTCGTTGCGCTGTTCGCGTCGGTGACTGACAGCATCACACCGCCGTTACAATCCCATGTGAAGGAGCGAGACATCCCGCCCACCGGCTCACTTATCGAGGTAACAAAGGAATTACCGCACGAAGTCGTGTTGTAAGTCGTGGTAGCCCCATTGGTCGTACTCGAGGTGCTGACATCAGTCGAAGTGTGCAGCATTCCAGTATCGTAGTAGGCATATTTTCTGTACAGGCTTGCCGAACTGCTTGCCTCTGCTTGTACCGTAGTCAAATTGCCACGATGACCACTGATCGATACGTGCTGCGGTGTTCCTGTCGTCGTGGCGGGCGTACCCTCATCATAGGTATAAGCTGTGAATGCCTTAACGTTGTTGCTTGGATCTTTGATGGTGACACTCGCAGGGCGATCTACGATCCCGTTGCTCAGCACGGCGTAGGAAGTCGCTGTTTTTCGGAGCAGGCTCCCCACTGCGGCGCTTCCGTAATCGTAGTCGTCCACTTCATGAATCAACCCAAATTGATCATAGGTGCTGTCAGTCTCCTTCTGTACTCCGGCGGCGTTCGGTGAATAGGAGAAGTTGGTAATTCGCGTAACTTGGGCCGTTATCGGTGTGTTGAAGCAAGCTGAAGGGTTACTGATGCTCTGGCCGTTGTAGCAGTTGATGCTCGTGCTGAGTAGTGTTCCCCCGGTGCTGCCCTGGTATGCAAGTCGCTGGGTTTCATAGAAATTCGACTGGAACTCCTCAAAATTGATCGCCGTCTGGTTGCTAGCAGGATCGGTGACGGTGGTGGTCCAGGCTGAACCCGAGCCGGCCCTTGTGTACTGCCACGCTCCACTGGGGCTGAGCGTCCGCTGCAGTACCATGGTACTTCCATCCGAACAGTTGATTCCATCATTTGAACCACTGAATGTGTAGTTGTACTGAATTGTGCCGCCCGTTGGAAGCGTAATTTGTGAAATGCGGCCTGTGAAGAATCCGGAATTGCCCGGTGTGCCTTCGTAAGAAAAACTGTATTGGGAATTGTCCGGGAGAACGATTGTGCTGATGAGATTAACGTTGTTGGCGCTGTACTCTCGTGGGCCACATCCGAAATTGGTCTTGATGTTAAGCGGAGTGTAGTTGACCTGGTAATGCTGGCTCGCGGCGGGGCCAGTATAGGTGAGCGTCGTTGGGCTTGGCTGTGTACCGCTGACGGTCAGCACACTCGTCCCGAGGGTGTCTGTATAAACCCCGTTATTGAAGCTGATTTTGTTGCCATTGGCGTCTGTCATGGCGTACGGGCTGGACGTCATGGGCGGGCTGCTAAGAAATGGCGCACTCACTACTGTTCCGTCGCGATAGACCAGGGACCCCGAAGCATTTCCACCGGTAGGTGGTTGAACCGTAAGGCTGAATCCCGACCCGTCGAATGCCGAAGCGGTTTGTGCGGTGGACGGTTGTGGGCCATTTGCTGGGCAATTTCCGCCCGACTGATTTGCTGGCGCGCCGCTAATATATTGAAACGAGTTCGGGAACGAATGCGCAGTGCCGGCAGTATCGTGATAAGCGAAATTGGAATATGACGTTATTGAGTAGGACGATAATGTAGCCGAGGGGAACACAAAACATTGGCCTGTACTCTGCTTAAGAGAATAGCCGACGTACGGGGTAATCACTGGTCCCAACCCCTGCCAACCCCAATAGCTTTCGATATTTCCGATGCTTGTAACCGGCTCCCACATCTGAACGCCGTTAGTCGTCACAATTTGATAAATCGAGCTTTCATACGTGAGCGCGTAGGTAAACGGAATCCCGCGCCCGGACTTGTTCATGATGGGTACTGCCATATGGACATTCAAATTGCCCAGATTCACCGTGTCGAAGGGGCCACCCCCAAAACTTCCAAACGGTGGGGTTCCCGTCGTTACTTGGGCTATGGCGGGCCGGAAGGCCGTCAAGAGGATCAGTAGTAGGCAGGCGAAGAATGTCTGTGCGCGGTTCATTCTGATTTTCTCCTACGCATTACAGAAGGTTGAAGATGCCGTCCAGCAACCCTGTATTCAACAGGGCACCTGTCACGGTCACGTCGAGAACGAGGTCACCGTTTAACAGCTTTTGGAAGTGGAAAGGGATTTGTGCTCCTTGAACCAAACGGTAGTTCGCAAATCGAATTTCCGCAGGGATGTTGGTTCCAATGTTGTCGTCAGCATGTTGGTTGAACGCAACCGCAAGTGGTAGATAGGAATTCACATCCAAATAGAAGTCCATCGTGCTCAGAGCCGAGACCGGAGAATTTGCCATACCTGGAGGCGGGAGTTGAAATACTCGGATGTGCTGCGAAGGCAATCCATTGTGTTGCTCTTGGCCGAGATAGCTGAAAATAAACTGGGGATTTGTTGTTTGTGAAAGCGACGACAATGCCGGAAAGAACCAGGCGGAATCGGTCCATGTATTGTGCTGCGCCATACGGGTTGAGGCCTTGCCGCCAAACGCCCATGCGCCGCCTGGCATTCCCAGTCTGCCATTGCGTGCCTCTAGCCGATTCCCGCTGGTCAGTCTTAGAGTGACTAAACTTTCCTGTTGCCCTTTGGCTTCAAAGATTGCAGTCCCTGTGTCGGTATCGTTCGTTAGCATCGAGATGACATTGCCGCTCAGGGTTACATCGCTGATCACCGTTCCTCCAGTGAGCACGGAAACCGATTTCTGTGCTAGCGCGATGGCAGTTGGATCGCTTCCGGTTTGTTGAGCAATCAAAGTAGTTGACCAGAAAAAAATTGCAATAAGGCTGTAACGACACATATCCGTCCTCCCGCGCAATGCGGCTAAATGGCGATTAGTTGTCCCTCGATTTACTTAGACCACGCCCGTGTGCAGACCAAACGTGAGCGGCTTCGACGAAGTCGTCACAACGAGAGAGCCTAGACTTACTGCTCTCAGGAGAATTCAGCTACTTAGCTTGCTCGGAAATATGAAGTAGAAAAATAAAAATGTATATACCGTGTTGACTGTATGTGAAGCCGGGTTGAGACTGTACCTGTTAGCTCGAAGGATTCTCGATTCATTTAAATCAACGACATTACGCGCGGTTCAAAGCCGGGGAGAAAAGCATTGGTGACATCCTGGTCACAATTTTTTGACAAATTTGTGTTACGGCTGTAGCAAGTTGAAGCGACACGAAGTCAGATCTGTTGCGCGCGATGGAGCCTAGAGCTTCGGCGACCGTGGCGGCCGTAGTCACGCTTCGACTTCGGCATCATTGCGAGAGTAATGCGGACACTCTCTTCATCATCAGCAAAGCGAATATGGGGTGCTTCGGTGACATTGCATCTTTGTGCGAAGAAGATGTAGCGATGGGCAGCCGAATCGCATTTTGGTAGGGCAGAAACTGTTGACTTCGGTAACATGCGCCAGTCCTCCTGATTTGACACAATTCTCGGATAAAGGGAGGAACTCAACGTATGTTCAGTAAGCAAGTAATGTGGATCGCGTTCGTCTTCGGGCTGGCGCTGCCGCTATCAGCTCAGACTGAAATGCAGCCCAAAGCACTCTGCGAGCAGGCATTTACGATCCCCGCGCACTCGGCAAAAACTTGCGCGTTTATCGTCCCCGAAGGGCACGTCGCAAAACTTGAAGGCCATTTTCAAGCGACCGGCGGGCCACGCAACACGATTGAGGTTTGGGTGATGGACGATGACGCTTACGTCAATTGGGAAAATCATCACGCGTCGCGGGCGCTCTATAACAGTCAAAAGGCCACGGTCGGAACGGTGAGGCTCGTTTTGCGCCCCGGCAAATATCATGTGGCTTTCGATAACCTGTTTTCGATCATGACGCCCAAGGCGATTGAGGCAAATTTCGCGCTGGAGTTCAAGACGTTAACAGCCGGCGTGAATTAATCGGGCTATAACAACGGTCGAAAATCCCTTTTATGAGACGATTCTGGATTATTTGTTGGGCTTGCCTCGTAACGGCTTTGCCTATGTCCGCTCAGATCGGCAAACAAGCAGATTTGTGTCTGGATGGATTTTGCATCGGACAAAACATCAAGGATCGCCATTTCGAGCAAGTGGACTGGTTGGTTCCAAAAGATGTCACCAAGGCAGCCTGCGACGGTCTGTCATGCAAGCCCGAAATTGCTTTTCGCGGCTACTCCAGCGAAGATCAGAAGCAACTTGCAGACGCCGTGAGCCTGAAGTACGGGTTATTCAATTACAACCTAATCACCAAGCAAAATCTTGCGGCGCTCCGCAAGTACGCCTATGAATGTAGTCCATCTCCGCGCGGGGGCATTAGCGGCCAAAGGCGCTTCGTGGGCTTCTATGCAAGTACACCCAGCAAATACCTGACATTGGTCGGTCTGAGGCTCATGAATGGCGAGTTGAAGGTATACCGCATCGCTCGACAGTATCCTTATCACAATGCAAACGAGCTGATGTCCCTCGGCACAACGTTGCATCAGGAATACGGCGATCAAATTTTCTTTTACGACGGGATTAGCTCTAATGCCTATTCCGACGTGATTCGCCTGGGAAAGAATGGATGGTTCGCACACAGCACCATGTACAATCCGACCGATCCGGCTGACAATCAAGCTGAGTTGGTGCTGATTGATCCGAATACGCGCCCATTGCTGCAGCCAACTGCGATGCCGGATAGCGGCGAAATTAGCGGTTTGCCGGCTCGATTGCCGAGTCAGTGCGGTGCGTCCATTTCAATTCAGTAAGAACCAAAAGCGCGCGGAAAAATTCGGTAGCGTGGCATCGCGGAAACCTTGTCCGCATTGAGTCACTTTGGATAAATACAACCGGGCCGCGTGCCTTCCCAAATACGCGGCCCGATTAGCGTGGGGATAGAAGTTAGGGAGCTATTTTAACTCAAGATCGAGCTTGTCTGCCGGAGTACTCTTCGGGCTTTTCTCCGCCTCTCCCTCAATATCTTGAGATTGGTCAGGCAGTTTTCCGAAAAGAAATCGTAATGGTGTCGCGTTTTGCAAACGGTCGAACGCCACGACTATTACCGGAGTGAGAGTTCTCGGTCATAATCTCCCAGCCCTGACTCAACATGCTGGCGATGTGCTTATCCATGGTTTGCATACTCGGAAGCAATCTCTGGCGGTAGTATTTCCCCGTCCAATTTTTCTCATAGGTAAAAGATTTTACTTTCACGGCTCGCACCCTAATAACTTTGAGACTCTTACTGCTCACTTATGTTAGACGCAAATTGCTCTTCATCAAGCCAAAAATATTGAGATTCTCTCAAACAATTTACAAATCAGTGAATGTGCTAACGGCGACTTGTGGCAAGGTATTTTGCATCAGCAGCCGGAGTCGGAAGCACGAACGAAGCTGGGAGGTGCCTCGACCCTGGTTCTGTGGTGGGCTGCGTGTTCAAAGGCAACGAATGCAAGACGCAGCCCTGTATCTGGTCTCAGAAACCGTAGTGGGCTAAATTGCCTACCATGGGCGGATAGTTGAAAGGTAGAAAGGCCGCATTCGTGCCGGAACGCGGCCCCTTACAGCAAGGAGAGTAATGTCGATGACATGATACTCCTATGTGGGTTTTGCTGGAAAGGACTCGCACTTGGTACCTCAAATCGCCGCACGGCACACGCCGTGCGGCGATTTTTATTTGCAGGGTTATCCCCACTTATCGCGCGGATGTTTTTGCGACGCCAAAGGAGGTTACTGAAAGTTTAGGGTGCGTCAGCGACGCACCCTAAAGAAGAATCAATGAGTCTGGAATAACCTGCCATCGTCATTGAATGCCTTCTGCAAAATCCTCCTGGCCGCGGAAATCTGGCAATGCACGAAAGCGGGCGTCAGTCCTCTGGCCTTGGCGATAACTTCCGCATTGAGTATTGGCCGGCCCACATTTGTGCGGCGATCTGGGTCACGCTCCTCTCTCCACTGATGCTCTTTCAGAACCATATCCGGCCCAAGTGTCCTGATACATTCAAGAGTCTTTGATATGGAGCGCTGCAGCAGGGGATATTCGCTAATTTTCTCCAGCAGGTCGCGGGTGATTACTTCCCGCTCAGCCGGACTTGAGCGCGTTGTCGGTCGCGCAACTCGTTCGATATTATCAACCGTTTCCATTCGGTAGTTTTCATACCGGGTGAAGTACGCTTCTGTTGCTCCACAGGCGAACCTATAGGCAAGAAAACGCCGAAAAGCATCGGGCGTTTGGGCCAGCGGAAAGGCTCTCTGAATCGTTTTCAGCAGAGACGAAATTGCCCCGTTGTAAAAGCACTCCAATTGCCAGTCGGTGGGATGCGGAAACATGCGATAGGCTTTGCGTACAGCCCATTTCTTAGCCAGCGGCACAGCGCAAGACAGAAACAAATCGAACGCATGAGGTTGGTTGTGATTGCGATAGGCAACCTCGCCAATTGCAAGCCGGAGTGTCGTATTAGCGTACTTAAATAGGTAGTGCGTAACTTCGGAGCATTGCGCGTCGTTAAGTTGCGGAATCGTTTTGCTGACAAGCACATCGTTCAGAACTGGCGGCATGTCGGGAATTGCAAATGTGCTGGCCATCACTGCACCGCCTGATTGGACTGCGCTGCGTCCTTGGGGCTGAGTGCCCCAAGGATTTGAGCGGCGGTGCGGTGGACAACTTCAAGACTTTCGGTGAGCAGTCGAGCATCGCCGTAATAAAGCTGGCAATCGGCAAAGGCGCTCTTTGCGTCCAGTCCAAGGGCTTCACAAACCACAAAAGCGGCGGCTTGGGTTTCCTGCTGATGAAGTGCGCGGGTTACAAAGGTGCGCCGTGAAGTCTCATAAAGTAATTGGCTGGCGACTTCCCGCAAGAGAACGGGGAAAGCCTCGGCGGGTTCCATGCCGGGTACAAGGCGAATCAGGCCACGGTAAGAAGTGCCTTTGGCGGGTGCAATCTTCTCCGTGTACTCGATTCTTAACTGGCGCAATTGTGCGTAATCGAGCAGTGTTTGGAGTCCGTCTGCGGGGTCAAAGGAGATGCGGGATTCGGGCTGTTCCTCGCCGCCAGTCTGCGAGATGTCAAACACCCAAACACCGCGAAAACCGAGTAAGTGGGCTACCTGCTCTGGCGGGTTCTGGACGGTTTCAGCAGGCTTCTTGTTTTTGCCGTTCTTCTTGCCGTTGCCGTTCTCTTCCGACTTCTGTGCTTTCTTGGTAAAGCCCACAGCCGGGGCAAAAATGAAGACGCCCTTTTCACCGGGGCGAACAAAGCGGCCAAGCTCGTTCCAACTGCGTACACCTTCAAGATGGGTTGCGTTCGGACACTGTGCGGCGATTAAGAGAACATTACGGGCGCTGTAGGTGTGGAATCTGGCCATGGTTTCGAGGTAAGAGGAAAAGACCTCGTTGTGGCCGCTCTCGATGGCGGTAACGAGTGAATCGACGCTGGCGCGTGCTAAAGACGCACTGGTGGGTCTGGTGTTGGTGTTGCTAGTTAATAACATTGAAAAACCCCATTTCTGCCGGGTCGGCGTGATTTGTTGTTCACTTCAGGCGCAGCCCAACAAATCCGCACGGCCCGGAAGAAGGGGGAGAAGGGAGCGAAGCGCAGGGTGGCAGGGCGCGAGAGTCGGCGCGTGTGCGTGACAAAACGCTTTTGGTGTTGGTTTTGGCGCGCAACCGGCGCTTAGACCGAGCGACCGTCCGAGCCTCGGCCAAGAGGCGTCCACCCAAGCGAAGACGAAGCGAGAAAAGACGCGCAGCCTACCGCAGCACAATTGGTTTAGTGTTCAGAATTTGGTTCCAGCAAAGAGCGTGATGTCTTCCCATGGCCACACGAAAATATTGTTGGCCCCAAGCTTCTCTTTCCTGTTTTCAGGTCGCTGGTCGGGGGCGTAGGATTTGGAAGCCTTATCCAAGGGGATTCAACTGATGTCCGATGCTGGGCTTGATCAAGGGCCAAAGATAGCTTGGAAGGAACTTCGCGAATCGGACGATAACACACTCATTCTGCAATTAGGCGCGGGCAATCATGATGCTTTGGCGGTGATCGTTGATCGCTATCAGCAATTGGTGTTGAGTGTCGCGCTGCGTATTGTCAGAGATCAGAGCGAAGCGGAAGAAGTGGTACAGACTGTGTTTCTTGAAGTTTTTCGCCATCCGGCACAATTCGATCCCCGGCGCGGGACACTGAAGATGTGGCTCTTGCAGTTTGCTTACAGTCGTAGTCTGAATGCTCGCGCCTACCTGGAGCGCAGGAAATTTTATTCTCGCGTCGATCTCGCAGCAGTCGAGTGTTACGGGCGTTGTTTTGAGGTTCCCGGCCAGCTATCGACGAGCGAAACCGCACGGCTGATTCGGCAGGGATTACGGGGCCTAAATGAGCGACAGAAACGGGCCATCAAATTGATCTTTTTTCAGGGATTGAGTTTGGAAGAGGCGGCGCGTGAATGTGGTGAAACACTGGCGGCAACGCGCCATCATTATTATCGCGGACTGACGAAGCTGCGCGAAATCATTCAATTGACGAGAAACGTCCGAACACAAAAGGGGGAGGACATTCAGAGCACGATGGGATTGGAGGTGGCGGATGCCGAACCACGGCCCATTTGAGGAACTTTGCGCGCTGGCTGCTGGGGGCGAGATTGGTGCCGCTGATGCAGAAGTGCTCGAAGCGCACTTGGAGAACTGCGGTAGCTGCCGCGAAGTTCTGGCCGACATGCAGGAAGTTCACGCTCACTTGCTGCCCATCCACGATGATCCTAGGGATGTGATGGCTGGAACGCAAGATTTGGTGTTACGGCAGACGATCTTGAAGCAGGCACGCAACGAGGGTGCGACTTTTTCTTCCGATGCCTGGGGATCGGGTTACAGGCGGCCACGCTCAAATTCCCTATTTGTTCCGATTGGAATGTTGGCAGTGGCGGTGATCGTCTTGTCGGTGTCTGTGGGAATTGCATTTGAGCATTCGCGCATCCGTGAGGCGAAACCAGTAGTGCAGATAACGAAAACCAGCAAGGCGGAGGAATTGTTGGCCGCTGCTCTTAGAGAGACAAAGAGCAACCTGTTGGAAGTCAGCGATGCCAAGCGCGGTCTCGAAGCGCAAGTGCAAAAGGAACGGACCGAAAAGGCGGAGTTGACCAAAAAACTAGATCAAGTGCAGTCAACGCTAGCAGGATCGGCAGAACAGGCTGAACAAAAGGAGCAGTTGGTTGTTGATCTGAAAGGGCAACTGGAAGTAGCTCGCGCCAAAGAGGGCGAAGCAGAGGCAGCACTCGAACAGCTCAAGCGTTCGGATGAGACGGATGCAGTGGCCACGCGGTACGAGATTCAGGAGTTAAAAGAGAAATTGACCGCGAGTTCTGCCAGCCTTGACCGGGAACGCCAGATGTTATCCGCAGGCCGGGAGATCAGAGATTTGATCGCGGCGCGAAATTTGCACATCGTTGATGTGTACGATACGAACGCCCAAGGAAAAACCAGCCGGGCCTTTGGCCGGGTATTTTATACAGAAGGAAAATCGCTTGTGTTTTACGCCTATGACCTT